>NZ_JXDG01000017.1 GCF_000820515.1 Pseudomonas batumici | reverse complement strand
CCCCTCGCACTCCCGGGCTTCAGCCTGCCCACCGGGCAGAATGGCCTGTTCCGCCTGAGCGGGCAGGGTGGTTCGGTTCGGCAGGCCAGCCAGGCCAACCTCGGTTCGCAAAACTGGAGCATGGGGGGCGCTGCGGTCAGTACCGCCCAGCGTCAACAAAGCCTGCCGGACGTCCAGGCGCGTAGTTTCCAGATCGGCGATCTCTCGCCGGTTGCCGCCAGTGATCGGCAGCTGACCCAGACCACCCGTCAGGTCACCGGCAGCAGCGTCGGTGCCAGCGCCATCAACGTTGCCGCGCCTGTCGATAGCGGTAGCAATGTCATCCAACTGCCGGGTTACAACAGCAGCACCTCGGCCATCACCCAACCAGGGGCGGTGCAGGTCGATGCCGCTCATCAGGCCGTGGTGGTTCCCGGTGTGACGCCGACCTTGCCGGTGACTCAGCGCGACCCGCTGATTCCGGCAATCGCCCCCGTCGCCACATCGGGTGCGGCCACGAGCATATCGACCCTGGCTCGCGTGCAGGGCCTGCCGGATATGTCGGTCAAGTCCAACCCGCAGAAATACCTGATCGAAACCAACCCGGTACTCACTGACCTCAAGCAGTTCATGAGCTCGGACTACCTGCTGAGTGGATTGGGTTATAACCCGGACACCAGCGCCAAGCGCTTGGGTGATGGTTTCTATGAGCAGAAACTGATTCAGCAGGCGGTGGTGGCCCGTACGGGCCAACGCTTCATCGATGGCCAAACCTCGAACGAGAAGCTGTTCAAGTATCTGATGGACAACGCCATCAGCAGCAAGCAGCAGCTCAATCTGTCGGTCGGTGTAACCCTGACTTCCGAGCAGGTCGCGGCCCTGACCCACGACATCGTCTGGATGGAAAAGCAGGTCGTCAACGGCGAGGAAGTGTTGGTGCCGGTGCTCTACCTGGCTAACGCCAACAACCGCCTGGCGCCGAATGGCGCGTTGATCCAGGGCACGGATGTCACCCTGATTGCCGGTGCGAACCTGGAAAACAGCGGGACCTTGCGCGCCAGCAACAACCTGTCGGCCATGGCGGGCACCGATCTGGTCAACACCGGCCTGATCGAAGCGGGCAATCGTCTGGACTTGCTGGCCGGTAACAACCTCGTCAACAAGTCGGGCGGGATCATTGCCGGGCGTGATGTGAGCGTGACGGCCGTTACCGGCGACGTGCTCAACCAGCGCGATGTCAACCACACCGACCAGGGTACCGGCTTCGCCACACACCGTGAACTGCTCGACAGCGCTGCGCGTATCGAAGCCGCGAACAACCTCACCGCCAAGGCCGGCCGCGATGTAACCAACAGCGGCAGCGTGCTGCAAAGCGGTGGGGATACGCTGATCAACGCTGGGCGCGATATCAATATCGCGGCGACCGAGAGCCATGACTCCACCGACTCCGGTGGGGGGGTACACAGCAGTTCCATCACCCAGACGGGATCGACGGTCAGTGCGGGGCGTGATCTGCAGATGACGGCCGGGCGCGATCTGACGGCTATCGCCAGCCAGATCGATGCCAAGCGCGATATCGCCATGGCCGCAACGGATAACCTGACGCTGAGTTCGGCAGCGGACGAGAGCCATTTCCTCTCCAAAAGCCGAAGGGAAACCACCCAGAAAGACCATGTTGCTCAGGTGGCGACGACCGTTCAGGCCGGTGGGGACGTCAAGCTCAGCGCTGGCAAGGACCTGGGGCTGATCGCCAGCCGGGTCAGTGCGGGAGATGAAGCGTACCTGGTGGCGGGCGACAAGCTGGATCTGCTGTCTGCGCAAAACAGCGACTACTCGCTGTACGACATGAAGAAAAGGGGCAGTTGGGGCCGCAAGAAGACCCAGCACGATGAAGTCACCCAAGTGACCAATGTCGGGAGCGAGATCAAGACCGGTGGCAACCTGACGCTGCAGAGTGGCAGCGACCAGCACTATCAGGTGGCCAAGCTTGAGAGTGGTAAGGATCTGACGATTGAGAGTGGTGGGGGTATTACCTTCGAAGGGCAGAAGGACCTTCATCAGGAAAGTCACGAGAAGAGCAATAGTAGCCTCGCCTGGATGTCCATGAAGGGCGAAGGCCATACAGACGAAACCTTTCGTCAGAGCCAAATGGTCGCTAAGGGACAGTTGACGATCAAGGCTGTCGATGGTCTGAAAGTTGATATCAAGCAGGTCAATCAACAAACCGTCAGTCAGGCTGTGGATGCCATGGTCAAGGCTGACCCGAGTCTTGCCTGGCTGAAAAAGGCAGAAGCCCGAGGGGACATCGACTGGAGAAAAGTTGAGGAGATCCACCAAAGCTTCAAGTATCAGCATTCGGGGTTGGGCGCGGGTGCGCAACTGATCCTGGCCATTTTGCTGGCCGCTGTAACAGGTGGTGCGGGTGCAACCTTGGTCGGAGCCGCCGAGGGCTCTATCACGGCGACGATTGCAAACGTTGCGTTTGTTAGCCTGGAAACTACGGCCGCCAACAGTGCTATCAGCAATAAAGGCAATTTGGGGGCCGTTGTAAAAGATACCTTCAGCAGTGACAGCCTTAAGAACGCTGCGATATCCGGATTGACTGCCGGGTTTACGCAAGGGGTCATTGATTCGAAGTTGGGAGGTACTACAAAACCATTCAATAACCTGACGAAAGGGTTTGACCTCAGCACCCTGGAGGGTATCGGCGGTTTTGCAATCCATGCGGCGGCACAGGGCGTTGCCGCTGGGGCGATCAAAACGGCCATCGGTGGCGGCAGCTTGAGTGAGAATCTGCAACAAGGACTCGTCACGCAAGCCGGCAACGTTGTTGCGGCTACGGCATTTAACTTTGTTGGCAGTTATGCGCAGGATCATATGAATGCTGCTCGTGATGCCGGTGATACTGTAGGTGAGGCTATATGGAAGGAGGGGGGCTCGGCAAGGATAGCTATGCACGCACTGTTTGGCGGGGCTATCTCTAGCGCCACCGGTGGTGATTTTAAGACTGGAGCTATAGCGGCGGGTGCTAGTCAGGCTATGGCTGGTGTTCTCAATGATACCTTCGATAAGCAACCGAAGTTGCGCGAAGCATTTTCCCAAATTGTTGGTCTGACGGCATCGGGACTGGCCGGGGGAGATGTTGGCAAAGCGTCCTGGGTTGCATTAATGGCTGATCAATACAATCGGCAATTGCATCCAGATGATAAGGCGCTGGCGAAAAAGTTGGCTGGGCTCAGTGATGGAAAATACACGGCTGAGCAAATCGAAGAGCAAATGCGGCTTTCGAGTGTCAAAGGTACAGATATTAGCGCTGGCACCGATATTGTTGCATCGAAAGGCGAGAGATACGATGAGGGCGGAAATTGGGTTGAGCTAGGAAGCAGTGGCAAGTATTTGCAGCAGTATGCCAAGGCTGATCTGGACATCATCGCCTTCATCCAGCAACACAGCAAATCATATGAATGGGCGGCGCTACCGACGCCGCCTGTACAGGAGTGGAGCAAGGTCACTGTTGGTGATGACAAGCGGGATCTGCTTAGTGGGCGAGTGTTGGATAGTAATGGAGGGTACAGGGAGCCGGTAGAGGTTGCTGGTCAGTCATTCGCTCCTAGACTTCTACCCTGTGCTGATTCAGAGTGTAACGCTTCCGGTGCCAACCTTGACTGGCAGGACAGCGAAACCAAGCGATGGCAGGCTGCCGTTAATGCCAAGGCGCTAGACGAAGCTTTGTTTGTTGGGTCGTTTGCCCCGATTGGTGGGCCGATTGGTAAGGTCTTTGGGGCAGCCTCTGAGAAGCTTTTTGGAGGGGGTGGCGCTGAGCTTGTTGCTACCCTAAACGGTGCAAAAGGTGTTGTAGAAAATGGAGCCGATACGATTTCGCTGTACCGAAAAATGTCGACAGTCGAAGCTGGTGCGACGCTGAATTCTGGAAAATTACAAGCTTCTATTCCAGGGACGAACTCAAGCAAATACCTTTCTGAGTCGATAGGAAAAGTTGATGATTTTCAGAATAAAGCGGCGTTGGATACATCACAAGCGACTCTTGAATTTGTTCTTGATAGGAAAGCCTATGATTTGTTAATGCGCTCTGCTGTAAATCAAGCAGGGTCGAAGGGGGTGGATGCGATCAAAATTAATTTTGAAGGTATTGATCCGCTCTCTAATTTTAGAAATATAGGGGTCCCATCTAGTCAGTTGGAATTATTTAATTCAATTATTAAAAGTGTTAGGCCGATTGGGAAGTGATTATGGATATTTTAGAAGCATACAAAATAAGGGATGACTTGATTCGTTGTCTCTCTAAGGGTCAAATCGAAAGTGGAGTCGAATTTTTTGAAAGGAAATCCGGCGAGGTTCCCGAAATCATTCGGCTTGAGTGTTTAGGTAATATTAGTTTTTATCGAAGAGATATTGCTGAGGCGGTAAGGTTTTATGAGGCAGCGAATTTGCTTTCTCCTGACTATGTTATTCCTCGATATTTTTACCTTGCGGGCGTTAGAGGTGAAAGGGAAGGGGAGTTTGTGAGAGCTTTCAAGTACTATCAGGCCGCAATTGAGGCGGAGCCTTCGTTTGTTGATCCTTATGTAGAGCTTGGAGCCCTGTTGGCGAAAGTTGGTGATTTCGAAGGGGCGCTGAAGTGTTATGAAGATGCGGTAAATTTGGCGCCTGAAGAGCTATTGATTCATGAGAATCTAAAATCCGTTTTGGTTAAGTTGAATAATGATAATGCTGGTGTTTATGAGGAGAAGCTTCAGGCGGCTAAATTGGCTTATGAAGAGGTTGTTCGTAGTGGTAAATTTAAACCTGTCCCTCAACAGAATCACTGGTGATACTCCGGCTTGAGGCAGGGAGTCCTTACTGTTCTACTCTGCGCCAATTTTAAAATTCTATCCTTGGGTGACGGGGGAGGACTTTCGGTTTAAAGGGAATAGGTACGAATGGCACTTACTTAACATGTTTTGGGTGCCCGTACTTTCTGACATCCGCCCTTGCTGATCGACGTGGTTTGGTCAGCAGCGGGTAGGCCTGAGGTCTTCGTTTTACAGCCCGAGGCTCGATGCGTCCGGGCCGATTTCCAACACGTCGTTGGGCAACCAGCATGAGCAAATTGGACATATCATCCTCTCCGTCAGCGCTGGCATATTGCCGTCGAAAAGGACCGAAATGGGCGTCCCCCTTTTTTTGGCAGAGGATACCTGGAGCGACTGATTGGCATCGGCCTGTATTTCCAGCTGTGGGAAGCGTTTAAACGTGGCGCTCCGGCCTGCCTACCGTGCATCTCAAGCGTGGCTGTACTCGATTTCGTCAGGGAGTGCGGAGTACGCTTCTTCAAGCTTGTTACTGCTTACCAGATCATGAATATGGCGAGCCAGTGGCGTTACGTCGGTTATGTGCTGTATCCACTCATTGACATACAGCCCGACGGCCTCCTTGCCCAGGCCTATCTGAATGGCCCGATGTGTTTGCGGCTGAAGGTACAGGTCTCGCTCCGGGTCCCACTGGATGCGTACAGGCGCGCTTTCCTTCAAGGTCTGCCATTGTTCCTTGCTCATCGACTCTTCAGGGTGGCTCGGGCAGCTATGGGCCAAGGCCCATTCGAAACCTTCGCGGGAGATATCGATTGCCAGGATACGTGACTGTCCGGCGTCTTTGAGGCCCCAGCCGGATCGATACATCATCCAGAGGAAGGAGGGTTTTATCCAGGTCATCCGCTCCATCTTGAACGGAGGTGAGACAAAGGTTCCGTGGGCGAGGGCCGCATTGGCTATGGAGTCCGAATAGGCCTGGTAGACACGAATAGTCTTGTCATCGTATTGCGCGCGAATCTGGCGAAGGGGAGGTGTGGGCAAATGAGACTCCTGTCTGTTTTGTAGGATGGCGCGCAATCTCGTCTGGAGGATAGAAGAGATCAAACCGGGTGGATAAACGACATTGGCATATGCTCGGTCGACCAAGCGCCGTTTTCGGCCAGGTAGAATCTGAAGCTTTGCTCATGCATCCGTAGGGCGCCAATCGTCAGCATTATCAGTTTGCCATAAACAAACAGCGAAAAGGGGACACCCATTAGCCGGTCTCAAGTCAAGGTTACAAGCCACCGCATCCTGCAGATTTTAACTGCATAGTTTACCCTTTTTCGGAAAACGGTGTCTGGTTGACCGGGCATGTTCCGATGGCGTTTAACCCGCGGTCTTAATTTTTCTATCACCCAGGCGTGATTGCCTGCCACCTCAGAGACTATGGAATGTCTGGAAATATCGGTGATGCATACGTTCGAGCAGTGCTAACCGGACTGCGCTTTGTGCTGTTGATGGTGATCTCGGCGTGGCTTGCCGGAAAATTGCAGGGGCTGTTTCACAGTCACAACACCTTTGTTTTTATCGGCTTGCTGATAGCGATCTGGTTTGTCTTGAACGAGTTGTTGGAACGGGCCGGGAAAAAACGACGCCCCGCGCAGGCCGAAAAAGCCGAGCATGCTGTTCGTCATAGGGATCGTTGATACGCCTATACAAAAAACTGAAATATAACCGGCGGAGGAAACCGGACGCATTTATTTTCCCCCATTTGCTATGTCCTGGAAGCGGGGAGCCTGACTCCCCGTCCCGCGTCTTACACGATGTCAGCTATTGATATCTGCCGTGCGCTTGTCCAACACCGAATTCACCCACAACTGTGCCAGTTCAATCAAATGCACGACACCCATCGCCACCTTGCGATTGGCGCCGGTCTGGTTGTCGGCATTTTCATAAGCTGTGGCCGCAGCGGATTGCAGTATGGAATACGCATTGACCAAGGCCTCTTCCTGGCTTTGCGCTTCAGGCAACAGGTCCCGCGTCGGTGTCGCACGGGTGGGTTTTGGATTGGCCCCGGGCGTCAGGTTGTAATGAGCAAAGGCCCGTTCGGCCGCTTGCGGGTCGATGGCCTCGGCACTGGATAAAGGGGGTGGATTGGGGGTGATCTTGAACATGGTGTCGCTCCTGTGTTGAAGGAGCTGCCACTCCCTGCTGTCAAACAGGATTGGGTGGCAGCTGTACGTAGGTTGACAGACCGGACACAGGATACCCGGCGCATCCGAAGATGCCCTGCGCACAGCCGCCATGACACACAACGACAGGCATGAAAAAAGCGCCTGCTACGGTGCTGGGGCGCTGTTGGCGCCTGTGAGTTTCGGTCTGTCAAAACCGATCACTGAATTTGCAGTGACGGTATGCAGACTAGTCGTCGAGTCTGGCAGGCGCAACGGGTTGGGATTTTCTAGGAAATTTCAGTCAAGGGAAAGGGAGTTGTCCTGCCTTTACGCCTCGACAACGCCCCTCACGTCCACCAGTAGCGCACCAGATGAAAGAAAATCGGCGCGGCAAAGCACACCGAGTCCAACCGATCGAGCATGCCGCCGTGGCCTTCGATCATATGGCCCCAGTCCTTGACCCCGCGGTCGCGCTTGATCGCCGACATGACGATGCCACCGGCAAAGCCCAGTAGGTTGATCAACAGCGCGATCAGCCCTGCTTGCCAGGGGTTGAACGGGGTAATCCAGAACAGCGCAGCGCCGATCAACGCGAAAAGGGGACACCCATTAGCCGGTCTCGCGTCAAGGTTACAAGCCACCGCCCCCTGCAGTTTTTAACTGCAGGGTTTGCCCTTTAACTCAACCTGATCGGTTGAACCTGTCGAACCCGTTTCCTCATCATTGGCTACGACCGAGTCGTGCCTGACACCCATGTGGATCAAGCAGCAGCGATGCAGCACCTGCCGCCCT
>NZ_JXDG01000016.1 GCF_000820515.1 Pseudomonas batumici | reverse complement strand
CTCATTTAGTGGACTAAACTCCGCTTCCTCGCCTGTTTTTGCCTTGCCTGATCGCCGCTCGGCGAGTTCTCGTACAGCCCTGAAGGTTGGCTCAAGATTCGCCGATTTCACGAAAAAATCCGTAAGCAGGCATTTCCCGAACCGTCCTGAAGACCCGCCGCGCATCACAAAGCGCGGCAGTATACCCGAGCGTCCGACGGCAAGGGGCGATGCCGGTCGGTTAAGGGAATTCAGTGCTTGCTGGCCTGGGGGCTCAAGAACGCCTAGAATTGCCTATCGTTTATTCCCTTATTCCCAAGGTAGCCTTCAATGTCCTTCGCTGAGCAACTCACCCGCCTGCAAGCCTTCCTCGACGCCGACGAGCTGCACGAAGAAGCGCTGGACTACGTGGCCGCCCATGGCTACCTGACCGCGTTGTCGATCTGTGCCGAGATCGTCCCCGATCGTGAATGGATCGACGCCCTGTTCGCCGAGGAGCCGCACTACAGCGACGCCGCCCAGCGCGAAGAGATCGAGGCCACGCTGATCCAGCTCAAGGCCCATATCGCCCGTCAGCTGGCGTCCGATGAAGAATTCGAACTGCCCTGCGACCTGGACCTGGGCGACGACCCGGACGATTCCGAACTGCGCGGCTGGTGCATCGGCTTCATGGAAGGCGTGTTCCTGCGCGAGGAAGCCTGGTTCGAAACCGCCGAGGAAGAAGTCAGCGAGATGCTCCTGCCGATCATGGTCGGTTCCGGCCTGTTCGACGAACAACCCGAATTCGCCGATATCGCCTCCGATGCCAACCTGATGGACGACATGGTGGTGCAGATCCCGGAAGCCCTGACCGCGCTGTACCTGCTGTGCAACGCCCCGGACGAGAAACCGGCGATCCTCAAGCCACGTCATCACTGAGTCGGCTGATCGCGTGAGTTCAATCGCCCGGCACTGCCGGGCGATTTTTTTCGTGATTGCGCAGGAAAGTCTCCTCACCCATCGCCCGGATCTGCCCTTCGATCAACGCCTCGAACGGCCTCAGCAACGCCGCGAACGAAGCCGGTGCTTCAAGGGTTTCCAGCGCCTGGACAATCGCCTCCACCGTCGACAGCGCCCCCGCCTCCGGCGCCTTGCGCAATCGGTAGCGGGAAACCGCCCCCTCCCCCAGCGTCACCCGTGGCAATGCCGCCAGCAACGGATTGAGGTAGAGCAGCTTGCGCGCCTTGCGCCAGGTGCCGTCGGGTACCACCAGCAACAGCGGCAGGTCGCCCGGTGCGGCCGTATAAGCCTGCAAGGGTTGCGCATCGTCCGCCGGAAACAGCAACTTCGCCTGGTAACCGGGTCGCTCCAGCAGTCGGGGTAGATCCTCGAAGACTTCACCGACCCGCAGCTCGGCGTTGGCCAATCCCAGCGCCGCAAACCGGGCGGTGTTCAGGGCATGGTTGACCTCGCTGGGGTGCTGCAACAGCAGCACCCGGGTACGACTGTCCAATTGCGGGATCAGCGCGCACAGGCAATGGTTTTCAGGACGCAGGCAGCGTTCACAGCGGACTCTGGACATTGAATGACTACCGATCAGGGCTGGTTGAGCTGCGCTTTGAGCAGGTCACGGAACGTCTGGATCAAGGGTTCGCGGCTACGCCCCCGACGCAGGATCATGGAGAACGGAGCCTGGTAACCGAAGGTCGCCGGCAACAGCACCCGCAGGTCGCCCTTGTCGGCCCAGGGTTGCGCGTAGTGCTCCGGCAGGTAGCCGATATAGGCGCCGGACAGCACCAGGATCAGTTGCGCCTCCATGCTTTCCACCGTCGCCGCACTGTGCTTGAAACCATGGCGCGCCAGCTCGGCCTGGCTCCAGTAACCGCGTCCGACCATACGTTGCTGGGTAATCACCTGTTCCGGGATGCGTCGCTCGTTGTACAGCGGATGGCGATTGCTGCAATACAACCAATGCTGCTCGCGGTACAGCGGCTGGTAGACCAGCCCGCTCATGCGCGTGGAGAAAGCGCCGATGGCCAGGTCCAGGCGGTTGTCCTGCACACCGAGCTGCAATTCGTAGGGGCTCATCACCGACAGGTGCAAATGCACCGCCGGGTGCTCCTGGCTGTAGGCGCCAATGGCCTCGGCCAACGGCAACGCCGGTTCGCTGACCGTGGAGTCGATCACCCCCAGGTTCAAGGTACCGCGCAACTCCCCCTTGAGGGCGGCGGCGTACTGCTCGAAACCTTCGAGTTCGCCGAGCAGGCGCAGGGTTTCCTGGTGGAACAGCTCGCCCTTGCTGGTCAGGCTGAAACCGCCGCGTCCACGATGACAGAGCACCAGGCCCAGGGAGGCTTCGAGCTGGCTCATGTAGGTGCTGATGGCCGAGGTCGAGAGATTGAGTTCCTGCTGGGCGTTGGCAAAGCCCTGGTGCCGGACCACGCTGACGAAAATGCGCAATAGTTTGAGGTCGGGTAAAGCGTTGGCCATGGGAGTTCCTGTGCAAGGTCTGCATTGCCGGAAACAAATCTATCCCTCAGTTTCCCATTAGTTTAGAAAAATCTGAACTAACTATTTGCCGTCAGCGATTCTTCCCGCCCGGCGCCTTTCGCAGAATCGCCCCCTGATAACCAAAATAATTGATGAGGCTTACCCGTGGACAAGATTCTTCACCAACCACTGGGCGGTAACGAAATGCCGCGCTTCGGCGGTATCGCCACCATGATGCGCCTCCCGCACCTGCAATCGCCCGCCGGCCTCGATGCCGCGTTCATCGGCGTGCCGCTGGACATCGGCACCTCGCTGCGCGCCGGGACCCGTTTCGGCCCGCGGGAAATCCGCGCCGAATCGGTGATGATCCGCCCCTACAACATGGCCACCGGCGCCGCGCCCTTCGACTCGCTGTCGGTCGCCGACATCGGCGACGTGGCGATCAACACCTTCAACCTGCTGGACGCCGTGCGCATCATCGAAGAAGCCTACGACGCCATCCTCGAACACAATGTCATCCCGCTGACCCTGGGCGGCGACCACACCATCACCCTGCCGATCCTGCGGGCCATCCACAAGAAGCACGGCAAGGTCGGCCTGGTGCACATCGACGCCCATGCCGATGTCAACGATCACATGTTCGGCGAGAAAATCGCCCACGGCACCACCTTCCGCCGCGCCGTGGAAGAAGGCCTGCTGGACTGCGACCGCGTGGTGCAGATCGGCCTGCGCGCCCAGGGCTACACCGCCGAGGACTTCAACTGGAGCCGCAAGCAGGGCTTTCGCGTGGTCCAGGCCGAAGAGTGCTGGCACAAGTCCCTCGAGCCCCTGATGGCCGAAGTACGCGAAAAAGTCGGCGGCGGCCCGGTGTACCTGAGCTTTGACATCGACGGCATCGACCCGGCCTGGGCGCCCGGTACCGGCACTCCGGAAATCGGCGGCCTGACCACCATCCAGGCGATCGAGATCGTCCGCGGTTGCCAGGGCCTCGACCTGATCGGCTGCGACCTGGTGGAAGTCTCGCCCCCCTACGACACCACCGGCAACACCTCGCTGCTGGGCGCCAACCTGCTGTACGAGATGCTCTGCGTACTGCCCGGCGTCGCCCACCGCTGAGGATCTCCATGAACGCGGCGCCCGACCCAGCGGCCTGGGCGCCTGGATCCCCGGCCCGCTGGAGGGCCTGTACTTCACCAACCTGACCGATGGCATCGACATCAGCCTGCCGATCACCCTCGGGCCGGCCTCACTGATATACCCGGCCCTGCCCGGCCTGTTCCCGGAAACGGTACAGGCCCATGGACCGCAGGATGCGCGCAGCCACGATGGCAAAACGTTGAAGCCTGGAATGCGCCAGGCGGCTTGAACCACAGCTCACCATAAAAAAGATAATCGGAGACACGCCGTCATGGCTTTGGATTTATTGGTTGTACTCATTTATGCCGCTGGCATGCTCGTGCTCGGCTACTACGGCATGCGCAAGGCCAAGACCCACGAAGACTACCTGGTGGCCGGGCGCAACCTGGGCCCGACGCTGTACATGGGCACCATGGCCGCCACGGTACTGGGCGGCGCTTCCACGGTCGGCACCGTGCGCCTGGGCTACGTCCACGGGATTTCCGGCTTCTGGCTCTGCGCGGCCCTCGGGTTCGGTATCATCGCGCTGAACCTGTTCCTCGCCAAACCGCTGCTGAAGCTGAAAATCTTCACCGTGACCCAGGTCCTGGAGAAACGCTACAACCCCATGGCCCGCCAGGCCAGCGCGGTGATCATGCTGGCCTACGCGCTGATGATCGGCGTGACCTCGATCCTGGCCATCGGTACCGTGCTGCAAGTGCTGTTCAACCTGCCGTTCTGGCTCTCGGTGCTGCTGGGCGGCGGTGTGGTGGTGGCCTACTCGACCATCGGCGGCATGTGGTCGCTGACCCTGACCGATATCGTCCAGTTCATCATCAAGACCGTGGGCCTGATGTTCATCCTGTTGCCGATCTGCCTCTACCGCGTCGGCGGCTGGGACGAACTGGTGAGCAAGCTGCCGGCCGCCAGCTTCAGCTTCACCACCATCGGCTGGGACACCATCATCACCTACTTCCTGATCTACTTCTTCGGCATCCTGATCGGCCAGGACATCTGGCAACGGGTGTTCACCGCCAAGGATGAGAAAGTCGCGAAGTATGCCGGCAGCGTCGCCGGGGTCTATTGCATCGCCTACGGCCTGGCCTGCGCGCTGATCGGCATGGCCGCCCATGTGCTGATTCCGGACCTGGCCAACGTCAACAACGCCTTTGCCGCCATCGTCAAGCTGTCGCTGCCCGACGGCATTCGTGGCCTGGTGATCGCCGCGGCCCTGGCGGCCATGATGTCCACCGCCAGCGCCGGCCTGCTGGCCGCCTCTACCGTGCTGACCGAAGACCTGCTGCCGAAACTGCGTGGCGGCAAACAGTCGAGCCTGGCGGTGAACCGCCTGTTCACGCTGCTGACCGGGATCGTCGTGCTGGGCATCGCCCTGGTGGTCAGCGACGTGATCAGTGCCCTGACCCTGGCCTACAACCTGCTGGTGGGCGGCATGCTGATTCCGCTGATCGGCGCCATCTTCTGGAAGCGCGCCACCACCAGCGGTGCCATCAGCAGCATGACCCTGGGCTTCATCACCGCCCTGGCGTTCATGATCAAGGACGGCCTGGACGCCAACACACCGATCTACTACAGCCTGGCCGTCGGCCTGATCAGCTTCGTCGTGGTCAGCCTGCTGTCCCCGCGCCCGGCCACCGTAGCCGGCGCCATCTGATATCGCGGTTACTTCAGCGGGTGCGACGTCGGTTGTCGCACCCGTTTTTTTTACCGGTCGCCCTCTGCACCGAACGCCCTTGCGCCGCCCAGGAAGATGAACGGTCAAGCCCTTCACGAAACTTGTGCTGTACTGGCCTACAGCGACTACTTTCTTGGTTGACAAGTAAGTACAAGGATCGCGGGTATCATCCCCGACAGCTATCGCCATACCCCAGGAAAGGGTCGAACAACAAGAAGTCTTTCCCTGCGGCGCAGTCCCGCCGCCCTTGCCCAAAGAGCCCGGACGCATGAGAAGAACCCATATTCGCAAGAGCGTGCATGATGTCGTCAGCCAACGGCTCGATGCCCCTCAGGCGTTCGCCGACGATCAGACCTTGCAGACGCTGGGATTGGATAAACAGGACATCGAAGAACTGATGTTCCGTCTTGAAGATGAGTTTGATCTGACAGCGTTTACCGAAGAGGAAGACCGCTTGCTCAAGGAAGCGGTCACGGTCAACGACTTGAGTCGTTTCCTGCAGAAGATTGGCCGGCATTGAGCCAGGGACACCAGGTTCGGCGTCTGCGCCGACCGCGTGACCCGCTCAGAGGGTGTACGAGCCAGCGCCCCCCGGCGCAAGCCCCGTCACCCCCTGAAAACGCTTACCGACGCGGCTGACGACGACGGCGCTCATCGTCCGTGCGAATAGGCACCGGCTGCAGTGGCGGTTCGATCAGGCCAAGGGCAACACCGAGATCATGGAGCCAAGTTTGCAGTTTGTCTTTCATATAGCCCCCTTCAGGGTAATGCGAGCGACGGAGTTCTGTAGCCGCTTCACACAGATCATAGCCCTAAGTCCTACGCAATGCTGTCCCTCGCGCAAGGATCTTCGATATAAATCATGGCAAAACGCTTCAAGCCGACGCACGGAACCCTTCGGTGCTGTTCGTCGGCGGGAGCACGGTGGTTTTCTGCAACTCGATCCAGGCCGCCAGGTTGGCGCCGACCATGCCCTTGCGCCACATCAGCCAGGTGCTGGCACTGGCAAAAGGTTCGACCAGCGGATGCACCGACACGCTTTCCCGCCCGGGCAGGCTGGCCAGCATCGATTCGGACATCATCGCCACGCCGGAACCGGCGGTCACACAGGCGAGCATCCCAGGATAGGATTCGATCTCGATGGCCCGGCCCATGGTCGCGTGATAGTGGCCGTACCAGGCCTCCAGCCGCAGGCGGTAGGCACAGCCACGGCGAAAGGTGAACACCGGCTGCCCCTGCACATCCAGGGCGCTGCGCACCGGCGGGTGATCGGCCGGGCAGATCAGCACCAGGGTTTCATCGCAGAACGAAATGCCGTCGAGCCCGGCCAGCTGCAGCGGGCCATCCACCAGGGCCGCATCGAGGCGCCCCGAGACCAGCCCTTCGAGCAGTTCGCCGCTGGGCGCGGACTGCACCTGCAGGTTCACCTCGGGATAAGTGCGGTGATAACGCGCCAGCATCGATGGCAGGTAAATCGCCGCGGTGCTGTACATGGTACCCAGCACGAAGTCCCCCGCCGGCTGACCGCCGCGCACGGCAGCATGGGCCTCGTCATGCAGCGCGAACAACCGGCTCGAGTAATCGAGCAACACCTTGCCGGCCGGAGACAGTTGCAGGCGCTGGCGCTCCCGCAGAAAGAGTTCGACGCCCAGCTGCTCCTCAAGCTGTTTGAGTCGCGTGGACAGGTTCGACGGCACCCGGTGCAGGCGCTCGGCGGCGCGGGTGATGGAGCCTTCCTCGGCCACCGCCTGGAAGATCCGCAATTGGCTGAACTCCATGACCATCTCCAAAAATGAACAAGTTACTCACTATTATTCATTTTTAAAGAAAGTCAATCGATCCTAGCCTAGCGGTCATAGTCCTCTGCCAGGAAATGACGCCATGTCACCTCTGATTCGCCTGACCGCCTGCTTCATTGCCCTGATGATGGCCATGGGGGTTGGTCGCTTCGCCCTGACCCCGCAACTGCCGCACCTGATCAGCGAAGGCCAGATCGACCTGACCGCGGGCGGCCTGATCGCCGCCGCCAACTACCTGGGCTACCTGCTGGGCGCGGTGGATGCCATGTTCGCCCGGCGCGCGGAACAAGTCCGCCTGCGCCTGCTCGCGGGCCTGTGGCTTTGCGTGCTGCTGACCCTGGCGTCGTTCTGGGCCCACGGTTTCTGGTCGCATTGGTTGCTGCGCTTCGGCACCGGGGTCGCCAGTGCCTGGGTCGTGGTCATGATCACCAGCCTGAGCCTGCCGCTCGCCCATGCCGCTGGCCGGCCACGGCTCGGCGCCCAGGTGTTTGCCGGCCCTGGCCTGGGCATCATGCTCACCGGCCTGCTGGCACTGGGCTCGAACCTGCTGGGACAGAACTCGTCGACCCTGTGGCTGGTGTACGCCGGCGTCGGCCTGCTGATGTTGCTGCTGATCCTGCCGTTCCTGCCCCTTCCGAGCGCCACGCCCGCCGCTGCCGCCGCCCCCGTGGCCGCGGACAGCGAGCAGCAGCCCATCGGCCATCTTTGCCTGGTCTATGCCTTGTATGGCCTGGGCTACATCATTCCGGCAACCTTTCTCTCGCAGATGGCCAATGCGCGCTTCCACGGCCAATGGCAGGCCGACCTGTTCTGGCCCGGTTTCGGCCTGCTCGCGGCCCTCGGCGTGGTGCTGGCAAGTCTGCGTCGCGCCAGCCCCGAGAGTACCCGCCGCTGGCTGATGCTGACGCTCTGGCTGCAGGCCGCCGGGGTCTTCGCTTGCCTGTTGTCGAGCGGGCTGGGGCTGGTTCTGGGAGTCATGCTCTGCGGGACGCCATTCCTGGCCTGCATGCAGTTGGTCATGCAGCGCTCGCGGGAACTGGCGCCGCACACGACCCAGCGCAATGCCGGACTGCTGACCGCCTGTTTCGCCATCGGTCAACTCAGCGGCCCCTTGCTCGCGGCCTTGAGCAGCCACTTCAGTGGTGGTCTGCAAGCGGCCCTGATCGTGGCGGGCAGCGGCCTGTTGCTGGCAGGGTTGGTGTTGTTGCGGCCGGCGGTGACCCCCTCGGTGCCGGCGTCGGCCATGGCTCAACGCTGAGCCTCGCAGGGCGTGTGGCAGGCAGGACAGCGACTCTGTCCCGCCTCGGCGACGAAAGTTTCAGCTCAACTCGATGCGATCGGCATGGATCACAATCTGCCCTTGCTTGTAGAGCGCGCCAATCGCCTTCTTGAAGTTGCCCTTACTGACGCCGAACAAACCACTGATCACGCTCGGATCACTCTTGTCGCTGACTGCCAGTACACCGTTGTTCTCACGCAACTTGGCGAGGATCTTCGCGTTCAGGCTACCGGAGGCTTCCTCGCCCACGGGTTGCAGGCTCAGGCTGATCTTGCCATCGGCACGAATTTCCTTGATGAAGCCTTTTTCCTCTTTGCCGGCACGCAGGAACTTGAACACTTCGTTCTTGTGAATCAGGCCCCAATGCTTGTTGTTGATGATCGCCTTGAAGCCCATGTCGGTCGCTTCGGCCACCAGCAGGTCGACTTCCTGGCCGACCTTGTAGCTGGCCGGCGTCTTGTCCAGGTAACGGTCCAGGCGGGCCGTGGCGGTGATGCGACGGGTATGCTTGTCGAGATAGACATGCACCACGCAATAGTCGCCGGCGCTCAACTGGCGCTTCTCTTCGGAATACGGCAACAACAGATCCTTGGGCAATCCCCAATCGAGGAAAACACCGATACTGTTAACCTCCTTGACTTTGAGACTGGCGAATCCACCGACTTGAACTTTTGGTTTTTCCGTCGTGGCAATCAACTTGTCAGCGCTGTCCAGATAAATGAAAACATTCAGCCAGTCTTCATCTTCACTGGGAATATCCTTGGGGATATAACGATTGGGCAGGAGAATCTCGCCGTCCGCGCCACCGTCCAGATACAAACCGAAATTAGTGTGTTTAACCACTTGCAAGCTGTTATAACGCCCGACTAGAGCCATTTCCAATACCCTCATTACGTGGACGGCATTCTACCCGAGTTTCGCGGCGCTGTTTCACCGCGCTTGCCGCCGGGTGCCCCCCCCCTGCAAGGCTTGATTTTCAAGGGCCTACCTGCAGAAGCACGTCCGTTCGTCAGACCGTTGGCTACGCCCTGCCTTGAAATCCTGCCCTTACGCGAAAGATATCGAGGCCCTGTTACGAATCAAAACAGTAGCTTAGCCAACAATAACAGGGACCATGTGAAGATACTCCCAATGGCTCCTTGACGTTTCACTGGATATTTATCAAGCCATTGTCAAGCCTTTCAGGTAAGATGGTCGATCCCGTTTATATCTATACAGGTTAATGGCCGCCATGCGAGTAAAAGCATCCACCAGCAAAGCAAAGCCCGCTCCAGCCGTTGAGACCAGCGATTCGATCAACGAGCAAATTGCCGCTTTCCTGAAATCCGGCGGCGAGATCCAGCAAATTGCCAAGGGCGTCAGCGGCCAGACTTTCGCTCCCTCGAAACAGATCAGCCTCGGCAAAAAGTAATTCCCCCCCTCGCAACACCCAAGCCACTCTGCGCCTTGAACCTCAAGGCGCAGGGCTGAAGCCCCCTCCTCCGACACCCACTGCACGAAACGCGCTGATCGATCCGCGTGCAGGTCACCGCGCGTCGGCATCAGCCGCCGTGGTCATCTATGGTAACTATTACGCGGTTGAACCACTGGGCTCATCAGCGTTCCATGGAGAAATGCCCTCAACAGGATTCGCCCATGTCGTACCGGCTGGCACCCCTCTTCTCGTTGCTGCTCCTGGGCCTGGCACTCGGCTCCTGCTCCCGGGTGAGCCTGGCCTATCGCAACCTCGATGTGATCATCCCCTGGACCCTCGGCGATTACGTGGACATGAACCGCGAACAGAAAGACTGGTTCCGCGAACGCCTCAAGGAGCACCTGCACTGGCATTGCAGCACGCAGTTGCCGGACTATCTGGACTGGCTCGATCGTGTGCAACGGATGGTCGAAACCCGTCAGGTCACGGATGCCGCCGTGCAGGCCCGCACCGCCGAGGCCCGGCAGGCCATCGCGCAGGTGGCGCGGGCGGTGACACCCTCGGCGGTCGAACTGCTCCGGGGCCTGAGCGATCAACAGGCGGCCGAGATGAACCTGGCCTTTGCCGAGGACCAGCGTAAACATCGGGCGCAATACGTGGCACAGCCCCTGGAGGAACAGGTCCGCGAGCGTGCCGAGCGCATGAGCAAACGCCTCAAGGGCTGGCTCGGGCCGCTGACCCTGAGCCAGCAACGACGCGTCACCGCCTGGTCCGCCAGCCTGGGTGAACAGAACCGTCTATGGGTGGCCAACCGGACGAACTGGCAGATGCAATTGAGTGCGGCGGTCGAACAGCGCCAACGCGCGGATTTCCCGCAACGGATCGAACAATTGCTGCAACATCAGGACAGCCTGTGGACGAGCGAGTACCGTCAGGCCCATGAGCGCGCGGAGCAGGCCGCCCGCAGCCTGCTGGTGGACCTGATGGCCGGGAGCAGCGCCGACCAGCAGGCACGACTGCTGAAGAAGATCGACGACATGCGCCGGGACTTCTCCGAGCTCAAGTGCCTGAAAACGGTTCAGGCCGATTGAGGCACACAAGGAACGCGGTGCCCCCATAAAACGCCCATGCCCCGACAAGTCGGGGCATGGGTATGAGAGCAGCCGCTTCACTGCGTTTTCACGCAGCCTGAATAGCGGGTTACTCGGCAGCCGGCGCTTCCGGCTTGCGCCGCTTGAGCGGGGCCATGCCGTCCTTGCTGACCAGCGACGGCGCATCGGTCTTCGGTCGGTTGGCGCTCTTGCGCTTGGTCGGCGTCTTGGCGGCCGACTTCTTCTTGTCGCCCTTGGCGTCGGTTTTTTTCTTCTTCACGCCCACCGCCTTGCCCGAAGCCTTGACCTTCTTCGGACCGCCGTAGGTACCTTTGACTTCCTTGATCGTGCGGCGCTCGAACTTCTGCTTGAGGTAGCGCTCGATGCTCGACATCAGGTTCCAGTCGCCGTGGCAGATCAGCGAGATCGCCAGGCCGTCGTTACCGGCACGCCCGGTGCGGCCGATACGGTGCACGTATTCGTCGCCGCTGCGGGGCATGTCGAAGTTGATCACCAGGTCCAGGCCTTCCACGTCCAGGCCGCGGGCGGCGACGTCGGTGGCCACGAGGACCTTCACCCCACCCTGCTTCAGGCGGTCGATGGCCAGCTTGCGGTCCTTCTGGTCCTTCTCGCCGTGCAGCACGAAGGCCTTGTATTCCTGGGCCACCAGGCGGCCGTAGATACGATCGGCCATGGCCCGGGTGTTGGTGAACACAATGGCCTTCTGATAGGTCTCGTTGGCCAGCAACCAATTGACGATCTGCTCTTTATGCTGGTTGTGGTCGGCAGTGATGATCTGCTGGCGCGTGGTGTCGTTCAGCTGGCTGACCGCATTGAGCTGCAAGTGCTCGGGGTTGTTCAGGACCTTGGCGATCATCTCGCGCAGGCCGGAACCGCCGGTGGTGGCGGAGAACAGCATGGTCTGCTGGCGATTCGGGCATTCGTCCACCAGACGCTGCACGTCTTCGGCAAAGCCCATGTCGAGCATGCGGTCGGCTTCGTCGAGCACCAGCACTTCGACTTCCTTCAGGTCCAGGTTACCGGCGTTCAGTTGCTCGATCATCCGCCCCGGGGTGCCGATCAGGATATCCGGCACCTTGCGCAGCATGGCGGCCTGGACCTTGAAGTCTTCACCGCCGGTGATCAGGCCGGACTTGATGAAGGTGAACTGGGAGAAGCGTTCGACTTCCTTGAGGGTCTGCTGGGCCAGTTCGCGGGTCGGCAGCAGGATCAGGGTCTTGATGCTCACGCGGACCTTGGCCGGGCCGATCAGGCGATTGAGAATCGGCAGGACGAACGCGGCAGTCTTGCCGCTGCCGGTCTGTGCCGTCACCCGCAGGTCGCGCCCCTGCAACGCCAGCGGAATAGCCGCGGCCTGCACCGGCGTTGGCTCGACAAATTTAAGCTCGGCCACGGCTTTGAGCAGGCGTTCGTGCAGGGCGAATTCGGAAAACACGGGTGCTACCTCGAAGAAATACAAAATATCAGCGGCATAGGGTAACGGTTTCGAGCGCCGAGGCCGAGTTTCTTTGTATAAATCAGCAGAAAGCCCGGTGAGATCACCGGGCTTTATTGACATCAGCGCTTGCCGATTGCCGCTTTCACATCATCCGGTGTCATCGGTAATTTGCGTAAACGCACACCCACCGCATTGAAAATGGCATTGGCAATGGCCGGAGCCACCGGTGTTACAGCGGGTTCTCCCAGGCCAGACGGCGCCGCATTGCTGGGGATAAACTCGATTTTGACTTGCGGCGGTGTCTGGAGCAGACGCAACGGCGTATAGGTATCAAAGTTGGAGTCCTTGAACTGACCGTTCAGCAACTCGGTGCCTTCATACAACGCCATCGACAGCCCCCACAATGCAGCCCCCTGGCACTGGGCTTCGGCACCGTCGGGATCGACGATGATACCGGCATCCACCACCATGTAGAGCTTCTGTACATCAACCAGGCCAGTGGCCTTGTCGACACGCACCTGCACAGCGCAGGCGACCCAGGTGGGCATATCCCTTTCCTGGCCAAAGGTCGAGGCGATACCCAACCCCGTGCCTTCCGGCTGCTGAGTCCCCCAGCCAATCATGGTGGCGGCCTTTTTCAGCACAGCGGCCTGCCGGGAGGCCCCGCCCATGGCGATCGGACCACTGCCGGCGTTACGGCCTTCGGCAGTCAACAGTGCCAGGCGAAAGGCCAACGGATCCTTGCCGACATGGTGTGCCGCCTCATCCATGAAGCTTTCCACGGCCCAGCCGGTCCAGCCGGCGCTGACCGAACGCAGCCAGCCGGGACGGAACGACGCGTTGGCCAGGTCGTTGGATACCGCGCGGACCTTCTGGGCGCCCACGCTGTACCAGTGATCGGCACCGGCAATGGCGAAGGGGTCGAACGGCTGACCATTGATACCTTTGGGCATGAATACCGGAACCATCACTTCGGTCGGCCAGCCGGCAGTCGCATGGTGTTCCATGGCGATGACAGCCTTGTCGGCATCGAACGCCATCTTCAACTGCTGCACCGACGCGGAACGCGGGCTGTCGAACTGCATATCCTGCGCACGGGCCATGACCATTTTCACCGGCTTGCCACCCAGTGCCTTGGACGCCAGCGCCGCGGGTACCGTGTAGTCACCGTTAAGACGACGACCGAAACCGCCCCCCAGCATATAGCCGCGGATCGTCAGCTCTTCCTCCTTCACGCCCAGCGCGGTGGCCAGCAGCGGTGCGGTCAGTGACTGCCATTGACAACCGGAATGGATCTCCCAGATGCCATCATCGTTGCGAAAAACCAAGGCGTTCAGCGGTTCCATCTGCGCATGCAGTACGGTTTGGGTGAGATATTCCTGCTCGAGGGTCGACGCGGCCTTGCCAAAGACCGGTGCGGTGTTGGTGTCACCGGTATCCAGAATCGCGCCTTTGGCGGCATCCTTCAGCAGCGCTCGACCGTGATTGATGACATCCGCTTCAGACACCTTGGCAGCCGCGCCGGCCTCCCATTTGACCTTGACCAGCCCGGCCGCTTTATGGGCCGCATAGTAGCTGTCAGCCAGTACCATCACCCAGCCAGGCACCGTGCCGCTTGGGTCATCCAGCACCAGCGTCTGGCGATAACCTTTCACCGCCTTGGCGGCCCCATCATCCAGTTGGGTCACTTTGGCACCGTAACGGGTGGGCGGCAGCAGCGGGCTGGCGTAGACCATGCCGTCCACTTTGGCGTCGATGCCGAAGATCGTGTGCCCCGTGGTCTTGTTGGCAATATCCAGCGACGTGACCGGTTTACCCACCAGTTTCAGGTCATTATTGGCTTTGAGTGGCAGCGCTTTCAGTTCTGCTTCGCTGAACTGCCGGGTCAGTCCCATGGCGACCAGTTCGCCATAGGAAACTTTCCGCGTTCCGCAAATCACCATGCCTTCCAGGGCCATACACGCATTGGGCGAAACGCCCCATTTTTTCGCGGCGGCTTCAATCAATGCCGTGCGCCCGGCAGCACCGGCCTGACGGTAAACCGGCCAGCTCTGGGACACCGACCAGCTGCCACCGGTCACCATCAGGCCCCATTTCCTGGCGCTGTCCACATGGACGATTTCCACACTGTCCCATGGCACTTCCAACTCGTCCGCAAGAATACGGGCGATGGAGGTCCCCACATGCTGACCCATTTCGGAACGGATGATGTTGACCTTGACCTTGCCGGCACCATCGATGGAGTACCACAGTGAAGGTTCGTAGAGGGCGCCCTCATTCGACAGTGCCGTGCCATCGGCCGTCGCAGGGTCCATGGCCGCCAACACGGCGCGGGGGAAACCAAAACTGACACCCACCGCGGTCATGACCACCAGAAAGCCACGGCGGGTCATGCCTGTTGGCTCACGCGAGCTAGACGGCCGGCTCATTTTTGACCTCCTGCTTCATGGCTGCCGCCGCTTCATGAATCGCCGCGCGGATACGCACGTAAGTCATGCAGCGGCAGACGTTGCCACTCATTACCGCATCGATATCGGCATCGGATGGATCGGGAAAATCGCTCAGCAGCGCCGCAGCCTGCATGATCTGGCCGGACTGACAGTAACCGCACTGCGGTACCTGATGTGTCTGCCAGGCAACCTGAAGCGGATGATCGCCTTGCTCGGACAAACCTTCGATGGTGGTAATGGCGGCCCCTTCCACGGCGGACACCGGCGTAATACAGGAACGGGTGGCGCGGCCACCCACGTGCACGGTACAGGCACCACAGGCACCGATACCGCAACCGAACTTGGTGCCCGTCAGGTTCAGTTCATCGCGAATAACCCACAGCAGAGGCGTATCACTGTCCACGTCAGCGACGACTGGCCTGCTGTTCAAAATAAATCTAGCCATGCTCACTTCTCCCGTGAATCACTGCTCGAACCGGGGCTGACGACGGATCTCACCCACCTTTTGCAGCAGGTTGGGCCAGGGTTGTTCACCTGCCGTTTGCCGCAGGTAGGTGGCAATGGCCGTGATGTCGTCGTCACTGAGCGCATCGCGGAACTGGGGCATGACCACACCGCTGATCCCTTGATCACTTCTAAAGCCATCAAGTATCACGTTGATCAGGTTGCTCGGGTCTTCCAGATGGGTGGCGCTGCCCAGCGCCAGCAGCGGACGCCCCTTGACCTGCTGGCTGCTGCTGTAGTGGCAGGCAGAACAGGTGCTGGTATACAGCCGGGCACCGTTATCAATCCGCAGATCCTTGATCTTGTGCTGCTCGTCGACGGCGGCCTGGAGTTTGGGAGCGGCCGCTGGATCATCGCTGTTGCTGCCCGCCAACTCGCCAAAATAAACGCTCAGCGCCTTGAGATCGGCGTCAGGCAAAGCGGCCAGACCATGATGCACCACCGGTGCCATCGGGCCCGCGGCGGCGCCGTGGTACGGTGAGTTACCGGTACGCAGGTATTCATAAAAATCCTGCGCTCGCCAATGCAGCGGCGAGGTGCTGCTGCGGGTCAGCGACGGCGCAATCCAGCCGTCAATCAGTGCGCCTTCGTACATCTGGCTGTATTTTTCGCCGCCCAGTGCGTTACGCGGCGTATGGCAGGCGCCGCAGTGGGCGATGCCCTGTGCCAGGTAAGCCCCGCGGTTCCATTCGTCAGACTTGTCGCTGTGCTTTTCAAATGGGGTGGTATTGGCAAACAACAGTTTCCAGCCGGCCTGCAGAAAGCGGAGGTTGAGCGGGAACGCAATTCCGTTTTCTTTCTTCTGCTGATTGACCGCGGGCACGGATGACATGAGATAGGCGTAGATCGCCTTGATATCGTCATCCGTCATTTTATTGAAGTGCTCGAACGGGAACGCCGGCAGCAGATGATGGCCATCGCGGCTGACGCCGGTACGCATGGCGCGGATAAACGCCTCTTCCGACCAGCGACCGATACCGGTATCAGGATCCGGGGTGATATTGCTGGAGTAGATGACCCCGAACGGGGTGTTCATCTGATAGTTACCGCCATACTCCAGACCACCCGGGGGGGTGTGGCAGGTACTGCAGTAACCGGCAGCGGCCATGATTTTGCCGCGCGCAATGTCTGCCTGAGAGAATGGAGGCTTGGCCCCGGGCGCGAGGGGGGCAATTTCTGGATGCCAAGCGTAAACGCCGAACAATACAACGCCTGCAGCCGCCACACCAAAAACGCTATAGATGATGCGCTTGTGCATATCCCATTGCCTCACAAAATTGTGTGTGCATTAAGGAGAGGCTGAACTACTCATCGATTGTTGATGGCCACCTTGCCTGAGTCTAAAGAACTCCTTCCAGCCTTTTGACTCACTGAACGCTAGCCCAGGATCGTCGTTGCGTACAGCGCCGGCCGGGCCTATTCGGCCTTCTGGATATCTAAGCGCGCACCGCCTTGAGCGGACGCGCGCCCAAGCGACTGATCCACACCGCCGCAAGAATCACCGAGCCACCGAAGAACAACCGCCCCAGCGGCTCATGCTGGTTCCAGATCAGCAGGTTGATCAGTAATCCCACCGGCACATGCAGGTTGTTCATCACCGCCAGCGTGCCGCCATTGACCAGGCACGCGCCCTTGTTCCACCAGTACAGACCCAACGCCGTGCTCACCAGCCCGAGGAACAGCAGCACGCCCCATTGCAATGGGGCCTCGGGCAGGTAGTTGGCCTTGCCGAACAACAGGAACGCCGGCAACGCCACCGCCAACGCGCCCAGGTAGAAATAGCCGAAACGCCGGTAATGCGGCAGGTCGCTGGGGTGACGCGCCACCAGGTGCTTGTAGAGCACTTGCCCGGCGGCATAGGTGAAGTTGGCCAGTTGCAGCAGCAGGAAGCCCATGAGGAAATCCGGATTGATCCGGTCGTAGCGGATCACCGCCGCACCGGCCACCGCCACCAATGCCGCCAACAAGGCCCAGGGATTGAAGCGCCGGTTCAGGGCATCTTCGATCAGAGTCACGTGCAGGGGCGTGAGGATGGTGAACAACAGCACTTCCGGCACCGTCAGTACCCGGAAGCTCAGGTACAGGCACACGTAGGTGACGCCGAACTGCAAGGCACCGATCAGCAGCATGCCGCGCATGAATGCCGGCTCCACCTGGCGCCAGCGGGTCAATGGAATGAACACCAGGCCGGCCAGCAAGACCCGCACCAGCACGGCGAAGTAACTGTCGACATGACCGGCCAGGTACTCACCGATCAGGCTGAAGGAAAACGCCTGGAGCAGCGTGACGAAAAGTAGATAACCCATGAATGCCTCACCCGCGTCCTATTCGGCCTGAACAATTGTGCTGCCGTTAAATGAATGGGCGCGACCTTAGCGGCTTTGCGCCGTACAAGGAATCCAGGGACAAAAAAAACCCGATCGGGCCAGGCGGCCGGATCGGGTTGCATGCACTCAGGGAGCAACCAGTGCAAAGGGAGGTTCGATGCGCGAACAACTTGAAGGGACTGCTTGAACAGCTATATCGCTGGCGACACTAAAACAACCGGCGATTAGCTGAACATTAAGTCCTCAAGCCACCTGTGCCAGCCGGGCCTTGGCCTGGTTCAGGCCTTTTTCCTGGAAGTCACCACCCATGTTCAGGCCTTCGGCGTGAATGAAGGTGACGTCGTGGATACCGATGAATGCCAGCACCTGGCGCAGGTAGGGTTCCTGATGATCGTTGGTGCCACCGGCATACAACCCGCCACGGGCGGTCAGGACATAGGCTCGCTTGCCGACCAGCAGCCCCTGCGGACCGGTGTCGGTGTACTTGAAGGTCAGGCCGGCACGCAGCACATGGTCGAGCCAGGCCTTGAGGGTGCTCGGGATCGCAAAGTTGTACATCGGCGCGGCCAGCACCAGCACGTCCGCCGCCAGCAACTCGTCGGTCAACTGGTTGGAGCGTTCCAGCGAGGCCTTCTCGATATCCGTGCGCTGCTCGGCGGGCTTCATCCAGCCGCCCAGCAGGTGGCTGTCCAGGTGAGGGACCGGATCGGTCGCCAGGTCACGGACGGTGATCGGGTCGGCCGGGTGGGCGGCTTGCCATTGACCGATGAACTGCTGGGTCAACTGGCGGGAAACCGAGTCTTGCTGACGGGCGCTGCTTTCGATGATGAGTACGCGGGACATGGGATGTAGGCTCCATCGCTAGGGGCTGTAAGTCGATGGAGTGGAGATTAAACAGCGATTAACCGATAAAAAAGCCGAAAAAATGACTACAACCTATCTATAAATTTGTTGATAGGCGGAGCATGCTTGGCAGAATGCCCCGCCGGTTTCATTTCGGTACGCAGGTCAGGTCCAGGCGCAGCGTGATGATGCTGCGGGTGAATTTGGCGGTGGCGTTCCTGCTCTGTCCGGCCGGCACCTCGATCTTGCGGGTCCGCGGGGACTCGGGCCCATTACGGAAGACCACCGTGCAGCGGGCATCGGTCTTGCCGTGGTTGTTCACCAGGATGGAGCCGATATCCGCGTCGGTATCGAAGGCCTTGTAGTCGATGCCCAGACCGTTGAGGTGTTTTTCGACTTCGATGGGATAAGCCCATGCCGTCAAGGGCAACAGGGCCAGCAACACACAACCGATTTTTCTCATTCGACAGCCTCCAGTAAGGGCTGCCAGCTTAGGACAAGAGGAACCCAACTTGAAAGCGCCCCGCGTGACCCTTGATCAATGGCGAACACTGCAGGCGGTGGTCGATCACGGTGGCTTCGCCCAGGCCGCCGAAGCCCTGCACCGTTCGCAGTCGTCCGTCAGCTATACCGTGGCCCGCATGCAGGATCAGCTCGGCGTGCCGCTGCTGCGCATCGACGGGCGCAAGGCAGTGCTCACCGAAGCTGGCGGCGTGCTGCTGCGCCGCTCCCGGCAACTGGTGAAACAGGCCAGCCAGCTGGAAGACCTGGCCCACCATATGGAACAGGGCTGGGAAGCCGAGGTACGTCTGGTGGTGGATGCCGCCTACCCCAATGCCCGCCTGGTCCGTGCGCTGACCGCGTTCATGCCGCAAAGCCGCGGCTGCCGCGTGCGCCTGCGCGAGGAAGTGCTGTCCGGCGTGGAAGAAGTCCTGCTCGAAGGGGTCGCGGACCTGGCCATCAGCGGTTTCAATATCCCCGGTTACCTGGGCACCGAGATGAGCGCGGTGGAATTCGTCGCCGTCGCCCATCCGGAACACGCCCTGCACCGCCTGCAACGCACGCTGACCTTCCAGGACCTGGAAAGCCAGCTGCAGGTGGTGATCCGTGACTCCGGTCGCCAGCAACCGCGCGATGTCGGCTGGCTCGGCGCCGAGCAGCGCTGGACCGTCGGCAGCCTGGCCACCGCCGCCACCTTCATCGGCAACGGCCTGGGCTTCGCCTGGCTGCCCCGGCACATGATCGAACGGGAAATCCGGGAGGGTCTGCTCAAGGTGCTACCGTTGGATCAGGGCGGCAGCCGCCACCCGACGTTCTATCTGTACTCGAACAAGGACAAACCCCTGGGACCGGCCACGCAGATTCTGGTCGAACTGCTGCGCACCTTCGACACCGCGCCGCTGGATGCCCCGTTCGCCGCCCCCCAGCAAGCCTGACAGGACGTTGACCGATGGCCTATTTCGAACACGAAGGTTGTACGCTGCACTATGAGGAGTACGGCCACGGCGCGCCCGTGCTGCTGGTACACGGCCTGGGCTCGAGCACCCTGGACTGGGAAATGCAGGTGCCGGCACTGGCCGCGCACTACCGGGTTATCCTCATGGACATGCGCGGCCACGGTCGCTCCGACAAACCACGGCAGCGCTACAGCATCGCCGGGTACAGCGCCGATGTGCTCGCCCTGATCGAACACCTGAAGCTGGACCGCGTGCACCTGGTGGGCATCTCCATGGGCGGGATGATCGGCTTCCAGCTGGCGGTGGACCAACCCCAGACACTCAGCAGCCTGTGCGTGGTCAACAGCATGCCCGAGGTCAAGGTGCGCAAGCCTGGCGACTACCTGCAATGGGCCTCGCGCTGGATCCTCGGTCGGCTGCTGGGCCTGCGCAACATCGGCAGGATCCTCGGCCGGGTGTTGTTTCCCAAGCCCGGACAGGCCGACTTGCGGCGCAAGATAACCGAGCGCTGGGCAACCAACGACAAACGTGCTTATCTCGCCAGCTTCGACGCCATCGTCGGCTGGGGTGTCCAGGAACGACTTGCCCGGATCACCTGTCCAACCCTGATCGTCAGCGCCGACCACGACTACACGCCGGTCGCGATGAAGGAAAGCTATGTCAAACTGATCCCCGATGCGCGCCTGGTGGTGATTGCCGATTCCCGTCACGCCACGCCGCTGGATCAACCCCAGGTCTTCAACCAAACCCTGCTCGAGTTTCTAAACGCAGTCGAAACCACCCCCCAGGATCACTGAACCATGCTGAAAAAAATCGCCCTGTTCACCGGCTCCGTACTGTTCGCCGCCAACCTGATGGCCGCCACCGATGCCGCCAAGGCGCCCCACGTAGAACTGGTGACCACCAACGGCACCATTGAAATCGAGCTGGACCCGGTCCACGCACCGATCAGTACCAAGAACTTCCTCGCCTATGTCGACAAGGGCTTCTACAACAACACGATTTTCCACCGGGTGATCCCGGGCTTCATGGTCCAGGGCGGTGGCTTCACCGCGCAGATGGTGCAGAAGCCGACCGAGGCGCCGATCAGGAACGAAGCCAGCAACGGCCTGCACAACGTGCGCGGCAGCTTGTCGATGGCGCGCACCTCGGATCCGAACTCGGCCACCAGCCAGTTCTTCATCAACGTGAAGGACAATGACTTCCTCGACCCGGGCCGCGATGCCGGTTATGCGGTCTTCGCCAAGGTGGTCAAGGGCATGGAAGTGGTCGATATCATCGTCAACTCGCCCACCACCACCAAGCAAGGCATGTCCGACGTGCCGGCAGATCCGGTGTATATCAAGTCGGCCAAGCGCATCGACTAATGGCAGGCGCAAGCTTCAGGCCGGGCGCCCGGGGCTTGCGCCGCCTTACCTTCAAGGAGAGCCCGGCTGACGGGCGTCAGAACCCATGCTCTATCGTCGTTTTGAACAACTGA
Organism: Pseudomonas batumici; assembly: GCF_000820515.1. Lineage (GTDB taxonomy): Bacteria > Pseudomonadota > Gammaproteobacteria > Pseudomonadales > Pseudomonadaceae > Aquipseudomonas > Aquipseudomonas batumici. Next base: position 34,742 of record NZ_JXDG01000016.1, on the reverse strand, counting down.
TCGACATTTTTCGCGACGCTCCCACCGCCGCTCCGCCGAACAAGGTCCTGCCGTTCTACCTGTATTACCTGCGTCAGGTCTGGCCCAGTTTCGTCGCCCTGCTGATCGTCGGGCTGGTCGCGGCGCTGATCGAGGTGGCGCTGTTCAGCTACCTGAGCCGCATCATCGACCTGGCCCAGGGTACGCCCGGTAGCGACTTCTTCCAGCTCCATGGCCGCGAACTGCTGTGGATGACCATCGTGGCACTGCTGCTGCGACCGATCTTCTTCGGCCTGCACGACCTGCTGGTGCACCAGACCATCAGCCCGGGCATGACCAGCCTGATCCGCTGGCAGAACCACAGCTACGTGCTCAAGCAGAGCCTCAATTTCTTCCAGAACGACTTCGCCGGGCGCATCGCCCAGCGCATCATGCAGACCGGCAACTCGCTGCGCGACTCCGCGGTACAGGCCGTGGACGCCCTCTGGCATGTTCTGATCTATACCCTCGGCTCCCTGGTGCTGTTCGCCGAGGCCGACTGGCGCCTGATGATCCCGCTGCTGGGTTGGGTCGCCTGCTACATCGCCGCCCTGTACTACTTCGTCCCACGGGTGAAGGCCCGCGCCGTGGTGTCCTCCGACGCCCGCTCCAAGCTGATGGGGCGGATCGTCGACGGCTACACCAATATCACCACCCTGAAACTCTTCGCCCACACCCGCTTCGAGCAGCAGTACGCCCGCGAGGCCCTGGTGGAGCAGACCGAGAAAACCCAGCTGGCATCACGGGTGGTGACCAGCATGGACGTGACCATCACCAGCCTGAACGGCCTGCTGATCGTCACCACCACCGGCCTTGCCCTGTGGCTGTGGACCCAGTCGCTGATCTCGGTCGGCGCGATCGCCCTGGCCACCGGCCTGGTGATCCGCATCGTCAACATGTCCGGCTGGATCATGTGGGTGGTCAACGGCATCTTCGAAAATATCGGCATGGTCCAGGATGGCCTGCAAACCATCGCCCAACCGGTCAGCGTCACCGACCGCGAACAGGCGCCACATCTGGCCGTCAGCCAGGGTGAAGTGCGTTTCGAGCATGTGGAGTTTCACTACGGCAAACGCAGCGGGGTCATCGGCGATCTCGACCTGGTCATCGCTCCCGGAGAGAAGATCGGCCTGATCGGTCCTTCGGGTGCCGGCAAGTCGACCCTGGTCAACCTGCTGCTGCGACTCTATGACCTGCAGGGCGGGCGTATCCTGGTGGATGGCCAGAACATTGCCGAAGTCGCCCAGGAAAGCCTGCGCGAACGCATCGGCATGATTACCCAGGACACTTCGCTGCTGCACCGCTCGATCCGCGAAAACCTGCTGTACGGCAAGCCCGACGCCAGCGATGAAGAACTCTGGGAAGCGGTGCGCAAGGCACGGGCCGACGAATTCATCCCACTGCTCTCGGACGCCCAGGGCCGCACCGGCTTCGACGCCCACGTCGGCGAGCGCGGCGTGAAACTGTCCGGCGGCCAGCGCCAGCGCATCGCCATTGCCCGGGTGCTGCTCAAGGATGCGCCGATCCTGATCATGGACGAAGCCACCTCGGCCCTGGACTCGGAAGTGGAGGCGGCGATCCAGGAGAGCCTGGAAACCCTGATGGAAGGCAAGACGGTGATCGCCATTGCCCACCGCCTGTCCACCATTGCCCGCATGGACCGCCTGGTGGTGCTGGAAAACGGCCGGATCGCCGAAACCGGCAGCCATGCCGAACTGCTGGCCCATGGCGGCCTGTATGCGCGCCTGTGGCGACACCAGACCGGAGGGTTTGTCGGGATCGATTGAAGACCGCGCCTGGAGGAGCACGGTCGACCGCTCAGGCCTGCCGGTAGGGCAACGCCGCCCTCGCCTCTTCGGCATAGGCCAGGATCCCCGGCCGCTCCTGCGCGAGGAAATCCTTCACCGCCGCCCGCAGTCCCGGATGCCGCAGGTAGTGCCAGGAATGGGTGATCACCGGTTCGAAGCCGCGAATCAGCTTGTGCTCGCCCTGGGCCCCCGCATCGAAGCGTTGCAGGCCCTGGGCGATGGCGTAGTCCATGCCCTGGTAGAAGCAGGTTTCGAAATGCAGCCGGTCGAACTCCGCCAGGCAGCCCCAGTAACGACCGTAGAAACTGTCGCCGCCGATCAGGCTGAAGGCCATGGCCACAGGTCGTCCGCCCTGCCTGGCCAGGCACACCCGGATCGACTCGGGCATGCGCTCGGCCAGCAGGCTGAAGAACGCCCGGGTCAGGTAGGGCGCCTGGCGTCGCACCGCATAGGTATTGGCATAGCAGGCGTAGACGAAGTCCCACTGTGCCTCGCTCAACTCACGGCCTTCGAGCCATTGGAAATCGAAACCCTGCCCGGCGACCTGCTCGCGCTCCTTGCGCATCTGCTTGCGCTTGCGCGAACTCAAGGCATCGAGGAAGTCCTGGAAATCCCGGTAGCCGCGGTTCTGCCAATGAAACTGGCAACCGTAACGCTGCAACCAGCCGGGCTGTTCGCCCAAGGCGGTGTCGGCCAGGGCATCGGTGAAGTTGACATGGGCGCTGGAGAGTTCCTCGATCTCCAGATAGCCGGGCAAGGCGGCCAGCAGTTCGAAACCGTCCTCGGCCCTGGCCGCCAGCAGCCGCGCGCCGCCGACCGGACTGAACGGCACGGCGCTCAGCAGCTTGGGATAGTAGGCAATCCCCGCTCGCTTACAGGCATCGGCCCAGCCGTGGTCGAACACATACTCGCCATAGGAGTGCCATTTGCGATAACTCGGCAAGGCCGCCACCAGCCGACCGTTCTCCACGTGCAGCAAATGCTCCGGCCGCCAGCCCGACTGCGGACCGAGGCTGCCGCTGTCCTCCAGGGCGCCCAGGAACGCGTGGCTGAGAAATGGCTGGCCGTCGGGCACCAGCGCATCCCATTGCTCGGCAGCGACGTCAGAGAGGCTTTGCAGGCGTTGTAACGGCATCGATATCCCCAGGCAGGTGCAACACGCAGAGGGAGTATCGCGCAAGTGTGGCAGGAAGGGCGACAGCTGGAATGGAAAACCGATAAGGCCTGAAGGTCCGTCAGCAATGGAATATTAAAAACTATTTCATTGGACTTGAAAGTCGCCCGGGAACACCATTCCAGACAGCTTCCAGGACAGCGGCCGGGCTGTCCGACCGGGGCTTTGCACTATGCCAGTCAGTCAAGGCCGAGCAGGGAGCTGGCTTGTCGGGACGCCGCACCGCAGCGATGGCGATGCAAGACTCGCCGCCGCTATCGCTGGCAAGCCAGCTCCTACAGGTCAGGTGTCGTTTTCAAGGTCGCGGCTTCTTTTGCTGACAGCCATTGGGTGTGTCCAAACGCCGGACAAAAAAACGCCCCGCGCGACAATCTGTCGAGCAGGGCGTAAAAAGAGCGGAGCTTACAACAGTGGAATCGAGTAGCTGACGATCAGACGGTTTTCGTCCTGGTCGCGAGTGGCGACGTTGGTGCGCCACATGGCGTTTTTCCAGGCAAAGCCCAGGTTTTTGAAGGTGCCTTCAGGAATCACGTAGGACAGGCTGATATCGCGTTCCCACTCGCTCTTGTCGCCAGTGGTGGACTTGATGCCATCGCCGTGCACGTAGATCACGCCAGCGGTCAGGCCAGGTACGCCGACCTTGGCGAAGTCATAGGCGTAGCGAGCTTGCCAGGTTTTCTCCCCGGCACGGGCGAACTTCTGGATCTGCATGTCGGTGATGGTGCTGTTCGACGAGCCGTCACCCTGGTTCAGCCAAGGGAAGTCGCTGTCGCCTTTGGTGTACTGATAACCAGCGCCGAAGGTGTGACCTTCGACCGAGTACAGGGCCAGGTAGCTGTACAGGTCGTTGTCGACTTTGCCCTTGGTGAGCGATGCTGGGGTATCCGGATAGAAACCGTTGGTGAAGTAGGCAGAATTGCTGCCATTGGCACCGTCATCACGGCTGCGGTAGTAACGCAGGTCGCTTTTCAGCACGCCAGGACCGATGGCCCAGTTGTGTACCAGACCCAGGAAGTTCTGCGAGTAGAAGTCCTTCAGCTTGCCGTAGTAGTACGAAGCGACCAGATCCTTGGTGATCTTGTAGTCGGCACCGGCGTACTGGAACTTGTTGCTGAACCGGCCAGTGGTGTCCGCGGAGAAGTTGGAGCTGCCGTTGGCGCCGGCGATCGACAGGTTGTCGTCGTTGCTCGAGTTACGGCCCTTGGCTTCGTCGACTTGGCCGAGAGTCAGGGTCAGGTCCTTGATCTCGTTCGACTTCAGCTCGCCACCGGTGAAGGTTTGTGGCAGCAGGCGACCGTCGTTGTACTTGATCACCGGGTTGTTCGGCAGCAGGGTACCGACTTTCAGTTCGGTCTGCGAAACGCGAACTTTACCGGTCAGGCCCAGGCTACCGAAGTCATTGACGGACTTGGCGTTTTTACCGCCAGTGGCTTCGGCTGGGAACATCGTCGTGCCAGAGGTGGATGGGGTCGCGCCGTTGGAACCACGACCGGTATCCAGGCGGATGCCTTCCAGAGCGATAACATCCAGACCGAAACCTACGGTGCCTTGGGTGTAACCGGAGTTGAAGCGCAGATCGAAGCCTTGGCCCCATTCCGAGTTCAGGCTCTGACCGGTTTTACCATTGGCCCCACTACGGTTATCAGTATTGATATAGAAGTTACGCAGACCCAGGGTCGACGTCGCACCTTCGATAAAACCTTTCGCGTCAGCTTGCCCTTCGGCATACGCCTGCTGGGATAAAACCCCCACGGCCACTGCCAGGGCCAAGGTGCACTTGTTCATGTTTCGCTCCTCTGGATTCAAATTTTTTCGGGTCTTTTCGTGGCGTCCGATGCCATCACGCGGGTGCGCAGCCATTGCCGGGGCCTGACCTGCTTTGTTGGGAGGGAATCTTGGCGTGGGGTTATGTCAGCGCAGTTGCTGAAGTATTAAGCTTTTGTGACAGAGGAACTTTTTGCAACAAATACAACTTGGCGCAAAGCCCTGGTCTAAAGGGCTTCGGCAGAAAAGTAGTGGCTTTTTGAAACTACGGCTTTCCGGCATCCCGGCGCTCTGCGGCCAGTTGTGCGGACAAGGCCTCGAGGTTTTCGACCGGCGGTTCGGGTATCTGCTTGAGCGTGGCCTGCATCAAGCGCATCTGCCGGATGAAACGCCGGCAGTTGGGGCAGAACATCAGGTGATGGCGCACCATCAGGCGCTCACGAAAGCTCAACTGGCCATCGAGATAATCGCTGGAACGCGCCACTTGTTCCTTGCAGGTCAGCATTCGCCGGTCTCCTCAAAATGCTCCACGGTTGCGAAGACTTTCAATCGTGCCCGGTGCAACAGCACCCTGACATTGGAGAGCGAGATCCCCAGAAGATTACAGATCTCCTCCAGCTCCAACCCCTGGCGTTCACGCAACAACAAGACACTGCTCTGCAACTCGGACAAGCTCAACAGGGTATGTTCCAGGCATTGGCGCAACTCATCCTCGCTGAGCAGGGCCTCGGGGGTGTCCTCATGCCAGGCGTGCGGGGCCAGGGCCCAGTGGCCGTCAGCGGCAAACCGTTCGTCGCCGATGGTGCCATGGGGCGACGGAAGGTCATCCAGCAGCACCTCGCGACGATTCTGCTTGTAGCGGTTCTTCGCCGCATTGGCGGTGATGGTCAGCAACCAGGTCTTGAGACTGGAGCGCCCCTGGAAGCCCGCCAGGTTGCGAACCACCGCCAGCCAGGCATCCTGCACCGCTTCATCGGCCTGCCGGCTGCCGACAATGGCATAGGCCACTGCCCGCATGGCGCTCTGATAGGTACTGACCAACTCCTTGTAGGCCTTTTGCTCGCCCGCCAGCAAGCGTTCAAGCAATTGAGTATCGTCGGGCGCCGCCATTCACAACCTCGGGTTCAAGATCCACGTCCATCCAATGCAGCCACCAGTCCGAGGTATACCCCGGCGCACTCAACGCTTGCGCAGGATCACGCTACCGATCGAGTAACCGGCACCGAACGAACTGAGGACCGCCAGCGAGCCGGAAGCCAGGTCGTCCTGGTTCTTGTGGAACGCAATCACCGAACCGGCCGAACTGGTGTTGGCGTAGGTATCGAGAATCACCGGTGCTTCTTCTTCGGTGGCCTCGCGACCCAGCAGTTTCTTGACGATCAGGTGGTTCATGCTGAGGTTGGCCTGGTGCAGCCAGAAGCGCTTCACATCGCCGATATTCAGCTTGTTCTCCTGCAGGTGCGCGGCAATGAGTTCCGCCACCATCGGGCAGACGTCACGGAACACCTTGCGACCTTCCTGGACAAACAGTTTGTCCGCGGCATCGACGCCCTCTTCCGCCGCGCGGTTGAGGAAGCCGAAGTTGTTGCGGATATTGTTGGAGAACTTGGTCAACAGCTTGGTGCCGACGATGTCGAACTGATAGGGCGAGGTCGCCAGGTCGGCCCGCTCCAGGATCACCGCCGTCGCGGCATCGCCGAAAATGAAATGGCTGTCACGGTCGCGGAAGTTCAGGTGACCGGTGCAGATTTCCGGGTTGACCATCAGGATCGCCCGGGCCTGGCCCAGTTGAATGCTGTTGCTGGCAGCCTGGATGCCGAAGGTCGCCGAGGAGCAGGCGACGTTCATGTCGAAGCCGAAGCCCTGGATGCCGAGGGCTTCCTGGACTTCGATGGCCACTGCCGGGTAGGCCCGTTGCAGGTTCGAGCAGGCGACGATCACCCCGTCGATGTCGGCGGCGGTCTTGCCCGCGCGCTGCAAGGCCTGTTCGGCGGCACCGATGGCCATCTGGCAAAGGATCGACCACTCGTCGTTGGAGCGCTCGGGCAGGCGCGGCTTCATGCGCTGCGGATCGAGGATGCCCTCCTTGTTCATCACGAAACGGCTCTTGATACCGGAGGCCTTCTCGATGAACGCGGCGCTGGACTCGGTCAGGGCCTGAACCTCGCCGCGCTCGATGGCGGCGGCGTTTTCGAGGTTGAACTGTTGCACATAGGTGTTGAAAGACTGCACCAGCTCATCGTTGGAAATGCTGTTGGCCGGGGTGTACAGGCCGGTGCCGCTGATGACGACGTTATGCACGCTCGTTCCTCTATTCTGTTCAGGCAGAAAGCACTGGTACATTCGTACCAACACATAAAAGGGCCAATCCCGTCAAAACGGGAAAGGGCCTGGAGTCGTTTTCTTCCGACCGGGTCGGGCAGTCAGCGCTCGAACCCTGAAATCGGCATTTATAGTCGTCAAGTGTGCCATAAACATCGGGATTTGGCCCTAGGGCCGAAATCAATGACCTGCTGCGCATCAGGCTTCGACCTGGCTCCATTGCTTGCCCAGGCGCTTGTCCGAAATCGGCGCCTTGGTCCCCAACTGCTGGGCAAACAGCGACACCCGGTATTCCTCCAGCCACCAGCGGTAAAGCTCCAGTTGCGGGTCGCGCTTGCCTTCCTGGGCATGCTTGGCGGCGCGCGCCTGGTACTGGGCCCAAAGCCCTGACAGTTCGGTGCTCCAGACCCGATCCTTCTGCACCTGGGCCGGCAGTTTCTCCAGGCGCAGCTCAATGGCCTTGAGATATCGCGGCAACTCCTTGAGCCAGGCCCCCGGCGTCTCTCGAACGAAACCGGGATAGACCAACTGGCTCAGTTGCTGCTTGATGTCATTGAGTGCCACTGCCTGGGCCAGGTCGATCTTGCCTTTGAAGCGTTTTTGCAGACCGTGCCAGAGCTTGAGAATCTCCAGGCTCAGGCGGGCCAGGCGCTCGGCATGCTCGGTCCAGGCGCCGCGCTTGCGTTCGGCCAGGGACGCCAGCCCCACGCCATCACGCGGCAGGCTGTCCTCCCCCTCCAGCACGCAGCTGTCGAGGCTCGCCAACAGGATGTCTTCGACCAGCGCCTCGACCCGTCCCAGTTCACGGTACAGCAAGCCCAGCTCGGTCAGGCCCGGCAACTTGCCACGCAGGAACTTCGCCGACTCGGCCAACTGCTGCATCAACAGGCGCTGCAAGGCCCGGCGATGCTGGAACTCGGCTTCGGCCGGAGTGGAGAAGCGCCCCTCCTTGACCGTACCGCCCTCCTCCACCAGCGCCGGGTACACCGTCATCGACAGCCCGGCGATCTTCTGCTGGGTGCTCTGGGCCACCGCGGCAAACTCCCTGGCCTGCACCGGTTGCTGGCTTTTCGCGGTCTGCGGCACGGCCAGGGCCGCCTGGCTGGCTTGGGCAAACCGCGCCGTCAGCTCGGCCAGGTCACGCCCCTCGCCGAGGAACTTGCCCTGGGCGTCGACGATTTCCAGGTTCATCCGCAGATGGCTCTCCACCTGCTGCGCCGACTCGGCCCAGGCTTCGTCGCTGACCCGCGCGCCGGTCATGCGCAGCAGCTCGCGGCCCAGGGCCTGGGGCAGCGAGCCCTCGGCAAAGTCGATCCGTTGCAGCGCCGCCTTGACGAAGTCCGGCACCGGCACGAAGTTCTTGCGCAAGGCCTTGGGCAGGTTGCGCACCAGGGCGATGCACTTGGCTTCGATCACCCCCGGCACCAGCCACTCCAGACGCTCGCCGGGCAGGGCCGGCAACAGCGGTGCCGGCACCCGCAGGGTCACACCATCGCGCGGATGGTTGGGCTCGAAGTGATAGCTCAGCGCCAGGGCCAGGTCACCCAGGTGCAAGGTGTCCGGATAGTGCGCGGCGGTGACCTCACTGGCTTCGCGGGCGAGCACGTCCTCTTCGCGCATGATCAACAGTTGCGGGTCTTTCTGGCTGTTGACCCGATACCAGCTGTCGAAGGTCGCAGTCTGATGAATCTCCGCCGGCAGGCGCGCGTCGTAGAAGGCGAACAGGGTTTCTTCATCGGCCAGGATGTCGCGACGTCGGGCCTTGGCCTCCAGCTCGTCGAGTTGTTCGAGCAGTTGCTGGTTGGCACTCAGGCACTTGGCTTTCGATTGAATCTCGCCGCGCACCAGCGCCTCGCGGATAAACAGCTCGCGTGAGGCCACCGGGTCGACGGGACCGAAGTGCACCGGACGCCGACCGACCACGATCAGGCCGAACAGGGTGATCTGCTCGAAGGCCACGACCTGGCCGCGCTTCTTCTCCCAATGGGGCTCGAAGTGGTTCTTCTTGATCAGGTGCCCGGCCAGGGGTTCGATCCAGTCCGGCTCGATCTTGGCGACCATGCGCGCGTAGAGCTTGGTGGTTTCCACCAGCTCGGCGGTCATCAGCCATTGCGGACGCTTGCGGCCCAGCCCCGAGGACGGGTGAACCCAGAAACGCCGCTGGCGGGCGCCCAGGTAGTCGCCGTCTTCGGTCTTCTGGCCGATCTGGCTCAGCAGCCCGGACAACACCGCCTTGTGCAGCTTGGGATAGTCCGCCGGCTCCTTGTTGACGCTCAACTGCAGGTCGCGGCAGATCAAGCCCAACTGGCGATGGGAGTCGCGCCACTCGCGCATGCGCAGGTAATTGAGGAAGTTCTTCCGGCACCAGTTGCGCAACGCACTGGCGCCCAGGGCCTGGCGCTGCTCCTCGAAACCACGCCAGACATTGATCAACCCGGCGAAATCCGAGTCCACGTCCTTCCACTGTGCGTGGGCCTGGTCGGCGGCCTGCTGGCGCTCGGGCGGACGCTCCCGCGGGTCCTGCACCGACATGGCGCTGGCGACGATCAGCACTTCCTGCAGGCTGCCGAGCTTGGCCGCCTCCAGCAACATGCGGCCCATGCGCGGGTCCACCGGCAGGCGCGCCAGTTGTCGGCCCAGTTGAGTCAGCTGGTTCTCGCGGGTGACCGCCGACAGCTCCTGCAGCAGGTTGAAACCGTCGCTGATGGCCTTGCCGTCCGGCGGTTCGATAAACGGAAACGCGGTGATTTCGCCGAGACGCAGGTGCAGCATCTGCAGGATCACCGCCGCGAGGTTGGTACGCAGGATCTCCGGGTCGGTGAATTCCGGACGTCCGTTGAAGTCGTCCTCGCTGTACAGGCGTACGCAGATACCCGGCTCGACCCGCCCGCAACGGCCCTTGCGCTGGTTGGCGCTGGCCTGGGAAACCGCTTCGATCGGCAGGCGCTGGACCTTGGCGCGGTAGCTGTAGCGGCTGATGCGCGCCGTACCGCTGTCGATCACGTAGCGGATACCCGGCACGGTCAGCGAGGTTTCCGCGACGTTGGTCGCCAGCACCACGCGACGCCCCGGATGGGACTGGAAAATCCGCTGCTGCTCGGCCGGCGACAGCCGTGCATATAAAGGAAGGATCTCGGTGTGCTTGAGCTGGGCCTTGCGCAGCATGTCCGCGGCGTCGCGAATCTCCCGCTCGCCGGGCAGGAACACCAGCACATCCCCGGGGCTCTTGCGTTCGCTGCGTTCGAAGGCGGCAATCTCGTCAAGGGTGGCGAGAATCGCCTGGTCCACGCTCAGGTCATCCTCGACGCTGTTGCCCTCTTCATCCTGCTCCGAAGTCAGCGGGCGATACCAGGTGTCCACCGGGAAGGTGCGCCCGGACACTTCGACAATCGGTGCATCGTCGAAGTGCCTGGAAAAACGCTCCAGGTCGATGGTGGCCGAGGTGATGATGACCTTCAGGTCCGGACGCCGGGGCAGCAGGGTTTTCAGGTAGCCCAGCAGGAAATCGATGTTCAGGCTGCGCTCGTGGGCTTCGTCGACGATGATCGTGTCGTAGCGTTCCAGGTAGCGGTCATTCTGGGTTTCCGCCAGCAGGATACCGTCGGTCATCAGCTTGATCAGGGTGTTGGCGTCGCTCTGGTCTTCGAAGCGCACCTGATAGCCGACCAGCGCGCCGAGGGGCGTGGCCAACTCGTCGGCGACCCGGCTCGCCACACTGCGCGCCGCGATCCGGCGCGGTTGGGTGTGGCCGATCAGGCCATGCCGGCCACGACCGATTTCCAGGCAGATCTTCGGCAACTGGGTGGTCTTGCCCGAGCCGGTTTCGCCGGCAATGATCAGCACCTGGTGCTTGAGCAGGGCGTCCTTGATCTCGTCGCGCTTGGCGGCGATGGGCAGACTGTCGTCATAACGAATCAGCGGCACGCTGTTGCCCCGGGCCGTGACCTGGGCACAGGACGCCTCCATCCGCTCGACCCACTGGGCCAACTTGCTTTCGTCGGGCTTCTTGCGCAACTCGAGCAACTGCCGCCGCAACCGATGGCGGTCGGTGATCATGGCCTGGTCGAGGTTTTTCAGCAGTTGGTCGATAGCGGGCGATTCGTCAGTCATCAGGTACGCAAAGGTCGTCTATTTTAGGCAGGCGCGGATTGTCGCAGATTTGCACCGAAAAATGATGCCAACTGCATGCCCGAACAGCCCTGGCGGGTCATTCGTCGTCCCGATCCTTGCGCCGATACGGAAAAACGTCGATCACCTTACCCGCCCGAATCGCCTCTTGCAGGCCTTTCCAGTAGTCGGCGTTGTAGAGCTCGCCATGCAACCGGTCGAACAGCCGGCGCTGTGCCATATCGGCGAACAGGAAGGGCGGGAACTCCTCCGGGAACACGTCCAGCGGCCCGATGGAATACCAGGGTTCGGAGGCCATTTCATCCTCGGGCGTGCGCGGCGCGGGAATGTGCCGAAAGTTGGCTTCGGTCAGGAAGCAGATCTCGTCGTAGTCGTAGAACACCACGCGACCATGGCGGGTCACGCCGAAGTTCTTCAGCAGCATGTCGCCGGGAAAGATATTCGCGGCTGCCAGTTGCTTGATCGCCAGGCCATAGTCCTCCAGCGCCTCGCGAACCTGGGCATCGTTGGCGTTGTCCAGGTACAGGTTCAGCGGGGTCATTCGTCGCTCGGTCCAGCAGTGGCGGACCAGTACCGTATCCCCTTCGAGCTGCACCGTGGACGGCGCCACCTCGAGCAATTCCTCCAGGCACGCCGGCTCGAACTTGCTCAAGGGAAAGCGGAAATCGGCGAACTCCTGGGTATCGGCCATGCGCCCGACCCGATCGACACGCTTCACCAGGCGGTACTTCTCGATCACCGTGGCGCGGTCGACGTTCTTCGACGGCGAAAAGCGGTCCTTGATGATCTTGAACACGGTGTTGAACCCCGGCAGGGTAAACACGCTCATGACCATGCCGCGCACACCCGGGGCCATGATGAAACGGTCGTCGGTGTTGGCCAGGTGATTGATCAGCGCCCGGTAGAACTCGGACTTGCCGTGCTTGTAGAAGCCGATGGAGGTGTACAGCTCGGCGATATGCTTGCCCGGCAGGATGCGCTTGAGAAAGCCGATGAACTCCGCCGGTACCGGCACATCCACCATGAAATAGGAGCGGGTGAAGGAAAAGATGATCGACACCTCGGCCTCGTCGGTGATCAGCGCATCGATCTGGATGCCCCGCCCTTCACGGTGCAGCAACGGGATCACCAACGGCCATTGTTCATCCGGAGTGAAGATCCGCCCCACCAGGTAAGCGCCCTTGTTGCGGTAGAGCACCGAGGAGAACAGTTCGACGCTCAGCTCGGGATCCTTGCACACCCAGTCCGGCAGGTTTTCCCGCAACTGGGCTTCGAGACGCCGCAGGTCCCCCGGCAAATCGGCATAGGCCTCGCTGAAGCTGTAGTCGGCGAAGACCTGTTCGAGCATGCCCGACAAATCGCCTTCGGGCCGGTAGGTGCGGGTCTGCGCCGCCCGCGTCCGGTGCAACGAAGGCCGGGTGGTGTGGATGAACATGCAGCCGTCACTGATCAGGTCGTGGCTGAACAACCCGCAAAAGGCCGAGTTGTACCAGGTCTCCGCCAGCTCATCGTCGAAACGCAGGTCGATCAGGTCGATATAGGCGCTTTTCACCAGCGGCCAGAGCGTGACATCGAGCAAGGTAGTGGTATCGAAGCCGGCGCGCAGTCGGGCATTGATCTCGCTGACCTTCTCTTCGTACAGGTTGATCCGCGCCGTCGAAGCCGCCTGCGCTTCCTGCCAGCGGGCGCCTTCGAAACGGCCACGGGCGCCGTCAGTGATCTGACGAAAGTGCTCGCGGTAATCGTCGAAGCCATCGAGGATCATGCGGGCGATATCAGCGGCCGGCCATGGCTGCGGCATAGTGGAACCCCTGAGTTATTGTTCGAGATGGTGTCGCAAGCGAGTCGCCTGAGCTTAGAGGCCAACACTCAGGCAACGCAACCATTGCCTTGCCAGTTACATGCGGTGACACTTGCTCGCCCTACCCTGCCAAGGAAGCCCTCATGAGACCCGTCGATATTCTGCGCATGTTGATGCTGGCCGCTGTCTGGGGCGCCAGCTTCCTGTTCATGCGGATCATTGCCCCCGTGCTCGGCGCCTTTCCAACCGCCTTTTTCCGCGTCTCGATCGCGGCTGTCGGCTTGCTGGTGATCCTCGCGCTGATGCGTGTCAACTGGGACTTCAAAGGCAAGTTCAAGGTCTGCCTGATGCTCGGCGTGATCAACTCCGGATTGCCGGCGACGCTGTACTCGGTCGCCGCCCAGGTGCTGCCGGCCGGCTACTCCTCGATCTTCAACGCCACCACGCCGCTGATGGGCGTGCTGATCGGTGGCCTGTTCTTCCATGAAAAACTGAGCCTGAACAAGCTTGTCGGGATCTTCCTCGGGCTGTTCGGGGTCGCGGTGCTGACCCGCGCGGGGCCTGTGACCTTCAACCTCGAATTGTTGATGGGCGCCGCGGCGTGCCTGCTGGCCACCACCAGCTACGGCTTCGCCGGTTTTCTCACCCGCCGCTGGCTCGATCATCAAGGTGGCCTCGATCCACGGCTGTCGGCCATGGGCAGCATGTTCGGCGCGACGCTGGTGATCCTGCCGTTCTTCGGGTACAGCGCCATCAGCCATCCTCCGGCCAGCTGGGGCGGGCTCAGTGTGTGGCTGTCGCTGCTGGGCCTGGGCCTGGTGTGTACGGCGTTTGCCTACATCATGTACTTCAAGCTGATCAGCGATATCGGCCCGGTCAAGTCGATGACCGTGACCTTCATGATTCCGGCGTTCGGCGTGTTGTGGGGGGCGTTGTTTCTCAACGAGCCGCTGTCGCTGGCCCACCTGTACGGCGGGGTATTGATTGCGCTGGCGTTGTGGCTGGTGTTGAAGCCCGCCGCGACGCTGAAGGCGGCCAGCGTGGCTGACCGATAACACGACACGGTGGTGTGCCGACTGACGTCATCGCCGGCAAGCCAGCTCCCACAATGCCGTGTCGAGCCAAGGTGCAGTGTGTACGCCGAGCAACTGTAGGAGCCGGCTTGTCGGGACGCCGCACCGTGGCGATAGCGATGGCAGACTCACCATCGCTATCGCGGGCAAACCGCCGCCTACCTGTCGTCAGGCGCCCTTGCGGAACACAAACACCAGACCGACGATGATCAGCCCCATACCGAGCAGGCTCAGGGCCGCCAACCGATTACCGAAGATCAGGTAGTCCATCACCGCCGTCACCGCCGGCACCAGGTAGAACAGACTGGTGACATTGACCAGGTTACCCCGGGCAATCAGCCGGTACAGCAGCAGGGTCGCCAGCACCGACACCACCAGTCCCATCCACAGCACCGGCAGGATAAAGCCGCTGCCGGTTTCGAAGTGGAACGGCTGGAACGGCACGAAGATCCCGCACAGCAGCAACCCGGCCAGGTACTGCACCGGCAGCGTGCCCAGGGGATTATCGGTGATGCGCTTCTGCATGATGGAGCCCGCGGTCATGCTGGCCAGGGCCAGCAGACCGAACAGCATCCCGGCCAGGGACATGCCGGCCAGGCCGATGCCCTGGTAGACCACCAGGATCAGCCCCGCCAGCCCCAGGCCCAAGCCGAACATCCGGCTCCAGGAGCGTCGACGCTCCATCAGCACCGCCGTCAGGATCGGTTGCACCCCCATGATCGTCGCCATGACGCCAGGCGTGACCTTCAGGTCCAGGGCCAGCAGATAGAAGATCTGATAGGCCCCCAGCAACACCAGGCCGGTCGCCGCGGCATAAAGCAGCGGCCGGCCCACCCGGGGCAACTTGAACTTGAGCAACGGGACCAACACCAGCAAGCCCAACAGGGCGATGCAAAAACGGATCAACAGGAAAGCGAACGGCGAGGCGTGCGCCAGCCCCCATTTGGAGAAGATCGCCCCGCTGCTCCAGAGCAGGACAAACAGACTCGTCGAGGCCGCCGCGGTTGCGGATTGTCTTGAAAAAGCCAACATGGATACCACCCGTGATTCAGGCAAAAGCCGATTCAGCACAAGGCTGAACATTCAGTAGTTTTTTCAGGCGGGCACAGGGGAACGGCAAAGACTGCCGATCAGCCCGAAAAGCCAACACCCGGCGGTGATACGACTGCGTACACCGGCGTGCTACTGACAGGTGGGGGGTAGTGACTGATCTGCACAGGCTGCTGGTTCCCGCACGGCACGACCACAGCGTTGACCGCTGAATCGACTACCGCATCGAGAAGGGAACCGGGCATGTGCTGATCTTCTTGAGGAGGGTGAATCGGTTGAAACACCGAGCGCCGACTATAACCAGCGCTCGGGATCCATTGCAACAGGTCAGCCGAACAACCAATAACCGAGGGCCGCGAACACCACCACCGCCAGCACCGGGCGCATGGCGCGATATGCCTTGGGATTGGCACGTTTGAAGCGCTTGACTACGCCGCTGATGCGGTCGCTGGAGCGCTTGCTCCAGGCATAGACCTGGTTGATGCCGCCGACCCGCTCGTCATCGAGGTTCTGCGGGGCCGTGGCGCGACCGAGGAAGGCACTGACCCGGCGGTTGATCGCGGTCATGAAACGGCTGCTCAACGGCCGCTCGATATCGCAGAACAGAATGACGCGGGTCTGCTCGGTTTCGTTCTTGACCCAGTGCACGTAGGTCTCGTCGAACATCACGTCTTCACCGTCGCGCCAGGCGTAGACCTGGCCGTCGACGAAAATCCGGCAGTCGTCGGAGTTCGGCGTCGACAGGCCCAGGTGATAGCGCAGGGAACCGGCAAACGGGTCACGGTGCGGGTTGAGGTGGCTGCCACCGGGCAACAGGGCGAACATCGCGCCCTTGACATTGGGAATCGCGTTCACCAGCGCCACGGTTTTCGGGCACAGCAGCTCGGCCGACGGCAGGGGCTTGTCGTACCACTTGAGGTAGAAACGCTTCCAGCCCTTCTTGAAGAACGAGCCGAAACCGGCATCGTTGTTCTTCTCGGCGGCGCGGATATAGCCTTCATCGAACAGATGCATGGCCTCTTCGCGGATCACCTCCCAGTTGTCCTTGAGCACATCCAGCTCGGGAAACTTGCTGCGGTCCAGGTAAGGTTTGGACGGTACGCCGGAAAACAGGTACATCAAGGCGTTGTAAGGCGCGAAAGCGGCGGAATGGTTGACGAACTGACGCAACAGGGGCAACCGCGCCTTGCCGCGCAGATGCACATAAAGCGTACTGCCCAGGAACAGCAGCAGGACTGCGGCCTTGGCGGCAAAGGAAAAGGTCATTCAACACTCCTCGAAAATGGGCAACGCACGAGTGGCCTGTACCGCTTGACTCACCCGACGTGGCAGCCGGCCATGATAAACATTACCGGCGCCGGGAAAAACCCATGGCTTTACAGATTCAACATTGCCGATCCGGTAATAAAGTCCCTGTTTAACAGGAAACCGCTGAACGGTAGCTGACCCAGATCAGCGGATATCGCCCTGCCCTGCATTGCCTGCGTGCGTCAGCACCGGGGTTATTGCTGAGTCTCCTGCTCGCTGAACAGATCGCTGAACAACATGCTCGACAGGTAACGTTCACCGGAGTCCGGCAGCACCACCACAATGGTCTTGCCCTGCATTTCCGGCGTCTGCGCCAGCCGCACCGCAACGGCCATGGCCGCGCCGCAGGAAATACCGCTGAGAATCCCCTCTTCCTGCATCAGCCGCAGGGCCATGGCCTTGGATTCTTCGTCGGTCACCAGTTCCACCCGGTCCACCATCGCCAGGTCGAGGTTTTTCGGCACGAAACCGGCACCGATCCCCTGGATCTTGTGCGGGCTCGGCTTGACCTCCGCCCCGGCCAGGGTCTGGCTGATGACCGGCGAGGTCGCCGGCTCCACCGCCACCGACAGGATCGGCTTGTGCTTGGTCAGCTTGATATAGCGCGAAACACCCGTGATGGTCCCGCCAGTGCCCACGCCGGCCACCAGCACGTCCACCGCACCGTCGGTATCGTTCCAGATTTCCGGCCCCGTGGTCTTTTCATGGATGGCCGGGTTGGCCGGGTTTTCGAACTGGGCCGGCATGAAGTATTGGGCCGGGTCGCTCGCCACAATCTCCGCGGCCTTTTCGATGGCGCCTTTCATGCCCTTGGCCGGCTCGGTCAGCACCAGCTCCGCGCCCAGCGCCTTGAGCACCTTGCGCCGCTCCAGGCTCATGGACGACGGCATGGTCAGCAGGAGCTTGTAGCCCCGCGCGGCAGCCACGAAGGCCAGGCCGATGCCGGTGTTGCCGGAGGTCGGTTCGACGATGGTCATGCCCGGCTTGAGTTTGCCGCTGCCTTCGGCGTCCCAGATCATGTTGGCGCCGATCCGGCACTTCACCGAGTACCCAGGGTTACGCCCTTCGATCTTGGCCAGAATCGTCACGCCACGGGGTGCGATACGGTTGATCTTGATCAGCGGCGTGTTACCGATGGAGTGCGCGTTGTCGGCAAAGATACGGCTCATGACGGGGGTCCTTTAATAGGCAGCGTTGACGGGAACCTTCAAGGTTATGCCTCAGGGTTGCAGGCGTCCAGTCATGACAAACCCCGGGGCGATGGCCCGCGACCGACCGGGTCAGGATCTGACGCCCCATTCAGAGACTGAATAAGCCGTCTGCGTTCACACTCGACCGGGCGCCGCGTTATAGTCAGGCATGATTTTTTTCCGCCCGCCGTCAAACCAGGCCGGCGTTATCGTCCGAGGAATTGCAGATGAAGTTCGAAGGCACCCAGGCCTACGTCGCCACCGATGACCTGAAGCTGGCCGTGAATGCCGCCATCACCCTGGAGCGTCCGCTGCTGGTCAAGGGCGAACCCGGCACCGGCAAGACCATGCTGGCCGAGCAACTGGCCGAATCCTTTGGCGCCAAGCTGATCACCTGGCACATCAAGTCCACCACCAAGGCGCACCAGGGCCTTTACGAGTACGACGCGGTCAGCCGCCTGCGCGACTCGCAACTGGGCGTGGACAAGGTCCATGACGTACGCAACTACCTGAAAAAGGGCAAGCTGTGGGAAGCCTTCGAATCCGACGAGCGAGTGATCCTGCTGATCGACGAAATCGACAAGGCCGATATCGAGTTCCCCAACGACCTGCTGCAAGAACTCGACAAGATGGAGTTCTACGTCTACGAGATCGATGAAACCATCAAGGCGAAGAAACGCCCGATCATCATCATCACCTCCAACAACGAGAAAGAGCTGCCGGACGCCTTCCTGCGCCGCTGCTTCTTCCACTACATCGCCTTCCCGGACCGCGTCACCCTGCAGAAGATCGTCGACGTGCACTACCCGGACATCAAGAAGGACCTGGTCAGTGAAGCCCTCGACGTGTTCTTCGACGTGCGCAAGGTCCCGGGCCTGAAGAAAAAGCCGTCGACCTCGGAACTGGTGGACTGGCTGAAACTGCTGATGGCCGACAACATCGGCGAAGCGGTGCTGCGCGAGCGCGATCCGACCAAGGCCATTCCGCCCCTGGCAGGCGCCCTGGTGAAAAACGAGCAAGACGTGCAGTTGCTCGAACGCCTCGCGTTCATGAGCCGTCGCGGCAGCCGCTAAACGCGCTTTTTCAACAAAAGCGGGGGCAATAGCCATGCTGCTCAACCTGTTCAATGAAATGCGCGCCGCCAAGGTTCCGGTGTCGGTGCGCGAACTGCTCGACCTGATCAATGCGCTGAAACAGCGCGTGACCTTCGCCGACATGGACGAGTTCTACTACCTCGCCCGGGCGATCCTGGTGAAGGACGAGCGGCACTTCGACAAATTCGACCGGGCTTTCGGTGCCTACTTCAATGGCCTGGAAAAACTCGATGACCATCTCCAGGCCTTGATTCCCGAGGACTGGTTGCGCAAGGAGTTCGAACGCTCGCTGAGCGACGAGGAACGCGCGCAGATCCAGTCCCTCGGCGGCCTGGACAAGCTGATCGAAGAGTTCAAGAAGCGCCTGGAAGAACAGAAGGAACGTCACGCCGGCGGCAATAAATGGATCGGTACCGGCGGCACCAGCCCGTTCGGCTCGGGCGGTTTCAACCCCGAAGGCATTCGCGTCGGCGACGCCGGCAAGCGCCAGGGCAAGGCGGTCAAGGTCTGGGACCAGCGCGAGTACAAGAACCTCGACGACCAGGTCGAACTGGGCACGCGCAATATCAAGGTGGCCTTGCGTCGCCTGCGCAAGTTCGCGCGCCAGGGTGCGGCGGAAGAGCTGGATATCGACGGCACCATCGACCACACCGCCCGCGATGCCGGCCTGCTGAATATCCAGATGCGGCCGGAGCGGCGCAACACCATCAAGCTGTTGCTGCTGTTCGATATCGGCGGTTCGATGGACGCCCACGTGAAGATCTGCGAGGAGTTGTTCTCGGCCTGCAAGACCGAGTTCAAGCACCTGGAGTACTTCTACTTCCACAACTTCATCTATGAGTCGGTGTGGAAGAACAACCTGCGCCGGGGCTCGGAGCGTACTTCGACCCAGGACCTGCTGCACAAGTACGGGGCCGACTACAAAGTGATTTTCGTCGGCGATGCGGCCATGGCGCCGTATGAAATCACCCAGGCCGGCGGCAGTGTCGAGCACTGGAACGAAGAAGCCGGCTATGTGTGGATGCAGCGCTTCATGGCCAAGTACAAGAAGCTTGTGTGGATCAACCCTTATCCCAAGGACACCTGGAACTATACGGCGTCGACCGGGATCGTCCGCGATCTGGTGGAGGACCAGATGTATCCGCTGACCTTGCGTGGGTTGGAGGAAGGGATGCGGTTCCTGTCCAAGTAGAGCGGTGTTGCACGATTCCTGTAGGAGCGAGCTTGCTCGCGATGGTCGTTAACGATGACGCGGGGCACCTGGTACCCCACGGCGCCTGGACTATCATCGCGAGCAAGCTCGCTCCTACAGGGGGACCGCTGTCAGGCAAACCGCCGCATGAACTCGACCTGCTGCCGATGCGCCGTCTCCTGCACCACCGGTGCCAACCGCACCGGCGCCCCCGGCAGGCATTGCGCCAGGCGCGCCAGCGACAACGGCGTCAACGCACCCAGGCGTGGATAACCGCCAATGGTCTGCCGGTCGTTGAGCAACACGATCGGCTGGCCGTCCGGTGGCACCTGAATCGCCCCCAGGGGAATGCCCTCGGAGATCATCGGCTCGCCCTGGTACTTCAACTCGGGCCCCAACAGGCGAATCCCCATGCGATCGGCACGGCTGTCCAGGGTCCAGGTACTGTTGAACGCGTCGAACAGGCTTTGCCCGCTGAACTCGCCGATCTGCGCCCCGAGCACCACCTGCAACGGCGCACTGGTGCTGAAATCCGGCACCTGCGCCTCTGCCAATACCCTCGGCGTCGGCGCCGATCCGCGATACTCCAGGCGCCCACCCTTGGCCAAGGGTCGCCCCAGGCCGTCCAGCCCACCGAGTTCCTCACGAACCACGCAGGCAGCACTGCCAAGGACTTTCGGTGCGATAAACCCGCCCGGCGCCGCCAGATAGGCCCGTGCCCCCGACAGTGGTTGCGTCAATTGCAGCCGCTGGCCTTTCCTCAGGACAAAACTGCACCAGGGCGCCAGCGCCTGCCCGTCCACCCGCGCGCCCAGGTCGGCACCAGCCAGGGCCAGGCAGCAATCCTCTTCAGCCACCAGCGTGAAGCCGCCCAGGGTCACCTCCACCACCGCGGCATCCGGCGCATTGCCCAGCAGATGGTTGGCCCAGAACATCGACACCCAATCCAGCGCCCCGCCCTGGGTCACGCCCAGATGACGCACGCCAAAACGCCCCGCATCCTGCAACAGGCACAGTGGCGTACTCGCCTCGATCGACAGATGGCTCATGCCAGGCTCTCCAGCGGCGTGTCATCGCCGCCCAGGGTAATGAATTCAGCGTGATCGACCGCGGCAAAGCGCACCGTATCGCCCGGCTGCATCAGGCTATAGCCGTCGCGCTCACGGTCGAACAGCTTGCTCGGTGTGCGCCCGATCAGGTTCCAGCCCCCCGGCGAGACCACCGGGTAGGCCGCGGTCTGGCGCTCGGCAATCCCCACGCTCCCCGCCGCGACCCGTTTGCGCGGGGTACTGAGACGCGGCGCGGCCAGTCGCTCGTCGACCAGGCCCATGAAGGCAAACCCCGGGGCGAAGCCCAGGGCGAACACCTGGTACTCGCGCTCGCTGTGGCAGCGAATGACTTCGCTGACCGACCAGCCGGCGCGTTCGGCCAGCAAGCCCAGTTCCGGGCCGACACTCGGGTCGTACCACACCGGCAGCACATGGCATTGACCGCCGGCACCGGTGCTCGGCGCCAGATCGGTCAAGGCCTCGGCAATCAGTTCCCGGGCCTGGGACGGGCTCAACGCCAGCAGGTCGTAATGCACCATCAAGGTGGTATAGGACGGCACCAGATCGATCAGATGCCCGGCAAACCCCGCCCGCAGACGCTCGCCAGCAGCGAGCATCCACGGCATGTTCTCTTCGGCGATCACGTCGAACAGGCGCACCATCAGACAGTCGATCCCGACCACTTCGATCCGTGGCTTCATACGGCGGACTGCCGATCCAGGGCCTCGCGGATCCGCTGCACGGCGGCCACCGAACTGGCGTTGTCGCCATGCACGCACAAGGTATGGGCCTGCAACCGCAGCGCACTGCCATCGCTGGCGGTGAGGCTGTCACCCCGGGCAATGGTCAGTGCCTGCTCGACGATCAGCGAAGGTTCGTGATGCACGGCACCGGGCAACTGCCGCGACACCAGGCGCCCCGCGCTGTCGTAGGCACGGTCGGCAAACGCCTCGAACCACAACTTGACGCCGTATTCATCGCCCAGGGCCTGGGCCGCGCTGTTGTCGCGCATCGCCAGCAGCATCAACGGCAATTCCCGGTCATAGGCGGCAATCGCCTGGATCACCGCACGCAGTTGCTCGGGATTGGCCATCATGTCGTTGTACATCGCGCCGTGGGGCTTGACGTAGCTCACCCGCGCACCTTGCGCCCGGCAGATACCGTCCAGCGCACCGATCTGGTAATGCAGCAGATCCTGGATTTCCTGGGGCGTGCAGGTCATGGAGCGGCGACCGAAACCCACCAGGTCGGGATAGGCCGGATGGGCACCGATACGCACGTCATTGGCCAGGGCCAGGGTGACCGTCTTGCGCATGATGCTCGGATCGCCCGCGTGATAACCGCAGGCCACGTTGGCGCAATCGATAAACGGCATGACCTGCGCATCCAGACCCATGGTCCAGTTGCCATAGCTTTCGCCGATATCACAATTCAATAACAAGCGGCTCACGGTGGTTGCTCCTGTGGGCTTTTATCTTTTCTTAATGTGGGACTTTTCACAGATTCCCACAGATTACTGCGCTTCGAGTTCCTTGCCACGGGTTTCCGGCAGGCTCAGGGCCGCGAGGATCACCACGCCGTAGGACACCGCGGCAAAAGCGCCGATCCCCAGACTCAGCGAGACCTTCTGGCTGAGCAGGCCGATCAGCAGCGGAAAAAACGCCGCCAGTGCCCGCCCGATGTTGTAGCAGAAGCCTTGGCCCGAACCCCGGATGCGGGTGGGAAACAACTCGGTGAGAAACGAGCCCATGCCGCTGAACATCCCCGAGGCGAAAAAGCCCAGCGGCAAGCCCAGCCACAGCATGATCTCGTTGCTGACCTGCAACTGGGTGTACAACAGCACGACGATGAAGGAGCCGATGGCGAACAGGATGAAGTTCTTCTTGCGCCCCAGCAGATCGGTCAGGTACGCGCTGATCACATAACCGATGTAGGAACCGACGATCACCATGGCCAGGTAACCGCCCGTGCCAAGTACGCTCAAGCCGCGCTCGGTCTTCAGAAAGGTCGGCAACCAGGAAGTGATGGCGTAGTAGCCGCCCAGCGCGCCGGTGGTCAACAAGGAAGCCCGCAGGGTAATGCTGAGCATGCCCGGGGCAAAGATCTCGTAGAAATGCGCCGGATGGCTCGGGGCTTCCTGGATCTTGGCCTGGCGATAGACCTCCGGGTCCTTGACCAGGCGGCGAACGAAGATCACGAAGATCGCCGGCACGATGCCCAACACGAACAGGGCGCGCCAGGCGTCTTCCGGCGGCAGCAGGGAAAACAGCGCCGCATAGAGGATCGCGGTCAGTCCCCAGCCCAGGGCCCAGCCCGATTGCACCATGCCGACCGCCTTGCCGCGGTCCTTGGCGCGGATCACCTCGCCCATCAGCACCGCGCCGGCGGTCCACTCGCCACCGAAACCGAAGCCCATCAAGGTGCGGGCGACCAGCAACTGCTGATAGTTCTGGGCGAAACCGCAAAGAAAGGTGAACACGGCGAACCAGAGCACCGTCAGTTGCAGGGTTCGCACCCGGCCGATGCGGTCGGAGAGAATCCCGGCGATCCATCCGCCGAGGGCCGAGGCGATCAAGGTGCTGGTGGAAATCAGCCCGGCCTGGCCGGTGGTGATGCCCCAGAGGGCGATCAGCGTCGGGATGACGAAACTGAGCATCTGGGTATCCATGCCATCCAGGCCGTAACCGATCTTGCAACTCCAGAACGTGCGACGCTCCTGCTGATTGAGATTGCGATACCAGGTGAACGGACCGGGTGGGCCCTCGGCTTGGGTGACATCCAGCGAGCCGGGCGTAGTCATGGGGGTTCTCCGCATAAAGCTTATTGGTATTGTTCTGGCGACCGCCCAGACTTAGGCTTATGGTGCCTGACCGGTCGAAGGCCATTTTTCGTTGGCCATGCCCTCTGCGTCCAACTAATAAAAGTCCTGCCCTGGCATAAGAAAAAGTTGATTGCATGAACCTCAAATTTCTCGAAACCTTCGTCTGGGTTGCGCGGCTCAAGAGTTTTCGCCTGACGGCGGACAAGCTCTTCACCACCCAGGCCTCCATTTCCAGCCGTATCGCGGTGCTCGAAGGCGAGCTCGGGGTGAAGCTGTTCCTGCGTGATTCGCGCGGGGTCAGCCTGACGCCAGAAGGGCTCAAGGTGCTCGACTACGCCGAGCAGATGATGGACACCATGCAGGCCCTCAAGCATGCCATCGAAATCAGTTCGACCAAGGTCGGGCGCCTGCGCATCGGTGTGATGGACACGGTGATCCATACCTGGCTCAGCCCGCTGGTGGCGCAGATGTCGGATCGTTTTCCCCTGGTGGAAATCGAATTGGTGGCCGATACCGCGCTGAACCTCTGCGATCAGCTGCAAAAAGGCTTTCTCGACCTGGTCTTGCAAACCGACCTGCTGCGCCAGGAGTCCATTCGCAGCCTGGAACTGATCAGCCACCCCATGGGTTGGGTGGTGGCCACCAACTCGATCTATAACCGCGAATACAAGAGCCTGGCCGAGATAGCCCGGGAGCGCATCGTGACCTTTTCGAAGAATTCGCGGCCGCACCAGGAAATCCTCGGCCTGATGCAGATCCATGGCGTACCGACGCCACGGCTGAACTGCGTGAACTCGGTATCGGCGATTACCCGGTTGCTGCGCGACGGCTTCGGCATCGGCGCCCTGCCGCCGGTGCTGGTCCGGGAAGAACTGATGCGCGGCGAGTTGACCTTGCTGGCCCTGGACGTGCGCCCGCCAAACCTGGAAGTGGTGGTCTCGTGGCGGGTCGGCGTGGAGTTGGTGGAGGAGATTGTCGCGCTGTGCCAGGAAGTCTTGCACAGCTATGCGGACAAGATGGGCGAACAGTATGTGGTCCTGAGCAAGCCCACCCTCGCCGGTCACTGACGCAGAACTTTTGTGTCGTGGGAGCCGGCTTGCTGGCGATGAACGATAACGCGGTGTGCCTGATACATCGCGTCGCCTGAATCGCCAGCAAGCCGGCTCCCACAGGATTTGTGCTTACCAGCCCCGTTCGCGCCGTGCCAGCCGCTCGCGCTGGCGCTTGCCGCCCAGCACCACCCAGTCCACCAGGCGGAAGAAGCCTTCGATCACGAACGAGAACAACAGCGCCACGCCCATCGCCCAGCCAATGGCCTCGGGCGACAGCAGGACCTGGTAGGTGTAGCCCTGCAAGGTTTCCTGGCGGATCGCCGGATCGGCCGCATAGGCCACCTGCAACGCGCGCTTGTACCAGGGGCCCTGCATCGCCTGGAACTGGTCATCCAGCAGGCGCTGGCGGTTGAGCAAGGTGCCGAGGCTCTCGGCATCGCTGCGAAACACCGGGTCGTCACTGGCACGATAATGCGCCACCAACGCCTGCAGGTCGCCGTTGAAGAACTGCTCGGCGGTCTTCTGGAAGCCCTGGAGAGCGGTCTGCGCTTCGATCAGGTGCGCTTCGACCCGCTTGGTGTAGTCATTGATGAAGCCCGGCACCTGGACACCGATCAACAGGCCCAGGGTAAACAGAATCAGCCGAAGGTAACTCAACCACATAACGGACGTCCTTAATCGGTCTGGCCCTGGCTGACGCATTCGCCGCGCCGCCACAGGCTCCACTGGCCCGGTTCGTAGCGGGTCCAGGTTTCGTTTTCAGTCAGGGGTTCGGTGGCAATCACCGTCACCACGTCATTGGGCGTGGTTTCGGCCTGGAAGTCGACGATCACGTCCACATCCTTCAAGCGTGCCGGCCCGAACGGCGCGCGCCGGGTAATCTGCGCCAGCTTGGTCGAGCAATAGCAGAACAACCAGTCGCCGTCGCTGAGCAGGCAGTTGAACACGCCCTTGCCGCGGTACTCGGCACAGGCCTGGACCAGGGACGGCAGCAGCACTTCGATGTCCACCGGCTCGGGAAAGGCCTGGCGCACGCGGTTGAGCAGGTCGCAGAACGCCGCTTCGCTGTCGGTGTCGCCTACCGGACGATAGAAACTGGTCGGCGGCCGGAAGTCCGCCAACTGGCCGTTATGGGCGAAACACCAGTTGCGCCCCCACAGCTCGCGGACAAAAGGGTGGGTATTGGACAGGCAGACCTTGCCGACATTGGCCTGGCGGATATGTCCGATCACCACTTCGCTCTTGATCGGATACCGCTGCACCAGGTTCGCCACCTCGGACTCGCTGCTCGCCGCCGGGTCCTGGAACAGGCGCAAGCCACGGCCTTCGTAGAAGCCGATGCCCCAGCCGTCGCGATGGGGACCGGTACGCCCCCCTCGTTGCATCAGGCCGGTAAAACTGAAAACGATATCGGTCGGTACATTGGCGCTCATGCCCAACAATTCACACATGCTCGGACTCTCGCTTCAATGCAGGGACGCCGTTACAGACGCGGCTCGACCCGCGGACGCCCCGTGCCACCGCTCGGCGGCCGACGGCCATGACGCTCGTTGCGATCAGGCGCGGCGAAGGGTTGGTCGTCTTCCTCGGACTCGGCCTCCGGCGCCACGCCAGCCGCCACCGGCTGCGGGCGACGGGCCTTGATGGAGCGCTCGATGGGCCAGCGGATCAGCGCGAAGACCACATAGACGCCCAAGGCGATCAGCAGGTACATGAACAGATCGGAAACCGCGCGCCAGGCGTTGTTGCCGACCTTGAACAGCAGGTCCAGGGCGGTAATGGCCACCGCCGGGGCGAATTTTTCCTTCACCGGGTCGATAATGGTCGGGCTGAACAGCAGCACCGCCACCACCACGCGTAATGGCTCGCGCAGCCAGCGCCAGATCCAGCGGGTCAGGCGAAACCACACCAACAGGCAGCCCAAGGCGGCGAAGGCGTAGCAGCCCCAGGCGATCAGATAGTCGTTCTCGGTCATGGTGTCCATGGCAAGGCTGGCAAAGAGATGCTTATGATAACGGCTTTTCGCCGGTCCGGCTGCCCCGCCGTCAGCGATCCGCCCACAGAAGAGTTGCCCATGTCCCTCGATAGCACCGTCCACAGCGCCCCGATTGCCCGCCGCGACGCCGGCGCGGACCCTTACGCCTGGTTGCAGGAGCGCGACAGCGATGCCGTGCTCGACTACCTCAAGGCCGAAAACAGCTACCAGCAGGCCCGACTGGCCGACCAGGCCGAACTGCGCGAAACCCTGTTCGAGGAGATCAAGGGCCGGATTCTCGAAACCGACCTGTCCCTGCCTTCGCCCTGGGGACCGTTCCTGTACTACACCCGCACCACCGCCGGCGACGAATATGCGCGGCACTACCGCTGCCCGCGCCCGGCCGATGACAGCCTCACGGTGGATGAAAGCGCCGAAGCGCTGCTGCTGGATCCCAATGTACTGGCCGAGGGCGGCTTCTTCTCCCTAGGTGCATTCAGCGTCAGCCCGGATCACCGACGCCTGGCCTACAGCCTCGACACCACCGGCGAAGAGGTCTATCGCCTGTACGTCAAGGAACTGGACAGCGGCGTGGTCAGCGAGCTACCGTTCGACGACTGCGACGGCAGCATGACCTGGGCCAACGACAGCCAGACGCTGTTTTTCGCCGAGCTGGACGACACCCATCGTCCCCACCGGCTGTATCGCCATCGCCTCGGCGACAGCGGGGCCGACGAGGTCCTGCACGAAACCGACGGGCGCTTCTTCCTGCACTGCTACCGCAGCAGTTCCGAGCGCCAGTTGGTGGTGCTGCTCAACAGCAAGACCACCAGCGAGGCCTGGGCCCTGGACGCCGATACCCCGACCCAGGCCTTTACCTGCCTGGCGCCACGGGTCGAAGACCACGAGTACTACGTCGACCACGGCCAGTATCAGGGACAGTGGAGCTGGTTTATCCGCAGCAACCAGGACGGCATCAACTTCGCCCTGTTTCACGCCCCGGACCACGGCATACCGGGCCGTGACGACTGGCAATTGCTGGTGCCCCACAATGACCAGGTGATGCTCGAAGGCCTGACCCTGAACGCCTCGGCCCTGTGCCTGAGCCTGCGTGAAGGCGGCTTGCCGATCATCGAAGTGCGGCCCGGGGACCTGCCGAGCTATCGCGTGCAACTGCCGGATGCCGCCTACAGCCTCCACGTGCAGGACAGCCTGGAGTTCACCAGCCAGACCCTGCGCCTGCGCTACGAAGCGCTGAATCGGCCGGCCCAGATCCGTCAGTTGACCCTGGCCAGCGGCGAACAGAGCGTACTCAAGCAAACCCCGGTGCTGGGCGACTTCGACCCCGATGCCTACGTCAGCCAGCGCCTGTGGGCCACGGCCGCGGACGGCACGCGGGTGCCCATCAGCCTGGTGGTCAAGCGCGAATTGCAAGGCCAGGCCACGCCGCTCTACCTCTACGGCTACGGCGCCTACGGCGAAAGTCTCGACCCGTGGTTCTCCCACGCCCGCCTGAGCCTGCTGGAACGCGGCATGGCCTTTGCCATCGCCCATGTGCGCGGTGGCGGCGAACTGGGCGAGGCCTGGTATCGCGCCGGCAAGCAGGCGCACAAGCAGAACACCTTCGATGACTTCATCGCCTGCGCCGAGCACCTGATCGCCGAGGGCCTGACCACCTCCAAGCAACTGGCCATCAGCGGCGGCAGTGCCGGCGGCCTGTTGATCGGTGCCGTGCTCAACCAGCGCCCGGAACTGTTCCAGGCCGCCATCGCCGAAGTGCCGTTCGTCGATGTACTGAACACCATGCTCGACCCGGACCTGCCGCTGACCGTCACCGAATACGACGAATGGGGCAATCCCGAGGAGCCCGAGGTGTATGCTCGGATCAAGGCCTACGCGCCCTATGAAAACGTCTGCGCCCAGGCCTATCCGGCCACCCTGGTGATCGCCGGCTACAACGACAGTCGCGTGCAGTACTGGGAAGCGGCCAAATGGGTGGCGAAACTGCGCGCCACGAAAACCGACGAGCATCTGCTTTTGCTCAAGACCGAACTGGGCGCGGGCCATGGTGGCATGAGCGGTCGTTACCAGGGATTACGTGACGTAGCGCTCGAATACGCCTTCGTGTTCAAGGTTCTGGGGCTGATCTAAGGAACTCTGCCCGGCACCCTTGTCTTAACTCCGGGCCGCCGGGCTTCGATGCCCGCACAGAACAGGTAACAAGAAAAGATCGTGAGCCATGCCAGAACCGACCTTACTGAATAACGAAATCCGCGACATGCTGATGGACTGCGGCTTGTTCGCCGCCTTGTTGCCGGCGGACTTCCTCGCCGCCGCCGGCTATTTCAGCATCAGCAGCGTCGCCAAGGGCGAAGCCATCTTCCACGAGGGTGATGCCGGGACCTTCATGTGCATCATTCATCACGGCAGCGTGAACGTGCAGAAAAGCAACGCCGAGGGTGTACCGGTGGTGATCGCCACCTTGCGCGCCGGCCGGGCCTTCGGCGAGATGGCGGTGCTCGATGGCGAGCGGCGCTCGGCCAGCTGCGTGGCCGCCAGCGATTGCCAGTTGCTGAACCTGGGCAAGGACTCCCTGGAAAAGATGCTCAACGACACACCGAAGATCGCTGCCAAGATCATCCGCGCCATCGCCATCGCGCTGTCCAGGCGACTGCGCATGGCGGACGGCCAACTGCTCTCGCAACAGATCTAGCTGGCGGTTTTGCCCGCCTTGTCGCTCTTGTCCGTCTTGTCGTTCTGCTCCAGGCCCGGCAGGGTCTGGTCCTTGGGCGGCTGCGGCAACTCGATGCTCGGCAGCGGCTCGCCTGGCTTGGGCGGGGTGCGCGGGGTGATCTGAGGGTATGGCGTGGGGGTGGCGGTGCCTGGTGTCCCCGGTTTGGGTGTGACCGGTACCGGCGATAGATCCTCGGCCCGGACCGTCGTAAGGGTGAGCGCGGTCAATGCAATGGCCGCTACAATAACGCGTTTCATCAATGGCTCCGTTGCCAGACTTCTCTGTCTGCCATCAGGCTACTCGCAACGCGGCTATTTTGCCCCTCCCAATGAGATTTCCATGAAACGTTTCGTTCTGCTGGACACCACCCCGATTCCCGAAAACGGCGGTGCCTTGTGCCTGTTCGAGTATGGCGAGGACTTCGTGATCAAGATCCAGGGTGGCGACGGCGGGCAGTTGATGAACACCCGCATGCACGGCTCCGAGGATGCACTGGCAGAGATTCCCTGCCGCAAGGTCGGCGGCCGGCCGCAGTCGCGGGTTCTGATCGGCGGCCTGGGCATGGGCTTCACCCTGGCCTCGGCCCTCAAGCACCTGGGCAAGAACGCCGAAGTGGTGGTCGCCGAGCTGGTACCCGGCGTCGTCGAGTGGAACCGCGGCCCGCTGGGCGAAAAAGCCGGCCGGCCCCTGGACGACCCGCGCACGGTGATCCGCCTGGAAGACGTGGCCAAGGTCCTGCAGGCCGAGCCCCATGGCTTCGATGCGATCATGCTCGATGTCGACAACGGCCCCGAAGGCCTGACCCAGAAAGCCAACAGCTGGCTCTACTCGACGGCTGGCCTGAACGCCTGTGCCAAGGCCCTGCGGCCCAAGGGCGTGCTGGCGGTGTGGTCGGCCAGTGCCGACAGCCATTTCTCCGACAAGCTGCGCAAGGCCGGCTTCAAGGCCGAGGAAGTCCAGGTCCATGCCCACGGTAACAAGGGCACGCGCCACACCATCTGGATCGCCGAGAAGCTCAAGAACTGAGCTAAACTTTGCCGTATAACCGTCATTAACCCATTCGACAAGGTGAACCCATGAGTTCGGCCAACCCTCCCTCCCATACCGCCAAGCTGGACCGTATCCTGGCCGATGCGAAACGCGATAAAGAGATGGGCTATCGTGACAAGGCGCTGAAAATGTACCCCCACGTGTGCGGTCGCTGCGCCCGTGAATTTTCCGGCAAGCGCCTGAGCGAGCTCACCGTGCATCACCGCGATCACAACCATGACAACAACCCGCAGGACGGTTCCAACTGGGAATTGCTCTGCCTGTTCTGCCATGACAACGAGCACTCGCGCTACACCGACCAGCAGTACTTCGGCGACAGCTCCCTGAGCAGTCCGAAGATCGCCAAGGCCACCCACAACCCGTTCGCGGCGCTGGCCGGGCTGATGAAGAAAGACGACTGAAAGCCGTCATGCCGGGGCCTTGAGCCCCGGTGGCGTTTTCGAGCGAGACAGTCGGATCGACCTGGGCTCATCAGGTCGATAATCTGTTCTCCCGTTGTAATTTAAAACCTGCTGCACACTCCAATGGCACAAGTACCCGGGCGCCTGCCTGGGGTGATCCTACGTATCGGGTAAACGCGCCATGAAACTCAACCAACTGATTCAAAACCTCCTGGGCGCCCGCCAACCGACACGGGTTTCGCGCCCGGAGCAGGAACTGCTGTCGAGCCTGCTGGTGATGGCCTGGGTGGTGGAGGCGCGCGATCCCTACACCGGCGGGCATCTGTGGCGGGTGGCGCAGTTCTGCGAATTGCTGGCGCAGAAAGCCGGCTTCGCAGCGGAAGAAGTGGCGCGGATTGCCCTTGGCGGTTTCGTCCATGACCTGGGCAAGGTCGGTATTCCCGATGCGGTGCTGCGCAAGGCCGGGCCCTTGAGCGACGAAGAATACGCCGTGATCAAGACCCACCCCGACATCGGTTATCGGTTGCTGCATGCCCACCCGCTGGCCGCCCTGGTGGAGGACGCGGTGCGCCTGCACCACGAAATGCCCGATGGCCGGGGTTATCCCCTGGGGCTCAGGGCCGGCGAGATTCCGCACCTGGCGAGCATCGTCGGCATCTGCGACGCCTTCGATGCCATGACCAGCACCCGCCCCTATCGTGCGGGCATGCCGCAGGCGCAGGCGTTGCAGATCATTGGCAAGAACCTGGGGACCCAGTTCGACGCACACTTCGGCGCGCTGTTCATCCAACTGGGGGAATCGGGCGCCTTGAGCCCGATCATCGGCCATACGGACCAGGGCATTCCCCTGCGTCACTGCGGCATGTGCGGACCGACGGTGGTCCTCAAGCGCGCGCACCGTGCCGGGGATCATGTGTTCTGCGGCAACTGCGGCGTCGACTATCTGCTGCAACAGAACGCACCGGGCAGCCCGTTGGAACTGCAGGCCACCGGCGCCGCCGGCAGCGCGCAAGACCTCAGCCCCCAGGCCGACGTCGAGTTGATCGAGCGCCTGGTGCAGCGCCAATTCGCCCCCATCCTGTAGGAGCAGCCGTATTTGGCCTCAGACGGCCGGGCCCTTGGCGGTCTGGCCGAAGAGGATTTTCCTGCCCTCTTCCGTACTCGACGCACGCCGCGAATACGGCTCGCCCCGGGCATAGGCGCGCCGCGTTGCCGGACGTTGTTCGATAGCGTGGAGCCAGCGGCTCAGATCCGGGAAATCCTCAATGTTCTGTTGCTGACGTTGCCACGGCACCACCCAGGGATAGCAGGCCATGTCCGCGATCGAATAGTGCTGGCCGGTAATGAAATCACGCCCTTGCAGCTGCCGATCCAACACACCGTAGAGACGGTTGGTCTCATTGACATAACGGTTGATGGCGTAGGGCAGTTTTTCCGGCGCATACAGCCCGAAATGGTGATTCTGCCCGGCCATCGGCCCCAGGCCGCCCATTTGCCAGAACAGCCACTCGGTCACGGTCTTGCGGCCACGAACATCCGCCGGCAGGAAGTGCCCGGTCTTTTCCGCCAGGTACAGCAGGATCGCCCCCGACTCGAACACCGTGATCGGCTCGCCGCCATCGGCGGGCGCGGTGTCGATGATCGCCGGTATTCTGTTATTCGGCGAAAACGCCAGGAACTCAGGTTGGAACTGGTCGCCGGCACCGATATCCACGGGATGGATACGGTACTCGAGACCGGCCTCCTCCAGGAACATTGTGATCTTGTGGCCGTTTGGCGTAGCCCAGTAGTAGAGCTCAATCATTCGATTTCCCTCGTCAAGACGCACTATTTCAGTAACCCAAAGACCGGTCGCACCAGCCCTTCCAACAATTCCCGTTCAGGCCTTGAGCGGGCCAGCACCCGCAGTCCCATCAGCACCCCCAGGCACAGGCGCGCCAGATCGTCCGCCGACTGCGAGGTATTGATGCTGCCCTGGGCCTGGCCGGCGCTGATACAGCGCCGGAAAAATCCCTCCATCCCCCCCTGGACCTCTGCCAGCACCGCCTTGAACTCCGGATCGTGGGGCGCCACCTCAAGGGCCGCGTTGACGATAAAACAGCCTTTGCGCTCAGGGTCGCTCAGCGACAGATCGATGATCTCGTTGAAGAACGTCAGGATGGCTTCGCGGGGCGGTAGCTGCTGCTCCAGACGCGCGGAACGCTCGCAGAAGCCGCGCTTGATGTAGTGATCAAGGGCCAAGCCAAAGAGCGCGCGTTTATCACCGAAGGCGTTGTACAGGCTGGCCCCGGTGATCCCCATGGCCAGCGCCAGATCCCGCACGGAGGTGGCCTCGTAGCCCCGGGTCCAGAAGCAGCGGATGGCCGCCTCCAGTGCAGCAGCCTCATCGAATTCTCTTGGTCGTGCCATAACCCACACATTGACTCAAATTGAAACAAACAGCGTTTGCCACGCCCCTAGGGTTCGGCCTATTTTATAGCACTCGATCCAAAACATCATCCAGGACCTTTCGACATGATCCGCTTCTTTTTCCATCCGACGCCCAATCCGGCGAAAGTCGCGCTGTTTCTTGAAGAAGCGGCGTTGCCCTACGAACTGATTCCGGTCGATACCAGCAAGGGCGAGCAGCACAGCCCGGAGTTCCTGGCGATCAATCCCAATGCCAAGGTCCCGGCAATCATTGATACCGAGGGCCCGAACGGTAGCGAGGTCCGGGTCTTCGACTCGAACGCGATCCTGCTGTACCTGAGTGAAAAAACCGGGCTGTTCGGCGGCGGCCTCGGCGATCGGGGCGAACTGTTGTCGTGGATGATGCTTATCGGCACTGGCCTGGGGCCGTTTTCCGGTCAGGCGGTGCACTTCCAGCACTCGGCCCCGGAAAGCATTCCCTACGCCATCAACCGCTATCGCCGTGAAGCCGAGCGGCACTACCGGGTGCTTGACCGGCATCTGGCCGGGCGCAGCTACATCGTCGGCGACAGCTATTCGATTGCCGATATCTCGGCCTGGGGCTGGATCGACCGGGCGGCGCGAGTCCTCAAGGGCGAAGAATCACCGCTGGCCGCCTACCCCCACCTGTCGGCCTGGTTCCAGCGTATCGAGGCCCGGCCGGCCGTGGCCCGTGCCCGCCAGGTGGGCAAGGGCCATGCCTTCAAGCAGGTCAACGACGAACAAACCCGACGCGCGCTGTTCCCTTCGAACTATCCCGACACCACGAGCTGACGGAGATGCCGGTATAATCGCGTCTTTTTCCTCAAAGGCACCCGGCTCGTGGCAAACAAAAGGTACAGCTGCATTGGTTTGTATAACCCCAAGTCACCGGAGAACGTCGGTTCGGTGATGCGTGCGGCTGGCTGCTACGGCGTGGCATCGGTGTTCTATACCGGCAAGCGCTACGAGCGGGCTCGGGACTTCGTCACCGATACCAAGAAAGTCCACCAGGACATCCCGCTGATCGGCATCGACGACCTGAAGAAGATCCTGCCGCTAGGCTGCATACCGGTGGCGGTCGAACTGGTGGAGGGCGCGCGCTCGTTGCCCGAATACACCCATCCGGACCGGGCACTGTATATCTTCGGCCCGGAAGACGGCTCGCTGGACAAGGACATCCGCGACTGGTGCGAGGACGTGGTGTATATCCCGACCACCGGCTGCATGAACCTGGCCGCGACGGTCAACGTGGTGCTCTACGACCGCCTGGCCAAGGGCAATAACACCCGTTCCGGTCCGAAATTCTAG
>NZ_JXDG01000015.1 GCF_000820515.1 Pseudomonas batumici | reverse complement strand
CAGAAATATCGGCATACCCAGCTCAAAAAAGCGTAAAGGCCGGATCACCGGTCAGGCAAAGTGCTTGCAGAAAGTTTGGAATACCATAATATGATATTCCGTAGACCGGAGAGTTTTTTCCCAGTACCCCCGACAGGGAAAGCACACGCAACACCCCTTGGCAGGGTCGCCTCAAAGGGCTCCGATGGACCTACTGCTCCCGATAGGCGGGCATCAACAACCCGCTCAAAAACACAACAAATGAGGGCGTGAAAATGGTGTTGAACAAAGGTGCAACCGCCGTACTGGCCGCAGGCTTGCTGACCCTGGCCTGCAACGTCGCCATGGCGGCCGAAAGCGTGAACTTCGTCAGCTGGGGCGGCAGCACCCAGGACGCGCAGAAGCAGGCCTGGGCCGACCCGTTCAGCAAGGCCAGCGGCATCAACGTGGTCCAGGACGGCCCCACCGACTACGGCAAGCTCAAGGCCATGGTCGAAAGCGGTAACGTGCAGTGGGACGTGGTCGACGTCGAAGCCGATTTCGCCCTGCGCGCCGCCGCCGAAGGCCTGCTCGAACCGCTGGACTTCAGCCAGATCCAGCGCGACAAGATCGACCCGCGTTTCGTCTCCGACCACGGCGTCGGTTCGTTCTACTTCTCCTTCGTGCTCGGCTACAACCAAGGCAAGCTGGGTGCCGGCAAGCCGCAGGACTGGAGCGCCCTGTTCGACACCAAGACCTACCCGGGCAAACGCGCCCTGTACAAATGGCCAAGCCCCGGCGTGCTGGAACTGGCCCTGCTGGCCGACGGAGTCCCCTCCGACAAGCTCTACCCGCTGGACCTGGACCGCGCCTTCAAGAAACTCGACACCATCAAGAAAGACATCGTCTGGTGGGGCGGCGGCGCGCAATCCCAGCAACTGCTGGCCTCGGGTGAAGCCAGCCTCGGGCAGTTCTGGAACGGCCGGATCTACGCCTTGCAGCAGGACGGCGCACCGGTGGGCGTGAGCTGGAAACAGAACCTGGTCATGGCCGACATCCTGGTCGTGCCTAAAGGTTCCAAGAACAAGGCGGCGGCCATGAAGTTCCTGGCCAATGCCAGCAGCGCCAAGGGCCAGGCCGACTTCTCCAACCTGACCGCCTATGCCCCGGTCAACGTCGACAGCGTCGCCCGCCTGGACTCGGTACTGGCACCGAACCTGCCGACTGCCTACGCTAAGGATCAGATCACCCTCGACTTCGCGTACTGGGCCAAGAACGGTCCGGCCATTGCGACACGGTGGAACGAATGGCTGGTCAAATGAAAATGGCGGCCACGCTCTCCACTGACACCCGTCCGACCGGGAGCGCCCCTGGTGCTGCCGGCCTGGTCAGCAGCAAGGCGGCGGTCATGCGGCAGTCCTCGTATGCGCAGCGCTGGCGAGGGGCCGGTAACCTGTTACCCGCCCTGCTGTTCCTCGGCGTGTTTTTCCTCGCGCCACTGATCGGCCTGTTGCTGCGCGGCGTCCTGGAACCCACGCCGGGGCTTGAGAACTACCAGCAGCTGTTCGCCAACTCGGCCTATGCGCGGGTCCTGCTCAACACCTTCTCGGTGGCCGGGCTGGTCACGCTGTTCAGCCTGCTGCTGGGCTTCCCCCTGGCCTGGGCGATCACCCTGGTGCCGCGTGGCTGGGGTCGCTGGCTGCTGAGTATCGTGCTGCTGTCGATGTGGACCAGCCTGCTGGCCCGGACCTATTCGTGGCTGGTGCTGTTACAGGCCTCCGGAGTGATCAACAAGGCGTTGATGGCCATGGGCATCATCGACCAGCCGCTGGAGATGGTGCACAACCTGACCGGCGTGGTGATCGGCATGAGCTACATCATGATCCCGTTCATCGTCCTGCCGTTGCAGGCGACCATGCAGGCCATCGACCCGATGATCCTGCAGGCCGGCGCCATCTGCGGGGCCAGTCCCTGGACCAACTTCCTGCGGGTGTTCCTGCCGCTGTGCCGGCCGGGGCTGTTTTCCGGCGGGCTGATG
Source organism: Pseudomonas batumici (assembly GCF_000820515.1). Taxonomy (GTDB): domain Bacteria; phylum Pseudomonadota; class Gammaproteobacteria; order Pseudomonadales; family Pseudomonadaceae; genus Aquipseudomonas; species Aquipseudomonas batumici. The sequence goes on along the minus strand of NZ_JXDG01000015.1, from coordinate 49,485 downwards.
GTCTTCGTCATGTCCCTGGGCTACTACGTCACGCCGGCCCTGCTGGGCGGCGCGCAGAACATGATGCTGCCGGAGTTCATCATTCAACAGGTGCAGTCGTTCCTCAACTGGGGCCTGGCCAGCGCCGGCGCCGCCCTGCTGATCCTGATCACCCTGGTGTTGTTCTACTTCTACCTGAAGCTCCAGCCGGAATCCCCGGTCGGCGCCCGTAACGCGAGGTAAGCCGCCATGCTCCTGACTCCCAATGCCATGAGCCGGCGCCTGCGCCTGGGCCTCTACCTCACCACCGGGCTGATCGCGTTGTTCCTGCTGCTGCCGATCGTGTTCATCGTGCTGCTGTCGTTCGGCTCCTCCCAGTGGCTGGTGTTTCCGCCACCGGGCTGGACGCTGAAATGGTACGGCCAGTTCTTTTCCAACACCGACTGGATGAACGCCGCGATGGCCAGCTTGAAGGTGGCGATCCTGACCACCGTCTTCGCGGTCGCCCTCGGCCTGCCGACGGCCTTCGCCCTGGTGCGCGGGCGCTTCCCCGGGCGGGAACTGCTCTACGCCCTGTTCACCCTGCCGATGATCGTGCCCCTGGTGATCATCGCCGTGGCGGTGTACGCGTTGTTTCTCAAGCTCGGCTACACCGGGACGATGTTCGCCTTCGTGGTCAGCCATGTCATTGTCGCGCTGCCCTTCACCATCATCTCGATCATCAACTCGCTGAAGCTGTTCGACCAGTCGATCGAGGACGCCGCGGTGATCTGCGGGGCTTCGCGCCTGCAGGCGGTGTTCAAGGTGACCTTTCCGGCGATTCGCCCCGGCATGGTGGCCGGTGCGCTGTTCGCCTTCCTGGTGTCGTGGGATGAAGTGGTGCTGAGCGTGATGATGGCCAGCCCGACCCTGCAAACCTTGCCCGTGAAAATGTGGACCACCTTGCGCCAGGACCTGACCCCGGTGATCGCCGTCGCTTCGACGCTGCTGATCGGCCTGTCGGTGCTGGTGATGGTGATCGCCGCCGCCCTGCGCCGGCGCAATGAACTGCGCGCCTGAGCGCCAAGGAGTAGAACATGAGTGCCGTGATCAAAGACCCCGCGCAGCAGGACCGCCCCCTGGTCAGCCTGCGCAACCTGAACAAGCACTACGGCGACTTCGCCGCCGTGGACAACATTTCCCTGGAGATCCGCGACGGTGAATTCCTCACCTTTCTCGGTTCCAGCGGCTCGGGCAAAAGCACTACCCTGTCGATGCTGGCCGGTTTCGAGACGCCCAGCAGCGGCGAGATCCTGGTGAGTGGACAGTCCCTGGTCAAGGTACCGCCACACAAGCGCGACATCGGCATGGTGTTCCAGCGTTACTCGCTGTTTCCGCACCTTTCGGTGCGGGACAACATCGCCTTCCCGCTGACCTTGCGCAAGCTCAGCAACGAGGAGCGCTCACGCCGGGTCGAGGCGATGCTCAAGCTGGTCCAGCTCGAAGCCTTTGCCCATCGTCGCCCGTCCCAGCTCTCCGGCGGCCAGCAACAGCGCGTGGCGATTGCCCGGGCGCTGGTCTACGAACCGCGCATCCTGCTGATGGACGAACCCCTCGGTGCCCTGGACAAGAAGCTGCGCGAAGACCTGCAGGACGAACTGCGCCAACTGCATCGCCGGCTGGGCATCACCATTGTCTACGTGACCCATGACCAGGAAGAAGCCATGCGTCTGTCCCAACGCATCGCGATCTTCAGCCACGGCAAGATCGTCGGCCTGGGCAGCGGCTACGACCTCTACCAGAACCCACCGAACGCCTTTGTCGCCTCGTTCCTCGGCAACTCGAACTTCCTCAAGCTCAAGGCCCGGGGCAACGCCACGGGGGATTTCGAGGGGCAAGCCCTGGCAATCCGGCCGACCTCCGGGGTTTCCAACGACCAGCCGCTGTTGCTGATGGTGCGTCCGGAGAAGGCCCTGGCCCTGAGCCTCGCACAGGCCGCCGCCGAACCACTGCCGGCGGGCTGGAACGAGGTACCGGCCAAGGTCGGCGAAATGCTCTTCCTCGGCGAAAGCCAGACCTGCAGCGTGATGACCGATGGCGGCACGGCGATGACGGTCAAGGCGCTGTCGGCCACCGGCATGCCACTCAAGGCCGGCGATCCGGTACGGGTGCGCTGGGCCAGCGCCGATGCCTGCGTCTATACGCAGTGGAGCGAGGGTGACCTGAACAAGGCGGCCGGCGCCCATTGAATAAAACCCGGATTCAGGTGTTATATCTGGGTAGCCATGCCCTGTTGGCCGTGCAACCCGGAGAGCCGAATGAACATCCTGTTATCTGCCACAGCGCTGGCCAGTGCCCTGCTCTGCACGGCGACACTGGCGGCGCCCACGGACTGGCACCTGGCCAAGGACGAAGACGGTATTCAGGTCTACCTGCGCCACGTCCCGGGTTCACGCTACCAGAGCTTTCGTGGCGAGGTGGAGATCAAGGCCGATGTCGGCACCCTGAGCGACCTGCAGGAAAACCTCCGGGTGGCCTGCAAGTGGCTGTATGCCTGCGCCGACATGCGCCTGCTGAAAAATGACGGCGACGACACCTGGGTCTACCTCACCACCGCGTTGCCGTGGCCGGCGCAAACCCGCGACATGGTGATTCACGTGCACAGCGAACGCGCCGACGACGGCAGCCTGACCCGGCGGCTGGAAGCCGTGCCCGGCTTCGTGCCCGCCACACCGGGACAGATCCGTGTCCGCCAGCTGAAAGGCACCTGGACCATGCGCCCGGAAAGCGACCGGCAAACCCGGGTGATCTATGAACTGCAAGCCGAACCGGCCGGCGATATCCCCTCCTGGCTGGCCAATCGGTTCGTGGTCGACGCGCCCATGATCAGCCTCAAGACCTTGCGCGCGGTGGCCGAGCATCAGGGCGTACGCAGCGTGGAAACGACGCCGTAGTCAGGCCTGCAAGCGTACCTTGAAATCCTCGATCCAGGCCCGGACCATGGCTGAGTAAGGCGCCTCGGGCCGGGCCATGCGCTTCATTTCCCCGAGGACCCGGTCCTGGAGCAGGTACAGGCGCTTGGCGATACTGGCAACCGTGGCGGAGGGCGGCGCCTCGGGATCAGGTACCAGCTTGTCCGCCATCTCCCCCACTTCCAGCGCCAGCATTTCCAGGAACTCCAGCTGGCGCAGCAGCCGTGTGCGCTCCTGCACCAGGCCCAGGCGGTTAAGGCCGTAGACATGAATCGAGACGCTGCCCTTGAGGCTCACGCCGGCTGTCAACGCGTCCTGGAGATGGTCGTCCATGACGGCTTCGGCCATGGGCACAAGGTCCGCGCCCGTGTGAGGTCTGGGCAGTACCAGGCCGATCAGGTTGCTCCGGTCGATATGGAATTTCAGGTGTTCGTCCGGGTTGTCGCGGCACGGATCGAGCAGCAGCGGGTACTCGGCGGCAAGGTCCGCCGCGTCGGACATGGCGCGCTGGCCGAGGATCGGAAAGCTGTCCTTCTTCCCGGAGAGCAGCAGGCGGCCCTGGTTGAACCCCTGGCGGTCGTCCCGCAGCGTCAGCAGCCTGGCCGAGAGCCTGGGGGTGACCTGCTTGCGCTTGCGATTGCAGTCGATGCAACTGGGCAACAGGTTGTCCCAATCCATGGCGACCCACCAATAGCCGGGATGGCTGGCGTCCTCGGACACCGCGCCCTTGGGCCGGTAATGCTCGACATCCACCGGCGCGGTCGAGGCGAAGAAGCTTTCGCAATAGGCGCATTTGCCGTGGAACAGCTCGTCGAGCTGCTGCTTGACGCTGTCGGCCTTGTACACCGTAAAAGCCGGCGGGCTGCCGACAGGCGCGGCAAACCAGGCCTTGAGCTTTTGCAGCTCCCTGGCGGCGGGCGAGTCGGCTCCGGACAGCGCCTGCGGCGCCTTGGCAGTCGTTCGAATGACGGCGCGCATGCTTCAGATTCCCTCCAGGATAGCGAGGATCCGCTGTCTGGATTTTTCCCGTAGCTCGCCGAGTTTGAGCGCACTGGCCTGTCGACGGTTTTGCAGATACTCCACCACCGCTTCCTGCACCAGCCGCTGAACTTCGGTGGCCCCCACCGGCAAGGCATCGCTGATATCCCGTTCGAAACGGCTCCAGGCCTGCTGCTGGGCGTCGCTCAGAGGCTGGCCCCGCTCCCGGGCCGCCAGCAGGTCGGCGAACATCGCCAGCTCGCGCTCGGTGTCCGGCTGGTCGGTGGAACTGAGGCTGAAAAAGTCCGAGGTCAGCAACTGCTCGATGGTCAGTTGGCTGACGTTGGGGAGCCGGATCACCTGCTCCACCATGACCGGCCACTCGCTGTCGGGATTGTCCGCGCTGGCGACCCGCTGCATGACGATCACCTCGCCGTCCCGCATGCCGCGCAGGCACAGCGGATCGTGGGTGGTAGCGATAAAGGTCACGTTCGGCAAGGCGCTGCGCAGTGCACCCATGATCTGGATCTTCCAGCGAGGATGCAGGTGGGCTTCGACCTCGTCGATCAGGACCACGGCCTGGGCGGTTTCCAGGCTTTCGAAGTGAGGGTTGATGCGCCGATTCATCAAGCCCTGGATGATGTCGCAGACCATCGCCAGCACCGAGCGATAGCCCGAGGACGCCAGGCTCAGCGGGGTTCGGCACAGGGCCTGGCTACCGGCAGCCGCCGTGACGATCAGGCAGCGCTGGTTTTCGAAATCGCGCTCCATGACCTCGAACTCGCCCTCGATGGAGAGGATATCCCGCAGCGCTCGCACCACACTGTCGAACTCGACCTGCTTGAGGCCCAACAACCATTTTTCCGGGTTGGACAACAGGGCCGTGGAGTCGAAGAGGTTGATGATCGATTTGCCCGGGCTGTAGCGCCGCACCTGTTTCTGGTATTGGCGGAAGGCGCCGTAGGCAAAGACCGGTGGCGCGATGGGGGTGCCTTCGTGCCAGTAGGTTCCGCCGGCGATGATCAGTTCTCGTTTACTGGCGTTCTGGAAGGTGACGGTCACCGTCGCCGAAGTGCATCGCGGCACCTGTCCTGCACCCAACAACTCAGGATCGAGGGGTAGCGAGGCAACGTCGATCGGTAGTTGCGCGCGGGCCTCTTCGGAGCACAGCGCCAGGGCCGTGGCTTCGAGGATGGAGCTCTTGCCGGCGGCATTTTCACCCAGGACCAGCAAGGCCGGTTGAGCCGGCCTCACGTTCGGCGTTGGAGCCTCCTGCGCGGATGGCATCAGCAGTTCGAGTTGCTCGATTCCCTTGAAATTGTTCAAGTGAACCGAGGCCAGTGGCGAGTACTCCCGAGGCAAGGCCGACGGCGGCTCTGGCGCCTGGACGAGCCTTTGCACATCCGCAAGTGCCAGCCTGGCTTCAAGCCCTCCACACCAGTCTTGAAAACTCAGGTTTCGGACAATCGTGCGCAGCGTCGCACCAATGCGACCAGGCGAAAGTGCCAGCGGCGGCACTCGAGCCGGTGAAAGCTCCAACACTATGCGACGGCACAGCAGGTACCAGAGACCGCCAAACTCCATCGCGGCAAAATCAAGGACCGGCGGGAACAGCTTGTCCTCCTCCGACCGAGAAAGCTGCTCGTCGATCAGTTCATCGAAATACACCTTGAGCTTGCTCGCACGCTGCTTGAGCAACTGACCGCGATTGAGCTTGAAATGAGTAATCGTTTCACGTCCACGCTCTGTCAGTGCAGACAGCTCGCCCGAAAGATCGACAGACAGGTGATCAGCAATATTGATTCGCTCGCAGGGATCGAGCAGGACATGCCGCTCCTTGAGCGGATAGCCGGGCCATGTGCCCAGGTTCTCCAGTACATAGGTTTCAAGCTGCAGCTCGGTAGGCAACGATGAGCGCCTGCCCCGAACCGGGAAGTATTCCGGTCGGTCGGGTTTGCAGCCCTTGCATAGGGAATAGATATTCTCCCAGGCGCTGCCTAGCCAGACGTAATACAGATGCGCATCTGGCATTCGCTCTACGGGGGTGGCACCCAGGTCTGGACGAAACCGGTAAGGAGACGTGGGGACAGCGCTTTCACAGAACGCGCACTTGCCGCGAAACAGCCGGCTTAGGCTTACGTGAACGGATGCATGATCCAGATCAAGGTCCAACACCGGGGCCCGGGTCTGTGCCCTCTTCGTCTGGTCCGCCAGAAAATAATCGGCCAGCGCTTGCCTGCTGAGGCTGGCCTCCCGGCTTTGCAACAGACTCGGTGGTGGCACGGAACTGCGATCAACGCGTTGCATGACTCTCTTCCCTAAGCAGCCAGGGAAAGGCTGTCGCTCTCCCCCAAAATCGATATGTCGGACGGCCCCATCCCTATGAAGCCATCGAGTGATGTGGATTCGCTTAACTTAACCCCCAGGCACAATATCCACGCCAATACGTTCGGCCAACGCCAATACTTCCGCGTAGGTGTCCTCATCCTGCAGCAAACTGCGGGATGTTCCCTGCTGACGCAGAGCGCCATCGGGTATACGGTCACCGAACAACATGACCGCGCGGGCCGAATCATCCTGCCGTGAGACCCAGGACACCCCCTGTATGTCAGGGCACTGTTCGTGGATCGCCACCGCCCACTGGCGTGTTGCCGGATACTGGTCCTTCTCGGTATCAATCAGATGCTTGCGCGGTACGCCCAACTTGCGAAGCGCCACACTCCCCAAATCAGCCAGCACCAGATCCCCCGTGCTTCGCACTTCAGAATGGACCTGCCCTGCGAGCTTTCGCTTATCGAAGCTTTTGTAACCCGCCGCATGGGGGACATCATGAAACACCGTTTCCATGGCGGCTGCGGCGAAGGTGCTGGCGCCATAGAGGGTCGGAATAGGTTGCCCGTCGGCGGTTTGAATCGGGCTGAAGCGAGCATTGCCCCTGATGCCCGGATTGAACTGCCCTGCCCGGTACTGTTCCAGATGAATCCGATGCAGGACAGTCTTCTTGGGCAAGGTCATGGCGGTGACTCGAAGCACCTTCGGCGGCTTGGGCGTTTCCATCAACGTGTGCATTTGCGAGTGATCGGCCTCAGACAACACCTTCTCTGGAGGCCTAGCCATGGGCTACCTCCTGCACCTCGTCCTGTGCTGCTGCGGTGACACGATCCGGTTCGCTCGCCAATAGATCCTGAGGACGCCGTCCTCCCAGAAAACTGTTGGCCGACAGAAACCAGTAAGCCAACCCCCAGCCATCCTTCTGACCGTCAAATACCTCCAGCACCTTGCTGAGCGCCTTGAGTGGTCGGTAGCCGGTATTGGGGTCCAGACCATAACCTGGGAAGTAGTCCACGCCATGGTGATGGATCGCGAATATCTGGCGCAGGCGTTTCCATTTGTTGGGCTGGGTACTGGGGTTACTGAGACTCAAGTCAGCCAGTTTCGCCACCTGCGCTGCTGTCAGCCAATCCGCCCCCTCAAGCACGGCTTGGCGCGACCGGGCAATCATGCCGGCCTCTTTGATGAGGTTCGGTGAAGGTGGCGTCTTGGCTACCAGCGCATCGACCAAGGACTCGAGCAAATGTCGGTCGTGCACTTTCAGTGAGGTGTCGACCAGCATGGCGATGCTGGTCATGGTCTCAGCCATCGCACGCATCGCATGCTCACTGGCATGCTCGACCTCTACGACGATCAGTCGCTCGGCAACGCTTTTCTCAAGTTGGCCGCGCATCTCCCGAGCAGTCCCCGCCACAGCGGAAACCCGGGAAACCCGAGAAGATTCATGAACGAGGCCCATACCTGCACTCCAAAAATTAGTACGATTATCACAAAATCATGGTAACGCTAATAATCCAACTGAAGCAATCTTACTCGCCTTTTCAGTGGGAGCGCAGACCGTTTGGCGGTCGGATGAAATCCACCGTCAGTGGCTCCGGAACGAAACTGCGGCGATCCACAGAATGACTCAACCGTTCAGACCATCCCCCAGGAACACCGACACGATTTCGTATACCATCTGCACAACTCCCTTCGAACGATCAGAACCGTGGCCCTACCCAAACTCAACGCCCCCGACCTTGGCAATTCGCCTTCGACGTCGGAAATCATCACCCGCCATCTGCGCGACGCCATCGTCGCCGGCCATTTCGCCGAGGATGAGCCGATTCGCCAGGACGATATCGCCCGCCAGTTCAACGTCAGCAAGATTCCGGTGCGCGAGGCCCTCAAGCGCCTGGAAGCCGAAGGCCTGGTGATGTTCCAGCGCAATCGCGGGGCGATGGTCACGCGGGTTTCCGATGCGGAACTGGCGCAGATGTTCGAAGTGCGCATGCTGCTGGAGGACAAGGTGCTGCGCCTGGCGATTCCGAACATGACCGAAGAAACCTTCGCTCGTGCCGAGCGCATCTGCCAGGAGTTCATCGGCGAAGACGACGTGGGCCGCTGGGCCGAACTCAACTGGGAACTGCACGCCTGTCTCTACGAACCGGCGCAACGACCGTTCCTGGTCGGGCTGATCCGCTCGGTCAACGACAAGCTGGAGCGCTACCTGCGCATGCAGATGAGCCTGTCCGCCGGCAAGGAGCGCGCCGACCACGAACACCGGGAGATTCTGGCGGCCTGTCGCGCCGGTGACGTGGATCTCGCGGTGAAGCTGCTCGACGAACATATCGCCGGCGTCTGCAAGACCCTGTTCGAACACCTGCCCCACAGCCACTGACCGCGTGGCGCACTGTGCCGATTTCGTCATCGGCACAGGATAAAACCCTCAAGCCGGAACGCCCCTCCACAGGCCACTCTTTCGTTCACTCATCTGAACGGACGTGGCCCTCCCATGAAACGCATCACCGTGATCGACTCCCACACCGGCGGCGAACCCACCCGCCTGGTGACCGCCGGTTTTCCTGACCTGGGCAGCGGCAGCATGGCCGAGCGGCGCCAGCGCCTGGCCGAACAGCATGACCAGTGGCGCGCGGCCTGCGTGCTCGAACCACGGGGCAGCGATGTGCTGGTCGGCGCGCTGCTTTGTGAACCGGTGGACCCGAACGCTTGTGCCGGAGTGATTTTCTTCAACAACACCGGCTACCTCGGCATGTGCGGCCACGGCACCATCGGCCTGGTGGCCTCGCTGGCACACCTGGGCAAGATCGGCCCGGGCGTGCATAGCATCGAAACCCCGGTGGGCACGGTGCAGGCGACCCTGCACGAAAACGGTTCGGTGAGCGTGCGCAATGTTCCGGCCTACCGTTACCGCAAGGCCGTGACGCTGGAGGTGCCAGGCATCGGCCAGGTCATTGGCGATATCGCCTGGGGCGGCAACTGGTTCTTCCTGATCGCCGAACATGGCCTGGACATCGCCGGCGACAATCTAGAGGCACTGACCGCCTATACCTTCGCCGTCCAGCAGGCACTCGAAGCCCAGGGGATTCGCGGCGAAGACGGCGGCCTGATCGATCATATCGAGCTGTTCGCCGATGACCCGCACGCTGACAGCCGCAACTTCGTCCTCTGCCCCGGCAAGGCCTACGACCGCTCCCCCTGCGGCACGGGCACCAGCGCCAAGCTGGCGTGCCTGGCGGCCGACGACAAGTTGCAACCGGGACAGATCTGGCGTCAGGCCAGTGTCATCGGCAGCCAGTTCGAGGGTTCCTACGAACGCCAGGGCGAACGCATCGTGCCGACCATTCGCGGCCGTGCCTTCATCAGCGCCGAAGCCAGCCTGATCATCGAGCAGGACGACCCGTTCGCCTGGGGCATTCGCCCGTGAACGAGGGCCGGGTGGCCGATGTGATCGTGATCGGCGCCGGCATCATCGGCGCCGCCTGTGCCCAGGCGCTGGCCCGGCGCGGCTTGCAGGTGCTGGTGCTGGATGCTGGCCTGCCCGGGGCGACGGCGGCGGGCATGGGGCATTTGCTGGTGCTCGACGATAACCCGGCCGAACTGGCCCTCAGCCAATATTCCCTGCAACGCTGGCGTGCACTGGCGCCGGCCATGCCCAATAGCTGCGCCTACCGCCGCAACGGTACCCTCTGGCTGGCGGCCAATGCCGAAGAGATGGCCGTCGCCCAGAGCAAATACCTGAACCTGCAGGCCCAAGGCGTGGCCTGCGAGTTGCTCAGCCGGGACGCCTTGCGCCAACGCGAACCCGAATTGCGCGAAGGCCTGGAAGGCGGGCTGTTGATCAATGGCGACGGCATTCTCTATGCCCCGGCAACCGCCCGCTGGATGCTCGAAACACCTCATATAAACCAGCGCCGGGCGCGGGTCGGTGAAGTCGATGGTCACCGCGTGCGCCTCGATGACGGTCACTGGCTGAAGGCCGATGCGGTGATTCTGGCCAATGGCATCCAGGCCAACGAGCTGTGCCCGGAATTGCCGATCGAACCGAAGAAAGGCCACTTGCTGATCACCGATCGCTACCCCGGAAAAGTCACCCACACGCTGGTGGAGCTCGGTTACGTCACCAGTGCCCACAACGCCAGTGGCCCCTCGACGGCGTGCAATATCCAGCCGCGCCCGACCGGGCAGCTGTTTATCGGCGCCTCGCGACAATTCGGCACCACCGATCCGCAGGTCGAAGGCTGGATGCTCGCCAGGATGCTCAAGCGCGCCACCGAGTACATGCCCGGGCTGGCGCAACTCAACGCCATCCGTGCCTGGACCGGGTTTCGCGCCGCCAGCCCTGACGGCTTGCCGCTGGTGGGCCAGCACCCGCAACGCAAAGGCCTGTGGCTGGCCGTCGGCCACGAAGGCCTGGGGGTCACCACGGCACCCGGTACCGCCGACCTGCTGGTGGCGCAGCTGTTCGATGAAACACCGCCGCTGGCCGCGCAGCCTTATCTGCCACAACGTTTTCTCGGGGAGCCTGTATATGCCTGAATTGATCTGCGACGGTCGTACACTGAGGGTCGCCGAGGGCACCAGCGTGGCGGCGGCATTGGCCCTGGGCGGCGACGGCTGCACCCGGACCTCGGTCAGTGGTCAACGTCGCGCCCCGCTGTGCGGCATGGGTATTTGCCAGGAATGCCGGGTGAGTATCGACGGTCGACGCCGCCTGGCCTGCCAGACCCTCTGCCGTGACGGCATGCGGGTGGAGACTCAGGCATGAGCGAACACGCCGACCTGCTGATCATTGGTGCCGGCCCCGCCGGCATGGCCGCCGCGCTCGCCGCGGCGCCAAGCAGCGCACGCATCGTCATCCTCGACGACAACCCGCTGCCGGGCGGACAGATCTGGCGCGACGGCCCCCAGGCCAAGCTGCCGAAACAGGCCCAGCGCCTGCGCGAGCAACTGGAGAACTGCGGCAATGTCCGCCGCCATGCCAGCACGCGGGTGATTGCCTGTGCCGGCCCGAAACAGCTGCTGGTCGAGAATGATGAGCGCGGCTGGGTCCTGGGTTACGACAAGTTGATCCTGTGTACCGGCGCACGCGAATTGCTGCTGCCCTTCCCCGGCTGGACCTTGCCCGGTGTGACCGGTGTCGGCGGACTCCAGGCGCTGGTCAAGGGCGGACTACCGGTGCGCGATCAACGCCTGGTGATCGCCGGCAGCGGACCGCTGCTGCTGGCCAGCGCCGCGACGGCCAGGCACAACGGCGCCCGTGTGCTGCGCATCGCCGAGCAGGCGGGCAGCGCCGCCGTCGCCGCTTTCGCCGCGCAACTGCCACGCTGGCCGGACAAACTGCTGCAGTCGTTCAGCTTGTTCGACCACCATTATCGAACCGGCACCCACGTACTCGCCGCCTTGGGCACCGATCGCCTGGAAGGCGTGCGCCTGCAACAGCAGGGAAAAATCGTCGAGCTGGCCTGCGATCGCCTGGCCTGCGGCTTCGGCCTGATCCCCAACACCCAGCTCGGCCAGGCCCTGGGCTGTGAACTCGATGGCCAGGTGCTGACGGTCGATACCTGGCAAGCCAGCAGCCGCGCCGATCACTATGCGGCGGGCGAATGCACCGGTTTCGGGGGCAGTGAGCTGGCGTTGGTCGAAGGCGCGATTGCCGGTTACGCGGCTGTCGGCGATCGTCGGCAAGCCCAGGCGTTGTGGCCTCGGCGTGCACGCTGGCAGGGCTTTGCCAACACCTTGAACAGCACCTTCAGCCTCGACCCGCGGCTCAAGTCACTGGCGCAACCCGATACCCTGGTGTGCCGCTGCGAAGACGTCCCTTACTCGGCACTGGCGACACACACCGACTGGCGCGCGGCCAAACTGGCCAGTCGCTGCGGGATGGGCGCCTGCCAGGGGCGGGTCTGTGGCGCCGCCACGCAGCACCTGTTCGGCTGGCAACCCTCGGCACCGCGTCCGCCCTTCAGCCCGGCCCGGATCGAGACCCTGTCATGCCTGGACGACTCACCGCCGGCCTGAAGACCGGCCCGGGGCTTCCGGGCCTGGCGCCGAGTCTCTATGATCGCGGAGATCGCCATCGGACCTCCAGCGCCATGCATGCCTCGCTCAGCCACTTCAAACCCTGCGACCTGCCCACGCTGCTGAGCAATTTGCAGTCGATCGCGCCGCTGCTCGATACCCTCTCGGACGTGGTGTTCTTCATCAAGGACCGCGAGGCCCGCTACGTCTTCGTCAACCAGACCCTGGCGCGGCGCTGCGGCTTCAAACAGAGCGCCGAGCTGCTCGGGCGCACCGCCGAAATGGTCTTCCCGGAACGCTTCGGTCCGCTGTACACCGCGCAGGATCGCCGGGTGCTGGCGAGCGGTCGCGAGCTGGCCGACCAACTCGAACTGCACCTCTATTACGGCAACCAGCCGGTCTGGTGCCTGACCCACAAACTCGCGCTGCTCGACCCGCAAGGTCATATCGTCGGCCTCGCCGGAATCTCCCGCGATTTGCAATTACCCCAGTCCAGTCATCCGGCCTTCCCGAAACTCGCCGCGGTGGATGCCCATATCCGCAGCCATTTCGCCCGGCCCATCAGCCTCGCCGAACTGACGGCGATCGCCGGGTTTTCCGTGGCGCAACTGGAACGCCACTGCAAGCGGGTGTTCCAGCTCACCCCACGACAGATGATTCACAAGGCCCGCCTGGAGGAGTCCTCGCGGCTGTTGCTGCACACCGACTTGCCGATCACCGAAATCGCCCTGCGCTGCGGTTACACCGACCATAGCGCGTTCAGCCGGCAGTTCCGCGCCCTGACCGGCCTTGCACCCAGCCAGTATCGCGACAGTCGTCGCTGAGGGCGCGGGGCGAGTGTTCCTTTAAGGGGCGCGATGTGTCCTGTTGCTCCCTTCTGTAACACCTCGCCAATACCCAGCGTTCTCGCGTTTGCGCCCCCGACAACTCCGCAACATCTCTAGCCCATGGCCTCGACGGTCATTCGCGCGATCGCGGAAAAACAGGCACGCTCATTGCTAATTAAATATCGTATACGAAATTCACAATACGATATCCAACAGCACTCAACCGACCACGAGGCCTCTATGAAAAACCGCACATTTGCCGTAGCCCTCAGCGCTGTTCTCAGTACCGCCTTTATCGCCACGGCCCAGGCCGACAAGCTCGACGACATCATCGGTTCGGGCAAACTGCGCTGCGCCGTGACCCTGGACTTCCCGCCGATGGGCTCCCGCGACGAGAGCAACAAGCCGGTGGGCTTCGACGTCGACTATTGCAACGACCTGGCGAAAATCCTCGGGGTCGATGCCGAGATCGTCGAGACACCGTTTCCGGATCGGATTCCGGCGCTGGTCTCGGGCCGTGCCGACGTGATCGTCGCCTCCACTTCCGACACTCTCGAACGGGCCAAGACCGTGGGCCTGTCCCATCCCTACTTCGCCTTCCAGATGGTGGTCCTGACCCGTAGCGACACCGGTATCAACAAGTACGAAGACCTCAAGGGCAAGCCGGTCGGCAACACCAGCGGCACCTTCGAAGCCATCGCCCTGGAAAAGGACCAGAAGAGCTGGGGAACGGGTAGCTTCCGAGCCTACCAATCGCAGAACGACACCATCCTGGCCGTCGCCCAGGGCCATATCGACGCTACCGTCGTCACCAATACCGTGGCAGCCGCTACGCTTAAATCAGGCAAGTACAAGAACCTGAAGGTCGCCGGCGATGCCCCGTATGTCATCGACTATGTCTCGCTGGGTGCCAAGCGCAACGAGTATGGCCTGATCAACTACCTCAACCTGTTCGTCAACCAGCAGGTGCGTACCGGACGTTACAAGGAGCTGTTCGTCAAATGGGTCGGGACCGAGATTCCACCGACCGACCTGACCGTGCCCCACGTCTACTACTGAGGAAAGCTGAATGCCCAGCACGCCCACTTCCTTGATCGGACGCAGCCTGGTCGAGGGGGCCGCCCAAGGTCCCCTGCTGTTCGCCGATGTCGGCCTGAGTTTCTGGGGCGGAGTCGATCCCTTCAGTGGCGAGGTGATCGACCGCCATCACCCCTTGAGTGGCGAGCACCTGGCCGGTCGCGTGCTGGCGCTGCCCAGCGGCCGCGGTTCCTGCACCGGCAGCAGCGTGATGATGGAGCTGATCAGCAACGGTCATGCACCCGCCGCCTTGGTGCTGGCCGAACCGGATGAGATCCTGACCCTGGGCGTGCTGGTGGCACAGACCCTTTTCGAGCGTTCCCTGCCGGTGCTGTGCATCGGCCGGGAGGCCTTCGCCGCCTTGCGCGGCAAGGTCTTCGCGCGGGTCGAAGGCGCCGGCGTGACGCTGTTCGAACAGGTGCCCGAGACTGCCGGACAGACACTCGACAAAGCGTTGCCCAGCGAAAAAACCGACGACTCGATCCAACTCAACGAATACGACGTGGCGCTGCTCGATGGCCAATACGGCAAGGCCGCCCAGGTCGCCATGCGGATCGTCCTGCGCATGGCGCAACTGCAAGGTGCCAGCAGCCTGGTGGATGTCACCCAGGCACACATCGACGGCTGCATCTATACGGGACCTGCGAGCCTGCGCTTTGCCGAACAGTGGGTGCAGTGGGGGGCAAAAGTACGGGTACCGACCACCCTCAACTCCATCTCGGTCGACCAGCGCCGCTGGCGCGAGTTGGGCATCGACCCGGCACTGGGAGTGCCCGCCAGTGCCTTGGGCGATGCGTATATGGCAATGGGCGCGCAGCTCAGTTTCACCTGCGCGCCCTACTTGCTCGACAGCGCGCCGAAGGTCGGCGAACAGATCGTCTGGGCCGAATCCAACGCCGTGGTCTACGCCAACAGCGTGCTCGGCGCACGCACCCTGAAGTACCCGGACTACCTGGATATCTGCATTGCCCTGACCGGTCGTGCGCCGTTGATTGGCTGCCATCTGGAGACCCAACGCAAGGCCCGGCTGAAAATCGAACTGCCCGCCCTGGGCGAACTGGATGATGCGTTCTACCCGCTGCTCGGTTATCACATCGGCACCCTGGCCGGCAGCCGGATTCCGTTGGTGCTGGGGCTGGAACAGCGCCAACCGAGCCTGGACGATCTGAAAGCCTTCGGCGCGGCCTTCGCCACCACGTCCGCCGCGCCGCTGTTTCATATCGCCGGAGTGACGCCGGAGGCACTCGACCCGGCCCAGGTGCTGGAGCCGGACGTCGCGATCCCCGTGGAAAAAATCCGCCTGCAGGACCTGCTGCTCAGCTGGCGTGAACTCAACAGTGCCCGCGACCGCCGGGTGGATGTGGTGTCCCTGGGCAACCCGCATTTCTCCCTCGGCGAATTTGCCCACCTGGCCCGTCTATGCCGGGGTCGACACAAGCACCCCGAGGTGGTCCTCGCCATCACCTGCGGCCGCGCGGTATTGGAACAGGCCCGCGCCGCCGGGCATGTCGCGGTGATCGAAGCTTTCGGCGCCACCCTGGTCACGGACACCTGCTGGTGCATGCTCGGCGAGCCGGTGATCCCGTTGGCCGCCAAGACCCTGATGACCAACTCGGGCAAGTACGCCCACTACGCGCCCGGGCTGGTGGGCCGCAAGGTGCACTTCGCCAGCCTCGCCGAATGCGTCGACGCCGCCTGCACCGCCACCGCCAGCGGGCGTTTGCCAGCCTGGTTGGCGCCTGCCGTCCCACTGGAGAATCTCGCGCATGCTTGACTACACCTTTCAATGGCGCGCGGCCCTGCGCGCCTTGCCGGACATGCTCGGCGGGGCCCTCGTCACCTTCGAGACCGCCGCCTTGTCGATGATCTTCGGGGTACTGATCGCCCTGGCCCTGACGGTGATGCGCGAAACCCGCAATCCGTTGTTGCGTGGCATCGGTAACGGCTGGGTGTCGATTGCCCGCAACACCCCGTCGCTGTTCCAGGTCTACATCCTCTACTTCGGCCTCGGCTCGCTGGACCTGCATGTCAGTTCCTGGTTGGCGCTGCTTGCCGGGATCACCTTCAACAACGCCGGTTATCTCGCGGAAAACTTTCGCGGCGGCCTCAAGGCGGTGCCCGATACGCAAGTGCGCGCCGCACGCTCGCTGGGCATGAGCGCCTTCCAGGCCTACCGGATGATCATCGTCCCGCAGTTGCTGCGCATCGTCTTCTATCCGCTGAGCAACCAAATGGTCTGGGCGGTGTTGATGACGTCGCTGGGGGTGGTGGTCGGACTGAACAATGACCTCACCGGGGTGACCCAGGAATACAACGTCAAGACGTTCCGCACCTTCGAGTTCTTCGCCATTGCCGCGGTACTGTATTACCTGATTGCCAAGGCGATCGTCGCGGCGGCCCGGCTGATGGCCTGGCGGCTGTTCCGCTACTGAGGAGTGACCATGTTTTCCACCAGTTTGTCCTGGAATGACCTGCTGTTCCTGCTCAACGGCGCCTGGGTCACGCTGCAACTGACCGGCTGGGCGATCCTCCTCGGCTCTTGCAGCGGGCTGTTGTTCGGTCTGCTGCGCGCCCTGCTGCCACGCGCCAGCCTGCCCCTGGCCTGGGTGCTGGATGCGTTTCGCAGCATTCCGTTGCTGATCCAGTTCGTCCTGTTCAATTCGCTGAAAAGCATCGTCGGCTTGAACATCAGCGCCTTCGGCGTCGGCTGCATCGTGCTCGGGGTCTACACCGCCGCGTACTTCACCGAGATCGTCCGCGGTGGCGTGCTGTCGGTGCCGCTGACCCTGCGCCGGGCCAGTCGCTCGCTGGGCCTGAGCTTTGTCCAGGACCTGCGCTGGATCGTCCTGCCGATGGCCACCCGGGTGGCCTTCCCCGGCTGGCTGAACCTGGTGCTCGGGGTGATGAAGGACACCGCGCTGGTGATGTGGATCGGCATCGTCGAACTGCTGCGCGCCTCGCAAACCATCGTCACGCGCATCCAGGAACCGCTGCTGGTGCTGTGCATCGCGGGCCTTATCTACTACGTCATGAGCCTGGTGGTCGCTCGCCTCGGCGCTCGTCTGGAAAGAAGGTGGCAAGAAAATGATTGAGATCGACAACGTACACAAATCCTTCGGCGACCTCGAAGTGGTCAAGGGCGTCAGCCTGACGGTGGACAAGGGCGAGGTGGTGTCGATCATCGGCGGCTCCGGCTCGGGTAAATCGACCCTGCTGATGTGCATCAACGGCCTGGAATCGATTCACAAGGGCAACATCCGCGTCGACGGCATCGAGGTCCACGACAAGGCCACCGACCTCAACCGCCTGCGGCAGAAGATCGGCATCGTGTTCCAGCAGTGGAACGCCTTCCCGCACCTGACCGTGCTGGAAAACGTGATGCTGGCGCCGCGCAAGGTGCTCGGCAGGAGCAAGCAGGAAGCCGAAGAACTGGCGGTCCGGCAGCTGACCCACGTGGGCCTGGGCGACAAGCTCAAGACCTTTCCCGGCAAGCTCTCCGGCGGCCAGCAACAGCGCATGGCGATTGCCCGGGCCCTGGCCATGTCACCGGACTACATGCTGTTCGACGAAGCCACCTCGGCCCTCGATCCGCAACTGGTGGGCGAAGTGTTGGACACCATGCGCATGCTCGCCGAAGACGGCATGACCATGGTCTTGGTGACCCACGAAATCCGCTTTGCACGCGACGTGTCCGATCGCGTGGCGTTCTTCCGCAACGGCCTGGTGCACGAGATCGGCGCGCCCGACCAGGTCATCGGTAATCCCATGCAGCCGGAAACGGCGGCGTTCCTCAAATCGGTCAAATAGGAGCACCCGATGCGCTCATCGAAAATCGTTCACGTGGTCAGCTGCCATGCCGAAGGTGAAGTCGGCGATGTGATTGTCGGTGGCGTCGCGCCGCCGCCCGGGGCCACGGTGTGGGAACAGTCGCGCTGGATCGCCGAGGACCAGACCCTGCGCAATTTCGTCCTCAACGAACCGCGTGGCGGGGTGTTCCGCCACGTCAACCTGCTGGTGCCGGCCAAGGACCCGCGGGCGCAGATGGCCTGGATCATCATGGAACCGGCCGATACCCCGCCGATGTCCGGTTCCAATTCTCTGTGCGTGTCCACTGTGCTGCTCGACAGCGGCATCCTGCCGATGACCGAGCCACAGACCCGGCTGGTCCTCGAAGCCCCCGGCGGACTCATCGAAGCCGTGGCCGAGTGCAAGGACGGCAAGGTCCAGCGGGTGGAAATCAAGAACGTCCCGTCGTTCGCCGACCGTCTCGACGCCTGGATCGAAGTCGAGGGCCTGGGTTCGATCCAGGTCGACACCGCCTATGGCGGCGACAGCTTCGCCATCGTCGACGCCCAACGCCTGGGCTTTGCCATTCGACCCGACGAAGCCAGGGACCTGGTCGAGATCGGCCTGAAGATTACCCGGGCCGCCAACGAGCAGTTGGGCTTCGTCCACCCGCTGAACCCGGACTGGTCGCATATCTCCTTCTGCCAGATCGCCGCGCCCGTGGTCTACGAGAACGGCGTCGCCAGCGCGGCCAACGCCGTGGTGATCCGCCCCGGCAAGATCGACCGTTCGCCCTGTGGCACCGGTTGCTCGGCGCGCATGGCGGTGCTGCAGGCCAAGGGTGTGCTGAAGGTCGGGGAGCGCTTTATCGGACGCTCGATCATCGGCTCGGAGTTCCATTGCCGCATCGACTCCCTGACCGAGGTGGCCGGGCGTACGGCGATCTATCCGTGCCTTTCCGGCCGGGCCTGGATCACCGGCACCCATCAATTGCTGCTCGACCCGAGCGATCCGTGGCCGGAAGGCTACCGGTTGTCGGACACCTGGCCCGGTGCCTGAGCGCCAACGCCCCTGCTTGACGGCTGATTGAGACAAACCGGTGGCGCCATGACGGCGCCCGGCGAAAAAACACTGGTCTAATTTTTTCACTTAAAATATCGTATACGAAATACGTTTAACCACTGGAGTGCATCATGAGCAAACGCATCAACTGGAGCGGCGTCTTCCCGGCGGTCACCACTCAATTCAACGACGACTTCTCCATCAACCTGGAAAAGACCCACCAAGTGATCTCCAACGTGATCCGCGACGGCGTCTCGGGCCTGGTGGTGTGTGGTTCGGTGGGGGAAAACACTTCGCTGAGCGCCGAAGAAAAGATCGCCGTGACCGAAGTCGCGGTCGATGCCGCCCGCGGCCGCGTGCCGGTGATTTGCGGCGTGGCCGAGTTCACCAGCGTGCAAGCGGCCAAGGTGGCCAACGCGGTGCGCAGGGCCGGCGTCGACGGCGTGATGCTGATGCCGGCGCTGGTCTACGGCTCCAAGCCCTTCGAGACCGCCGAGCACTACCGCTATGTGGCGAAAAACGCCGACGTGCCGTTGATGGTTTACAACAACCCGCCGATCTACAAGAACGACGTGACCCCGGACATCCTGATTTCCCTGGCCGACTGCGACAACGTGGTGTGCTTCAAGGACTCCTCCGGCGACACCCGGCGCTTCATCGACGTACGCAATGAAGTCGGCGACCGTTTCGTGCTGTTCGCCGGTCTCGACGATGTGGTGCTGGAAAGCATCGCGGTGGGGGCCGAAGGCTGGGTCTCGGGCATGTCCAACGTGTTCCCGAAAGAAGGCGAAACCATCTTCCGCCTGGCCAAGGCCGGTCGCTTCGCCGAGGCCATGCCGATCTACGAATGGCTGATGCCGATCCTGCACCTCGACGCCCGGGCGGACCTGGTGCAGTGCATCAAGCTGTGCGAAGCCATTGCCGGTCGCGGCAGCGCCCTGACCCGCCCACCGCGCCTGGCCTTGCCGGAAGCCGACCGGGTGTTCGTCGAGCAGATCATGGCCAAGGCCCTGGCCAATCGTCCGCCACTGCCGGACGTCGGTCTCTGAGTGATTGCCGGGCGGACCCTTTGCGGGTCCGGCCCGGCTGCCTGTCCTTGCACCTCTACAGGAAACGCCAGCATGTCCAACCCTCGAAGCACCTCCCGCGCCACCACCGCTTCAGGACTGAAGCGTGTCGTGGCCGCCGCCATGGCCGGCACTGTCGCCGAGTGGTATGAATTCTTTCTTTATGGCACTGCCTCGGCACTGGTCTTCGGCCAGCTGTTCTTTCGCCAGACCGACAGCCCGGTCGATGGCATCCTCGCCGCCTTCGCCCTGTATGCCGTCGGCTTTCTCGCCCGCCCGCTGGGTGGCCTGGTGTTCGGCCACTACGGTGACAAATTCGGCCGCAAGCGCCTGCTGCAACTGAGCCTGGTGGTGGTCGGCATCACCACCTTCCTGATGGGTTGCCTGCCCGGCTTCGACCAGATCGGCTACGCGGCACCGGTGTTGCTGGTGGTGTTGCGGCTGATCCAGGGTTTCGCGTTTGGCGGTGAATGGGGCGGTGCGATTCTGCTGGTGTCCGAACACTGTCCGGACAATCGTCGAGGCTTCTGGGCCAGTTGGCCGCAAGCCGGTGTTCCGGCCGGCAACCTGGTCGCCACCATCGCCCTGCTGCTGTTGTCCTCGAATCTGTCGGAGGCGCAGTTCCTTGCCTGGGGCTGGCGCGTCGCGTTCTGGTTCTCGGCGGTGGTGGTGTTGATCGGCTACTGGATTCGCACCAGCGTCGATGACGCGCCGATCTTCAAGAAAGCTCAAGCGCGCCAGGCACAGAACAAGCAACAGCAGCTGGGCGTGGTCGAGGTGTTGCGTCATCACTGGCGTGCCGTGCTGGTCGGTATCGGCGCGCGGTTTGCCGAAAACATCCTCTACTACACCGTGGTGACCTTCTCGATCACTTATCTGAAACTGGTGGTGCACAAGGACACTTCACAGGTTCTGCTGCTGATGTTCGGCGCACACCTGCTGCATTTCTTCCTGATCCCGCTGATGGGTTATCTGTCCGATCTGATCGGACGTAAACCGGTGTACCTGACCGGCGCGGTGCTCACCGCGTTCTGGGGCTTCATCGGCTTCCCCATGATGGACACCGGCAACAACTGGCTGATCATGGCGGCCATCACCCTGGGCCTGGCCATCGAGTCGATGACCTACGCGCCCTACTCGGCGCTGATGGCCGAAATGTTCCCAACCCACGTGCGCTACACCGCGCTGTCGTTGTGTTATCAGGTAGCGCCGATTTTCGCCGGCTCACTGGCGCCGCTGATTGCCCTCACCCTGCTCAACCAGTACCACAGCTCGACACCGATCGCCTTCTACCTGGTCGGCGCTGCGCTGATTTCCCTCGTCGCCGTTGGCCTGACCCGCGAAACCCGTGGCAAATCGCTGCACGCCGTGGACGCCGAATCGGCTGCGCGTATCCGCGCCTTCGATGGTGCCGAACCCGCCACGCCACGCCGGGGCGACTCACTGGCTTGAGCTTAATCACAGGAGTTTTCCATGCCCGAGATCATCGGTCACAACTACATCGGCGGTGCGCGTAGCGCCGCCGGCAACCTCACCCTGCACAGCCATGACGCCAACACCGGTGAAGCCCTGCCCTTCGTGTTCATGCAGGCCACGGGTGATGAAGTGGACGCCGCCGCCCGAGCCGCCGCATCGGCGTACCCGGTCTTCAGCTCACTGTCGGCCCACCGGCGTGCGGATTTTCTTGACGCCATCGCCGCGCAACTGGATGCGCTGGACGATGAGTTCGTCGCTCTGGTTACCCGCGAGACAGCGCTCCCGAGCGCTCGTATCCAGGGCGAACGCGCTCGTACCAGTGGCCAGATGCGCCTGTTCGCGCAGGTCCTGCGCCGTGGTGATTTCTATGGTGCGCGCATCGACCGCGCCTTGCCCGAACGTCAGCCGCTGCCACGGGTCGACCTGCGCCAGTACCGGATCGGCGTCGGTCCGGTCGCGGTGTTCGGCGCGAGCAATTTCCCGCTGGCGTTCTCCACCGCCGGCGGCGATACCGCTGCCGCGCTGGCCGCGGGTTGTCCGGTGGTGTTCAAGGCCCATAGCGGGCATATGGCAACCGCGGAACAGGTGGCCGATGCGATCATCCGTGCCGCCGAGCACACCGACATGCCCAAGGGCGTGTTCAACATGATCTACGGCGCAGGGGTTGGTGAAGCACTGGTCAAGCATCCGGCGATTCAGGCAGTCGGCTTCACCGGCTCGCTGACGGGCGGCCGCGCGCTCTGCGACATGGCCGCCGCACGGCCACAACCGATTCCGGTGTTCGCCGAAATGAGCAGCATCAACCCGGTCGTGGTGTTGCCCGAAGCCTTGCACCTGCGCGGCGAAACCATCGCCCGTGAGCTGGTGGCTTCGGTGGTGCAGGGTTGCGGGCAGTTCTGTACCAATCCGGGCCTGGTGATCGGCATCGCTTCGCCAAGGTTCAGCGCCTTCACGGCCCTGCTCGGCACCTTGATGAACGAGCAACCGGCGCAAACCATGCTCAACGCCGGCACGCTACGCAGCTACCGCAACGGTGTGCAGGCCTTGCTCGATCATCCTGGCATCCGTCATCTGGCCGGCCAGCCTCAGCAGGGCAACCAGGCACAGCCACAGCTGTTCAAGGCTGACGTCAACCTGCTGTTCGACGGCGATCCGCTGTTGCAGGAAGAAGTCTTCGGCCCGACCACTATCGTGGTTGAAGTGGCCGACAAAGCCGAACTGCAACGCACGCTACAGTGCCTGCACGGTCAACTCACGGCCACGCTGATTGCCGAGGCTGGCGATCTGCAAGGCCACGGCGAGCTGCTGCCGCTGCTGGAGCAAAAGGTCGGCCGGGTGTTGTTCAACGGCTATCCGACGGGAGTCGAAGTCTGTGATGCGATGGTCCACGGCGGGCCTTACCCGGCCACTTCCGATGCCCGCGGCACGTCGGTCGGCAGCCTGGCCATCGAGCGCTTCCTGCGTCCGGTGTGCTACCAGAATTGCCCGGATGCCTTACTCCCCAAAGCGCTGCAAAACGCCAACCCACTGGGTATCAATCGCCTGGTCGACGGCACCAGCCACCGCAATCCCCTATGAACCCTTCGCCGGTGATCGGGCACCTTCCGCTGCCGGTACTGCCCTGAAATCGGCTATGGCAGCGGGACGCTGGAGTCCCGCTGCCCGTAACGGCCTCAGACCTTTTCGATCCAGCCTGCCGGAGCCTCGATATCACCGTTCTGGATACCCGTCAGCTCGTTGAACAAGCGTTGGGTAAGGGGGCCGGCCTCATGCTCGCTGTGGAACACATGCAGCCGATCCTTGTAGTGGATACCGCCAATCGGTGTGATAACCGCCGCGGTTCCACAGGCGCCCGCTTCCTTGTAGTCACCCAGGCTGTCGATATAGACATCGTCTTCCACCGCGTTCAGCCCCAGGCGGCTTTGGGCAAGCTCGATCAACGAGGCGCGGGTGATGCCGGGCAACACCGAAGATGAGCGCGGCGCCACGAAGGTATTGTCGTAGGTGATGGCAAAGAAGTTGGCCGAACCGACTTCCTCGATCTTTTTATGAGTCAGCGGATCGAGATAGATGCAGTCGGCAAAACCGGCTGTCCGCGCCTCGGTGCCGGGCAACAGGCTGGCGGCATAGTTTCCACCCACCTTGGCGGCGCCGGTGCCATTGGGGGCTGCGCGGTCGTAGTCCGAGATGATGAAGTTGCTGGGCTGCAACACACCCTTGAACAACGCGCCGACCGGAATGCAAAACACACAGAAGATGAACTCCGGCGCGCTACGCACACCGATGTTGTCCCCGACGCCGATCACGAAAGGTCGTAGATACAGGGAGCTGCCTGTCCCGTAGGGAGGCAGAAACCTTTCGTTGGCCTTGACCACCTGCTTGCACGCATCGATGAACTGGGCGGTCGATACCGTCGGCATCAGAAGCCGCGAGCAACTGCGTTGCATGCGCGCGGCATTCTGATCGGGACGAAACAGGTTGATGGAGCCATCCTTGCAGCGGTAGGCCTTCATCCCCTCGAAACACTGCTGGCCATAGTGCAGCGCGGCCGAACCTTCGCTGATATGCAGATGATTATCTTGCGTCAGATAACCTTCTTGCCACTCACCATCGCGCCAGTGCGAAATGTAGCGAAAGTCGGTTTTCTTGTAACCGAAACCCAGGTTATTCCAATCCAGTTGTGGTTGTTCCATGTCACGATTCCTGATGACTGTTAGGCGTGGTACTCATTGGTTCCAGATGATGCTCAATGTGTCATCAAGCCATTGGTGATAGGCATTGGCGGCTTCGTCCGAGGCATGTACCGAGAAGATGAACCCTGGGTACCCGCCAAATGCTGGAGGGGGTGGTGAAATGTGCCCGGCCTCGAAAAAGGTCACGACCCGTGCGGTTTCAGGATGCTGCTCAACCTTGTCCAGCCCCGAGAAACCGCTGAAACGGCCATCGCCGCGCAGTGGAATGATGTAGTTCGCAGCCACTCTGGCGGCAGGCAGCACATCGGGCAGTGCCGGGGTCGGCAAGCCCAGGGCAGCGGTCATGCACAGTTTTGCGAACGAGACGCCGGTGCTCTGCTCCACCACAAAATGCGACACGCCCGAGCCACCGATACGAGCGCCGATTTCAATCACATAAGGTTGCTGCCGGGCATCCAGGCGAAGCTCCACATGCGCGGCGCCCATGGTAATGCCCAAGGCCTTCACCCCCTCACGCGCCGCCTCGCACAAGGCAACGATCAACGGATCATCGATATCACGGCGTTGGCGATAGATCGTTTCTTCAAACCAAGGCCCTTCAGGCTGGCCCTTGTCGCCGACTGCCAGGACATGCACGCCTTCGATATCGACAAAGCACTCCACCACGAACTCTTTGCCGGGCAGGTACTGCTCGACCACCAGGCCCACGGCCTTGTTCTGATCGTAGAAACGCGCCAGATCCTTGCTCTGGACATCCCAGACGGCCTTGATGAGGCCGGGTAGCTCTTCGGCGCTCCTGGCCAGCATCACACCGGTGCTCGACCAGCCGGAAAGCGGCTTGATCACCAGTGGCAAACCCAGGGCATGGACTTGCGAAAGGTCTTCGGGATTGTCGATGTAGCGAAACCCCGGCGACCTCAAGCCTGCCTCGGCGAACGCCTGACGCATCAGGTATTTGTTGCGCGCTAACGCCGCCACTTCCGGCGCAATGCCAGGCGTACCGATTTTTTTCGCCGCCAGGGCCGTCCAGATGATCGCCTCTTCGCGAACGGTCATGACCCCGCCAATCCCGCGCTCTTCCACTCCGGCCGCGAAGGCCTCCAGAGCCACTTGGGGCTCATCGAAAACCGGCAGTTGCCAGGTCGAGGTGACCGCCGGTAACTGAGCGGGAGCGCTCTCGGTCGTGTCGTAAATCAGTACCAGCTCAATGCCCGCCGCTTGTGCGGCCTCAAATACGAATGACAACTTGGCACTGCGATGGCAAACCAACGCCAGCTTTTTCATTTTATTTCCTCACTAATCGGGAGTCGTGGGGGACGGCGCTTCAATTGCCATCCCGAGACACCCGATGCATCGACGAATAACAGGCTGATACCGACCATGACCGCAATCATCGCAATGATTTTCACTACCCCTAACGCCACGCCGGAGCCGATCAACCACTCACCGGCGACCACGGCGAAAGGCGCAAGCAAGCCGATCGCGTTGGCGTACAGCACGCCGCCTTCGGCCAGGACCTTCTGGTACAACACATAAACCGGAGCCGAGCAGGCAGCCCCCAGAATCAGCACCTTGAGAACATCCTCCAGGCTCAGCAGCAACAAGGGCGCCGGATCAAGCATGAACAAAGGCACGAAGGACGTGGCAGAGATCAAGGTCACCCAGGCCAGCGAGGTGAGCAGAGGCAGATCCTTGAGGTAGCGCTTGGACAGCAGGCCATAAACGGCATAGGAAAACGCCGCCACCAATGCCAGTGCAATGCCTGCCGGACTCACCGTGCCACCTTCATTACCGCTCGCATTGAACGCCAATGCAGCCGCGCTGACGATCAGCACGCCACTGAGCTTCAACCAGGAAAACCCCAGGCTGCGAGACAGGAAACCCAGCAGATAGGTAATGCCCGGAATAGTCGCAAGGACCATGGTCAGGTCACTGGCCTTCAGCGACTTCAAGGCGCCGAAGCTGCATACGAAATACAGGGAGAAGCCCAGGACCGACAGCATGAAAAACCCCGGCAACCTTGAGCGCAGGGGTATGGAGGCCAATGCGGCCCGCTCGCGAAACGCCACGATCAACCACAGGGCAGCCGTCGTCGCCCATAGCCTGAGCCCGACGGCATGCATCACCGGGATGCTGCCAATCAGGTTCTTGGACAACAGCCAACTGATCGAAAACAGCGCCAGAATGGCAAAGGTGAACAGCAGCAGCCGCCCTTTCAAGGCGTTCAATGAGGCGACTCCCCAAGCACCCGTCGCGCATAGTGCGAGGCCGGGAAATTGAAGCGTGCCTGTGGGTTTTGCGGAGCACCCAGATGCTGCTGGACATACTCCCTGGCGCCAGCCAGATAGGCCTCGTCGTCCAGGGTTTCCAACGCCTCGATATCGGCAATCACCGACGAGATCTGCTCGCCAAGACGCTCGGTATCGAACGTGAGACGGCCCTGCTCATCCTCGATCAACGCCTGGGCGTTCATCAAGATCTCGAACAGCAGAATCCCTGTCCCGGCATCGAACGTCATGTGCCGCTGCGAGCCTTTCGGATAACGGAACATGCGCTCAAGCAGAATGAACTCGGCAATCTCCTGCCAGAAGTCCGGGCGGTGTTGCTGCACCAGACGCACGGTAATCAGGTCGCACTTGGTTTCCTCCAGCAGACCGGTAAACCAGTTCAGCTTGATATACAGGTTCTTGTCCAAGGGACGTGGCCCGGTATGGTGCGCGTAGTCGTGGTAATAACCCCACAAGCAACGGGCGTCATACATGTCAGACTCGGACATCTGGCGGCTGCTCAGTTGACCAAACAGGAACGGGCTGTCGCGGCCAAACAAACGATCCGCTTCCACGACCGTCTGATCGTTGTAGATATGGAAAAACTTGCTGAAGAAAAACAAGGCAAATGCCTGTTTATCGACCTTGCTTGCAGCCGCCACCGACTCTGGAAACAGGACAATGCAATTGCCTTGCAGGAAGCCCTTCGACGCAGCCCCCAGCTTGATGCATTGAAACGGCGCGACGTAATGCTCCGTGTACTGCCCGGCATCGGCAAGGTAAGGGGTTTCGCTCCGATAGCCGGTCACCAGCTCCAGCCGGAACCCTTCAGGGTCCGGCCCATTGGTTGCCCGCATCGGCGCCAGCAAGAACAACGCCTCACCGGGCAAAGGCGTTTTGAAACTGGCCAGTGTCTTATCGAACAAGGGCCGCTGCTGCAACCCGTTCTGCGCCCAACGTCCAAGATCCTCCAGAGTCGCCGTCAGCAACGCTGGAGACAGCCCGTCGATAGCACCTGCCTGACGATCCAGCTCGGCGATCAGCGCATTGATCCGGGCATGGTCCGCCGGGCTCGGGTCCTTGATGCTCCCGTCCAGTTCCTGGCGGGCACGAATCTCATCGACGAGGCTGATGATGGCCGTGAACGGATCAGCCTTGTGCATGGTCGGCTCGCTTCAGCGAATGGACCAGAAAGGCCATCGGGACCTGGCCGAAATCCTGAACGACATTCAGCTCATGGCGATCAGCGGCCACCACCGTCGTGACACAGGCATCGGCCTTGCCCGTGCTGCAGAGCACCGCGGCATCGGCATTGCTGTTGGCAAAGACCTTGTGGTACTGGCTGGCCACCAGGGATTGGGGGGCGGGATGGGTCGCCACACTCTTGATCCGATTGGCCGAAGTACGACTGGCCAGAACCATTGAATGGGTCGGCATGATAAAGCTGTCGCACAACTCCATATCACCCAGGCGGGTAAAGATAAGGGTATGCAAATCGGGATAGGCGGCGCAGCTCAACAGATAGCCGTCCTGCTTTTCGGCCAGCTCGTCAAAGGCTTGCTCAAGGGTTTCATGCAGAACGATGCGCGGCGCTGTAACGCCAGATGCCTTGCTGTCGCCACGAGAATCAAGCCACCACTGAGCGGCTGTTGCACAGTTGGTGCCTTCGGGACCCAGCGTATAGATAGTCGGACTACCGGCAGTCGGCATGCTATTACTTCCTTGTAAACGTCCGCCAGACAGCGAACGAACATCCATGTATGCAATCCATCCTGGACTGCAGCGAGGCTGGGAATCTACTGTAGGTTTTTTCCTAGCGCAATATGTAACTGCACAAAGGCGGTGAGAGGAGGAAGTCCCCTCTCCTACTCAGGCCGTACAGCATCAAGTCAGTTCGGATGCGGCGGCCAAGTGAATGCAATACCTACTCAGGCCAGCAGCGCCTTCAGATCGTTGTATAGCGCCTCGGGGATCTGCACGCCCTCGACCAGGCTGCGCGCCCGCGCTTCATAACGCCGTTGCGACGGCAGGCGTGCGCCCTGCCCCTGGATGCTTTCGAACAGGACTTCGGCACGGGCCAGATGCTGCTCGGTGGCCGCGCCGAGGAAGCGCTGCGGGTCGAACGCGATGATCAGCTCGCCATGGTACGGCGACGACTTGCTGCCGGCGTCATAGGCCAGCGATTCGGCACTGGTCAGGTCACCGATCAACGGCCCGGCGATCAACTCCACCATGGCCGCCAACGCCGAGCCCTTGTGCCCGCCGAACGTCAACATCGCGCCACTATCGAGCACCACGTTAGCATCGGTGCTCGGCTGCCCGTGGGCGTCCACGCCCCAGCCTTGGGGAATCGCCTTGCCGGCACGCCGATGCAGCTCGATATCGCCCCGGGCGATCGCACTGGTGGCGAAGTCGAAGACAAAGGGCATGTTGCCTGGGCGCGGCCAGCCGAACGCGATGGGATTGGTCCCGAACAGCGGCTGGCTCCCGCCCGCCGGCGCGACCCAGGCGTGGCTGGGATTGCACGCCAGCGCCACGAGGCCGGCAGCGGTCAGTTGCTCGATCTCGACCCACAGCGCGGAGAAATGCACACAGTGATTGATCGCCAGGGCCGCGACCCCGTTGGCCCGGGCTTTCTCCTGCAGCAACGGCAGGCCCGCCTGGAACGCCAACTGGGAGAAACCGCCCGCCGCATCGACACGCACAATCGACGGTGCCTGATCGATCACCCGCGGCTGGGCATCGGCGGCCACCTTGCCGGCCCGGAGCGAATTCACGCACCCCAGCACCCGGTACAGACCATGGGAGGCGCAGCCATCGCGCTCACCGGCAATCACCGTGTCGGTCACCGCACGGGCGTGGGCGAGGTTGAAACCGTTGTGCAGCAAGATGGATTCGGCCAGCTCGCGAGCTTCGGCCAGGGACAGTCGGATCATCATCAGCTCCTTGAACAGACGGTCCAGACTGGCCCATTCCAGGACTTACGGCTTGATCGCTTTAAACCGGGCTCATGACGAATTCGGCATACCGCCGGCGTTGGTAAAAAAGCCCTTGCAAGTACGGTATTACGGTATACCATAATACCTTAAAACCAATAAAAACCCGCTTCAACCAGCCGAGGACCGTCCAATGATCGATGCCGCCATCTACAAACAAGTCATGGGCTCGTTCCCGTCCGGGGTCACCGTGATCACCACCCTGGATGACGACGGCCAGGTGGTGGGCCTTACCGCCAGCGCCTTCAGTTCCCTGTCCATGAACCCGGCCCTGGTGCTGTTCTGCCCCAACTACAGCTCCGACTCCTATCCGGTGCTGATCAGGAACAAGCGTTTCGCCATTCATGTGCTGTCCGGCGGGCAGCAGAACGAGGCCTATGCCTTCGCCCGCAAAGGCAAGGACAAGGCCCAGGGCCTCCAGTGGACCTTGAGCGAACTGGGCAACCCGCTGTTGCCCAACGCCAGCGCCATCATCGAGTGCGAACTGTGGCGCGAGTATGAAGGCGGCGACCACGCGATCATGGTCGGCGCGGTGAAGAACCTGATCGTGCCGGAGCCCGATGCCAGCCCGATGATCTATTGCCACGGCAAGATGGGCGCCCTGCCCGCGCTCGCCTGAGCCCGGATGGCGACCGGCAAACGGTCCTTGCTTCGCGGCAATAATCAGCATTATGGTATACCAAAAATTCAGCAGACAGACCTGCCGGCCAACAACAAAAGACCCGAGGTAAGCGTCATGAAGTTTTCCCTCTTCATCCATATGGAGCGTTGGGACGAAAGTGTCAGTCATCGCCAGTTGTTCGAAGACCTCAGCGAACTGACCCTGATGGCCGAGGCCGGCGGCTTCAGCACCGTGTGGATCGGCGAGCACCACGCCATGGAATACACCATTTCCCCGAGCCCGATGCCGCTGCTGGCTTATCTCGCGGCCAAGACCCAGACCATTCACCTGGGCGCCGGCACCATCATCGCGCCGTTCTGGCACCCGTTGCGGGTCGCCGGGGAATGCGCGCTGCTGGACGTGATCAGCAATGGCCGGATGGAAGTCGGCCTGGCCCGTGGCGCCTACCAGGTGGAATTCGACCGCATGGCCGGCGGCATGCCCGCATCAAGCGGCGGCCAGGCGCTACGGGAAATGGTTCCGGTGGTACGCGCCCTGTGGCAAGGCGACTACGCCCATGACGGCGAGATCTGGAAATTCCCCACCTCCACCAGCGTGCCCAAGCCGGTCCAGAAGCCCAACCCGCCGATGTGGATCGCCGCCCGCGACCCGGACTCCCACAACTTCGCCGTGGCCAATGGCTGCAACGTGATGGTCACGCCGCTGATGAAGGGCGACGAAGAGGTGCTGGACCTGAAGAACAAGTTCCAGGCCGCGCTGGACAACAACCCCGAGGTGCCGCGTCCGCAACTGATGGTGCTGCGTCACACCCACGTGCATGCGGTCGATGACCCCGAAGGCTGGAAAGTCGGAGCCACGGCGATCTCGAAATTCTATCGGACCTTCGACGCCTGGTTCGGCAACAAGCAGGTGCCGGTCAACGGCTTCCTGCCACCGAGCCCGGAAGAAAAGTTCGCCGAACGGCCGGAGTTCGAACTGGAGAATATCCGCAAGAACACCATGATCGGCACGCCGCGGGAGGTGATCGAGCGGATTCGCTATTACCAGGAACTGGGGGTCGACGAGTTCAGCTTCTGGTGCGACAACAGCCTGCCCCACGAGGAAAAGAAAAAGTCCCTGGCGCTGTTTATCCAGCAGGTGGTGCCGGCGTTTCGCTGAACCCCGATACACCGCGGGAGCGCCGACCGGCGGCTCCCGCGTTGCCGACCTGACGTCCGCTCGGGCGCGTCGGCATGCAGCCTTATGTCACACTGGTCATCGGCGTGCGGGTGATATAGTTCCGTCACCACCTGCCCCACTCTTTCCTCCACCCAGACCATGGTGACGCATTCGATGAATTCTTCCCTTGCACCGGCCCGCGACATCGACGGCAAGGCAATCGCCGCCCAGGTGCTCAATGAAGTCCGCGACGAGATCGCGGAGCTGGCCCGGCAAGCCCTTTTCCCCGCGCTGGCGGTGATCCTGGTGGGCGACGACCCGGCCAGCCAGGTCTATGTGCGCAACAAATTGCTGCGGGCCGAAGAAGTCGGCATCCGTTCGCTGGAGCATCGCCTGCCGGAAAGCACCAGCCAGGCCGAACTGCTGCAACTGATTGCCGAACTGAACGCCGACCCGGCGGTGAACGGCATCCTGGTGCAACTGCCGCTGCCCGCGTACATCGAGGAGCATGCGGTGATCCAGGCCATCGACCCGCTCAAGGATGTCGACGGCTTTCATCGGGAGAACGTCGGCGGCCTGGTCCACGGTGCCGAGGTCCTGACGCCCTGCACGCCCAGCGGCTGCATGCGCCTGTTGCAGGAAACCTGCGGCGATCTGCGCGGCAAGCACGCGGTGGTCATCGGCCGTTCGAACATCGTCGGCAAACCGATGGCGACCTTGCTGTTGCAGGCCGATTGTTCGGTCAGCGTGGTGCACTCGCGCAGCGTCGATGCACCAGCGTTGTGCCGGCTGGCGGATATCGTGGTGGCCGCCGTAGGTCGCCCACAGTTGATCGATGCCAGTTGGCTCAAGCCGGGCGCGGTCGTGATCGATGTGGGGATCAATCGGATTGAAACCGAGACCGGCACCCGCCTGGTGGGGGATGTCGACTATGCCAGCGCCCGCACGGTGGCCAGCGCGATCACCCCGGTACCGGGCGGGGTCGGGCCGATGACCATTGCCTACCTGCTGAAGAACACCGTGATCGCCACGCAGTTGCAACAGTCCCGGTAGCCTCCGGGCTCGGGATGCAGGGCTGATTCAGCCCCTCGGCGAAGGCCCTGCACCCGACCTTCAGCCCGTGTCACAGACTTGGGGGCATTTCAGCGCTGCTGTGAGGCAAAGCGCCCCTTTCCCGCCTGCTTCGCTTCGTACATCCGGCTGTCCGCCTCGCGCAACAGCTGCGTCGCGCTTCTCGGATCATCGCGCCCGTACAGCGCAATACCGATACTCACCCCCACCTGTACGGTGGCCGAGCCGACCAGGACCGGCTCACTGATCAGGTGAATCAGCTTTTGCGCCAATCGCTCCGCGTCCCGGCTCCCCCCGATCTGGCCCTCCACAACGGCGGTGAATTCATCGCCCGCCAGCCGAAACACCGCATCGGTCTCCCGCAGACAGGTCTTCAACCGCTCGGCCACGGCCTGGAGCAAGCCGTCGCCGACTTCATGGCCGAAGGTATCGTTCACCGCCTTGAATCCATCCAGGTCAAGAAACAGCACCGCCAGGGGAACACCGGTCCTGCGCGCCCTGGCCATCGCGTTGGGCAGGCCTTCGAGCAGGGAGCGGCGGTTTGGCAACCCGGTCAGGGTATCGGTCAACGCCTCTTTCTCGCGACGTTCGGCCATGGCCTTGCGTTCGGTGATGTCGTGCAGGAAGACACTGAAGAATCGCTGCCCGTCGATTTCGACAGGGCTGATACGCACCTCGACGGGGAAGACCGTGCCGTCACGACACAACGCCGAGATCTCCAGGCGCTGGCGCATGGCCCGGTCATCGCCGGTGGCGAGATACTCTCGCCAGCCCACCAGTTGACCCTCATGCATCGCCGCCGGGATCACCAACTGTTCGAATGACTGGCCCAGCGCTTCATCACGGGACCAGCCGAAGGTCGTCTCGGCCATGCGGTTCCAGGCCCTCACCGCCCCGGACTCATCGATACTCACGTAGGCATCACTGGCGTACTCCAGCACCGCCGACAGCTCCGCCTCCCGCTGCCTGAGCTCACGATCGGCCTGCAGCCGTTGAACCATCGTGTGGGAAAGCATTTCGTTGGCCCGCAGCAGCTCGGCGGTACGCTCCTCGACACGCTGCTCCAGGCTGTGCCGCAACGTCATCAGGGACGCCTCGGTTTCCTTTCGCAGCTGGATGTTCTGCACCGTCGCGATGTAATACTCCAGGTCACCGTTCACCGACAGCAGCTTGGCCACATGCAGGTCGACCCAGACAGACGTGCCGTCCTTGTGCCGGTACCTTTTCTCGAGCTGGTAGCGATCGATTTCGCCGTTGGTCAACTGGCGCAGCAGACTCAAGTCGCTGTCCAGGTCTTCAGGGTGGGTGATGTCCTGGAAGGTCAAGCTCATGAGCTCGTCGGCGTCATAGCCGACGATGCTGCAGAACGCACCGTTGACGCTGAGAAAGCGCCCGTTGCCCGCCACCGCCGCGATGCCCGTGGGCGCCAGGGCAAAGGCGGTTTTCAGGCGCGCCTCGCTGGCCGCGAAGGCCGCCGCGGACTGGGTGATGTGCGAGCGGGAAAGCAGCGCGGCCTCGCGCATCTGGAACTCCCGGCTGACCAGCCCGGCAAAATCCTCCAGGACCTGCCGCGCCTCATCGGTGAGAATCCGCGCCTTGTTATCGATCGCGCAGAGCGTACCCAGCGCATAGCCCTCGATGGAGCGGATCGGCGCTCCCGCGTAGAAGCGGATATGCGGGTTGCTGAGGACCAGGGGATTGGATGAAAAACGCGGATCATTCAACGCATCAGGGATCACCATCGTCTGCTCCTGCTCGATGGCAATGGTGCAGAAGGAGATATCCCGGGGCGTCTGCCGGGTGTCCAGCCCGACCCTGGACTTGAACCACTGGCGGTCGCTGTCGATCAGCGAGATCAGCGCAATGGGCATTTCAAGCGTGGCGGCCAACAAGCGGGTGAGTCGATCAAAAACCGGCTCTGTCTCGGTGTCGAGCACCTCCAGAGCGTGCAACAGCTTCAAACGTCCTGCTTCGGTGTGGGGCAAAATGGACGACCTCTCTCAGCTGACTCGTCTGTGTCCTGTCCTTCGGATCGAGAATAGCTCGAAGACAGCTCGCCGCGATCCGTTCTAGGCGTGTAGTGGAGCCGTTGGCCACGGTGAGCACGGCATGCTGGTGACAGCATATGCCAATCTGGGTGGGCTTCAAGAAGGGGATGGTATTAGACTGAGCTGCGTGACGAATGTGGATCGTACCCGCCCCATCACCGCGGGCAAGTGACCACCTTGCTGTCACAAGCGGGGGTCGACGTAGGCGCTACGGACCTGGTGGTGCTCATCCCTGACGAACACCACACATGATCACTGGCCGTGCGCCTCTCGTCGCGGTGCCGCGATCGAAGTAGCGCCTTTATTTAGCGGTTGAGCTGGCGGCCTGGCCCAGTCCTTTGTCGTTGTGATCGCCCACCTTGGTGTCCGAGATCGCCGTGGCCTTCGACAGCCCATGCGTCGCTTTAGAGTGCGCGACACTCGAGGTCGCAACACCGTGGCCACGAGAACTCTTATGGCCACGACCAGTGTGATGGCCTCTCACGCCATGATCTCGAACCGCCTTGCCGTCATGATCCCGGACCGACTTGCCAATCGCCTTGCCGTCATGATCCCGAACCGACTTGCCGATAGCCTTGCCGTCATGATCGACCTCATGACCTTCAGCGAGCCCCCTGCTATGGGAACTGTCCGAATGACTGGCACCGGCATGACCACCGCTCTCTCCGCCATGGCCGCCATTGCCGTTGCCACCGCCGCCACCGCCACCGCCGCCACCACCATTGCCATTGCCACCACCACCTTCCTTGGCATAGGCAGAAGCCATGACGGACAGTTCAGCCGGTAACAAAGGAGCAGCCGCAAACATCATGACGCAGGACATGACAGCAACCAGGTTTCTCTTCTTAAATCGCATGATGGCTTCCATTAAAGTGGTCTTTGCGTCTTCTCTGACACAATTAGTTACGTGTTGTTCAAAGACAGGCGACAGACGGAAGCCTCCATGCCAACTTATTAACGTGAATGCGATCTCTTCTCGTTGATTGGCCATTGGATCAACGCGATGTCAGAGCGGATCAGTGCAGGCCTCCACTAATTGAAAGCGCCACTCAGCACTTCATAGATGAGCCCACTCGCGATAGACACCAGAATCAGGTCTGCACCCGCCTGTTGCCACTCATAGCCTTCGTAGCGCGGGAGTTGTACCAACAGCCGACCATCCAGTTTTTTCGCGATGCCCGGTGGAAGAGGTTTGCCTCGGGCCAGCTTTTTCTGGATACCTGGCGGTAGTGAAGGCCCGGGGCTCCAGTAATCACGGTACCCGCCTAGTGCCCCGAGGACGCGTCCTCGATCAACGCGTGGACCGTAGCCCCACTCACCGCCATCTGATTTCTTGCCGTGGCCGTGACCTTTGCCGTGGCCGCCTTGATTGCCTTGATCCTGGAAGTCTTGTGAAAAACCCTTGCCGTTTCCCTGGCCATTACCGTTGCCGTTGCCCGGATCAGCCAAAGCACCCGCAGAGCCCGCTACCAGGGCGAAACACGTCACTACCGCAATAAACGAGCGAGATTTGAACATATCCGTTTTCCCAGAAAGGGGAACATCCCCACTGCAATGTAGACGGCGTTGGGCAAGGAAGTTCCAGATGCTCTGCCACATCCAGTCATGGATGACCCACAAGGTCATTGCGGAGCGGAAACGACAAGGGCCTACCTGCACAGTCGCACGTAAGCCCTTGAAATAGATGGTGCCCGAAGCCGGAATCGAACCGGCACGCCCTTACGAGCGGGGGATTTTAAGTCCCATGCGTCTACCAGTTTCGCCATTCGGGCGGTAGCGCGGTAAAGCAGTCTACGCAGCGGCTCGTGATGAGCCAGATGGCCGGATAACCTGCCCGCCCATCGGGTGCCTGCGCGACAAGGGGACGAATATATACATCCCCACCCCACGAAGCAAGTTCACTGACGGCAATTTTCAGCACCACACCCATTTCGCAACCAACTGATTTTCAAAGAATTGCAGGGTTACGCCGCGAACCTGGCACACCTGGGGCCACGACGTGCCTTCCCTGGTCGGCGCCAGCTAATTTTCATAGGACAGTCGTCAATCTGATATCAGACTGTAACCATTTCATCATAAAGGCCCAGCACAATGGATCACAGCCGAAGGATCCGGCCCCATCCCAAGAAGCCCGCACATGCGGGCTTTTTGCTGTGTGTAAAGGCAAGTTAACAACTGTCCGAATTATTCGCTATCAATCAAAATATTTTTATTTCGTTCACGCTTTACTCACCAGAACTTTAATTCTGACCTGAGGCCAAAAACCCCGCAGAAATTCATCTGCGGGGTTTTCGTCTCAGCTTTTCCAGATTGTTTTCAAGTCATTGTCGTTGTTGGCCATGGCACTCCTGCTCGCCCGCACGGTGTGGCCCGGCAGGCTGAAACTAGTGTCAGGAAGAGACAGAAACACAAGCAATATCAGACGATGCTTTTCCGCTTGCGCCTGGCCTCTTCAATAATGGCATCCATTCGGGTCATCACTTCATCATGAGGTACACCTGCGCCTGGATTTTCCAGAGACCTCTGTACCTTGGCTCGAAACCAGCGGTCATAGTTCGCCGCCTGCTCTTCTGTTCCAAACACCAAAACAATTGGGGGCAGTTCGGTACTCATCAGTAACCTCCGATTAAAGATGCGTATCAGCCTAATCGTTTTGACACAGACCGTCCCCAAGGACCCTGAGCGGTATGTGTCACGATAATTCGCCGAGTCGACCGTTCCCCCCTACCCGGCGTCTGCGCAAAAAGCAGCAGCCAAAATCCGGCGAACCAACCCGCCAATGGCGCCAGCCACATGCAGAAAATCGACATACTCGTTGCTGCCCTTGTCAGCTTCAGGATTGACAAGGGCAGCATGGCCGCCTAACAATCGAACCTAGTTGTACGACAACGGACAATCAAAACAACAATAAAAGAGTACCCTTGAATGATCCGAGCCAAAACCTTGCAAAGCCTCGCCA
The DNA here is from genome assembly GCF_000820515.1 of Pseudomonas batumici. Classification (GTDB taxonomy): domain Bacteria; phylum Pseudomonadota; class Gammaproteobacteria; order Pseudomonadales; family Pseudomonadaceae; genus Aquipseudomonas; species Aquipseudomonas batumici. Next base: position 12,116 of record NZ_JXDG01000015.1, on the reverse strand, counting down.
GCGCCGCACTGTTGGCGACCGCCCCACTGACCTGGGCCAATACCTACGTCTACGTTTCCAATGCCCTCGACGGCACGCTCAGCAGTTATGAGCTGTCTGCAAAGGGGCAATTGCAGCCTCTGGCAACTACCGAAGCCGGAGCGGGCGTCATGCCCCTGGCACTGAGCCCCGACCACAGCAAACTCTACGCTTCCATACGCGCCAAACCCTATTCGGTGGCGACCTACAGTGTCGACCCCGCCAACGGCGCCCTCAAGCATCTGAAAAACTCCACCGTTGCCGACAGCCTGGCCTACATATCGACGGACAAGTCCGGTCGCTATCTGTTCGGTGCCTCGTACGGCGAGGACCTGGTCAGCGTCAATGCGATCGATGCCCAGGGCGTCGTGACCGATGATGTACGACAAGTCATCAAGACCGGCCCGAACGCGCATTCGATCATTGTCGATAAGACCAATCGCTTCGTGTACGCCGCCAACCTGGGTTCCGATCAGTACCTGGAGTTCAAGTTCGACGCCGCCAGCGGCAAGCTCACGTCACTGGGCCATGTGGAACTGCCCAAGGGCAGCGGCCCTCGCCACCCGGCTATTTCGTCTGACAACCGTTTCCTCTACCTGCTCAGCGAGATGGCCGGTACCGTGACCACGTTCGCCATCGACCCGAAAACCGGGCACCTGAGTGCGTTGTCCGAAGTCAGTGCAGTTCCCGCCGACTCGGGCCTGGTGCGCGGCGGCGTCCGACCGATGATCAAGCCTGGCCAACCGACTCCGCCGCCGCTGGCCAGCAACCTGATCTGGGCCGCCGACATCAAGCTCACACCCAACGGGCGCTTCCTCTACACCTCGGAGCGCACCGGCAGTACGGTCAGTGCATTTTCGGTGGACCGCAAAAGCGGCCAGTTGAGCTTCGTGCAGAACATCAAGGTCGAACAGCAACCGCGGGGGATTACCGTCGACCCATCGGGGAAATGGCTGCTGGTCACCGGAGAGAAAAGCCCGGAGGTGGGTGTGTATGCCATTGATCCGCTACAGGGCACGCTCACCCGCAGCTCCAGTGCGCCTTCGGGCAAAGGCGCGAACTGGGTGCAGGCGGTCAGCTACCCCTGAAGCCCGAGGGTGGGGCGTGACCATCCTCGCCCCTCCCCGCTTATCTCATCAGAGTGTGTAGTCAAACTGGTAGGAATGCTGACCTTCAACGATGTTGATCACCATGCGACCGACAAGCCCGACAAGCTCCCCAGTAGCAGAATCGGGCACAACGGTAATGGACTGTTCAGGTACGCCTCGGGTCATTGTGGAGCTGTGCTGTAATACAAAACTGCCGGTACGACCATGAAGCGTACCGGTCACTGTTTCCATCGCCACGTAGCCTGCCGAACCCTGCACACTGCTACGGAAAGAAAGCATTTCGCCTTGACTGGTCGCCACAAGGTCGCCGTGAAATGACTTGCTGATGGACATCCGTCCAAAGTCTGTCCCTGCAGCAAGATCGCTGAGGGATTCAGGGTTCAGCTTAACTTCAAAAGGACCATTTGCTTGTGTGCTGGTCATGGAGCGCCTCGCAAAAAAGGAATGGGTTATTTACGTTGTCGGCCTGCTGGTCAGAACTCCAGACACGGCCTGTGCCAGCTCAATCTATCGGATGATTGTCCAACGCGGACGATAGCTGATCAGACGGGGACGCCCCCTCGAGCAGGGCATCCACCACCGCACGCGCCACCTCCACCGAATGCAGCATCCCCCAGAACAACGCCCGCTCGACGGGGTTGGTATGCAGGCTGATTTCGTCGCCATTGAGTTCTGCCGTTTCGAGCAGATTGGAAACGTAGGTGAGCGCGTCCTGGGCACTGATGCCTGGTTGGATGGCGAACAGCGTGGGTTTGTATGGGGCTTCTGGGGTGACGGGTTTGGCGCAAGTGAACGCGAGGGTATCGAGCAAACGGGGCTTGTTTGCCGAAGCCGGCTCAGGCTCGTTGGAGGGAGCGTCAGAAAGTTTGCACAAGTACAGGTCTCTGTCAGCCATGCTGAGGGCCTTGCGCATAAAGGGCGGATCGGGGGTGATTTTCTTGGTCATGGAGATACTCCTATTCAGTAAAGGAGTCCGCCACATTTCGTTACCAAGCGAAGGGGTGGCGAACCGTACGCAGGTTGGTAAACCGGTGAATAGGAACCGGCAGGCCGAAGCCTCCTGCGCACAGCCCGCCATAATGCGAACATAAAAAAGCCGCTCTCGCGGCGCTGTGCGCCTACTCAAATCCGGGTTACCAAGCCCGATCGCTGAATTTGCAGCGACACTTGAACAGTAGTCCTGGCGTTTGGCGCACGCAATATTCTCCCACGCCTGAAGCGCGTGGGAAATATGAGTTTTTTCGGCAGGCCATTTCGCGTGACGAACAAGCACATCTTGAACCATTTTCGAACCAGCAAGCCGAGTAGCATGCGGAGTCAGGCCCAGCGCGCTTTCGTTTCTACTTTTCTCTCTATCCAGTTCTCAGCAAATCACCATGACCTAACACGCCGTTACAGAAGAGCTCGTGAAAGCCACCCTGATCAGGCATAGGATTGCATGGAAGTAAGTCATTGGCGTATATTGACCATGATATTTGTTGAGACCCCGATCTTCACCCGCCGAGTCAAGGAACTGCTTGATGACGATTCCTATGGGTGCTTTCAGAAGACCTTGGTGTTGGCTCCTTCGGCTGGCGATGTCATTGAAGGCACTGGTGGAATCAGGAAAATCCGCGTCGCGGCCAAGGGCCACGGCAAACGGAGTGGTGCCCGAGTGATCTACTACCATTTTGTCTCGGCATCACAGATAGCCTTGCTGATGATCTACCCCAAGAATGAACAGCAAGACCTGACCATCGACGAACGCAAGGCGTTGAAAGCGGTCATTGAACAGTGGAGATAACCATGAGCAAATTCTTTGATGAGCTGATGGAAAGTGTGCAGCAAATGGACGAAATCGTGCGCGGAGAACGTCAACCCTCCCGCGAATTTACCGTCGACGCGATGCAGATCAAGGAAATTCGCAAGGCCACCGGTCTGAGCCAGGCGAAGTTCGCCGCGATGATCGACGTTCAGCTAGGCACCCTACGTAACTGGGAGCAAGGTCGACGCGAACCTACTGGTCCAGCGAAAGCGCTTCTGAGGGCCATTCACAACGACCCCGTGCATGTACTCAACGCACTGGCGGTTTGACTAAATCCTGCAAGGGCATCGTGAGATGCCCTACCCCATCTCCCCTTGTAGATATTGACCCGTCAAGCAATCTCTACCCATTTTCGGTTTCGGATATTGACGAGTCGCTGCGAGCGTTCTGCCACTTGGGAAATACGCACCGCACGTACATCTTCGGCCCCTTCGAGGTAGAAGTCTTGATGCTCGGTTCATTCCTTTGCACCTCCCCAGACGAAAGACACCCTGCCAGCGCCACCACAACCACCACCGCTACCAAAATCCGCATGTCGTTCCCCCTTTAGACGTACGCCAAAACGATCCGATCTTCGCTCATGGAGCAATCCTCTCAGTGGAGCTTTAAGCGTAGTTCAACCCTTTGCTTCGTATGCGTCCGGCTATCCCATCTTGCGCGATTAAACCGGCTGCCAACGATGTGGCAAAGAGCCAGTTTTTGCGTCCGAGCGCCCACGGTCGTATCTGGTTTTCGATAGGGTTATTGTCGATGGGCAGCGCGCCGTCATTCAGGTAACGGCTCAACGCCGTCCAGCGTTTGAGGCTGTAATCCAGCTTGTTGAACAAGTGGCCATTCCGCTAAGGCCCGGTATTGCCCTTTATGAGACTCGTAAAGCGTAAAGCGGTCGGCTCGGAGAAGGAATTCTGGCTGACTACCTGCTTCTGGAACTGGAGACCGATAGTCACGGGCCAAGGTCAAGTGAGGTCGAAAGTCTTTGTGCTCTTGATCGTGCCCGAACGCCAACATCGCTTGCTCCAGTGCATACGACAGTCGCATCAGCTCTGGCGGAGCATCTTCTGGGGTAAGCACCAAGGCCTTTGACTTACGCCAAACCTCTAGGCGATCAAGGACAACCGTCAGCGCTTTTCCGGGCGCCTTAACCTTCGATGCGGCTGCACAAACCTCTGCGATCTGGGCGTTATCAACAGAGCCCAGAAAAAGCAGCGTGAGATGAAAATTAGCGGCAGGAACTGGGCGACCGATACTCAGCGAAAGCGATGTACGCCATTGGGAAATAGCCTTTCTCAACGTAGATGGGCAGCTTAGGGCGAAAAACAGTCGCGATTGCGGTTCATTGCTCAACGTCATACCTCTCTTCACGTCACCAGGCTACTGCTTGTTCGTGCCTTCGTGCTTTGTTTGGGCGGGCTTGATCAGGTATCGAACAACGTCACGACGGACTGAGGCTCTGGGTCGTTAGGCCAACCATAGGCGGCCTGCGCCGCTGACAGGGAACTCCTGGCTGGCACCACGCGTCAAAACAGATACGGTAGGCCATTTAGGCCTCTTGCTTCAGGAGGACACGCTATGCGCCGCATATTCCTCATTCCTCTGCTAGTGCTTTGTCTGCCCGTTGGTTCAGCCATGGCTCACAGACCCGATATCGATGCGCGCGATGTTGCTACCTCAGCAGGGATTTCCGCGTCGCTTTACTCTACGTTCAAGGACCACAAAATTGCGACTCCCGTCCGCGATGATGCCTCCACCTTCGTCGCCAGTGGAGGAGCGATTCGCGGCGCCTATCTAGAGTCGGTATTGGATCAGATTCGACATGACAACCCAGGCCTCAAGGCCACTGACGAAGAGCTGGCCAATGCAATTCTCATTCAATATGAGGCACCTGCTGGTCACTAGGCAGTGTACGCAGGTCAGTAGCAGGACTTCCTGGAAGGAATCAGGAAGGCCTGTCTATGCCGGTTTGCGCGCTTCTGTCCGGCGGCTTTGGGCCGAAAGAGCGTATTCGCCAAGCTGAACGCATCCCAAAACCAATAAAGCCCAGCAGATAAGCTGGGCTTCTATTTGCTCTTCTTCGCCAGAATTATCCGACGCTTCATTTGGGTCATGGTGACCACGTCATTCCACCCCCATGAACCCGCCACAGCAGGCCCATGAGAATCAGCCGTTATCAGAAGGCGCTGTACTGCTTCTGCAAGGTCTGCTCCCTTTGCTTTTTCTGCTTTTCAAGACGAATGCTGTTCGCCAGCGTATTCAATTCGGCTGCGGTCTTGCCGTTCAAGCTCGAATTGATGTCCTGTTGCATCGCGTCAGCCGACTTGTTCCTGAGATCCATGTTGCTCAACGCAATAAACATCAGGTCGGCTGCGAACTGCTTCTTCTCTTCAGGAGAAAGCTTTTCGGCCACTTTTTTCGTGGACTCCTGCAACGTCGCCTCTGTTGTGGCGTCGAGTCTGGGATCCCCACAACCGGCCAACAACGTCGCAACGAGTCCAATGAGCAACATCCGTTTCATCTGATTCCATCCATGCAAAAAACGGACTTTAGCAAAAGGCCACTATCCCGTCGCCTTTAACAGGTACCTTGACGCGAGGCTGGCTAATGGGTGTGCCCTGTTGCGGTCTATTTTTGCATCACCAAACATCAATCTGCGTTCGGTAGCGGTTTGCCTCCGACAGCGACAATCGGATTAGGATGTGGGATGTATTTTGCCTTGACAAGCGGTGCCGACTTTAAGCAGATCCAGCCACTCTCAAGACCGTCTCCACGCGCCAGATATTGGGTATTGATTTCTACAAGAAGCCACCCGCCGCGCCGCGCCCATTTGGCCGAGTTTTGCGGAACGGAAGTAAATTCAGGCAGTTTTTCTTGAGGAACTCCGGGTCGCGAGCCACCTACCTGGCTACGCACCTGCTCTGGCGTGGGGCTCCCGCAGGCCTCGTTTTCAGGCTCTCCACCAGCGGTGCCAGCATTGATCGCAGCTAAACAGCCCTCCTGTCCTCCACCCCTCACCAACCAAACGTTTATATGTCGATTTGTCGCTATAGCATTTCCAATAGCTATGCTTCCAGTAACCACGCCGTTAAGATACGCGATCCGCTGTTCCTCGTTCATTATGGTAGGAGCTTTTGGCGCCTCCTCCTTCTTTTCCTCCTCACCAATCATAATGTCGCCTGACCTCGCCCCATGTAAGAAACGTGAGTATAGAGGGCTGTTGTCGTACCGAAGCAAGGTTGACCGAAAAATGCCGCCGACACCAAGCACTCAGTCCTGATCACCCATCAATTCGGTCTGAGAATGAGTTACCCCTTGCTGCGAAACAGGTGGTTTGTAACCTTGACGCGAGACCGGCTAATGAGTATCCCCTTTTACGTGGATCCCCTGACGCGGCAAGCCGGCCAGCGAATGCCCAGATGGTCCTCTATTATTCCGAACTCATCGCCCCCCCCCCCCCTAAAACGACTCGGCAGGCTGTCAGATCGCTATTTAATCCCGCGACACAATAAAGAAACCTTGTAATCGTAGGTCGATATCAATGGCGCCGGTCCCTCATGCCGAGCCATCTCAAGCCAGCGCCTTGCTCGTTCAACGTCAAAGAGTTCGTTCTTGAGCTTCATCTTTGCAACAAGGTTCGCTGAAACCCTGAAGTGTCCACACTTGGCTGAGCATCTGACCTCGGACCAGCTTTCTGTCGTGTGAACAACATCGCTGGCGGCCTGGCAAATTAAGCATTGCATATTCGATCTCCCTATCGATGACCTACCTACTGTAGCCGATCACCGGCCAAGGCTCCCCTATGCCCACAGAAAATAATCCCGGCCGCACGTTCATCGTACTGAGACTGAAACACACGCACCGCAACCCTCTGGCGCACCGACGACAGCGGCTACTGCTGGAGGCTGGACCGCGCCGGGATCATGATGCCAGTCGCGTCCAGAGTACCGCGGCGCCCGATACCCCAAGGAGGCCGCATGAAGCGCATCGACCTCGACAGGCCTGTACCGCGCGATATTTTTGGTTAGAAAGGATCAACTTGCAGAAGAGTGTTGATCAATGAGCCCTCTGCGCTGGTGCGCGAGCAGTTGGCCAAAGTCGCAGCTACTTATCCCTGTACTGGCAGTCAGGCTCATTGATCAATGCCCAGCTCAATGTTGGGCGATTTCCATTTGAGCAAATGGCGATGCATTGGCCTTCAAGCAAAGGTCATGCATCTGTTGTTTTACAACGCCACTTCCAAAAGTCCAATAACGTTTTTTCCTTACCTTAAGAAATTTAGGAAATATCCAACAGTGGAGCGCGACCCGGCAAGCCATCAGGAGAGCCTGAGGACGAAGGTGCTCCGGTCGACGATGAATGCCTGGTCAACTGCAGAGATTCGACGCCTGCGCAGTTCCGTGCAGCCCTGCCGATTGCCTGGACAAACTCATTGCCTGCGCCCGGTTGTAAGCCGTGAAAAATGGGTGTCCCCTTTACCCTCTTAAGGTTGATTTGCCTGTTTTGGGGCTGCAAAGCGGCCCCAAATTGCTTAAGTGAACAGCATTACGATCCAGAGTAGGACTTGGCGGCAATCAGCCGCTAGCACAGGACTTGCAGACCCGCAGGTTCCCTGTCTCGGGCGCTTTACCCGGCCGGATAGCCGGCATTGGTACCACCTTCGTCTCTTTGCTGCAGTTGGCACAAAAGATGCCGCCGCAAGCTCGACAGTGGTGCTTACGGGTGAAGACGCCAAAGGTGGTATTGCAACTAGGGCAGCGTTGGACGCTGTCGTCTGGTTTCCAGAGACTGGGTCGGCTTTGCAACTGGCGAAACACGTCCTGTCCGCCGGGAACTTCCGCAGCCTTGTAGAACGTGTTGATTCCTTCATGCACGCTCGTCGCGCCGGTCATGACCTCATGGTAAGTGTGGGTCGAACTCTGGCTGGTCGGCATGAAGTGAAAGAAGGCGACGATACAGAACGCCAGCGCGGCAAGGCTATCATCGTCATTGATGCCAATTTGCTTGGCGGCGTAAACCATATCCATCGCCGAGCCGGATTTACCTGCCCAGATGGAGTTGTTCAGGCTGCGCTGGTTGGCGATCCAGTGGTTATCCTCCGCAAGGCTGTATTTCTCGGTGCCGATGCGCATACCTCGGGTCGTGTCCCGATTCGGCGTGTCGAATCTGTTGCAGCGGCAGAAGTCGTGGATAGCGGCGACCTTTTTATACAACCGGGTCAGCGGCAACTCGGTTGCGAGGGAGGCGACAATGTCCCGGGTCCAATCCAGTGTCGCGCCAGGGCCGTAGTACGACTCGCCCTCGGGGCGGTTGCGTTCTTTGTTGGTGATAGCCCTCTGGATATTCACTATCAATCGGTCCAGCACATAGCGTTCGAACATCTTGACGTTGGCGAGGACATCGAGCGCCAGGCGCTCTTCTTTTTGCCTGTTATCCGTGGCTGCAACATGCCCTCGTAGCGCGATGATCAGTGCGTCGACCGACGTGAATATTTTGTCCTGCGTGCTTTGCAATGCCAGACCGGTAGGTACGCCGTCCAGGCGCCCGGCAGGTACGAACGGACTGCTCGACGACACGGAGACGAATTGCCCGGGCATATGCCCGCCGCTCGCAATGGGTGCTGCTACCCAATCGTTGAACGTTGGCAGGAGCAGCGCCGATTCGTTGGCAGCGAGCCGTGGCGCCACATGCGTGCTCCAGAATGTCGCCTTGGGCAGTTTGCTGGCGAAACGCCGGATCTTTCCCTCCCGCACCAGTCGCTCCACGCCCTCATCGGTGCAGTCGAAAACAAGGATATTGTTGACCGTTAACATGGCTCGTCCTGAGAGAAGAAATTGGCGGGTGGATCGCTTGGCCGCTTAGCAACACGTTACTGCGCTAGCCATCAGTGAGGCCTGTGCATTCTCGAAAATCTCGTATGCCGCAATGCTCACTTCGCTCGATTTGATGATCGAGAGCAGCAAGTGCTCCAAAGCATCGACTTGCACTTGATTGCTCATGACTCGCTCCTTGACCTGAGCCAGTGTCGGGACACCAAGGAATAGCCCACAAACACCAACAACGCCACCACCGGTCACGGAGGGTGGCGCATGCATGGAGATCAAGATTCAGGCGTCGTAGAGCTGGAAGAAGATATCAAGCGTGTCGTTGTTGTGTCCGCCAGAATCCAGCGTGAAACGGTACTGGTTGAATTTGATTTCATTGAATATCGAACTATCCCTTGTAACCCTTACGGGGCCGCCACTGAGAAAGTTGATGTACTGCTGATTGCCATTCCCACTCCAGAACCACAGTGATATAGGCGTATCGTTGACATTGAACAGGGACACGCTGGCTTTCTCCAGCGTCTGGCGCAGTAACTGCTCTGGAGAGAATTGCTGCAGGGGATTGATGTCGGATTTATAAAGATCGAAGTTGCATATCACTGTTTCTCCCGGGCTTGCAATCCCTCTCCCGATTCCAGATCGCCATTCTGATTTTGTTCCGTTCATCAGCATCTCGATGTCATAGTACAAACCGGTACTGGCTGTGTGATTTTGAACATAGAACTTGTAAAAGGTGGCTCCGCCACCATGGTTCGTATCGAAAGTCGCCATGGCATTCCCTTGTTTCGATGAGATTGAACGCAGGGAACCAGGGTTTCCCGCGCAGGTTGACGATTGAACTCCATGCTTGCTCGATCACCATCACTTCATCATGGCGTTGGCTTCGCCGCGCCGGGTGACACTCCCTCGTAGGCGCGCCGTGAAGACAGCAGTTGGCCAGCCTGGTGGCACTCGCCGCTCCTTCTGGATAACTCAATAACCGAATCCCAATAGCCCTGATTTCCCATATCGCCTCCCTGATCCGGCCCCATGCCGGCTCATCAAGCAATAGACCACAAACCAACCTCACGCCACCGAATCCGATCACGGAGGGCGGCGCATGCATGGAGAAAGCCATGAGCACGTTTGCAGTGTTTGGAATGACCCTCTATGTCGCCAAGGCCGAGGCTCGCAAGAAAACCAGCGGCACTAGGAAGAACCCCAAGGCGCCGGGCAGCGTTGAGCCGATCCCGGAAGTCGAATGGCTGGCCCTGGTCGAGAAGCGTACCGAGAAGATGATGGGGGTACGGCTCACCAGCTCTCGCCTATGCTCGACGCCCCGCAGTACGCCGAGCAGTTCATTGGCTGGCACGCAAGATGAGGTACCGCAACATGCACATCAGGGCCAGGGCTGTGCTGGTGGACGCCCATCAATCCGAAGACGAAGACACCCAAAGTCGGGCTTTCGGAGTGGCCGCCGGTGAAGGCCGAGCAGGCAGCCTGATCGATGCAGGAATATCGGCATCGTCAAGCCCACTCTCACCCGTTGTTCGAAATGCTCACCCCCTCGCCACTATTGAACTGCTGGTTTGGCGGAGGAAATTAACTGCTCTCTATTTTGAAAATAGGCGTATAGAAAGTCTGAGCGTTTCTGCTTCATATCTCTCGTTGCCTCCCATATATCCGCCTCAGCTTCTGCTGCCGCAAGCTGATCATATGAACGAGCAAGCGCCATAACAATTGAAGCAAGATCTTTCGTTAAATACGGCTGGAGCATCGCCGATTCAATATTCACTTTTTCCGCAACGGCCTTTACATTGGCCCGATCTAAATTTTCTCCCTGTGTAAGCCGATCAAGCTGCTCAATGGCAGAAAAAAAGGCCGCCGCCTTTTCCGCCTGCTGACTCAGAAGTGCAAGCGAGCTGGTTGCATTAACACTCAACCTTGCTTGTTGCATCTGCAGCTTAGAAGTTTGGATCAAGGTGTATCGGCTCAAAAGCGCGACAGCAATAGTCCCCACTAAAGCAATCACAGCGCCGCCAAAAGCAATCCAAGGTCCGTCCATACCCCGCTCAACCTCCTCTTCAGAATTGATCATCCATCGGCAGATGCTCCCAAGCTCATCGAAAAGCGCAACACGATCTACCTCAACGACCCTATGACCAACCTGAACTTTCTGGTCTTATCCTCAATGACCGCTAGCCTGCGTGCCAGCGACCTAATTCGCTTACGAAGCACAGCTAATCAATCAGGCCAGACAGCCTCCTTGGGGAGTACGCCAAGCACGGCCTGACAGTTCAGGTTGGCACAAACAATCATCGGTATAGCGTGACCAGTTCGATGCACATAGGCATTGTTCACTGCAACAAATGCAGCATACCCACACTTGGGACATGTCGGCTTGAATTCGTCATCCCGCATCTCGTGATACTTCACCATCTTTCACTCCCTCATCCAGCCTCATGCCGGGCCATCAAGCAATAGCCCACTTCAACTAATCACGCCAGCCGGCGAAGACCAGCCATAGAAACCAACTCGCAATAGCTCTACACCCAATGTCGTTCGGAAAATTTGTCAGCAGCTTTTTCTCCATCTGCAACAGCATCATCCAAGGTGGCCCAAGAATCGCTCAGGATGTCTGCCACGTAATTGGTTTTACCACCCTCAGAATAAGCCAGTACCACAACAGTCGTCGGCACTGGGTCGCTGTCTGCCCCCCAGCGAAAGGTGAGATGAAATTTTGCGCCGTGTTTTGAATCGTTGTAATCAAACGAAGGGCGATCTGCTAATCCCACAAACATATTTTTTCTCCCTGATCCGGACTCATGCCGGTCCATCAACCAATAGCCCACAAACACACTTCACGCCAGCCAGCGAGGATCATTCATGCCCATCACCTACGGAAGCATCTGCAGCGGCACTGAAGCTGCGACGCTGGCCTGGCACCCGCTGGGCATACTCTCCACCTAGTTCTCCGAAATCGAAGCGTTTCTCTCGGCCGTCTTGGCCCACCACTGCCCCAATACGCCGAACCTCGGCGATATGACCCGGCTCGCCGCCAAGGTGCTGGCCGGTAAAATCCCAGCGCCAGACGTCTTGGTGGGCGGCACTTCATGCCAGAACTTCCTGGTTGCTGGCATGCGAGAAGACCTGGCAGGTTCCCCGGGGCACCCTCACAATCAAATACGTGGAGCTTGCAGATGCAGTTGACAGAAAAATGAGAAAAATGGGGACGAAAAATGGGGACACCCATTAGCCGGTCTCAAGTCAAGGTTACAAGCCACCGCCCCCTGCAGTTTTTAACTGTAGGGTTTGCCCTTTAACTCAACCTGATCGGTTGAACCTGTCGAATCCGTTTCCTCATTACTGGCTACGACCGAGTCGTGCCTG
>NZ_JXDG01000014.1 GCF_000820515.1 Pseudomonas batumici | reverse complement strand
GGCAACACGATACTTTGCGGTGAGACGCAGATTTATTGTGGGAGCCGGCTTGCTGGCGATGGCGTCCGGACAAGCGCCGCAAGGCTCGAGGTCCTCATCGCTGGCAAGCCAGCTCCTACAGTCGCGCGTTCATCTCAGGCTCGACTGGATACGGGCCAGCCCTGCAAGGTGTCATCCACACGACTGCGCGCCAACTCGATCAGGCGCACCGCCCCCAGCGCCAGTTTGCGTTTCGAACCGTCCAACTGATCGGCAGACTCATAAGCCGTAGCCGCAGCCGACTCAAGGATGTCACAAACATCAACCAGCGTTTCCTCGACGCCGTTCGGATAAACCGGTTTACCGACATCCCGAGGTGCCATCGGATCATCGCTGACGGGAAGATTGTAATGGGCGAAAACCCGGTCGACGGCTTCGTCGAGTTTCGGGTCTGCAGAGGCAGGTGGATTGGGCGTAACTTTGAACATGATGTACTCCTGAAGTAATGGAGCCATCACTTATCGCTACCAAACGATAGGGTGGTGGCTGTACGCAGGTTGGTAGACCGGGACTCCAGGAACCCAGCGCGCCCTTGGACGCCCTACGCACAGCCGCCATAACACATACGGAGCGGGCACAATAAAGTACCAGCCTGTATGGAGATGAGCGCTTTGTGCGCCTGGGAGTTACTCGGGCTACCAAACCCGATCACTGAAATAGCAGTGACGGACCAAAGCCTAGTCCCGTGATTTTCCCGGCGCAAGCGATCCGGATTTTCTAGGAAACTTCAGTCAAGGGAAAGGGAAACATCCTCCAATAACCGCCACCCCCCCCTTTGCACGTCAATCCGGCCAATCCGCCGCCAACCTTCAACCGTCAGCGGCGCAACCGGCTCATTCGACCTGATGCTTGTCCAGGGTCCGCAGTTTGTGCGGCAAGCCCCACAGCAACAGCGCGGCGGCGATCAGGCTGGTGACACCGATAACATACAGCGCCGGGGTCGTGCTGCCGGTGAGGTCCTTGATCCGTCCGACCATCACCGGACTGACAATACCGCCGAACTGCCCCAGGGTATTGATCACCGCAATGCCCCCCGCCGCCCCGGCGCCCGCACCGGCCAGCAGTTTCGGCGGCAAGGTCCAGAAGGCCGGGATCGAAGCGATGATCCCGGCCCCCAGCAGGCTCAGGGCAACGATCAGGAACAGGGTGTGATCGGCGAAGATCCCCGCACAGAAAAAGCCGACCGCCCCCAGTGCCACCAACCCGCAGACAAACTTGCGCCGCTCGCCACTGACGTCGGACAAGCGTCCGACCACCACCATGCTGATCGCACCACAGATATAGGGGATGGCCGTGAGCAGGCCGATCATCACCGGGCTTTGGGTCCCCGCGCTGCGAATCAACTGCGGTGCCCAGAAGTTCAAGCCATAGGACGCGACCTGGATCAGGAAGTAGATCACCCCCAGCATCAGAAAGCCGGGAATACGCAACGCCGTCAGCAACGAACTGCCGGACTGGTGCGGTTCATGCTGGGCGATACGGCTCGACAGCAAGCGCTTCTCGGCCGGCGTCAGCCAATGGGCATCGTCGATACGGTCCTTGAGCAGGGTCAGCACCAGCAAACCGAGGCCGATACACGGCAGGCCACCAAGCAGGAACAACCAGTGCCATCCACGCATCTGCAACACACCGTCCAGATGCTCCAGCACCAACCCGGAGAATGGCGCGCCGACCAGCCCGGCGAACGCCGACGCCAGAAACAGCATCGAGGTGATACGCCCACGATAATGCTGGGGAAACCACAGGGTCAGGTAATACAGCACACCCGGTGCGAAACCGGCCTCCATCGCCCCGATGACAAACCGCAGCGCATAGAACTGCCATTCGCTGTTGACGAACACCATCGCCGCCGTCGCCGCGCCCCAGGACATCATGATCCGGGCGATCCAGCGCCGCGCGCCGACCTTGTAGAGCATCATGTTGCTCGGCACCTCGAACAGCACATAACCCACCACGAACAGCCCCGCGCCCAGGCCATAGGCGGTGTCGCTGAGACTCAGGTCGGCCTGCAACTGGAATTTGGCGAAGCTGATATTGATCCGGTCGAAAAAGGCGAACAGGTAGCAGACCATGATCAGCGGCATCAGTCGCCAGGCGACCTTGCTCACCAGGGCTTTTTCGGCAGTGTGCACAACGGCGGGGCTCGCGCCCGCCTCCAGGACATTGAGGCTCATGGTGTTTCTCCAGGCGGACTGCCCGTAGGTATCCGATTGTTTTTGTTGTCTGGTACAGCGTGTCTGAAACAGCGGGGCACGATCAGCCGAGGCTGAAATCCGGTATCGGATGCAAATCGCAATTGCGTCCCGCCTTGGCCACCTGGCCAGGCAGCTCGTGTCCGAGCAACGCCGGCAGGCGGCGGGAGATCGCCAACAGTCCCGGCAGGTCGATACCGGTCTCGATGCCCATCTGGTCGCACAGGTTGACCAGGTCCTCGGTGCAGATATTGCCCGAGGCACCCGGGGCGAAAGGACAGCCGCCGAGCCCGCCGACCGCCGCATCGAAACGCCGGGCACCGGCTTCATACGCGGCCAGCACATTGCACAGCCCCAGGCCACGGGTGTTGTGGAAATGCAGCGTCAGGGCCGCGGCCGGCAGGCGACTCAGCACGCGTTTGACCAGCCGCTGGACCTGACGCGGATTGGCCATGCCGGTGGTGTCGGCCAGAGTGATGCCCTGCATCCCCATTTCCAGATAGGTATCGACGATCTGTACGACGCGGTCTTCGTCGATCGCGCCTTCGAACGGACAACCGAAGGTGGTGGCGATGCTCGCATTCAGCAACACCGACTCCCCGCGAACCCGCTCCAGCACCGTGTCGAAAGCCGCCAGCGACGCCTCGCAACTCATGCGCATGTTGGCCCGGTTATGCGTCTGGCTGGCGGACATCACCAGGTTCAGCTCATCGGCCCCGGCCGCCAACGCACGCTCGGCGCCTTTCAGATTCGGTACCAGCGCCACGTAGATCACGCCCGACTGACGGCGAATACCGCGGAAGACGGCTTCGCCATCGCGCAACGCCGGGATCGCCTTGGGCGAGACAAAAGAGCCACCTTCGATTCGCGAAAAACCCGCCAGCGACAGCTCATCGATCAAGGCGATCTTGTCGGCGGTTTCCACCCAGCTCGGTTCGATCTGCAAGCCGTCGCGGGGCGAGACTTCCTGGACGATCAGGCGTTCGGAAAAATCGCGGATCATTGCACCACCCCTTCGGCTTTCAGCCGTTCGATATCGGCCTCGGTCAGCCCCAGGCCGTCGAGAATGTCGTGGGTATGCTGGCCGAGGCTCGGCCCCTGCCAGTTGACCACACCCGGAGTCTCGGAGAGCTTCGGCACGATGCCCGGCATTTTCACCCGGACTCCGCCCGGCAACTGCGCATCGAGCAACATGTCACGGGCCTGGTAATGGGGATCGGCGACAATATCGGCGACGGAATAAATCCGCCCGGCCGGGACCTCGGCGTCCTGCAAGGCGAGCAGGACATCGTCGATCGGCAGGCTGCTGGTCCAGTGGGTGATCGCCGCGTCCAGCAGCCCGCTTTGCGCCGCCCGGCCATCGTTGTGAGCGAACTGTGGTGCCTCGGCCAGATCGGGGCGGCCAATCACATTCATCAGGCGCTTGTAGATGGGGTCGCTGTTGCCGGCGATCACCACATAGGCACCGTCAGCCGTCAGATAGGTGTTGGACGGTGCGATACCGGGCAAGGCACCGCCGGTGCGTTCGCGGACATGGCCGAGCAAATCGTATTCCGGCACCAGGCTTTCCATGACGTTGAACACGCTTTCGGCCAGTGAGACATCGACCACCTGCCCCTCGCCCTGCCCGCTCTTGACCCGCAACAACGACATCAGCGCGCCGATGACTCCGTGCAACGACGCCAGGGAGTCGCCGAGGCTGACACCGACCCGCGCCGGCGGCGAACCGGGCGTTCCGGTGGTGTAGCGAATCCCGCCCATGGCCTCGCCGATAGCGCCAAACCCGGGACGGTCGCGATAAGGGCCGGTCTGGCCGTAGCCGGAAATGCGTACCAGGGTCAGCTTGGGGTTGAGGGCATGCAGTACCTCCCAGCCCAGACCGAGCTTCTCCAGAGCGCCGGGACGCAGGTTTTCGATCAGCACGTCGGCGTCGGCGGCCAGTTGCTTGACCAGCTCGATACCTTCCGCGGACTTGAGGTTCAGCGCCAGGGATTTCTTGTTCCGCGATTGCAGGTACCACCAGAGCGACGTGCCTTCGTGGAGCTTTCGCCACTTGCGAAGAGGATCGCCTTGGCCGATGGATTCGATCTTGATCACCTCGGCGCCGAACTCGCCGAGCATGCGTGCCGCAAAAGGCGCCGCAATCAGCGTGCCGATCTCGATCACCTTGATTCCGCCCAGGGGAGCAGTCATCACCGGTACCTCACTTTCTTGGAATTTGTCCCCAAGGCTAGTGGAGTACGGGGTGATGAATCCAACCTTCACTCGGCAAGCTACGTTCGCGAAACGCGAACGCTCAGAGCGGTGCGCTCAAGTGTTCGAACAACAAGCGGCTCACCGGCGACAGCGCCGACTCATCCCGGACCACCAGGATCAGGCTGCGCGCGGACCATTCGTCATTGAGTTTCACCGCGTGTAATCCCAGGGCCCGGCCGAACAGTTCATAGGCCTTCAGCGGCAGAATGCCGATCCCCATGTTCGCCTGGACCATCCGGCACATGGCATCGAACCCCGGCACATGGATCCGCAGGCGCAGCACTTTGCCCGCCGCCCGAGCCGCCGCGTGGGTGCGCATATTGATCGAGCTGGCCGAGTGCAGGCCGACGTAGTCGCTGTCCAGCGTATCGGCGAAGGCCAACGCGTCCCGATCCGCCAGCGGATGATCGGGACGCATCAGCACCACCAACTGGTCATGCCGGTAAAGCACGCTGGTCAAGCCTCGCACATCGGTGTCGCTGGAGCAGACGCCGAGATCGGCCACGCCGTCGAGCACGCCTTGCACCACACCGTTGCTGGGGCGCTCTTCAAGGTCGACCTTCACTTGCGGATGGCATTCGGAGAAATCCCGAAGGTCTTCCGGCAGAAACTGGATGATCGCGGAAAGATTGGCCAGCATCCGCACATAACCACGCACGCCCTGGGTGTGTTCGCCCAGCTCCAGCCCCATTTTCTCGATGTTGAACAACATCTGCCGGGCATGATGCAGCAGGGTTTCCCCGGCCGGGGTCAATCGCATGCCTTTGGCCTGGCGCGCGAACAGCGCAACGCCCAACGCTTCCTCCAGTTCCATCAACCGTTTGCTGGCCGCCGACACGGCGATGGCTTCGCGGGCCGCCGCCCGGGTCAGGGTACCCTCCTCGTGCACGGCGACGAACAGTTGCAGGGTAATCAGGTCCAGGCGGCGGATCAGGCTTTTTTGCAGCATGGCAGGCTCGCTGACGACTCAATCGAAGCGTCGAGGATATCGCCCTTTCAGGTCCTTGCTGACAGTTGATTGATCGCCTTGGGATCGAGGATCGCTTGCGGCGCCCCCTTGCGCGCCACCGCCAGCATCGCCCGGCCCATGGTTTCAGTGGTCTGGATACTGTCCGGCCATAACCGGCGCAGCAGGCTCATCAACGGACCGGCCAGGCTGTAGACCGCCTGGTAGAGCCGGGTCTTGGAGCGCACGCCGTGCAACGGCTGGATCGCACCGGGACGCATCAGGTACACCGCCTTGAACGGCAACCGCTGCAAGGCGTTCTCGGTGCGCCCCTTGACCCGGGCCCACATGCTGCGGCCCTTTTCACTGCTGTCGGTACCCGCCCCTGAGACATAGACAAAGGTCATGCCCGGATTGAGCCGCGACAAGGTCTCGGCGGCGGCCAGCGTCAGGTCGTAGGTCAGCCGGGTGTACTGCGCCTCGTCCAGGCCCACTGCCGAAACACCCAGGCAGAAGAAGCAGGCATCGAAACCCTGCAGCTCGGACTCGATGCCGCGGTAGTCGAACAGGTCGGCGTGTACCACCTGGCTGAGTTTCGCATCGACCTGGGTCACCGGCGTACGGCCAATAACCCTGACCTGCTGCACATCGTCCGCCAGCAGGCATTCACGCAACACACCTTGGCCGACCATGCCGGTGGCACCGAACAACAGAATATTCATGGGCAACCTCTCAATGGCTCGGGAACGTCGGCAGCTCGACAGGTGCACTGTAGTCGGCGGCGCGACTGACCTCCAACCAACGCCCGGCCGCCTCGGCACGCGCGGTCTCGGCCTGCTCGCAGTAGTGCAAGGCATCGTTGCCGATCAACAGGTGCAGCGGCAATTGCTCGTGGTAGGCCAGCTTGAGCACAATCTGCGCGATACGATCAGGATCGCTCGGTTCATTGCCCGCATAGGCACTGAGCATGCTGCTGACGGCACCGACGCTCGCCTGGTAGTCCTCCATGATCGACGGCGTGGCGTGGCCCGCCCTCACCGCCCAGTTGGTGCGCATGCCACCCGGCTCCACGGCACAGACCTTGATCCCCAGCGGCGCCACTTCCTGCGCCACCACCTCGGTGAAACCACCCACCGCCCACTTCGCCGCCTGATAGGCGCTGAGCCCCGGCATGCCCGCACGGCCACCCACCGAGGAGATCTGCAGGATGTGCCCGCTACGCTGAGCGCGCATCACCGGCAATGCCGCGCGGGTCACGTTGACCACACCGAAGAAATTGGTCTCGACCTCCGCGCGAAACGCCGCCGTCTCGGTCTGCTCGAACGGCGCGAGATGACCGTAACCGGCATTGTTGACCAGCACATCGAGCCTGCCGAACGCCTCGACGGCAACCCGCACCGCCGCTTGCGCGGCCGCCGCGTCCGTCACATCCAGGGCCACCACCCGAACCTGGTCGCCATAGCGCGCCACCAGATCGTCCAGGCGCTGCGGTTCCCGCGCTGTCGCCACCAATCGCTCCCCCGCCGCCAGCACCGCCTCGGCGATGTTGCGACCCAGGCCACTGGCACTTCCCGTAATCAACCAGACTTTAGACATGATGAGACTCCTATCGATTGTTGAGCTTTATGAGTGAGCACTCACTCATTTTTGACACAAGGAAAAACCCTCGCCTACGCCTTGGCGGTGGCACTCCAGAACGCCTGGAAACCGGCTTCGGCATAACGCTCGGCCTGATCCGGTTCGCGACGGATGAAATCGATCGTGGTATCGGCCAGGGCCCCCATGATCGCCGAGACAAAGGCCGCCGGCTGGTCGCGGAACAGGCCGCTGGCAATGCTTTCCTGCATCATGTCGTTGACCTCGCAGAAATCCTGCATGCCGGCCAGCTTGCTCTGTTCGGTGACCTGCGCGGACATCCCGAGCAAGGCCACCACCTTGCGCTTGCGGGGCTCGGCCACGCCCCAGTCGACATAGCTCTGCCAGGCATGACGGGCGCGCTTGTTCACTGTTTCCGTGCGCGGGTAGCCGGGCATCATCACGTCCCGCAACTCGGCCTTGAGGTGCAGGTAGAGTTCGTTGAGCAGCACGTCCTTGGAACTGAAGTAGTTGAACAACGTGCCCTCGGCAACACCGGCGAGTCGGGCGATCTTCAGCGTCGGACAACCCAGGCCCTGTTCGGCGAACACCTCGATGGCGGCGTTGAGGATGGCGTTGCGTTTGTCTTCGCTTTTGGGACGGGCCATGGGGAGCAGCGTTCAACCTATAAGTGAGTAATCACTCAATTAAACCTGTGTGAACGCTGGTTTGCAAGCCCGCTGGTCGTGACAGCGCCCTCCCCTACAGGGGAAGGCGCGGGGTGGTGGGTCTTGCGTCAGAACGCGCTGCGGAAGATCTCTTCGATCTGCCGCTGGTCCGCCGCACGCGGGTTGGTCAGGCCGCAAGCGTCCTTCAAGGCATTGCTGGCGAGGATCGGAATGTCCTGCAACTTGGCTCCCAACTCCCGCAGGCCGGCAGGGATCTCGACATCCTTGGCCAGGCTGCGAATCGCCGCAATGGCCGCCTGGGCGCCCTCCTCGTCACTCATGCCCTGAATATCGACACCCAACGCCTTGGCTACGTCAGTCAGGCGCTGCGGGCACACCAGCGCGTTGAAACTCTGCACATGGGGCAGCAACACCGCGTTGCACACGCCATGGGGCAGGTCGTAGAAACCGCCCAACTGGTGCGCCATGGCATGCACGAAGCCCAGCGACGCATTGTTGAAGGCCATGCCCGCCAGGAACTGCGCATACGCCATGCTTTCCCGGGCCTGCAGGTCGGCGCCGTCAAACACGACCTGGCGCAGGTTGGCGCTGATCAGTTCAATGGCCTTGATCGCGCAGGCGTCGGTGATCGGCGTCGCCGCCGTGGACACATACGCTTCGACCGCATGGGTCAGGGCATCCATCCCGGTGGCGGCCGTCAGCCCTTTGGGCATGGCGACCATCAGGGCCGGGTCGTTGACCGACAGCAGCGGCGTGACATTGCGGTCGACAATCGCCATTTTCACGTGACGCGATTCGTCGGTGATGATGCAGAAGCGGGTCATCTCGCTGGCCGTACCAGCGGTGGTGTTGATGGCCACCAGCGGCAGTTGCGGCTTGGCCGAGCGGTCGACGCCTTCGTAGTCGCGGATATGCCCGCCATTGGTGGCGCACAGGGCGATACCCTTGGCGCAGTCATGGGGCGAGCCGCCGCCCAGGGACACGACGAAATCGCACTGGCCGGCCTTGAGCACCGCCAGCCCCTTCTCGACGTTGTCGATACTCGGATTCGGCTTGGCGCCATCGAACAGCACCGAGTCGATGTCCTGCATCGCCAGCATGCCGGCAATCCGTGCGGCGACGCCGGCCTTCGCCAGCCCCCCGTCGGTGACGATCAACGCCTTGCGAAAACCATGGTTGCGAATCGCGGTCATGGCTTCTTCCAGGCAATCGATGCCCATGATGTTCACTGCGGGAATGAAAAATGTGCTGCTCACGGTAAGCCTTCCTTTAGCTGACTGACGGGTCCCAGCTTCAGTCCAAGCCCCACCGCCCACCTTGACCTGGCTCAAGAGAATCCCGGATCCGAACCGCCGTTCGTCAGCCGCCGCTTATCTCAAGCGACCCACGATCATCGCGGTGGAATAAGGGAATGGCCCAACAAACCCATGTTAAAGTCCGCCGCTGATCCTCTTCAGATTTGGCAACCGACCCATGGCAACAATGGAATTCCGGGTATTTGATACGGCGTTGGAAGACTGGAGCGCCCTGCGTGCCGAAATCCCCTTCAGCGGCCTGTTGATCGGCAACGGCGCGAGCCGGGCGATGTGGCAGGCATTCGCCTACGACTCGCTGTTCGAGAAAGCCCAGACCACGCGAAACCGCCCGCTGGGGCTCAGCGAACTGGCGGTGTTCAAGGCCCTGGACACCAGCAACTTCGAACAGGTGCTCAGCGCTCTGAAGAGCACCATCAGGGTCAATGCGGCCCTGACCATCAGTTCGTCGTCGCCGCGCAATCGCTATTTCGCGATCAAGGAAGCGCTGATCCATGCGATACGCTCGGTGCACATCCCCTGGAAACTCGTGCAACCCGAGAGCCTGGCACGGATCAATGCCGAGTTGAGCCGCTACCGGACGCTCTACTCCACCAACTACGACCTGCTCGCCTACTGGGCGATCATGCAGGCGCCCGAATCGTTCGACGACCTGTTCCGCCCTGACGACTCGAGCTTCGACCTCAGCGCCACCGACAGCCACGGCACCCGCGTCCTGTACCTGCACGGCGGGCTGCACCTGGTGAAAAACCTCGACGGCAGCACCCGCAAGCTGACCTCCTCGGAAAGCACCCTGCTGGGCAGTTTCGCGGTCAATACCCTGGGCGACGTGCCGTTGTTCGTCAGTGAGGGGAATACGCAGGACAAGCTCAAGGCGATCCGTCATTCGGATTACCTGTCGTACTGCTACGGGCAACTGGCCGGGCACCAGGATGCCCTGTGCATCTTCGGCCACAACCTCGGCGAGCAGGACCGGCATATCGTCCAGGCCCTGCTGGATGCGCGGATCACGACCCTGGCGATTTCGATCTACCCGCGCAGCCAGGCGTTTATCCAGCATCAGAAGCGCCACTTCAGCCAGCTGTTCGAGGGCCGGGAGGTGACACTGCGGTTTTTCGATGCCAAGAGCCACCCGCTGGGCAGCCCGCAATTGCGGGTCGACCCCGAGGCCTGAGACAGTCCCCCTTGAACGACGAACGAGAGCCGCCAGAATGAGCCGCGCCACCGACATCGCACTCGATGGGAACAGCATCGACGCCCAGGCCGCGCACTGGTTCGCCCGTCACCGCGAGGCCCCCGGACAGCCGTTGGACGAGGCCTTCGAACAATGGCGCGCGACGCCGGCCCATGCCCGGGCCTATGCCGAGTTCGAAGCGCTCTGGTCGGACCTGGCGCAATTGCGTCAATTGAACCAACCGGCGTTGCCGCCGGCGCGGCGCAAGCACCTCTGGCGACCGGCCCTGGCCACGGCGGTCGCGCTGGTGTGCGCGTTGCTGACGGTCAGCGCCGGCGCGCCGAACACGCCCTATCGGCATCAGGTCGCCGCCCATGCCCAAGGCACGCGCATCCTGAAACTGCCGGACGGCAGCACCCTGTACATCAACGCCAATACCCGGCTACGTATCAACTTCCGCGCCCAGCAGCGGGATATCTACCTGGATCAGGGCCAGTTCTACCTGGAAATGGCCACCGACAAGGAACGCCCGTTCTGGATTCATGCCGGCAACGCCCGGGCACGGGGGATGGGTAGCGGTTTCGATGTGCGACGTGGCCAGCGTCAGCTGGTGGTCAGCGTCGCCCATGGCCAGGTGGCCTTCGAGCCCGAAGGTGACCCGAACAACGCCACCCTGCTCGAAGCACGGCAACGGGCGATCTTCGACTACGCCAAGGGCACGCTGCAGCAGCAGACCCTGGGCGGCGAAGAAATCCCTGACTGGCGCAGCGGCCACCTGACCTTTCGCAATCGCGAACTGGCCAGCCTGATCGATGAATTGAGCCTGTACCGCAGCAAACCGGTGCAATTGGCGGACGGTCCGCTGGCGCACTTCAAGGTCTCCGGCAGCCTCGACGTGACAGACCCCGATGCCCTGCTCAATGTCCTGCCCAGCTTGATCCCGGTGAAAACCGTGGCCCTGGAAGACGGCCAGGTCAGGATCGAAAGCCGCAAATAGTTTTTATTGCGAATACTCTGCATTGTGGGAGCCGGCTTGCTGGCGATGGCGTCCGGACGGGCGCTGCAAGGCTCAATGGCCTCATCGCTGGCAATCGAGCGTCGACCGGCGCTCCCACAGGGGACCGCGTTGCTTTTCAGCCCGCGTTCGAACGAACCACGCTGAGTTCTGTCACCTGAGCCCGCCGCTGGCTCAGGTAGCGGGTGCAACTGACCCGCAGGAAGGAGGCGAAATTCAGCACCTCCCCGCGAAAGTCCATCACTTCCTCGTAGAGCCGGGTGATCAACTGGTTGGTGGTCATGCCGTCGGCCTCGGCGATCTCCGCGAGGATGTCCCAGAACTGGTTTTCCAGGCGCAAGGTGGTCACCACGCCACGGATACGCAGCGAACGGGAACGCGATTCGTAGAGAATCGGATCGGCCTTGACGTAGAGTTCACACATGACCCGCCCCCCCGCTTACAAAGTGATCCTGGTGCCCAGCAGCCCGAGAAACGCCGCCAGCCAGCTGGGGTGCGCCGGCCAGGCCGGAGCGGTCACCAGGTTACCCTGGACGTGGGCCTGGGTCACTTCGATATCGATATAGCGACCGCCCGCCAGCCTGACCTCAGGGGCACAGGCCGGATAGGCGCTGCACTCGCGGCCGTCGAGAACACCCGCCGCCGCCAGCAACTGCGCGCCATGACAGACGGCGGCAATCGGCTTGCCGGCCTGGTCGAAGGCCTGCACCAATTGCACGACCTTGTCGTTCAGGCGCAGGTATTCCGGTGCACGACCGCCGGGAATCAGCAGCGCGTCGTAGTCGGCGGCATCGACCTTGGCGAAATCGAAGTTCAGGGCGAACAGATGCCCCGGCTTCTCGCTGTAGGTCTGGTCGCCCTCGAAGTCATGGATCGCGGTGCGTACGGTCTGGCCGGCGCTCTTGTCCGGGCATACGGCATGCACCTGGTGACCGACCATCAGCAGGGCCTGGAACGGCACCATCACCTCGTAGTCTTCGACGTAATCGCCAACCAGCATCAGAATCTTTTTCGCGGCCATGGGGTGAACTCCTCTGGGTGAACGCTTGGGCAGACAAGAGTAGCCAAGGTAGCCCCTGTGCGCGCCGACGGGTAATCGCCGGCTACTACGATCCCCCGGGACGACAAACTGTACGGGCAACTATCTGCCCAGCTGTAACAGCGCGCCGCCGGGCCTTTATGGCTAGATGACAGGCCCTGTTTCCCTGATTCCCGGTCAATATCCATGTCCTCTCGTGAAAACACCGGCATGCTGCTCGGCCTGCTGGGTGTGGTGATCTTCAGCCTGACCCTGCCCTTCACCCGCATCGTGGTGCAGGAAATCAACCCGCTGCTCAACGGGCTCGGCCGCGCCCTGGTCGCCGCGATTCCGGCCGCGGCCCTGCTGCTCTGGCGCCGGGAAAAGTGGCCGACCTGGAACCAGTTCAAGGGCCTGTGGCTGGTGATCGCCGGGGTGATCCTGGGCTTTCCGGTGCTCTCGGCCTGGGCCATGAAGACCTTGCCGGCCTCCCACGGCGCCCTGGTCAACGGCCTGCAACCCTTGTGCGTGGCGTTGTACGCGGCCTGGCTGTCCCACGAACGGCCGTCACGGGCCTTCTGGGCCTGCGCCGCCCTGGGCAGTGCGCTGGTGCTGGGGTATGCGTTGATCAGCGGTGCCGGGAGTATCCAGGCCGGCGACCTGTTGATGCTCGGGGCGATTGCCGTCGGCGGCCTCGGCTATGCCGAGGGCGGGCGCCTGGCCCGGGAGATGGGCGGCTGGCAAGTGATCTGCTGGGCGCTGGTGCTGTCGGTACCGGTGCTGATCGGTCCGGTCCTGTACCTGGCCTCGCAGCACCAGGGGGCGATTTCCAGCAAGACCTGGTGGGCCTTCGGTTATGTGGCGATGTTCTCGCAGTTCCTCGGCTTTTTTGCCTGGTACGCCGGGCTCGCCCTGGGCGGCATCGCCCGGGTCAGCCAGATCCAGCTGCTGCAGATTTTCTTCACCATCGCCTTTTCGGCGCTGTTCTTTGGCGAACACGTCGAGCCGATCACCTGGCTGTTTGCCGGTGGCGTGATCGTCACCGTGATGCTCGGACGCAAGACCAGCGTCCGCCCGGCGCAACCGGGCAGCTTGCCGCCGGGGGTTCAGCTCAAGTAGCCGTCGGCCCGCAGGAGGGTTTCCAGGCAGTGCTCCTGGATGGCGTAGAAGGCCTTGAGCTCGTCGATTTTCGCCAGCAGCAACGCCGGATCCTGCGGCTCGGCACGCTTGACCGCGAGGATCATCTTGTTCTTGTTGGTGTGCTCCAGGGAGATGAACTCGAAGACCTTGGTCTCGTAGCCGCAGGCTTCGAGGAACAGCGCGCGCAGGCTGTCGGTGACCATCTCCGCCTGCTGCCCCAGGTGCAGGCCGTATTGCAGCATCGGCTTGAGCAACGCCGGGCTCTGGATCTGCAGGCGGATCTGCTTGTGACAGCACGGCGAGCACATGATGATCGCCGCCCCTGAACGGATACCCGTGTGGATCGCATAGTCGGTGGCGATATCGCAGGCATGCAGGGCGATCATCACGTCCAGCTCGCTCGGTGCCACGCTGCGCACATCACCGCATTTGAACACTAGCCCCGGATGCTCCAGACGCGCCGCCGCCGTGTTGCACAGACTGACCATGTCCTCGCGCAACTCGACCCCGGTCACCTGCCCTTCAACCTGCAGGGTATTGCGCAGGTAATCGTGGATGGCAAAGGTCAGGTAGCCCTTGCCCGAACCGAAGTCCGCCACCCGCACCGGCTGGTCGAGCTTGATCGGCGAGCTGCTCAGGGCGTGGGAAAACACCTCGATGAACTTGTTGATCTGCTTCCACTTGCGCGACATCGCGGGAATCAGCTCGTGCTGTTTGTTGGTCACGCCCAGGTCGGTGAGAAACGGACGACTGAGTTCCAGGTAGCGGTTCTTCTCGCGATTGTGCTCGGCGGACGGCACTTCCCGCGCCTGCTGGGTCTTGCCCTTGAACAAGGTGCTCTTGCCCTTCTTGCTGTACTCCAGCTGCACCTCGTCGGTGAGCGACAGCAGGTGGGCATTCTTGAAGGAGGCCGGCAGCAATCCGGCAATGATCGCCAGGCCCTCGGCAACCGGAAAGTTCTTGGTGATGTCCCGGGTCTTGTAGCGATAGACAAAGGACAGGCACGGCTGCTCCTTGACCGTCACCTGCTTGATGATGGCCCGTTGCAGGTCCGCCTCGTCGCCCACGTACTTGGCCAGCACCAGCTTGATAAAGGCATTCTGGTTCAGGCTGGTGTCCAGCAGGTCGAGAAATTGCCCGTGATGGTCCGGCACTGACTGGGCGGGAGTTGCGGTCGCTGACATGTAAAAGGTGCCTCGGGCGTGCGGGAATCGGATCAAAGAGGGGCGGCATTATACCAGCCCGACGGCCGTCGACGGTCCGCCACGCCGAAACGATGAATGGGATCATGCCTGCCGGTGGGGCATAATCCGCCGCCGCCACTGGAATGTATGAAGCCAATCGGCTAAAAGGTGCCCAGCGCAAAAAACCGTTCGCAACTGTGCTGGATCAACCGGCACCACAATAATCGCTCCTTATAACTAAACAGCCCGGCCAGTGCGCAACGACTGGTCGCCGGACCGGGCCCCCGAGATAATCATTCATGAAGAAGCTGTGTTTGCTGGGCCTCGCCATTGGCCTGGCCAGTCTCCCGGTAGTGGCTGACACAAAGCCCGCCCCCCTTGAAAACAAGGACGCCTTCATCGCCCGACTGATGAAGCAGATGACCCTCGAGGAAAAGATCGGCCAGTTGCGCCTGATCAGCATCGGCCCGGAAATGCCCCGGGAACTGATCCGCAAGGAAATCGCCGCCGGCAACATCGGCGGCACCTTCAACTCCATCTCCCGCCCGGAAAACCGTCCGATGCAGGACGCGGCCATGCGCAGCCGGCTGAAGATCCCGATGTTCTTCGCCTATGACGTGATCCACGGCCACCGGACCATTTTCCCCATCAGCCTGGGCCTGGCCTCCAGCTGGGACATGGACGCCATCGGCCGCTCCGGACGCATCGCCGCCCAGGAAGCCAGCGCCGACAGCCTGGACATCACCTTCGCGCCCATGGTCGATATTTCCCGTGACCCGCGCTGGGGCCGGACCTCCGAAGGCTTCGGCGAAGACACCTACCTGGTCTCGCGCATCGCCAAGGTGATGGTCCACGCCTACCAGGGCAAGAGCCCGAGCGAGCCGGACAGCATCATGGCCAGCGTCAAGCACTTCGCCCTCTACGGCGCGGTGGAAGGCGGTCGCGACTACAACGTGGTCGACATGAGCCCGGTGAAGATGTACCAGACCTACCTGCCGCCCTATCGCGCCGCCATCGACGCCGGCGCCGGCGGGGTAATGGTCGCCCTGAACTCGGTCAATGGCGTCCCCGCCACCTCCAACACCTGGTTGATGCAGGACCTGCTGCGCAAGGACTGGGGCTTCAAGGGCCTGGCGGTGAGCGACCACGGGGCGATTTTCGAACTGCTCAAGCATGGCGTCGCCAAGGACGGTCGCGAGGCGGCCAAGCTGGCGATCAAGGCCGGCATCGACATGAGCATGAACGACTCGCTCTATGGCAAGGAGCTGCCGGGGCTGATCAAGTCCGGCGAAGTGCCGCAGCGCGAGCTGGACAATGCCGTGCGTGAAGTGCTCGGTGCCAAGTACGACATGGGCCTGTTCAAGGACCCGTACCTGCGTATCGGCAAGGCCGAGGACGATCCGGCCGACACCAACGCCGAAAGCCGCCTGCACCGTAGCGATGCCCGGGATATCGCGCGCCGCAGCCTGGTCCTGCTGAAGAACCAGGGGCAGACCCTGCCGCTGCAGAAATCGGCGAAGATCGCCCTGGTCGGCCCGCTGGCCAAGGCGCCGATCGACATGATGGGCAGCTGGGCCGCCGCCGGCCTGCCGGCACAATCGGTCACGCTGTATGACGGCATGAGCCGCGCTTTGGGTGATAAGGGCCAACTGGTCTATGCCCGCGGCTCGAACATCACCGCCGACAAGAAGGTCGTGGACTACCTGAACTTCCTCAACTTCGACGCCCCGGAAGTGGTGGACGACCCGCGCCCGGCACAGCAGATGATCGACGAAGCGGTCAAGGCCGCGCAGCAGGCGGACGTGGTGATCGCCGCGGTGGGCGAGTCGCGGGGCATGTCCCACGAGTCGTCGAGCCGTACCGACCTGAACATCCCGGCCAGCCAGCGTGAACTGATCAAGGCCCTCAAGGCCACCGGCAAGCCGCTGGTGCTGGTGCTGATGAACGGCCGTCCGCTGACCATCGGCCAGGAGCAGGACCAGGCCGATGCCGTGCTGGAAACCTGGTTCAGCGGCACCGAGGGCGGCAACGCCATCGCCGACGTGCTGTTCGGCGACTACAACCCGTCGGGCAAGCTGCCGATCACCTTCCCGCGCTCGGTCGGCCAGGTACCGATGTACTACAACCACCTGACCATCGGCCGTCCGTACACCCCGGGCAAGCCGGGCAACTACACCTCGCAGTACTTCGACGAGGAAAACACCCCGCTGTACCCCTTCGGCTACGGCCTGAGCTACACCGATTTCAGCCTGAGCGACATGGCGCTGTCGTCGACCACGCTGAAAAAGAACGGCAAGCTCGATGCCAGCATCACGCTCAAGAACACCGGCAAGCGTGATGGCGAGACCGTGGTGCAGTTGTATATCCAGGATGTTGCAGGTTCCATGATCCGTCCGGTCAAGGAACTGAAGAACTTCCAGAAGGTGATGCTCAAGGCGGGCGAGCAGAAGGTCATTCACTTCGACATCGACGAGAACGACCTGAAGTTCTACAACACCCAGTTGAAGTACGCCGCGGAACCGGGTGAATTCAACGTGCAGATCGGCCTGGATTCGGTGGACGTGAAGCAACAGAGTTTCAACCTGCTGTAACCCTGCCAAACCTGTAGGAGCTGGCTTGTCGGGACGCCGCATCGCAGCGATGCGGCCCTTGAGCCTTGCAGCGCCCATCCGGACGCCATCGCCAGCAAGCCGGCTCCTACAAGGTCCGTGTTTCCCCTGGGTAAAAGCGCTCGCCGGCAAAGGCAGCGCCAAAGCCGACATGCTATCTTTCCCGACCCTGTCCAGCCTGTCGTTACCCGCATGTCGCCGATTCCCCGTTTCCTGCGTCTGGCGCTCTACACCCTGCTGATTCTCGCCGGCACCGTCCTGGCCGCCGGCTGGGCCATGCAGCGCGCCGAACAACAGGCCCTGGTGGACGACGCCGCGCGCGGCAAGGCGCAGCTGACACTCTACGCCAACGCCCTGCACACCCTGATCGAACGCTACCGTGCGCTGCCCGCCGTGCTCGCCCTCGACCCGCAACTGCGCGCGGCCCTGACCGGTCCCATCGACGCGACCCAACAGGACGCCCTGAACCGCAAACTGGAACGGATCAACGGCGCGGCGCGCTCCTCCACCCTGCAACTGCTGGACCGCAACGGCCTGTCGGTGGCCGCCAGCAACTGGCGCCTGCCCAGCAGCTACGTCGGCCACGACTACGGGTTTCGTCCCTACTTCAACCAGACCCGCGCCGAGGGCAGCGGGCGCTTCTATGCCGTGGGCGTGACCAGCGGCATTCCCGGTTATTTTCTCGCCAGCGCGGTGACCGGCGACAACGGCGAATTCCTCGGGGCGATGGTGGTGAAGCTGGAGTTTCCGGAGCTGGAACACGAATGGAGCAAAGGCAATGACACCCTGCTGGTCAGCGATGCCCGCGACATCGTGTTCATTGCCAACCAGCCCGGCTGGCGCTATCGCCTGCTGCGACCGCTGCACGACACCGACCGCAGCGAAATCGGCAGTACCCGGCAATATGACAAGCAGTCCTTGAGCCCCCTCGAATACCGCTCCTTGCAGGTGTTCGGCGACAACAGCTACCTGACCCGGGTCGACGCTCCGGACGGTCGCGCCGACTACCTCTGGGAGTCGCTGCCGCTGCCCCCGGAAGACTGGACCCTGCACCTGCTGCGCAAACCGCAGATGGCCGCCGAGGAGCGGCGCAATGCCGGTCTCGCCGCTGCCGGCCTGTGGCTGGCGCTGGTGTTCCTGCTGCTGTTCCTCAGCCAACGCTGGCGCCTGGCACGCCTGCGCCAACGCAGTCGCGAAGAGCTGGAGCGCCTGGTGGAGGAACGCACCCGCGACCTGCGCACCGCCCAGGACGGCCTGGTGCAATCGGCCAAGCTGGCGGCGCTGGGGCAGATGTCCGCGGCCCTCGCCCATGAGATCAACCAGCCGCTGACCGCCCAGCGCATGCAATTAGCCACCTTGCGCCTGCTGCTCGACCACGGTCGGATCGAGGCGGCCCACCAGGCCCTCGATCCCCTGGACCAGATGCTGACCCGCATGGCGGCCCTCACCGGCCACTTGAAGACCTACGCACGCCAAAGCCCCAGCGGCCTGCGCGAGCCCCTCGACCTGGCCGGCGTGGTGGATCAGGCGTTGCAGCTGCTGGAGCCGCGCCTGCGTGAAGACGCGGTCAGCAGCGTGCTGCATCTGACCCGTCCGGCCTGGGTCCGTGGCGATGCCATTCGCCTGGAGCAGGTGCTGATCAACCTGTTGCGCAACGCCCTGGATGCCATGCACGACAAACCGCTCAAACGCCTGGAGATCCGCATCGAGGCGCGCCCGCCGCTGTGGTTGTTGACCGTTGGCGACAGCGGCGGCGGTATCGCCGAGGAACACCTGGCGAAGGTCTTCGACCCGTTCTTCACCACCAAGCCGGTGGGCGAAGGGCTGGGCCTGGGCCTGGCGGTTTCTTATGCCATCGTCCATGAACTGGACGGCCGCCTGAGCGTCGACAATCGCCAGGGCGGCGCCCACTTCAGCCTGACCCTGCCGATAGCCCCGGAGATGAATACTCGATGAACGCCGTGATCGTGGTCGATGACGAAGCCAGCATCCGCACGGCCGTGGAGCAATGGTTGAGCCTGTCGGGATTCCAGGTGCAGACCTTCAGCCGCGCCGAGGAGTGCCTGGCGCAACTGCCACGGGATTTCCCCGGGGTGATCCTCAGCGACGTGCGCATGCCTGGCATGGACGGCCTGGAATTGCTGGCGCGCTTGCGGGAACACGATTGCGACTTGCCAGTGATCCTGCTGACCGGTCACGGCGATGTGCCCATGGCGGTGGAAGCCATGCGCGACGGGGCCTACGACTTCCTGGAAAAACCCTTCAGCCCGCAGACCCTGCTCGCCAGCCTCGCCCGGGCCATGGAGAAGCGCCGCCTGGTGCTGGAAAACCGCCAGTTGCACGAACAGGCGGACCATCGCTCGCGACTTGAGCGCAGCCTACTGGGAGTGTCCCGTAGCCTGCAGACCCTGCGTCGGCAGGTGCTGGAGCTGGCAGCGTTGCCGGTCAATGTGCTGATCCGCGGCGAAACCGGCAGCGGCAAGGAGTTGGTCGCGCGCTGCCTGCATGATTTCGGGCCGAGGGCCGACAAGCCGTTTGTCGCCCTCAACTGCGCGGCGATTCCCGAAGCCTTGTTTGAAGCCGAGTTGTTCGGCCATGAAAGCGGGGCCTTTACCGGGGCCCAGGGCAAGCGCATCGGCAAGCTGGAGTACGCCGATGGCGGCACGCTGTTTCTCGACGAAATCGAAAGCATGCCGCTGGCCCAGCAGGTGAAACTGCTGCGGGTGTTGCAGGAACAGAAGCTGGAGCGGCTGGGTTCGAACCAGAGCATCGCGGTGGACCTGCGCATCGTCGCGGCGACCAAGCCCGATTTGCTCGACGAGGCGCGGGCCGGACGTTTTCGCGAGGACCTGGCCTATCGGCTGACGGTGGCGCAATTGCGCCTGCCGCCGTTGCGCGAGCGACGCGAAGATATCCCCTTGCTGTTCGAGCACTTCGCCTACGGCGCGGCGCAGCGACTGGGGCGGACCTCGACGCCGTTGGGCGGAGCGCAACTGAGCCGTCTGTTGAGCCATGACTGGCCGGGCAATGTGCGGGAGCTGGCCAACGTCGCCGAACGCTCGATACTCGGCCTGGGTGAACCGGAGCCCGAAGGCATCGATCCGGGCCAATCCCTGGCGGCGCAGCAGGAGGCGTTTGAAGCGCAGTGCCTGCGTTCGGCCCTGACCCGGCACAAGGGAGATGTGAAAGCGGTACTCGAAGAACTGCAACTGCCGCGCCGCACCTTCAATGAGAAAATGCAGCGTCATGGCCTGGTACGTGAAATGTTCCTCAAGGACGAGTGAATCCTCAGTTCATGTTTCGTCTGGCAGGCCGTCTCGCGAGCAAGCTTGCTCCTACAGGGCCGGCGTCGATCACAAGACTGCTGTACACCCTGTAGGAGCAAGCTTGCTCGCGATAGCCATCTCCCAAACACCCGAGACATCGGCAATTTTCCGCTTACCGCTTGATCGTCCATGAGCGGATTTCCGCTCACAGATTCCCGCCACCCCGTCTAAACCGGGCCTTCGCCCCTTGGCACAGCTCCTGCTATAGCCCTGTCAGGCTGCGCTTGCGCGCGCTCCACAAAAACAATGACTTGAAGGTTCCCTGATGGATAACTCCACTACCCTGCCCCTGGGGTCGGCGACCGTGCCGGCCAAAGAAAGAACCACCTCCAGCCGTCTGAAATCGATCTTCAGCGGCTCGGTCGGCAACATGGTCGAATGGTACGACTGGTACGTCTACGCCGCGTTCTCGCTGTACTTCGCCAAGGTCTTCTTCCCCAAGGGCGACACCACCGCCCAGCTCCTCAACACCGCCGCGATCTTCGCCGTGGGTTTCCTGATGCGTCCGATCGGCGGCTGGCTGATGGGCCTCTACGCCGACCGCAAGGGTCGCAAGGCCGCCCTGATGGCCTCGGTCCTGCTGATGTGCGCGGGCTCCCTGATCATCGCCCTCACCCCGGGCTATGAAACCATCGGCGTCGGCGCGCCGATCCTGCTGGTGGTCGCCCGCCTGATGCAGGGCCTGTCGGTCGGCGGCGAATACGGCACCTCGGCCACCTACCTCAGCGAGATGGCGACCAAGGAACGCCGCGGCTTCTTCTCCAGCTTCCAGTACGTGACCCTGATCTCCGGCCAGCTCATCGCCCTGGCGGTACTGATCGTGCTGCAACAGACCCTCAGCACCGAACAGCTGCAGGACTGGGGCTGGCGGATTCCGTTCGGCATCGGCGCCCTGTGTGCCGTGGTGGCGCTCTACCTGCGGCGCGGCATGGAAGAGACCGAGTCCTTCACCCAGAAGAAGGAAAAGCCGAAAGAGAGCCTGATGCGCACCTTGATGCGTCATCCCAAGGAACTGATGACCGTGGTCGGCCTGACCATGGGCGGCACCCTGGCGTTCTACACCTACACCACCTACATGCAGAAATACCTGGTGAACACGGTCGGCATGAGCATCGCCGACTCCACCACCATTTCCGCGGCGACGCTGTTCCTGTTCATGTGCCTGCAACCGCTGGTCGGGGCGCTGTCGGACAAGCTCGGGCGGCGGCCGATCCTGATTGCCTTCGGCATCCTCGGGACGCTGTTCACCGTGCCGATCCTGAGCACCCTGCACACCATCCAGACCTGGTGGGGCGCGTTCTTCCTGATCATGGCGGCGCTGATCATCGTCAGCGGCTACACCTCGATCAACGCGGTGGTGAAGGCCGAGCTGTTCCCGACTGAAATCCGCGCGCTGGGCGTGGGCCTGCCGTATGCCCTGACCGTATCGATCTTCGGCGGCACCGCGGAATACATTGCGCTGTGGTTCAAGAGCATCGGCATGGAAACCGGTTACTACTGGTACGTGACGGCCTGCATCGCCTGTTCGCTGCTGGTGTACGTGACCATGAAGGACACCCGCAAGCATTCGCGGATCGAGACCGACTAAGTAACGACGCCGCTGTGCCCTTGTAGGAGCCGGCTTGCCGGCGATGAGGCCCTTGAGCCTTGCGGCGTCCATGCGGACGCCATCGCCGCGGTGCGGCGTCCCGACAAGCCGGCTCCTACAAGGTTCGCGGTGTTTGCAAGACCGCGCGCCCCTTCACTTACGCCCTTACAGGGCGATCCCGACGCATTTTTTGCGCGATCGCAAAAGAATTATCTGAATTAATAGTCAGTTAATTTCCAAGCGACATTCTGACCCTACCTTAAATCGACCTGGCCCCGGCCCCTTGGCATCACGTTGGATGCCGACCTTTTCTGGCGCCAAACACATCGATTTATACGATAAATTTAAGCGTTTTTTTGCGCTTTTTAATCAAATTTACAAGCGTAAAATCACTTCCACACCCACTGAACAAAACGAACACCTTTCAGGAGCAACCACCATGAAAACCAAACTGATCTTCGCCCTGGCCCTTTCGGTACTGGCTGCAAACACCTTCGCTGCCGATGGCTATGACAAAACCCCTGGCAGCGCCTACACCGTGGCGGCTGATGGTTACGATAAGACTCCAGGCGCCAATGCTGTTGCTGCTGATGGCTACGACAAGACTCCAGGTGCCAACGCTGTCGCTGCTGACGGCTACGACAAAACCCCAGGTGCCAACGCTGTCGCCGCTGACGGCTACGACAAGACCCCAGGTGCCAACGCGGTTGCTGCTGACGGCTACGACAAGACTCCAGGTGCCAACGCTGTCGCTGCCGACGGTTACGACAAGACCCCAGGCGCCAACGCTGTCGCTGCTGACGGCTACGACAAGACTCCTGGCGCCAACGCTGTCGCCGCTGACGGTTACGACAAGACCCCAGGTGCCAACGCTGTCGCCGCTGACGGTTACGACAAGACCCCAGGTGCCAACGCTGTCGCTGCTGACGGCTACGACAAGACTCCTGGCGCTGCTGCCATCAGCTAACCCGCGAGTTAGCCTTGCAGCCCGGCTTCGGCCGGGCTTAGTCGTTTTTTGGGTTCCTGAAAATTCCGCGAAACCTGTGGGAGCCGGCTTGCTGCGGGCGGCGTTCCGACGATGGCGATCGATCAGGCGATGCAAGACGCACTGGCCTCAATCGCCAGCAAGCCGGCTCCTACAAACTCAGACCTATCGCATTTCCTCGCCCCGCGTCGCACACTATCGCCTTCCCTTGTTCATCCAGTCCCTGGAAACCTTCGAACCATGTCCGACGCTATCCACTACTACGAACCCAGCAACGGCCACGGCCTGCCCCACGACCCGTTCAATGCAATCGTCGGACCGCGCCCCATCGGCTGGATTTCTTCACAGGATGCCCAAGGCCGCCTGAACCTGGCGCCCTACAGCTTCTTCAACGCGTTCAACTACATCCCGCCGATCGTCGGATTCGCCAGCGTCGGCCGCAAGGACAGCCTGAACAACATCGAACAGACCGGCGAATTCGCCTGGAACCTCGCCACCCGGCCCCTGGCCGAAGCCATGAACCAGAGTTCTGCGGCCGCGCCCGCCGAGATCAATGAATTCGAACTGGCCGGCCTCACGCCCGCCGCGTCACGGATCATCCAGGTGCCGCGAGTAGAGGAAAGCCCGGTGTCCTTCGAATGCAAGGTCACCCAGATCATTCAACTGCA
The DNA here is from genome assembly GCF_000820515.1 of Pseudomonas batumici. Classification (GTDB taxonomy): domain Bacteria; phylum Pseudomonadota; class Gammaproteobacteria; order Pseudomonadales; family Pseudomonadaceae; genus Aquipseudomonas; species Aquipseudomonas batumici. The sequence goes on along the minus strand of NZ_JXDG01000014.1, from coordinate 104,343 downwards.
ACGGGCGGATCAGGAATTGGTGCCTACCTGGCTGGTGCTCGGCGAAGTGGTGGCCGTGCATATCGCCAAGTGGCTGCTCAAGGATGGGGTCTACGACACCGCCGCCGCCGAACCGATTCTGCGCGGCGGTGGCCCGGCGGACTACTTCCAGCTGGGTCCGGAAGCCCTGTTCAAGATGTTCCGCCCCAGATAAATCGGCCCTTAGACAACCGACCAGGACAACTCGCCCTCTTCGTCGACATCGAGCAGTCGCGCAAGCTCATGCGCGGCAGCCTCGTCGGCCTCGAAGGCGGTCTTGAACTTCTGTTCATCGAGTATCTTGTGAAAGCGCGGTGCGCCGGAACCACCCAGGGCCTTCACGGCTATCGCCGCGCTATAACCGCCCTCACCGGGAACCACTGCCGAAACGGCTTCGAAGTGTGCGAACTCTTTGCGTGCCATGCCTGTTATCCCGGCCAATTGATCGGCCGGCATTCTAACCCTTCAACTGGCCAGCTGCTGCAAGCCACCTGCACGGGACAGATGAAAATCGCACTGCGCGCGAGCGGCGCTGACATCGCTGAAGGTATGGAAGTCGAAGCTGTCGACCACCAACTCCTGAACCAGCTCGGCAAAGACCTGCATGGCCGGGGTATTGAAATAAGCCGTCATGGCCGGTTGGTTGACCCAGAATCCCGACACCAGCCACAGGTCGGCATCGGCCAGGGAATGTTGCAGGGAAAACTGCAGGCAACCGGGTGCCTGGCGGGAAGGTTCGATCAGGCTGCTCAGCCGTGCGCCCAGTTCGGCGGAACGCCCAGGGCGTGCACGAACGAAGACCATGTGACTGACGGGGATAGGCTTGGACATGCGCGGCGCTCCCGAAGAGAAGGTTGTACTCGCTCAATCAGTCCTGGGACTGACTGCGACAGGAACAGAGATTAGAAGGTTTGCCGAGGGGTCGTTAGTCGATTCCTGTCGGCTTATTGCACAATCCTGCCGCGACGCCGATGCCCCTGAGCGCCGCTACCGCCAACAGGCCACTCCCCGGCCGGGTGGGTTTTAAGCAATTTCGCGGCGCCGGGCCGCCTGTAATATGACCGTCATATGAAAAGACTGCAGAATCAGGCAAGAATCGCGCAGTATTGGCCTGGCACCGCGGATTGCCCAAACTTAAGCTTGCCTCCATTCGCCATCACTTCCAGGGCCCACCATGTCCTTGCTCGATCAACCCCAAATCCCCCTGCCGGTCGAAATGGAAAAGTTGCGCGCGGAACTGGCCGGGATCATCTGCCGCAACACCGGGGAAGATGGCAGCTATGCCACCGCGGTGGAGGCGCTGCACCTGTCCCGTCATAGCCGCCCCCATGAATTCTCCCCGGCGCTGGCCCAGCCGGCCCTGTGCGTCATGGCCCAGGGCCGCAAGGAAGTGCGCCTGGGGGATGAAAGCTTTCTCTATGATCCGCTGAACTACATGGTGGTCTCGGTTTCCATGCCGGTCTGCGGACGGATTGCCAGTGCCTCGCCGGAACATCCCATCCTGGCCTTGCGCCTGGATATCGATCCGGCCGAAATCAGTGCCTTGATTGCCGAGGCCGGCCCCATGGGCGTGCCCAGCCGGCCGACCGGGCGCGGCTTGTATGTGGAGCGACTGGACACGCAGATGTTCGATGCCCTGCTGCGCCTGACCCGCCTGCTCGACAGCCCGAAAGACATCAACATGCTCGCGCCGCTGATCCGTCGGGAAATTTTCTATCGACTGCTGCGCAGCCCCCAGGGCTACCGGCTGTATGAGATCGCCGTCGCCAACAGCCAGAGCCATCGGGTCTGCCAGGCCATCAAATGGTTGAACGGCAATTTCGAACAACCGCTGCGCATCGACAACCTGGCGCGCGAAGCCAACCTGAGCGTGTCCACCCTGCACCACCGGTTCAAGGCAATGACCACCATGAGCCCATTGCAGTACCAGAAGCAGCTGCGCCTGCAGGAAGCGCGGCGCCTGATGCTGATCGAAGGCCTGGACGCCTCGGCGGCGGGCTACCGCGTGGGCTATGAAAGCCCCTCGCAGTTCAGCCGCGAATACAGCCGGCTGTTCGGTGCGCCGCCGCTGCGGGACCTGGCGCGGTTGCGCTTGAGTGTCTGAACGCTTGCACCTATAGAAGACGGCACGCCTGCGCCGGAATGGTCACCGACACCGCATGCCCCACGCCCAGGCCGATCCCCTGGCACGGCGTGCTCAACGCCGTGAACGACACCCCGGAACACTCGACGATGGTTTCAATGGTCGAGCCGATATCGCGCACGAAGGTCACCGTGCCGAGCAGGCGATTACCCGCCGTCGCCTCGGGCGCGGAGAGTTGCAGGTCTTCCGGGCGCACCAGCATCCGCACCTGCTGGCCGGCCGCGACATTGGCGCAACTCGGCACCTCGATACTCTCGCCTCCCGGTAGCCCGACCCTTCCACCGCCCAGCACAGTGCCCGGGAAGATATTCCCCGAACCGATAAAGTCGGCCACGAACTCGTTGGCCGGGTGCCGATAGATCTCGATGGGCGTGCCCACCTGCTGCACCCGATGTTCGCCCAGCACCACCACGATATCGGCCATGGTCATGGCTTCGCGCTGGTCGTGGGTGACCATGATGGTGGTGATGTTCAGGCGCTGTTGCAGTTGGCGGATTTCCACCTGCATCGATTCGCGCAACTTGGCGTCCAGCGCCGACAGCGGTTCGTCCAGCAGCAGGATCTTCGGTCGCGCGGCAATCGCCCGGGCAATTGCCACGCGCTGGCGCTGTCCACCGGACAGCTTGGACACCGGCCGGTCGATCATCGCGCTCAGTTGAATCAGTTGCAGCAGCTCGACCACCCGCGCCTGCTGCTCGGCCTTGCCGACCCCGCGCAGTTTCAGCGGATAGGCGATGTTCTCGCCCACGGTCATGTGGGGAAACAGCGCCAGGGACTGGAACACCATGCCGAAGTTGCGCAGGTGCGCCGGGGTCTGGCCGATGTCCTCGCCGTCCAGGCGGATCTCGCCGCCGGTCAGGGTTTCGAGGCCCGCGATCATCCGCAGCAAGGTGGTCTTGCCGCACCCCGAAGGGCCGAGAAAACACACCAGCTTGCCCTCGGGCAGGTGCAGATTGACGTCCTTCACCGCGCAGGCCGTGCCGTAGTGCTTGTCGACGTTTTCCAGAATCAGTCCAGTCATGTTGCTCACCTCAAGAAATCAGAAGGAAACGCCGCCTTCGCCCACCAGCTTCTCCAACGCCCAGATCAGGACGAAGTCGATCAGCACGATCAGCACGGCAAAGGAGAAAACGGTGGGGTCCAGGGACGAGACGGTGCGGCTGTACATCCAGATCGGCACGGTCATCACGTCGATGGTGTAGAGGAAGTAGGTCACGGTGAATTCGTTGAACGAGACGATGAACGCCAGCAGCATCCCGGCGAGAATCCCCGATTTCATCAACGGCACCACCACATCGAGGATCGCCCGTTGTGGCGAGGCGCCGAGCATCTGCGCGGCCTCCTCGACTTCGCTGCCGATGGAAAGCATGGCCGCCGTGCAGTTCTTCACCACGAAGGGCAAGGCCAGGATCACGTGGGCGATCACCAGGCGCGAGAAGCTCATCTGCAATGGCAGGCTGTCGAACACCAGCAGCAACGCCAGCCCCAGCACCACCATCGGAAACACCAGGGGCAGCGACATCAGTTGCAGGGCCAGGGCCTTGCCGCGAAACTCGCAGCGCACCAGGGCATAGGCGGCGGGCACCGCCACCAGGGTCGCCAGCACCATGGTCAGGCACGCCACCAGCAGGCTGGTGGTCATCGCCTTGCCCAGGCTCAGCACGTCGCTGGCATCGGGCGAAACGAAGGTGTGCCAGGCCGCGCGATACCATTGCAGGCTGTAGCTGCTGGGCGGGAAGTCGAGGTTCGAGGCGCCGCTGAAGGACATGACGATCATGGTCAGGATCGGCAGGACCGCCAGCAGCAGGATGACACCCGAGAGAATACCCGCGAAGCGCCCGGTTTCCCCGGGCAGGATCGACAGGCGTTTGTTCGACGACAGGCTCATTGGCAGGCCTCCAGCATCCGGCGCCGACGGCCGGTGACGTATTCGGACAGGGTCATGATCGCCAGGGTGGTCAGGATCAACACGACACCGGCCGCCGACGCCGCCGGCCAGTTCATCAACGGGGCGATCTGGTCGTGGACCATCACCGCCAGCATCGGCACCCGTCGCCCGCCCAGCAGCAGGGGCACGACAAAGCTGCTGGCGTTGTAGGCGAACACCAGCGTCGCGCCGGTGATGATGCCCGGCAGACTCATGGGCAACACCACCTGGCGAAACACCTGGAAGCGGCTGGCGCCCAGGGTCGCGGCAGCCTCCTCGTAGGTACGGGCGACCCCGCGCATGGCGCTGGCGATCGGCAATACCGCGAGGGGGAACGCGGTCTGCACCAGGCCCATCAACACGCCGTCCTGGTTGTACAGCAGCATGATCGGGCGCTTGATCAGGCCCAGGCCCATCAAGGCCTGGTTGAGCATGCCGCCGGGACCGAGAATGACCAGCCAGCCGTAGCTTTGCAGCAACAGGTTGACCAGCAGCGGCAGGAGCACCGCCGCGAGGAAAACCCGGCGCAACAACGGCGAGGTCAGGCGCGACATGGTGTAGGCCACGGGGATCGCCAGCAGCACCGCGATCACGGCACTGAACAGCGCCAGGCGCAGGGTCAGCAATAGCGACTTGAGGTAGTAAGGCTCAAGCAGTTGTGCGTAGCTGGCAAGGCTGAAACCGCTCCACTCGGCGCCCTTGGTACCGACGCTCATGCGCAGTACCAGCAGGCTGGCGATGATCAGCACGGCGAGAAACAGCATCGACGGCGAGAGGAAAAGCCAGGCGCGGGCGGTGGGCGAAATCCCGGTATCGGGGCGTGGCAAAGCCACGCCGACCGAGCGGGTCAGAGGTTGGTGTTCCATAACAAAAGTCTCGACTGAGAGAAATCATCAACAAGGTAGAGGCTGAACACGGCTTCCGTAGGAGCTGGCTTGCCAGCGATGAGGCCCGCAAGGACGATGCAAGCCTCAAGGGCCTCATCGCCAGCAAGCCGGCTCCCACAGGTTTCGCGAGAAGTTCAACACTTGCCCCGCCCTGCCTCAAACCTGCACGAAAGGCCCAAGGGCCCTGCGCCGGAACCTCAGGAAGAAAAGATTTCCGTATACCGACGAATCCACTGGTCATGCACCGTCGCCAGGAAGGCGTTGTCGTGCATGATGGCCTTCTCGGCGATCTGTTCCGGCGTCAGGATGTACGGGCTCTTGCGCGCCTCGGCGGAGATGATCGCCTTGGCGTTGACCGGGCCGTTGAAGATGTCTTCGGCCATCTTGCCCTGCACCAGCGGGTCGAGCGAATGGTCGATAAAGGCGTAGGCCAGGTCGGTGTCGCCAGGACGACTCTTCGGCATCACCGAGAGCATCAGGTCGGTGTAGAAACCTTCCTTCATGCCGAACGTGGCGCCCAGGCCATAGGCCGAGTCGCGGATCTGTTTCGGAAAGAACGCCGGGGCATACAGGCCGCCGAGGTCCAGCGAGCCGGTGCGGAACAGCTCGGCGATCTGGTTGGGGTTTTCCCCGAGGGTGACCACGCGGTCCTTGAGCTCGGCGAGCTTCTTGAAGCCCGGCTCGATGTTGTGCTCGTCGCCGCCGGCCAGCTTGGCCGCGATGATGATCAGGTCCATGGCCTCGGTCCAGTTGGGCGGCGGCAGGAACAGGTTGCTGGCGAAGTCCTTGTCCCACAGCGCCGCGTAGCTGTTCGGCGCCTCTTTCACGGTGCGGGTGCTGTAGATCAGGCTGTTGCACCAGAGCAGGTAGCCGATGCCATGGCCGTTGGCGCCGGTGCGGTATTTCTCCGGCACGTCCACCAGGTTGGGAATGCGGTTCAGGTCGGGTTTTTCCAGCAGTCCGGCGGCGGCCAGACCTTCGGCGCCGACCCCAGCCAGGGTGATGATGTCGTACTGCGGACGATCACCGCCGGCCTTGAGCTTGGCGACCATCTCCGAGGTGCTGCCGGTACGGTCGGCGATGACCTTGGCGCCGGTCTTGGCTTCGAAGGTCGCGGCGATATTACGCAGGGCGGCAAGGCCGGTGTCATCGGACCAGGTCAGCAGCTTCAGGGTCTTGCCCTGGAAGCGGGTGTCGCTGGCATTGGCTCGGATAAACGGCATGCTCATGGCCGCCGCGGCCATCGAAGCCACGCCCACGGTCTTGATGAATTGCCTTCTGTTGAGGTCGTACTGGCCCATTTCGGACTCCCTTTATTCTTGTTGTACATGAGGTCGGTCGCAACGTTTGCAGCCGGTCTTCGATCTCGCTGGAGCCCCCGAGGACCGTGGGTCGTAGCTGAGTCGGCGGGTTCATCCTGAGGTCGCCCGGAACCGGCAACAATCGAAAGTTTGTCATTGAAGCCATGCACCCGACGCATGCCTCATTTCGAGGCATGCAGTGCCCTCTTCTACAGGGCGCGGATCACGTGTTTGATCTCCTGGAACGCCTGTAAGCCCCAGGGCCCCAGCTCACGGCCCAGGCTGCTCTGCTTGTAGCCGCCCCAGGCGGTTTGCGGGAAGATCACCTGCGGCGCATTGATCCACACCAGCCCGGCCTGCAAGGCATTGGCGATACGCTGCGCCGTCTCGTCACTGCCGCTGACCACGCTGGCCACCAGGCCGAACTCACTGTCGTTGGCCAGCGCCAGCGCCTCGGCCTCACTGGCAAAACTGCGCACGCAGAGCACCGGGCCGAAAATCTCTTCACGCCATAGCGCACTGTCCAGGGGCACTTCGGTGAAGATCGTCGGCCGCAAAAAATAGCCGCGCGCCAGCTCCGGCGGACGCCCGCCGCCACACACCAGCCGAGCCCCGACACTCAGGCCGCGGTCGATATGGCCCAACACGCGCTGGTACTGCGCCTGGTTGACCAGCGCGCCCATTTCCACTTCAGGGTCGAACGGGTCCGCCACGCGAATGGCTTCGGCCCGGGCAGTGAGGCGCAACAGGAACTCATCGGCGATCTCCTCCGCCACCAGCACCCGGCTGGTGGCGGAGCACATCTGCCCGGCATTGAAGAAACCGCCGCCGCTGGCGACCTCCACCGCGAGATCGAGGTCGGCATCGGCCATCACCAGCAGCGCGGACTTGCCCCCCAGTTCCAGGCTCACCCCCTTCACGGTTTCCGCCGCCCGCTGCATCACCTGGACCCCCACCGCATTGCTGCCGGTGAAGGAGATTTTCGCCACCCGGGGATCGGCCGCCAACGGTGCCCCCACGGCCAGGCCGGTGCCGCAGACCAGGTTGAAGACCCCGGCCGGCAAACCGCTGTCGGCGATGATCGCCGCCAGTTCCAACTCCGGCAGCGGCGTGACTTCTGACGGTTTGAGCACCACGCAGCAACCGGCGGCCAAGGCCGGGGCCAGCTTCCAGGCGGTGGTGACCATCGGGAAGTTCCACGGCACGATCAGCCCGACCACCCCGCACGGCTCACGGCGCACATGGGCGGCGAAGGCGTCGCTGGGCAACTCGACCGCTTTGTCCTGTTGTCCGTCGAGGGTCTCGGCCAGGCCCGCGTAATACTCGAAGGTGGCAATCACGTCATCGACATCGATGGCCGCCTCGAACAGCGGCTTGCCGTTGTTGGTCGACTGCAGGTGGGCCAGGGTTTCGCGGCGCTCGCGCACGCCGTCGGCAATCCTGCGCAGCACGGCGCCACGCTGCGCTCCAGTACTGCTTGACCAGCCGGCGAAAGCCCGGCTCGCCGCGCTCACCGCTTGCGCTACCGCCTGCTCGTCGCCCGCGGAAACACTGCCGAGCAAAGCCTCGGTGGCCGGATTGATCACCCGCAGCTGTTCGCTGCCGGAACGCCATTGGCCGTCGATGTAGAGACCGTCCTGATTCATCTGGGCTTTCATCACCAGGCCGCCCCCTGCATCCACAGCTGCTGGTCGATTTCGATCAGGGTCGGTCCCTGGCGCTCCGCCGCAGCCGCCAAGGCACTGCGCAGGGTCTCGACGCCGGCAACGGCTTCAGCCACGCAGCCCAGGGCCCGGGCCACGCCAATGAAGTCCGGGGTGTGGATATCCACACCGACCGGGGTGATGGCGCGATTGACCATGTATTTCTTGATCTCTTCGTAGCCCTGGTTATTCCACAGCAGCACGATGATCGGGGTCTGAGCTTCCACCGCGCTGGCCAGTTCCGCCAGGGTGAACTGCAAGCCGCCGTCGCCGATCAGGCACACCACCGGGGCACGCCGGCTGCGTTCGCTGGCGCCGCCCAGCCAGGCGCCGATGGCGGCCGGCAAGGCATAACCGAGGGTGCCGTAACCGGTGGACGAGTTGAACCAGCGCCGTGGGTGCTCCGGGTTCAGGGTCAGGTTGCCGGTGTAGACCGGCTGGGTCGAGTCGCCCACCAGCACCGCCTCCGGCAGCACCTCGAGAACGGTGTTGAGGAACTGCGTCTGGGCGCGGGTAGGCGCATCCCAGAGACCGTCCAGCTCGGCGCGCAAGGCAGCGGCGCGTTGCGGTCCCCAATCGCCTTGGCGTGCAGCCAGCACCTGGCCTTCGACGGCTGCGAGCAGCGCCTCGGCCGCCGTCCGCGAATCGGACACCAGCGCGACCTTGGGCGGATAGTTGCGCACCGTCTGGTCCGGGTCGATATCGACGCGCAGCAGGGTGCCGGGAATCTCGAAGCCCCCGGCAAAGGTGATGTCGTAGTCGGTTTCCGCCAGCTCCGTGCCGATGGCCAGGACCACATCGGCCTCCGCCACCAGGGCGCGGGTGGCGACCATGGACTGGGTCGAACCGATCAGCAACGGATGGCGCGACGGCAACATGCCCTTGGCATTGATGGTCAAGGCCACCGGCGCCTCCAGCCGTTCCGCCAGCCGGGTCAGCGCGGCGGCCGCATCGATGGCGCCGCCACCGGCGAGGATCAGTGGACGCCGGGCATTGGCCAGCAGCTCGGCCATTTGCGCGACCGCCGCCGGGGCGGCACCGGCACGGCTGATCTGCACCGGCTGGCTATCGAGCAGGGCATCGGCATTTTCCACCAGCACATCGAGCGGAATCTCGATGTGCACCGGACGCGGACGCCCGGCCTGGAACAGGGCGAAGGCCCGGGCCAGCACCGCCGGCAATTCGGCCGCCGACATCAGCGTGTGGGAGAACGCCGCGACGCCCGCGACCAGCGTGCCCTGGTTCGGCAATTCGTGCAGCTTGCCGCGCCCGCCACCCAGTTGGCTGCGCGACTGGACGCTGGAGATCACCAGCATCGGGATCGAGTCGGCATAGGCCTGGCCCATCGCCGTGGTGATGTTGGTCATGCCGGGGCCGGTGATGATGAAACACACCCCGGGCTTGCCGCTGGTGCGCGCATAGCCGTCGGCCATGAAGCCGGCACCCTGTTCGTGGCGCGGGGTGATGTGTTCGATGCTCGACGACGCCAGCCCGCGATAGAGCTCCACGGTATGCACACCTGGGATGCCGAACACCTGCTCGACCCCGTAGCCTTCCAGTAACTTGACCAATACTTCGCCGCACGTCGCCATCTGTTCCGTCCTTCTTGTTCGTATAAGCCGTGCTGCCGATGAGCACAGCGATGAGGTTATTGGAGCGTTTGGCCGATGGCGGGCACAAGGCAAAAATAGTCATACTAGGCATGTCCTGTCGTCATGCCTGAGCTGTCCCGCCATGAAACGTCTTCCACCGCTGCCCGCCCTGCATACCTTTCTGGTCACGGCCCAGTGCTGCAACTTCACCCGCGCGGCCGAGCTGCTGCACATCACCCAGGGGGCGGTGAGCCGACAGATCGCCGGGCTGGAGAGCCACCTGGGTTATGCGCTGTTCCAGCGCCAGGCACGTGGCCTGAGCCTGACCGCCCAGGGCCGTGAGCTGTTTCCGCGGATCCAGCAGGTGTTCAACCTGATCGACGAGGCGGTGGATCAGGTCGGCACCCGGCGCGAGGCCCTGCAACTCAAGGCGCCGACCTGCATGATGCGCTGGCTGCTGCCCCGTCTGTTGCAATGGCAGAAGGAACGCCCGGACGTGCCGGTGGAGCTGACCACCACGGTGCAGCATGCGGTGGACTTCCGCCGGGAGGAATTCGATGCCGCCGTGGTCTATGGCGCGGCGCCGGGGCCGGCGGTGGCGTCTCACCATCTGTTCGACGAACAGCTGACGCCGGTGTGCTCACCGCAACTGCTGGCGGGCCCGGTACCGCTGAACAGCTTTGCCGACCTTGAGCAGCACATGCTCCTGCACCCCACCCGCGACCAGCGGGACTGGGAAGCCTGGCTCAAGGTGGCCGGCGCGCGGGTGAGCAATATCGGCAAGGGGCAGCATTTCGACACCCTGGACCTGGCGATGACCGTGGCATCCCAGGGCACCGGGGTGGCGATTGGCGATTGGTCATTGATCGGCGAAGACCTGAGCGCCGGGCGGCTGGTCATGCCGTTCGATTTGCGGGTGCGCACCGGGCAGGCGTATTACCTGGTCTACCCGGAACGGGCCGGGACGGCGCCGCAGTTGCGGGAATTGATGGAGTGGTTGGTGGCGCAGGCGGCGGAGCGGGTTTGATCGTCAGAACACAACAAGACCTGTAGGAGCCAGCTTGCTGGCGATGCAGACGCTGCGGTGTCTCAGACAGACCGCGTTATCGTTCATCGCCAGCAAGCTGGCTCCTACAGGGGCACGGCGATACCAAAAGGTGTCGCCAAGGCCTCAGTACCCGACTGCAAACCGCTGACGCGAATGCGCGGGCTTCTCGACCTCATCCAGCAAGGCGATGGCGTAGTCGGCGAAGGTGATCCAGCTGCGACCTTCGGCACTCACCAGCAGGTCATCCTTGCCCAGGCGGAAGTGCCCGGTACGCTCACCTTCGACAAACTCCGCCGAAGGCGAAAGGAAACTCCAGTCGAGGTCCTTTTCCTCACGCAAGACCGCGAGGAACTCCGCGCCGGCGCCGGCCTCGGCCTTGTACTCCGCAGGAAAGTCCGGGCTGTCGATCACCCGACCGCCACCAGGCAACAACAGCGAGCCGGCACCACCGACCACCAGCAGGCGTTTGACACCGGCCTTCTTCACCGGACCGATCACCGCCGCCGCCGGCAGGGTAGAGAAATGCGCGGCGCTGATCACCACATCGTGACCGGCAACCGCCGCTTCCAGCGCCGCCGCATCCAACGCATCGACCGCCTTGCTCACGACACCGGCACGAGCGCCGATCTTCGCCGGGTTACGGGCGATGGCGGTCACGCTGTGGCCGCGACGCAGGGCTTCTTCCAGCAACTGGCTACCGGCACGACCGGTGGCACCAATGATTGCAATCTTGCTCATGACACTCTCCAGTTCCAATCGAATGACGCTAGGCGTCGAGGGGGCCTTCCCGCTCCGGGAGCCGGAAGGCCGATCTACAGAAATTTTCAATCAGCGATCGAGCGAACTCACCACTTCATCTCGCCCTTGGCGACCTTGGCGCTGAGCTCCAGGGACGCCGCTTCGCCCAGGTTCGGGTAACGCTTGTTCATCGCCGCGATCAGTTCGGCGGAGTCCTTGGCCTTGGCGGTTTCTTCGTCGAAGGCCTTGATGTAGTCCGCGGTAAATTGCACCGCCGCGAGGGAGCGCGAGCTGTCGCCGAGGAAATGACCCGGCACCAGGGTCTCGGGTTTCAGCGCCTGGATGCGTTGCAGCGTTGCCAGCCAGGCCTGATGGGACTGCGGGGTCTGGGTATCGGCCATCCACACATGGATGTTTTCCGCCACCACGACACCACCCACCACCGCCTTGATCGACGGAATCCAGACAAAGGTGCGATCCGGCTGCTCGCTGTTCAAACCGACAATCTTCAACTCACGCCCTTCCAGCGTCAGGTGATCGCCCTTGAGCACCTGCGGTACCACCGTGTGCGACGGAACGTCGGCGCCCATTTTCGGCCCCCAGAACGCCAGCTTGCCGTCGACGGTGGCCTTGATGTGCGCCACGGTCGGTGCGGACGCCAGCACCTTGGCCTTGGGGAAGGCAGTGGTCAGGGTGTCCAGGCCGAAGTAATAGTCCGGGTCGCCATGGCTGATGTAGATGGTGGTCAGTTGCTTGCCGCTGGCGCGGATTTTTTCCACCAGTTGCTCGGCCTGGGATTTGCCGAACTGGGCATCCACCAGGATCGCCTCCTTCTCGCCGCTGACCAGCACCGAACTCACCGGGAAAATCGCCGAAGTGCCAGGATTGTAGACATCCAGGCTCAAGGCCGGCTGAGCCGCCGCCGCGTGGGCGACAAAGCCCAGGGTGGCGCTGGCGAGCAAGAGGCGACGAAACAAAGAGAATCCGATCATGTACCGCTCCGTGATCTGTTGGCCGTGATGGCAGTGAACAGAGCTTAGTTGCCCGATCCGATACAAAAAATGCGATGCTGGGACATAGTTTGTTTCTGAAAGTGGGCAAATCATGGATCGTCTTACGGCAATGCGGGTCTTCGTCACGGTGGTCGACCTGGGCAGCCAGTCGGCGGCGGCCGACCATCTGGACCTGTCGCGCCCCGTGGTGTCGCGTTACCTCGCGGAACTGGAGGACTGGGTCGGCGCCCGGCTGATGCACCGTACCACCCGCAAGCTGAGCCTGACCGCCGCCGGCAACGAAACCCTGCCGCGCTGCCGCCAGATGCTGGAGCTGTCGGCGGACCTGCAGGCCGCCGTCAGCGCACCGGACGAGGCGCCACGTGGGCTGCTGCGGATCAGCGTCAGTACCTCCTTCGGCCTGTCGCAACTGGCCAACGCCATGGCCGAGTACGTCAAGCGCTACCCGGGCGTCAGCGTCGACCTGCAGATGATCGACCGCACGGTGAACCTGGTGGACGAGCGCATCGACCTGGCGATCCGCACCAGCAACGACCTGGACCCGAACCTGATCGCCCGGCGGCTGACCGTCTGTCGTTCGGTGATCTGCGCTTCCCCGGCCTACCTGCGCGAACATCCGGCGCCGCAGAAGGTGGAAGAACTGAGCCGGCACAATTGCCTGACCCACTCCTACTTCGGCAAGAGCCTCTGGCATTTCGAGCAGGATGGCGAACCGGTTTCAGTGCCGGTGCAGGGCAATATCAGCGCCAACGAGGCCGGTACCCTGATGCAGGCGGTGATCGCCGGGGCCGGCATCTCGATGCTGCCCACCTACCAGGCCGGGGTCTATATCAAGCGTGGCGAACTGGTGCGCCTGCTGTCCGGGGCCGAACCGATGCCGATGAACATGTATGCGGTCTACGCCTCGCGCAAGCACATGCCGACCACGCTGCGCAGCATGCTGGACTTCCTGGTGGAGCGCTTTCCCGAAGTACCGCTATGGGATGAGGGCTTATGAGGACTGGCCGGTCTCTCGGCTGAACAGCCCTCAACGATACGACTGGCGTCACTGGCAACTCGCGACAACTGACCTAGGCTTGAATCAGTACCCTCCAGCGAACTGAGTTCGGCAGAGTCAGAGGTCAAGCGCATGAACATTCTAAAAACAAGAAACTGTGCCTTCGTGCTGGCTATCACCGCAGTGGCAGCGCTCTACACCGTCGCGGCTTGGCGAGTGGAGCAGATACGGCAAACGCCACGGGTGGTCTCCACTTGCCAGATGGAACACTGCGTACCGCACACGGCCAGCCTGAATGCGTTGAGATGACGCTGTAAGCCTTACTTATGAGGCTATCGAATAGCAGGCTATCGAGTACACTGACAAGCATCCCCGCGCACTGGCCTGGTGGGCGGGTCAACCACTGCTTGCAGGTTCGACCGTGACCAATCTCCATCAGCCCGGCCAAACGAAGCCGGCGATTCGTAGCATCCTGATCGCCTTGATGCTGGCGATTTTCCTCGGTGCGCTGGACCAGACCATTGTCGCCGTGTCGATTCCCGCCATCTCCGCCCAATTCAAGGACGTCGGCCTGCTGGCCTGGGTGATTTCCGGCTACATGGTGGCCATGACCGTGGCCGTGCCGATCTACGGCAAGCTCGGCGACCTCTACGGTCGACGTCGGCTGATGCTGTTCGGCATGGGCCTGTTCACCCTCGCCTCGCTGTTCTGCGGCATGGCCCAGAGCATGGAGCAACTGGTGCTGGCGCGGATCATCCAGGGCATCGGTGCCGGCGGCATGATCTCGGTCAGCCAGGCGATCATCGGCGACATCATCCCACCCCGCGAACGCGGCCGTTACCAGGGCTACTTCAGCAGCATGTACGCGGTGGCGAGCGTGGCCGGGCCGGTACTGGGCGGCTACATGACCGAGTACCTGTCGTGGCGCTGGGTCTTCCTGATCAACCTGCCGCTGGGCCTCGGCGCCTGGCTGGTGGCCCAGCGCACGCTGGTCGGCCTGCCGATACCGCAGCGCAAGCCGATCATCGATTACCTCGGTACCGTGCTGATGATCATCGGCCTGACCGCCCTGCTGCTGGGCATCACCGAAGTCGGCCAGGGCCACCGCTGGAACGACAGCCAGGTGCTGGGATTGCTGATCACGGCGGTCATCGCCCTGCTGCTGTTTGTCCTGCATGAACGGCGCACGCTGGAACCCCTGCTGCCGATGCACCTGTTCCTCAACCGCAACGCCCTGCTGTGCTGGTGCACGATCTTCTTCACCAGCTTCCAGGCGATCTCCCTCACCGTGCTGATGCCCCTGCGCTTCCAGAGCGTGACCGGTGCCGGCGCCGACAGCGCGGCCCTGCACCTGCTGCCGCTGGTGATGGGGCTGCCCATGGGCGCCTACTTTGCCGGACGGATGACCTCGGTGACCGGCTACTACAAACCGATGATCCTGACCGGTGCGCTGCTGATGCCCCTGACTATCCTCGGCATGGCATTCACCCCGCCCCAGGCGGTGCTGCTCAGCAGTCTGTTCATGTGGGTGAGCGGGATCGCCGGCGGCCTGCAGTTCCCGACCTCGCTGGTGGGCACGCAGAACTCTGTGGAACAGCGCGATATCGGCGTCGCCACCAGCACCACCAACCTGTTCCGCTCCCTCGGCGGCGCGGTGGGCGTGGCGCTGATGTCGGCGTTGCTGCTGGCGCTGTTGCAGGACTCCAGCCTGACCCACCTGGCCGATGCCTCGATGGTCGCCGAAGGCACTTCGGGCAATGCCCTGCTCGAAGGCCTGAATAGCGCCGACGGCCCGGCGCGCGATGCCCTGCGAGGGGAGCTGCAGCTGACCTTCCGGCATCTGCTGCTGATCAGCGCCGCCGTGGCCCTGCTGGGACTGGCAGCAGCGATTGCGATGCCCAACAAGGTGCTCCGCGGGCGAGAAGACAAGGCTCATTGATGGCAATGATTCCCCGGTGGGGCCGTCAAGGACGGTAATACCCGATGGCCACCCTGGACGGCCCCCAGCAGCAAGCCGGGGTGGCGCCCACAGTCTCTGCAAAATGTACGGGCATTTTTTATCCGCGCCACTAGAATGCCTCCATCGGGAACCCGCCTACGGAATCGTCATGCCGCTTCGCTCAGTGCTCTACTCGCAACGTTCGCTGATCCTGACATTGATCGTCCTGCTGGGCTGCGGCTTCCTCGCCACATCGCTGCTCAGCTACTACGCCTCCCGCGCCTCGATCCGGGACGGTATCGTCAACACCGAGCTGCCCCTGACCTCCGACACGGTCTACTCGGAAATCCAGAAGGACCTGGTCCAGCCGATCCTGATTTCCTCGATGATGGCCCGCGACACCTTCATGCGCGACTGGGTGGTGGCCGGCGAACGCGACCCGCAGCAGATCACCCGCTACCTCAACGAGGTCATGACCCACTACGGCGCCTACACTGCCTTCTTCATCTCCGCCAGCAACCTGACCTACTACCAGGCCAAGGGCGTGCTGAAGAAAATCCGCAACGACGATCCCAATGACTTCTGGTATTTCCGCGTGCGGGACATGCAGGCGCCCTACGAGATCAACGTCGACCCGGACACCGCCAACAACAACCGCCTGACGTTCTTCATCAATTACAAGGTCTTCGACTACAACGAGCACTTCATTGGCGCGGCCGGTGTCGGCTTGACCGTGGACGCGGTGGTCAAGCTGATGGACAAGTACCAGCAGCGCTATCAGCGCGGCGTGTACTTCGTCGACACCTTCGGCCGCCTGGTCCTCACCGGTGCCGACGGCGGCCCCGAAGGCGCCCGGGCCGGGCAGTCGCTGAACGACCTGGCGAGCATGAAGAACCTGCTGGCGAAACTGCCCAAGCCCCAGGATGGCAGCTACGAATACGCGGAGCCGGACGGCAAGGGGCACTTCCTCAACGTCCGCTTCATTCCGGAACTGAACTGGTACCTGTTCGTCGACAAGCGTGAAGACAGCGCCTTCAGCGGGATTCGCCAGTCGCTGTACCTGAACCTGCTGATCTGCCTGGTGGTGACCCTGATCGTGCTGGCCCTGCTCAACCGGGTGATCCATCGCTACCAGCAAAAGATCCAGGCCCTGGCGACACTCGACAGCCTCACCGGCCTGCCCAACCGCCGGGGCTTCGACCTGCTGGCAGCGCAAGCCCTGCATGAAGCCCAGCGCGAGCCCAAGCCGCTGACCGCGCTGCTGCTGGATCTGGATCACTTCAAGCAACTCAACGACAACCATGGCCATCTCGCCGGCGATGTCGTGCTGAGCGGTTTTGCCCGGGACCTGGAGGGCTGTCTGCGCCAATCGGACATCATTTGTCGCTGGGGTGGCGAGGAGTTCATTGTCCTGCTCAAGGACACCGACAGCGCCAATGCCCAACTGATCGCCGAGAAAGTTCGCCAGCATGTCGCACAACAGCGCTACAGCTACAACGACCAGAGCCTGTCACTGACCCTCAGCATCGGCCTGACCGCGCTGCAACACGACGACACCCTGCACAGCCTGCTGGCCCGGGGCGACCGGGCGTTGTACCGTGCCAAACAGGGCGGACGCAACCGCGTCTGCAGCGACCTGGCGAAATCCGCCGATGAATGATCCCAGCCTCTGCCCGGCCTGCGGTGCTCGCAACGACTGCGCCCTGGCCGACCCGCGTACCGCCGACCGACCCTGCTGGTGCTACAGCGTCAGCATCGACCGGGCGGTGCTCGAAGCCTTGCCCGCGGAACTGCGCAACGCGGCCTGCCTGTGCCCGCGTTGCGCCCAGGTGGATGAGCAATTGAAGCAGGCCCCATCGTCGGCGCCATGACGTAAAATGCCCGCCCGCGTCCCCATGATCAGCCCGCCATGCGCCTTGACCGTTTCCTCAGCAACCTGCCCCGCTTCAACCGCCAGCAGGTGCGCCTCTTGTTGGTGCAAAAACGGGTCCGGGTCGATGGCCTGACCGTCGCCGATCCGCAGCATGAAGTGCGCGAATTCAGCCAGGTCGAAGTCGATGAGGAAGTGCTGCAGGCAGGCCGCCCGCCGCGCTACTTCATGCTGCACAAACCCCAGGGCTGCGTCAGTGCCACCCGCGACCCGGAGCACCGCACCGTCCTCGACCTGATCGACGAGCCCGACGCCGCTGAGCTGCACATCGCCGGTCGCCTGGACTTCAACACCACCGGGCTGATGATCCTGACCAACGACGGCCAGTGGTCGCGCCGGCTGACCCAGCCGCAGACCAAACTGCCCAAGGTCTACTACGTCGAGACCGAGCAGCTCATCGGCCCCGAATACGCCGAAACCTTCGCCCGTGGCCTGTATTTTGCTTTTGAGAATCTCACCACCCAGCCCGCCACGCTGGAGTTACTCGGCCCACGCCGCGCCCGGTTGAGCATCGTCGAAGGCCGTTATCACCAGGTAAAGCGCATGTTCGGCCACTTCGACAACAAGGTCCTGCGTCTGCACCGTGAGGCCATGGGACCGCTGCTGCTGGATGAACAGCTGGCTCCGGGGGAATATCGCCCGCTGCGCGACGAAGAAATCTGCCGGATCTGAGCGCGCGACGACGACCGCTGAGCAAAAGTCACCAGGTTATGACAAATAGTTCCTTGCGCAATCGCTGAGTGCCTGCTTGAATCAGACCGTCAGCCAGAATATGACTGACCAGTCACACCATTATTCCAAGAAACTCTTTGTCGGCTACGAGGCCCACCGGCTCTCGCTCTCCGGCAGATTGCCCGCCTATAACAATACCCGTCGGCCAGGCTTCAACGGACCGACATGGGCCGCAAAATTCCAGGCGAATGCCTACCTGTCATATAGCTCGTGCACAGTTCGTTGCGCGCGTACCCGTCAGCCAGGAGTCTTTTGACATGAGACCAGAAATTGCTGTGTTGGATATACAAGGACAGTATCGGGTTTACACGGAGTTCTATCGCGCAGACGCTGCGGAAAAGACCATCATTCTGGTCAACGGCTCGATGGCCACGACTGCATCGTTTGCGCAGACCGTGAAGAACCTGCACCCGCAATACAACGTCGTGTGCTACGACCAGCCCTATGCGGGCAAGTCCAAGGCCCACAACCGTCATGAAAGAATGCTGACCAAGGAAATCGAAGGGCAGATTCTGCTGGAACTGATCGAACACTTCGCCGCCGAGCACGTGATGTCCTTTTCCTGGGGCAGCGCGGCGACCTTGCTGGCCCTGGCGAACCGCCCACGGCGGGTCGAAAAGGCGGTGATCAGTTCCTTCTCGCCGGTACTCAGTGAACCGATGCGCGACTACCTGGAACTGGGCGTCGACTACCTGCGCGCCTGCGACCGCGACCGCATGGGCCACCTGGTCAACAACACCATCGGCAAGCACCTGCCATCGCTGTTCAAGCGCTACAACTACCGGCACGTCAGCAGCCTGGCCGAGCATGAATACGAGCAGATGCACTTCCATATCGGCCATGTGCTCAACAGTGACCAGTTGTGCTACCTGAAGGCGGCGAAACAGATCGACGTACCGGTGCTGTTCATGAATGGCGAATGGGACGAATACACCTCGCCCGGGGATGCGCTGCAATTCGGCCAGCATGTGCGCCACAGCCACTTCACCACGATCCGCAGCACCGGGCACTTTCTCGACATGGAGCACAAGTCCGCCTGCCAGGACAGCCGCCATGCGCTGCTTGAGTTCCTCAAGCCGACGCACGAGGAAAACCGATCGCGGTATTACCGACACGTCCAGGAGCACCATGCACGGGCCATGTGAACGAGCTTTGCCACGGGCTTGTACATTTCCCGCGGACGAACGCCAATCCCTTGGCGGACACCCATCTCTTGTAGGAGCCTGGCTTGCCAGCGAAGAGGCCCGAGAGGTCGCCAAAAGCTTCGCAGGCAAGCCAGGAACCGACAGGAACCGCGCTCTACCTTAATAACGGGTAGTGGCTTTGCGTGCGCGCCCGCCTACCCGATGTCCCTGTTAAAACACAGTTTTTCAAAGAAAAACTTCAAATCCCCGGCCACATCTGGTACAAAGTCAGCCGTCCGAGCGGGTGTCGTATAATGGCATTACTCCAGCTTCCCAAGCTGATAACGAGGGTTCGATTCCCTTCACCCGCTCCACTATTTTCAAGGCCTCCAGCGGTATCGAGGTAGCGTCTGACGAAGCTGGTAACAGTTTTGGTGACAGTTACTCGACCTGCGTGGAAGCGCCAGCCTGGCACCCTCCCCCTCTGCGACTCCCCATTTTCGGTTGACCCTGCCGGGCTGATGGGAAGCGGCTCAAATCGGTTGACAGCTATTCCTTGTACTTGCAATATGCGTGCACAGCCGTCGAACGGCTGACCTGCGTGTCGGTTAACTCCGATGCAACATACTGCGAAAGCAGACCACAGCCACCTTCAAGGTGGCTGTTCTATTTCTGGGGTTCGTTATGCATATTTGCTATATCGACGAGTCTGGCGATTCGCAGCAAATCCGAAGTGGCGTTGACGACAAGCAACCGATGCTGATCGTTGCAGGACTCTTTGTAGATGCGCAGTACATCAGCAGGATCACTGATGAATTTATCTGCCTCAAGCGTCAGTTCTATCCCAAACTTTTCAAAAATGAGCGGCACGCACTGAACGTGCTACTCAGGGAGATCAAGGGGTCTGAGCTAAGGAGCGACATCAGGCGACATCCTGTAACTGACCCTATGGTCGAGCACCACTTCAAGTTCATCGACGGCGTGCTGAGAATCTGCAAGACCCATAACATCAAGCTGGTTGCGCGAGTATGGGTGAAGCGATACGGCCATGCTCTCGAAGACCGATCCATCTACACCATCACGGCTCAAAATATAGCGAAGCGGTTCCAGCATTTCCTGATTGATCAAGCGTCTCGGGGAATGATCATTGCGGATTTCCGCGACCCGGCACGCAACCGTTACGTGGCTCATTCCATCTTCACCCAGAAACACAAACTGGGAAAAGGCGGGGACTCTTACCCCTCAATTGAGGAAGCCGCTGTATTCGGTATCAGCGACAACCACGCCTGCCTGCAGATCGCAGACCTAATCTGCTCGACCATCCTTTACCCGATAGCGGGTCGTACTGTTTGTGCTGGCTCTTTCAACAACGTCCATACCCATGCCAACTATGACGCCATTGTCCAGCGATACTCGCGACGCATCAACGCGATGCAGTATCACTGTGCAGAGAATGGTAAGAGGCGCTGGGGAATCACCGTTGAAGACCCACACAATCACCGGACCTCGATTTTCCCCCTATCGTCCTCTCCGACACCAGCACCGACGTTCATAGCCCCCCCGCTACAAGCCAGTTCCAATGATCAGGCCATAGAGGTTGTCTAGTGCGATTGTGTGCAATCTCGATGTAGGGCAGACGTAGACGCAGACCGCATAACTAAAGGGCTGCAGCAAGCTCAACCGGTAGCAGTTCTGGGCTGACCGTACTGTCAGTCCAGGGCTCGCCCGAAATCGAAAACCCGCCTTTACCCGATTTTTTTCAATTTTTCGCCCAAGCGGGCCGGGTCTTTTGCCAAATCAGTCACCCAGGGAAACCATCGACACGCTGTGTAAGCCCATGACATTTCTCTGCAAAACTTTGCACTGTGTGCAATGGGCGATTGCCTGCGCAACCCTACTACAGACGGCGTAAGCTGCAGCCTGCTTTGCGCCACACATAAAGAAAGCAGCTTGGTTGAAAATGGGCTCGCTGCCCCCCCTTTAAAACACTCACGAAACCATCGATGATTAAATTTCTAGGGTGTGCCACTGTCGCGCATCGTCCGAATCGAAGGAGCATTCCAGTGACGACAACCGAGAGCGAGTCGGCATTCGCCCTACAAGTCCTCGATGCCTGCGTCGCGCACGGCCGCCAGCTACTGGCATCGCAGTTGCCAGCGTTAGAAAGTCAAAAACTCGATTTGATGCCCAGCTTGAGGGATCTGGCAACGCAGCTCTACCTGGCTGGAGCTATGTGGCGCTTCGGTGAGCAGTTCGATCTGCCCTCGGCGGCGCGCGACCGAGGCTTTATCTGCCTAATGTCGATGCTAATTAGCGATGGCATGAATGCCGATAAGGCCCACAAGCGTGTTGCCGAGTTGAACAGACTTTCGCGGTCATCTGAGGGCCACGACTTGCCAGCAATTGCATCTGGCTACGCAGCACAACTTGGCGATGGTTCGCTTGCGAGACTATTTGTAACTCTTCTTGCTGATCCCAAAGCTGCGGGAGTTCCATATCGCCTGCTTGATTATTCGAAGCCGGTTGCCGCCATCCTGACTGCTGCGGGCTTCGGTATTGCGCTTCTGTTAGGAAGGAGTTTCGGAGAGGCATGTGCAGTCGGTTTAGTGGTGGGGATTTCGACGCTCGGATGTGCATTGGCTATCTACTGGCGTATGGTCAAAGTGGAAAAGTAGACAACGGGGATGGCGGGGCACCTGGTGAGAACCTGGAAACAAATCAAGGCAGCCAAAATCCGGGCGCAGACTCATCCAGAGCACGGCCTCAGGGTTCAAAACCAACGAGCTGCGGGTGCGTTTTGCGGTGGCGTTACGTTAGCGTTACGTTGCGCACGAATCGCTAAAGCCAATATGCCGTGAGACTGGGGAGCCAGTAAGTGATTTTGCCGAGCCAGCAGGACAACTCTCTTTCCCTCGACTGAAATTTCCTAGAAAATCCAACCCGCTTGCGCCTGCCAATATCGGTGGCTAGTCTTCGATTCGTCACTGCCAAATCAGTGACCGGGTTTAGTCGCCCAGGCAGTCGTTAGGCGCAAGCGCCACCTTCCATCAGGTGTTTTTTTACGCCTGTATTTTATGGTGGCTGTGCGCAGGGCACCCTCGGGTGCGCCGGGTTCCTAACGCTCCGGTCGACTAACCTGCGTACAGCTGCCACCCCATTCGTTTAGTCGCGATAGCTGGTAGCTCCCATTGATGCGTTAGGAGTTACTGTCATGTACAAAGTCACACCCAACCCACCGCGCTCACCCAACGTCGAAACCATCGACCCAAAAGCCGCCGACCGCGCTTTATCCCACTACCTGCCCCCCTGTATCACCACGAAGCACGAACGCCCATCCACACCTCAAAGCCGCGAAGACGCCCTGGTCAACGCCAGCTCGATCCTCGACTCCGCAGCCGCCACGGCCTACGAAAACGCCGACAGCCTCACCGGCCCCCATCGCAAGGTAGCGATGGGCGTTGTGCATCTGATCGAGCTGGCTCAACGGCAGGTAGATTCGGTGTTGGAAGAAGAACTGCCAGTCGTGACAAGCTGACAGGAACAGGCACACTGCGAAGGGGAACACAGTTCCCCTTCGCCTTTTGCAGGACCGAGACCCCCGCAATTGTTTGCTAATTGCTGACCTACGTCCGGGAAATGAGCTGAGCGGTAACCGAAGCCCAAGGCAGTCCCAACTCGCCCTTCATGGCAAAGATGTCGTTATCAAACACCTCTGGGGCGATGTTCAGTAACAGGCGAACGGTGTCAGCGTACTGCTTATCCATAGGGTTTCAGGCTCAACAAGGTCCCATCATCGAGGCGGCTCATCCAGCGCTTGTTACTGCCGGTGCGTATCGGGAATTGCTGCAGCAGGGTATCGACATCGACGACTTCGGTCTCGCGTGCCCAGGTCAGGAACAGACGAACGGCCTTAACACTGGTACAGCAGGACAAAAGCTGCCCCAGAAGCTCCTTGCGAGGTGAGCGCAGGCCGTCGAAAAGATTGCGAACTTCCTCGAGGCTCTGACGGGTGCCAGCCTCGTATAACATCTCCAGCACTGCACGTTCAGGCACAGCTACCCGGATACCTTGAGGCTGTCCTGGGGGAGTCTGCAGCGTCTTGTCTGCCAGTGCTGTCTCGGGCCAGTCGAACAGCTTGGCCTTCACGTAGCGCGCCGGAAAACGTGAAGTGAACCAAGACGGTAACGCGAAGCGGGCATCGCCCCAGAGCACCAGGCTCTCGCGTAAACCAAGGTTGTGCCGCACCCCTTGCAGAGCCAAGGCGCTCTTACCGCCCACATGCAATCCGGCGACGCGCTGCTGGAGAAAGAGCAGCGCCCCATTCACGTCGAACTCATCATTCGGAAAGGCATAGATCCCATGATCCAACCGGACCAGCCAGCCGCTTTCCACGTAGCGCGCGGCCAACTGTGGCGAGACACCAAAGGATTCGAGCATGGCCAAGTCGAACGGAGCCCCTCGGGGGAGATCCGCCTGCAATCGCTTGATTAGCTGATATCGCGTAGTTCTACTCATAGGCTAAATATAGAGATAGATCTAATCATTTTCCATGAGGCTACAGACAGAACTCTCTGAAAATAGCCTCATGATTTAATTTTACGTGAAAATCTAATCACATCAGTGCGATGGACGCCGCAGTTCCCGGACAAGCTAAACGACCGGCTGGACGTACCGCATTGATGCCGGCCCTTAGCGTTGGAATCAAGAAGGTCACGCTTGCACCCCCTCCGCTCCCGCTACACTGAACGTTCAATGAAAAGCCGTCGCTTTGCACATGACGTCGGATGCCTCTCCTCCCCATTGGTCTGTGTGGGGTGCTGTCAGATGCATCCCAGCAGAAAACTCAAGGAGAGTGCAGCATGAAATTCAGCCTTGTTGATAGCGATCACCCGAGCCGCCGGCGCGTTCTACGCGACGCCTTAGCCCTGGCGTTGGCAGCTTCTCCATTGGCAAACCTTGCAAAAGCAGCCGAAGAAACGCCGGAAGAAGTGACCTTTGCTGCCGGCCCACGGCCGCTGGTGCAATACCCGCAAAAACGACCATTGACCCTGGTGACCACCCGCCCGCCACACCTTGAGACGCCATTCTCCATCTTCAACGAAGGGCCCATCACGCCGAATGACGCCTTTTTTGTGCGTTACCATCTGGCCAATTTCCCCACCAGCATCGATCCGGATAGTTACCGCCTGACGATCAAGGGCTCGGTCAACACCCCCCTGTCACTTTCCCTTGCAGAACTCAAGGCGCTGGCCGATCCGGTAGAAGTGGTGGCCGTCAATCAATGTTCAGGGAATAGCCGTGGCTTCTCGATGCCCCGCGTGTTCGGGGCTCAGTTGGGCAATGGTTCAATGGGTAATGCCCGCTGGGTGGGAGTACCGCTCAAGGCGGTACTGGAAAAGGCGGGGGTGAAGGCCGACGCCAAGCAGGTGACATTCCGTGGGCTCGATAAGCCAGTGCTGTCGAGCACGCCGGAGTTCATCAAGGCCCTGGACATCAGCCATGCCATGGACGGTGAGCCCATGATCGCCTGGTCGATGAACGGTAGCGACCTGCCCTTCCTCAACGGTTACCCGATACGACTGGTGGTGCCAGGCTATTTCGGCACGTACTGGGTCAAGCACCTGAGTGAGATCGAAGTCGTCGACCACACCTACGACGGCTTCTTCATGGCTAAGGCCTACCGGGTTCCGGACAACGATTGTTTCTGCATCGCCCCCGGCACCACTGCGGCGCAAACGGTACCGATTTCCAAGTTGCCGGTACGCAGCTTCATCACCAGCGTCAAACACGGCGATGTGTTGCCGTTGAAAAAAAGCGTGGTGCTCAAGGGCATTGCGTTCGACGGCGGCGTTGGGGTCAACAAGGTGGAAGTGTCGATCGACGGCGGAAAAAGTTGGCGCGAAGCCAAGCTTGGGGCGGATCTTGGCCGCTTCTCCTTCCGTGAGTGGACGCTGCCGATCACCTTTACCAGCAAGGGCGCGACGCTATTAATGGTACGAGCCAGTAACCGTGGGGGTGAGACACAGCCGCTGCAAGCTGACTGGAACCCAGGTGGCTACCGCCGCCACGTCGTAGAAACCAGCCACGTAACCGTCGCCTGAGGGGCCCCGCATGAAACGCATGACCACCTTGCTGTGCGCGGCCCAGATTTGTTTGGCTGGCATGGTTAGCGCAGCGCCACTATCGATCACCTTGCCGCCCGAAACGGCTGTGTTCAAGCCCAGTGCCCTGCCCGGGTATCCATTGGCTCAACAGAAGTGTTCCATCTGTCATTCTGCCGATTACATCAACTTCCAGCCTCCCGGCATGAGCCTGGCGCAGTGGACTGGGGAAGCGAGCAAGATGCAGCACGCGTATGGTGCTCCGATCAGCGATCAGGATGTGAACGTCATCGGTGCCTACCTTGCGGTGACCTACGGCAGTGCCCATGAGAGCGATGCCGATGTGCAGGCTGCCTCGAACTCATCGGCAAGCCAAACCCCGGCGGCGCCTGTAGCCAAAGGCGACGCCATGGCCTTGCTGCAGAACAACGCCTGTCTGTCCTGCCACGCAATCGATCATAAGGTCGTAGGCCCGGCCTATCACGATGTAGCAGCCAAATATGCCAATGACCCACAGGCACTGGCCAAGATAACGTCCAGTATTCAGCACGGCGGTACCGGCAAATGGGGGGAGATCCCGATGCCACCTTTCACGCAGTTGAGCGCGGACGATCTGCAAACCCTGGCGACTTTCGTACTGCACCAGTGAATGCATTCCCGGCTCGGCCAGGTATTTGAACAGTAGAGGTGCTAGCCGCACCTCTACTGCAAGTAATGGCAAGAGGCGACTAATTTTGCCGAACCCGCAGGACAACTCTCTTTCCCTCGACTGAAATTTCCTAGAAAATCCAACCCGCTTGCGCCTGCCAATACCGCTGGCTAGTCTTCAGTCCGTCACTGCACATCAGTGATCGGGTTTGGTAGCCCGGTATAGATTGGCGCACAGCGCCCCCTTGGAATCAGGCGTTTTTTATTGCCTGCATTTTATGGTGGCTGTGCGCAGGGCACCTTCGGGCGCGCCGGTTTCTCCAATCTTCCGGTCTACCAACCTGTGTACAGCCGCCACCCTCAATCGTTTGGTAGCGATACTGGTGACGGCTCCATCCGTGAGATTGGAGATTCGCCATGTACAAAGTCACACCCAACCCACCGCTTTCGCCCAAGGTCGAAACCATCGACCCAAAAGCCGCCGATCGCGCTTTATCCCACTACCTGCACCCTGGCATCACCACGAAGCACGAACCCCCATCCGCACCTCAACGCCGCGAAGAAGCCCTGATCAACGCCAGCTCGATCCTGGACTCCGCTGCCGCCACCGCCTACGAAAACGCCGACAATCTCACTGGCCCCCATCGCAAGGTGGCGATGGGCGTGGTGCATCTGATCGAGCTGGCTCAACGGGAGGTGGACTCGGTGTTGGAAGAAGAACCGCCAACCGTGACAAGCTGACGAGAATAGGCATGAGGCGAAGGGGAAGACAGTTCACCTTCGCCTCATGCAGAGCCGAGATCAATACGCAGACCATGTAATGAACATTAAACCTATTCACAACCAAGAGGACCTGAGCGCAGCCTTTGCTCGTATGGAGCAACTGTGGGGTGCAGAAATTGGTTCGCCTGAAGGGGATGAGCTGGAAATTTTGGCACTGCTCATCGAGAAATACGAAGACGAGCAGTATCCAATGCCACCTTCCGTCCCGATTGAAGCGATTAAATTTCGCATGGATCAGCAGGGCCTGACCCCTCGTGACCGGGAAGGTGTTTGCCCAGACGCTTACTATCGACGTGCCTCAACTCTGATTCATTCGATAGACCATTGCGCTCCAATAACGGTTGCCGTTGCGTTTCTGGCGAGTCCATCCAGCAACCTCCAACTGCTTGGCGATCATTCGATTCATGAATCCATGACCGAGCAACAGGACCGGTCCCGCGCTGGCAAGGGATTGAAGTTGTTGAGCGGCCTCGTTGGCCCGAATCCTGGCCTGGCGGGCAGACTCGACCGTCCCAGAGAAGCCGCACAACCATGAGACTCGAAGGATAAATGCCCACGTAAAGGGTGAAAGACGCGGCAGTCTCCAGCGACCATGGGGCAACTGCGCCTCGCAGAAAATCTCGTCTACCAGGGTGGGCTGAAGGCCCAGCGCCCGAACGGATGTCAGCGCCCGAGGCGCACTGCTCGATACGATCACTTGGGCGCTAGCGGCCAGTTGCACACTCGCCTCCGGGGCGGGCTGGTTGATGATTTCGGATAGGTTGTATTGCTCGATCCAGCGTTTCATACCGAGTGCTGAAACCTTGTCGATCACGGCCAGATTAGGCTGGCCATGGCGCATCAAGATGATTTCCCTGTTCACTGTGTTTACATCCTTGTCTGCTGCCCCGGGGTGCAGAGAATGCACCCATGCAGGCATATGATGCGTGGTGATCGTGCCTGGATAAACAGCACATTGACGTGGTGGGCGACACGGTCTTGGTGGTGAGCGAGGTATCGAGCACCGAGAGCACCCCTGCCCCATCTTTACAACACCCGCCCCACATGGCTCCATAACGTATTTTTTGGCGCATAAGCATGGATATTGAGCTGGCTAAAACCTTCTTGGAAATCGTCAGATGTGGCAGCCTGATTGCCGCCGCAGAGCGCTTGCACGTCACCCAAACGGCTATCACCGCCCGCGTGCAAAAACTGGAAAGCAGCCTCAATAGCAAGTTGTTTGTCCGCAACAGAGCCGGCGCCAAACTGACAGCGGACGGGGAAGCCTTCGTTGTTTATGCCAACCAGCTGGTGCAAACCTGGGAAGCCGCCGTCAGGGATTTACCCCTGCCCGAAGGCTTCCATAAAATATTGCATATCGGCGGCGAGGTCAGCCTGTGCAACCCCCTCATCCTGGACTGGGTTCGCGAAATCCAGAAAGCAGTCCCCACACACGCCATCAAAACCGAGATAAGAGACGGCTCAACGCTATTAAGGCAATTGGAACTTGGCCTCCTGGATGCGGCCTTGGTCTATCAACCGGCCTACTGGCCTGACTTGCAAGTCGAACAGATCCTCGAAGAAAAACTGATACTGGTCCGTTTGATCGCCAAACCCGAGCCTTACGTCTACATCGACTGGGGCGTCGGCTTTCGGCAATCCCATGATGCGGCCTTGCCGGAAAAGGCAAAGGCGGCGCTGTCCTTCAACCTGGGCCCCGTGGCGCTGCAATATATTCTCGACAATGGCGGATCGGGCTACTTCAGAACCCGTGTCGTGCAGTCCTATATTGAAAGCGGCATTCTCGAGCGCGTCAGTTCCGCCCCCGAATTCAGCTATCCAACCTATCTGGTCTATTCGCGCAGCCGATCGTCAGCCGAACTGCAGTTGGCAATAAAACTACTGAAGGATATTGTCACCCGGGACAGCGACTGGTCCCAACGCTGGGACCCGCTGATCTGACTAATGCAGGTGCACGATCAAATCGCGATGCAAGGCCGCGATCAGGTCTGTCTGGGTGACCACACCGACAAATACGTCATCCTGAAGCACCGGAATACAGTGCAAGCCCTGCTTTGACAGCAGCGGTATCAGCTCGACAATGTGAGCCGTCGTCGTCACACAGGTCACGGGGGCATGCATGATGTCTTTCAACAAGGTTTTTTTCTTGAACCCGAACACGCCGGACAACCCCGTGCTCCGAGTGGCGACCGGGTGCTTGATAATATCCGTAAGGCTGACAATCCCGACAATGTGCTTGTCATCATTCAGTACCGGCAGGGTCTTGATGTGGTGATGCATCAATGTCCGCACCGCCTCTTTGATGGTGGTTTGCGGCGTCCCCGACAGCACATCCTTCGACATGATATGGGAAGCTTGAATATCCCCCATACTCCGTCTTAAAGCGTGCTTTTCAGTGGAACGGATGATGCTCTCCAGATCCTCTCTGGTCACGTCAACAAATTCGCCAACATCCGCCAGGGCCGCATCGAGGTCATCGCTATTGAAACCAATCCTTTCAAAAGGCGGAATATCTTTCGTGTGATTGATTTCCGCGGAGGGATTTACATGAGCCTTGGGATAGCGCACCCCAGTCAAGTTATTAAAAACCAGTGCACACCCCAAGAGGATCCCGGCATTCAGCATCACGGGACAAAAAACCTGCAGGCCTAATGGCGCCAAATCGGTTTGAGACAAGACAACACAAAGCGCGACCGCCCCACCGGGAGGGTGCAGACAGCGAAACACACACATCGCGGCAATGGCCAACCCCGCCGCGAAACTGGCACTTGGAAAGGAATGACCGAATAGATGCACGGCAATCAGTGCCGCCAGCGTGGCGACAAAATAACTGCCGACGATGGACCACGGCTGAGCCAGCGCGCCCGTGGAAACAGCGAACAATAAAACAGCTGATGCCCCTACCGGCCCGATGAGATGAAGCGTCAGCTCCAGCCCGTAGAAGTATTGACACACCAGGGACGTAACAAGCACACCCGCACACGCCCCCACCGACGCGCGTAGCCACTCTCTGGGCTTTGTATTCAAGGGGGCTGGATAAAAACTCGACAAGATGGACTTGATCATTTTTCACGCTTAATAAAAAAGGCCCATTAACATTAATGAGCCTGTGTACCTGGGGGAGGCACGAAAAAGGGTACGGCTTTGGAATCAGGTGGGCATTTTGTCTGCACTGAATCCCGCTGACAAACGTAAAATATTGCTACTTGAATTCATTTTTTTTGATATAAAAGTCCCCTGCTACCTTCCTGAGATTTCTTTGATTTCCCCCCCAATGAGCGCCAGCGGTGAAAAACTGACAGGCACAGACATGCAAAAGGGGAGCAGTGCTCCCCTTTTGCATGTCTGTGCCTGACCTTTGCCGCCATCACGGCCGCCTGAAAAGCGCTGGATCAGCACCGATCACGAGCGACCGCCAGGATCAGCCTTTAGTCTGTTTCTTCAAGGCCGAGATCAGCGCGCCGTTCATAGTGGCCAGTGCCCCGGTCAGGGTCGACAACTCGCCGTTCAACGCGCTGAGCTGCTGCGCCTTCTGCTCCGGGCTCATGTTCTTGTTCGCCTGAAGCGCCTGCAACTGGGCCTGTTTCTCGGCGATCTGCTTCTGCAAGCGTTCGATCTGCTTGCGAAGTTGCTTGATGTGGTCCGGCTCCGAACTGGCCGCCTGGGCCTGCTCGGCTTTGGAGGCGTTGATTCCGGCGCTGGACAGATTGACCTTGACCCCTGTCGAGCGGCCAGCCTCGACCTTGCCATCTTTACTGGTCTCGGTTGACGAAGGCGCAGAATTAAGCGGGACCGGCGCGTGGGCGGCACTGGAAGCATTGATGGAAACGTTGCTGATGGAAACCATGATCGAAGCTCATTCAGGTTTATATGTCCTTGACATCGACCTGAGACCGCCGAACTTTAGCGATATTGTATAAATGACGATACAACTCACTACAATCGCCCCCTTCAGCTCGCTACCGCACCCCGCTTAACCCCATACATCGCCTCATCCGCATGCTTGAACAGTTGCTGTGCTTCTTCGCCGTTTTCCGGATAGAGCGCAATCCCGATGCTCGGCACGATGCTCAGGTCGCACCCCTCCCATGGCACGGGCTCGCCAAGCAGGCTACGGATCTTGTCGGCCACCCGGTTGGCATGCTCCGGCTGCTGCAAATGCTCCAGCAGGATGACGAATTCGTCGCCACCGATCCGCGCCACGGTGTCGGTTTCCCGGACACATTGTTGCAGGCGCCGAGCCACTTCCTGCAGGAGCAGGTCGCCCACCGCATGCCCGAAGCTGTCGTTGACCTGCTTGAATTTGTCCAGATCGACATAAAGCAATGCCAGGTGCCCGCACTCGCGCCGCGCCCGGGCCAGCGCGTCCTTCAGACGCTCCTGCAGGAAGCCACGGTTAGGCAGGCGGGTCAGTTGGTCGTAACGCGCCATGTACTCCAGACGCGCCTGCAATTGCTTGCGCTCGATGGCAGCCGCCACCTGGGCCGACACGAATTGCAGCAATTCCTGATCGTATTCGGTGTAGCGCTCGCCGCCGCTGCTTTTCACCAGCAGCGCACCAATGGTGCCGTTCTGTGAACTCAGCGGCACCCCCAGGCTGGAAGGTGCCCCGTCGATATTCAACAACAAGGGCTGGCCGCTGCGCACCACTTCGGCGCAGTTACGATCGACGCTGTGCGGCTGGCGGCGGTCGTCGATGTAATAGGGGAAACTCAGTTGGTCGCGCTGCTCATCGTAAAGCGCCACACAGAAGTTCTCCGCCGGCAGCCATTCGCCGACGATTCGGTGTACCCGCTGGAACAGCGCCAGCAGATCCGCGGTGGCGTGGGCCGCTTCGGAAATCGCGTAGAGCGCTGCCTGCCGGGACTCCGCCAGTTTGCGCTCGGTGATATCCCGGGCCACGGCGATGCGCAGCTGGTCGACCTCGGACCAGCGCGCCGACCACATGATGTGCACCACCTGGCCGTCCTTGCGCACATAGCGGTTTTCGAAATGGGGTTTGGGCTGGCCGCCCATGATTTCGCTCGCGGCCTTGAGCGTGCGCTCGCGGTCTGCCGGCAGCACCAGGTTGATCATCGGCATGCCGATCAGTTCCGCCTGGGTGTAGCCGAAGATCCGCTCACAGGCGGCGCTGACAAAGACGAACCGTCCTTCGATATCCACCGCGCACACGGCGTCCATCAACAGGTCGATGAAGCAGGCCAGCTGGGTGACAGTCTTGGTCTCCATCAGAAAGAGATCGCCCCAAAAAAGTAAGCGTCAGCATCTATCCATGGAAATACTGACCTGCTGCCCTCCCCTTGCAGCAGATTCAAGCCTTGTTCGCACCGAAGAGAATAGCGTATGCAGCGACCCCGCCAAGGAAACCGAGAAAAATCAGCCGGGGCAACATCGACCGCTGCAACAGCTCGGCATGCAGACAGGGTCTATCAACCCCGCCGATCCAGCACGTTGATGACCAACCGGTCCACCCACCCCCACAGCCGCTGCTTGACCCGCTGCCACAGCGGCCGGGCCTTCCAGTCCTGCAGGCTGACCGGCTCGCTGAGCGCGAAATCATTGAGGAAGCTGGCCTCCACCGCCCGGGTCAACGGCGGATCGAGGGCTTCAAGATTGCCTTCCAGGTTGAAACGCAGGTTCCAATGATCGAAATTGCACGAACCAATGCTGACCCAGTCATCGATCAGTACCATTTTCAGATGCAGGAAGCACGGCTGGTACTCGAAAATCCGCACCCCGGCC
Organism: Pseudomonas batumici; assembly: GCF_000820515.1. GTDB lineage: Bacteria > Pseudomonadota > Gammaproteobacteria > Pseudomonadales > Pseudomonadaceae > Aquipseudomonas > Aquipseudomonas batumici. Next base: position 71,977 of record NZ_JXDG01000014.1, on the reverse strand, counting down.
CTGAGCAGGCGCGGGTAATAACGATGGCCAGCGTAGCGCACTGAAGGATGGTCGGTACGCGGTCCGGTCAACAGCAGCCGCACATCGATGCCCCGGCTGGCAGCCCGGCGCAGGGAGCGGCGGACTTTCCAGGTCGGTAGGAAATACGGCGTCGCCAACCAGATACGCTGCTTGCCGCTGTTCAGCCCCCGCACCAGGGAGCGCAGGATGTCCCGGTGCTGCCGGGCATCGGCATAGGCCACCCGGCCCAGGCCCTGTCCAGCCGGCGGAACCCGCGGCAGACGTGGCAAGCCGAAGGGCGCCAGGGGTTTCCAGGCGGCACGCTGCTCGTTGGCCAGCCACTGGCGGTCGAACAGCAATTGCCAGTCGAGCACCAGCGGGCCGGTAAACCGCACCATGACTTCATGCCATTCGAAGCGCTCTTCGCCTGGGGTCCAGAACTCATCGGTCACGCCGGTACCGCCGACCACCGCCAGGGACTGGTCCACCAACAGGAGCTTGCGGTGATCGCGGTAGAAGTTACGCACCCAACGGCGCCAGCTCAGCCGATTGTAGAAGCGCAACTCGACCCCGGCCTCGATCAACCGTCGACGCAGGCTCAGGGTAAACGCGAGGCTGCCGTAATCATCGAACAGGCAGCGCACCCGCACACCGCGCCCGGCCGCTTCGGCCAGCGCCCGGACCATGGCGTCGGCACAGGCGCCGGCCTCCACCAGGTAAAGCTCCAGTTCCACCTGGCACTCGGCCCGGGCAATCGCCTCCAGCATCCGCGGAAAAAAACTCGGGCCGTCGATCAACAGCTCGAACCTGTTGTCGGCTCGCCAGGGGAAGATCGCGCCGGCCATGTCAGCGCGCCGCGAAGATCAGCACCGCGCCCACCGGTACCGACAAACTGATGGCCGACAGACCGGCGGCCTTGCGCAATACCGCCAGCCCCGGCGACAGGTCGAAGTCCTCGGCATGCACCACCAGCGGCTCCAGGGTCACCACCTGGAACCGCCGGTCATCCAGGCGGGTCGCCAGCAGTTCGGCGTTGTAGCTGTGCTCCTTGCCACGCAGTTTCACCACCAGCGGCAGGTGCAACTCCAGTTGCGCGCCAGGGGCAAGGTCGTTGATGGGCTGCACATTGATCTGCGCGACGATCTGCGCCTCGGGCCAGCGCTTGATCTCGAACAGGTCGCGACGCAAGCGCTCGTCACGCCGGGGAATACCGGTGCTGACCGACTCCAGTTCCACTTCCAGGGTCGCCACGCCCTGGCGGTCGATCTTGCCATGCAGGGTCAGGAAACGATGGACTTCGGAAATATCGGCGTTGTGGGTGGTGATGAACGACAGGCGTGAGGACTCATTGTCCAGGTACCAGTTGGCCTGGGCCGGCAGGGCGAGCACCCCGAGCAGGGCCAGAAATAGGCGGGACCGGTGCATGCAAGCTCCTGATTGAACGTAGGTACCACCTTAGCCGCCCGGGATAAAGGTGGCAAACCATGGATCAGGGCTCCAGCCGGCAGCCCTCGCGCGGACCGATCCAGACGGCACTGCTGCTGCGTCCCAGCCCCTGGGCCGTGACCCGGTGCTGCTGGGGATCATCGTGGAAAGCACTGACCGGCACCGCCTGTTTGACGTACCCCAGGCAATAGTCCGCCGGGTTGTTCATCACATAACGGCAGGAACAGTACTCCTTGGCGGTATAGGCGCTGATGATCCCCGGAAAGGCCTGCAAGGCCAGCCGCTCATGCCAGACCCAACCGCCCAGGACGAGCAACAGCCCCAGCAGCAGGCTGGTCAGCGGGCGGCGACGGATAAATCCCCTGGCACTCATGGCGCCACCCCCGGTGCGAAAGCCGCCAGTGCGCGCTTGAGCAGTTCGTTGTGCCGATAGCTGCCGTCGCGATCATCGCCGTAGCGCACAATGACCAGGCCCGCGCTGGGGATCACATACAACACCTGGCCCCAGTGCCCGAGGGCGGCGAAGGTGTCCGGCGGGGCGTCCGGCCAGGGCTTGGCGGCGCCCTTGATCGAACGATTGAGCCACCATTGGCCACCGCCCACCGCTTCATCCTGTCCGGGCTTGTAGCCGGCGAAGGGACGCAGGTTGAAGTTCACCCAGGCCCTGGGCAGCAAGCGCCGGTCTCCCCAGCGCCCCTCCCGCTCCATCAGCAGGCCGATCCGCGCCAGGTCCCGGGCCGTCATATAGACATAGGACGAGGCGACGAATGTGCCGCTGGCGTCGCGCTCCCAGACTGCGCTGCGAATACCCAGCGGATCGAACAGCGCCGTCCAGGGATAGTCCGGATAACGCTTGGCACCGACAATCTTGCGCAAGGCAGCGGCCAGCACGTTGCTGTCGCCGCTGGAGTAACGGAAGACCCGTCCCGGCCGGCTGGACTCGCCATGGGCGGCGGTATAGCCGGCCATATCGGCGCTCCCCAGGGTATAGAGCATCGCCACCACTGACGACTTCAGCGGCGCGTATTCATAGTCCTCTTGCCAGTCGATGCCGGAGGACCAGTTCATCAGGTGTTCCAGGGTGACATGGGGATGGGCGCGCAACGGTCGGTAGAAGCGCGCCGCCGAGTCATGCAACTGGAACAAGCCTTGACCATAGGCCACGCCGAGCACCGTGGCCATCACGCTCTTGCTGACGGACCAGGTGAGGTGCGGGGTATTGACGGTGGTGGGGCCCGCATAGCGCTCGTAGACGATGCGACCGTGGCGGATCACCAGCAACGCATCGGTGCGGATGCCCTTTCGCGTGTCGTCGTCGCGGGCGGGAAACGCATAGGACTCCAGGGCTTGCACCGCAGGTCCGGACACCTGCGGCCCCAGGGACCAGTCTTCCCCCGGCCAGACCTCGGCACGGGCGGTGAAGGTGAACGCCAACAACAAGGCAGGGAAAAAGGTCGAACCCTTGGGCATGGAGCCAGCTCGCGGAAATAGCCTCGCGCCAGTCTGAACGCACTTGATGACAATCTTGAGCAAGCCGGCGCCTGGCGTGATTTCAAAGGGACAGTGGACGCTGTCATACAAGCATCACCAAAGCTTCATGGCGATGACACCGGGGCTAAATAGCCTGACTTTGCACAACAAAGTCGACTGGCCGCACCCCTGGCCGGCAACCGGAGACTCGTAATGACCCAGATCGCCCGCATCAGCGACACCGGCAGTGAACGCCGCCTGCAAGCCGAACGCCTGCTGGGCGCCGCGGCCTTGCAAGAAGCCCAGGCCTTGCGCTTCAACGTCTTCAGCGGCGAATTCAATGCCAAGCTCAAGGGCGCTGAACTGGGCCTGGACATGGATGACTATGATGTACATTGCGCCCACATCGGCGTACGTGACCTGAACACCGGTCGCCTGGTGGCCACCACCCGCCTGCTCGACCACAAGGCCGCAGGCACCCTGGGCCGCTACTACAGCGAAGAAGAATTCAGCCTGCACGGCCTGGGCCATCTGCAAGGGCCGATCCTGGAAATCGGCCGGACCTGCGTCGACCCGGCCTACCGCAACGGCGGTACCATCGCCGTGCTCTGGAGCGAACTGGCCGAAATCCTCAACGAAGGCGGCTACAGCTACCTGATGGGCTGCGCCAGCATCTCGATGCAGGACGGCGGGATCCAGGCCCAGGCGATCATGCAGCGCCTGCGCGAACGCTACCTGTGCACCGAGCACCTGCGCGCCGAGCCGAAAAAGCCGCTGCCGTCACTGGATATTCCCGGCAACGTCATCGCCGAAATGCCTCCTCTGCTCAAGGCCTACATGCGCCTGGGCGCGAAGATCTGCGGCGAGCCGTGCTGGGATGAAGACTTCCAGGTGGCCGACGTCTTTATCCTGCTCAAGCGCGACGAGTTGTGCCCACGCTATGCGCGGCACTTCAAGGCGGCGGTCTGATGAGCCGCCTGCGGGTATACGCCCGGATCGCACGGGTGCTGCTGGTGGTGGCGCTCGGCCTGAGCATGGCCAGCGTGTTCGGGGTTTTCGAACGCCTGGGGATCGCCAACTCCATGGTCCGGCGGCAACGCTGGTCGCGCTTTTTCATGGCGCGCCTGAGCAACGCCCTGCCGTTTCGCGTGACCGTACGCGGCGAGCTGCCCAGGCAGCCGATGCTGTGGGTCAGCAACCATGTCTCCTGGACCGATATCGCCCTGCTGGGCGGCTTGACCCCGCTGTCATTCCTGTCCAAGGCCGAAGTGCGTACCTGGCCGGTGGCCGGCTGGCTGGCAGCGAAAGCCGGCAGCCTGTTCATCCGTCGCGGCTCGGGTGACAGTCAGTTGATCCGCAAGCAGATGACCCGTCACCTGGAGCAGCAACATCCGCTGCTGATGTTTCCGGAAGGCACCACCACCGATGGTCGTTCGCTGCGCACCTTCCACGGCCGCCTGCTGTCGGCGGCAATCGATGCCGAGGTGGCGTTGCAACCGGTGGCCATCCGTTATCTGCGCGATGGCAAGCCCGATATGCTGGCCCCGTTCATTGGCGACGACGATCTGCTGTCGCACCTGATGCGTCTGTTTTCCAACGACCAGGGCGATGTGGAAATCCAGATACTCCAACCGATCGCCTGCAACGGCCAGGAACGTGCGGCGCTGGCGTTCCAGGCGCAGCAGTCAGTGCAGTTGGCGCTGTTCGGTGAAGTGCTTGAAGCGAAGCGTTCGGCACCGCGCCAGGCCGAAGCGGAAGCGGCCTGATCAACCTGGGATATTGAAAACTACACACAACCTGTAGGAGCCAGCTTGCTGGCGATAGCTATCTGATAGTCGACATCGTAGTCGCCTGAAAAATCGCCATCGCCGGCAATCGAACGTCGACCGGCCGCTCCTACAGGGGATCGCGTTCATTCAGGGAGTGGGCGCGGGAAAACGCCTGCAACTCGGGATAGAACAACCGAAAGTCCTCGCTCAACGGCTCATACAGCCGCTGCAACTCGCGCATCGCATGGGCCAGTTCTTCGGGCCGCGACAAGCGCCGCGAAATACCGCGCAACACCTGCCCCAACACCTCGAAATCCCGGTAGGAACCCAGCCAGTCGTCCGCCGCCATATAAGGCGCGATCTCGGCCAGACGCCCCGGCAGGTTCCGTTCGCTTCGCAGCACGCGATAGACCTGGGCGGTAAAGCTGTCCAGCTCGCCTTCGGCATAGAGCGCCCAATCCCGCGCCAGGCAGTGATCGAAGAACACATCCAGGACGATGCCGGCATAACGCCGCCGCGTCAGGGAAAAACGCGACAGCGCCTGCCCCACCACAGGGTGCCGATCAGTGAACACATCGATGTGGCGATGCAGCTCGATCGCCGCTTCGATCGACGGGGTGAATTGCCCTTGCAGACGGCCCTTGACGAAATCGCCATAGAGGCTGCCGAGCAGTTGTTCCGGGCGCTGGCCGCCCAGATGCAGGTGTGCGAGATAATTCATGAGCGACAGCTTAGCACCCCGCCGGCCTATATCGTTATAACTCGATATAGCGAACGACGCCGGAATCAGATCAAAATCATATTGGTGTATCGCGAAATAGCGATATATATTTCGCCCCATCGCGATATAACGTTTTACCTACCCTGAGCAACGACCATGCCCCTTGACCTCGACGAAATAATAAAAGCGCTGGCACACCCAGTACGCCGAGACATTCTCCACTGGCTGAAAGACCCGAAAAACCAGTTTCCCGATCAGCACCACAACCACGAGTACGGCATCTGCGCCGGACAGATCGACCAGCGCTGCGGCCTGTCGCAGTCCACCGTGTCCGCGCACCTGGCGACCTTGCAGCGTGCCGGGTTGATCACCAGCCAGAAGGCCGGTCAATGGCACTTCTTCAAACGCAACGAGGAAACCATCCAGGAATTCCTCCGCATCATGAGCCAAGAGCTCTAAAAGGACTGTACACGATGCCCCTTCCGTTACTCATCCTGGCCCTGAGCGCGTTCGCCATCGGCACCACCGAGTTCGTCATCATGGGCCTGTTGCCCAATGTGGCGGCGGACCTCGGCGTGTCGATTCCCGGTGCCGGCTGGCTGGTGACCGGCTACGCCCTGGGCGTGGCGATCGGCGCACCGTTCATGGCCATGGCCACCGCACGGCTGCCGCGCAAGGCAGCCCTGGTCGCCCTGATGGGGATCTTTATCGTCGGCAACCTGCTGTGCGCCATCGCCAGCGACTACAACGTGCTGATGTTCGCCCGGATCGTCACCGCCCTGTGCCACGGCGCGTTCTTCGGTATCGGTTCGGTGGTGGCGGCCAATCTGGTGACCCCGGACAAGCGTGCCTCGGCCGTGGCCCTGATGTTCACCGGCCTGACCCTGGCCAACGTCCTCGGCGTCCCCCTGGGCACCGCGCTGGGCCAACAGGCCGGCTGGCGCTCGACCTTCTGGGCGGTGACTGTGATCGGGGTGATCGCGCTGATCGGCCTGATCCGCTTCCTGCCGGCCAGGCGCGATGAGGAAAAACTCGACATGCGCGCCGAACTGGCCGGGCTCAAGAGCGCCGGGCTCTGGCTGTCGCTGAGCATGACCGTGCTGTTCGCCGCCGCCGTGTTCGCCCTGTTCACCTACATCGCGCCGCTGCTGGGCGAAGTGACCGGCGTCTCGCCACGGGGCGTGACCTGGACCCTGGTGCTGATGGGCCTGGGCCTGACCGTCGGCAACATCATCGGCGGCAAGCTGGCGGACAGGAACCTGGCCGCGACGCTGATCGGCGTGTTCATCGCCATGGCCGTGCTGGCCACCGTGCTGACCTGGAGCAGCGTGCTGCTGGTCCCCGCCGAAATCACCTTGTTCCTCTGGGCCACGGCCTGCTTCGCCGCCGTACCGGCCCTGCAGATCAACGTGGTGACCTACGGCCAGGCTGCGCCCAACCTGGTCTCGACCCTGAACATCGGCGCCTTCAACGTCGGCAACGCCCTCGGCGCCTGGATCGGCGGCAACGTCATCGCCCATGGCTTCGGCCTCACCAGCGTGCCGCTGGCCGCCGCGGCACTGGCGGTCCTCGCCCTGCTGGCGACCCTGATCACCTTTCGCCAGAACGACAACGACGAACTGGCTCCGGCTACCCACTGACTCCTGCTATTAACTGGCTCCTGCTACTAACTGCTAATGAGGGTTGTACACATGGCAACTATTTTCGACTCGATCAAACTGGGCGACCTGGAACTGCCCAACCGTATCATCATGGCCCCGCTGACCCGCTGCCGCGCCGATGAAGGCCGCGTACCCAACGCGCTGATGGCCGAGTACTACGTACAACGCGCTTCTGCCGGCCTGATCCTCAGCGAAGCCACCTCCGTGACGCCAATGGGCGTGGGCTACCCGGACACCCCGGGTATCTGGTCCAACGACCAGGTGCGCGGCTGGGCCAACGTGACCAAGGCCGTGCACGCTGCCGGCGGGCGGATCTTCCTGCAACTGTGGCACGTGGGCCGTGTGTCCCACCCTTCGTACCTGGACGGCGAACTGCCGGTCGCACCGAGTGCCATCCAGCCCAAGGGACATGTCAGCCTGGTGCGCCCACTGTCGGACTATCCGACCCCGCGGGCCCTGGAAATCGCTGAAATCGCCGACGTCGTCGACGCCTACCGCGTCGGTGCGGAAAATGCCAAGGCCGCCGGTTTCGACGGCGTGGAAATCCACGGTGCCAACGGCTACCTGCTCGATCAGTTCCTGCAAAGCAGCACCAACCAGCGCACCGACAACTACGGTGGCTCCCTGGAAAACCGCGCGCGCCTGCTGCTCGAAGTGACAGACGCCGTGATCGAAGTCTGGGGCGCAGGCCGGGTCGGCATGCACCTGGCGCCACGCGCCGACTCCCACGACATGGGCGATGCCAACCTCTCGGAAACCTTCACCTACGTCGCCCGCGAACTGGGCAAGCGCGGTATCGCGTTTATCTGCTCGCGCGAAAAAGAAGCCGATGACAGCCTCGGCCCACAACTGAAGGCGGCGTTCGGCGGCCCCTACATCGCCAACGAACGCTTCACCAAGGACAGCGCCAATGCCTGGCTGTCCAGCGGCAAGGCCGACGCGGTGGCCTTCGGCGTGCCGTTCATCGCCAACCCGGACCTGCCGGCCCGCCTGCAGGCCGATGCGCCGTTGAACCAGGCACACCCGGAAACCTTCTACGGCAAAGGTCCGGTCGGCTACATCGACTACCCGACGCTGTAAGCTCCGGTCTATAAAGACAGGAACAAGAAAGCCCCGGTCCGCAAGCACCGGGGCTTTTTCATGGACACGGTAAAAGCCATCGCACTCAACCCCCCGTTGCATCGGCCCACCTCCATATCAGAGGAAACCTACACGCGGCGCCGCCCTTTACCCCGGGTATTTTCGGTAGCAAACCCCATACTTACCCAGCGCCCGGCCTGAATCGGCCCAGCGCGCAGCGTCATGGGATGACGCTGCCTCAAAGACCTCATTAAAAGGAATTAAGATGACTCCCCTCTTGCAGTCCGTCAGCCTCGCCCTGTTCTGCGCGGTGATCTCCGCCCTGATTTCGCTGGCCGCCTTCGCCTCCAGCACCCCTGCCGTCGACACGGTCGGAGCCGATGCGGCAACACCCGGCCCGTCAAAACCCGGGGCGTCCAAAATCGTGACGTCCATCGAGATCAGCAACGACTCCCCCGACCCCCTCGAACTCCTGGGTACCGGCCTCGACCTGGGCGGCGCATCGCCGTCGAGTTTCAATATCGCCAGCGGCGAGCGTCGTGAACTCATCCTGGACGGCCCCAGGGCCTGGTTCATCTATGGTGCCGGGCCGCGCAAGTGTCGATTCGTCGCCCAACATACGCTGCTGGAACGCTTTGCCCACACGCAACGCCCCAACTACCTGCCCATCTGGATCAGGAAAGCCGAGTCCATCGGTGAACGCCAGGCCTCCTGCAAGGCCCGCCTGAGTAAAACCCTGAAGGCGCCGCCGTACAGCTACAACGTCAAGTTCAGCATGAGTTGAGGTTGGAACAGGGGCTCAGCGCTTGCGCTGGCCCCAAGCCACCGCCAGCCCACTGAGGCAGATCACCCCGATGCCCGCCACGCCGAATGCATCCGGCGTGTGATCGAAGATCAGGTAGCCGTACATCCCCGCAAAGAGAATCTGCCCGTAACTGAACGGCGCCAGCATCGCCGGCGCCGCGTGCCGGAACGCCTGGGTCAGGAACAGGTGCCCGAGCATGCCGCAGGTTCCCAGGCCGAGCATGAACAGCCCATGCCCCCAGGTGGGGGTACTCCAGAAAAACGGCAGCAAGGCCGTCATGATCAGGCTGTTGAAAATCCCCGTGAGAAAGTTGCTGGTAGTCGGGCTGTCGATGTCACTGAGCATCCGTGTCAGCAACTGATAGAAGCCAAAGCACAGGGCCGAACACAGTGGCAGGGCAATCGCCGGGGTGAACAGGGCACCGCCGGGGCGCACCACGATCAGCACGCCGACAAAACCGGTGATCACCGCCGCCCACTGACCCCGGCTGACCCGTTCACCCAGCAGCGGCACGGACAAGGCGGTCACCAGCAAGGGCGCGAGAAAGTTGACCGACGTGGCCTCGGCCAAGGGGATGTAACGCAGTCCCGTGGTGAAAAACAGACTGGTACCGATCAGGCACAATGCCCGCAACAACTGCAGGCCTGGCCGCCGGGTCCGCACCACGGCGGAGAAACCGCTGCGCGGTACGAAGATCACCAGCATCAGCAAGGTGTGCACCATGTAGCGGGCCCAGACCACCATGACGATGGGATAGAACCCGGAGAGGTACTTGGACAAGGCATCATGACTGGCGAATACCAGCACCGCCAGACCGATCAGGGCAATACCCTTGAGCGGCTGCTCAGCCCCCTTGTGCAACAAATCAGGCACACTCATTCACAGACTCGCAACACATTCGCTACAAAATACGTAGCTTACTAACTACCAAGATAGAGCGGTCGGGTAGATAATGGTCCGCTGCTGTCCACCGATACGGCGCGTCAACTCTACTCGCGTCCGGCGTTGATACAACTAGAATCAATTGCGCATTTTGACTTAATTGCGCAGGCCAGGGCTCAAGCGCAGCATGTCCAGCCCGGTGTCGACCAGACGTTCCGCTTCCGCCTGCAGTTCAAAGCTGTCGGAGACCAGCAGCCATTGAGCAATGATCCCATGGATATAAGCGTGTATGGCGATGGCGGCGCGGGCAGGGTCGAGATCTCCCGGCAATTGCCCACGGGCAACGGCATTGCGCAGGGTCAAGCCGATCTTCACATTGCAGTCCACACTGGCGGCCTGGCGCTGACGTCGCAGGTCACACATTTCATCGGTGAACTCGCACTTATGAAACAGAATCTCGTTGATGCGCCGAGTCTGGGGGTCCAGCGCGACCTGACGAAACACGTGAATCAGCAACGTGCGCATGCAGCCCAGCGGGTCGGGCTCGTCCTCGCTCTCGCTCGCCCGGGCCAACTCATCGAGCGGTTCGTGGAGGCTGTCGAGCATCGCCTGCACCAACTCGGCCTTGTTGCTGAAATGCCAATAAATGGCACCGCGGGTCACGCCCGCCAGGGTCGCGATATCGCCCAGGGTCGTGCGCGCCACACCACGCTCATAGAAGGCTTTTTCGGCCGCTTCGAGTATCTGTCTCCGGGTCTCCTGAGCTTCCTCTTTGGTGCGACGGGCCATGGCAGTAAAACCTCAATCAGGGGGCCTCGAACGAACGCCGGGCTTAATCAGAGCTTAATAACGGGTGGCGATTGTCGTGCCGTTTCCCGGGCTGAATTACATGCTTTGTAACGATTTCTGCGCAAAGCGCAAGTATTTACAAACAACCATGAATGTAAGTATATTCATTAGCAACCTATTTATCCAGTCGGATCACCTTTCGTACCCTTCCACTTTTCTTGTGCGCATCGTGCGCGCCTGACCCGAGGATCTTCATGCAACTCAAGCCAGCTGTTACCGCTCTGGTCACCGCCGTCGCCCTGGCATCGCTGCTCAGCGGATGCAAAGAGGAAAAGGCTGCCCCGCCAGCGCCTCCTCCACCTCAGGTCGGCGTCGTTACCCTGCAAACCCAGGCCTTCACCCTGACCTCCGACCTGCCCGGTCGAACCACGGCGTACCGCATCGCGGAAGTCCGTCCGCAGGTCAATGGCATCATTCTCAAGCGTCTGTTCAAGGAAGGCGGCGATGTCAAAGCCGGCCAGCAGCTGTATCAGATCGACCCGTCGGTCTATGAAGCGACCTTGAAAAGCGCCGAAGCGAACCTGCAATCGACCAAGTCGATTTCCGATCGCTACAAGCAGTTGGTGAGCGAACAGGCCGTCAGCCGCCAGGAATACGACACCGCCGTCGCCAACCGCCTGCAATCGGAAGCCGCCCTGCAAAGCGCCCAGATCAACGTGCGCTACACCAAGGTGTACGCACCGTTGTCCGGGCGTATCGGCCGCTCTTCGGTGACCGAAGGCGCGCTGGTCAGCAGCGGCCAGACCGATGCCATGGCGACGATCTCGCAACTCGACCCGATCTACGTCGACGTGACGCAGTCCACCGCCAATCTGCTGGAACTGCGTCGCGAGCTGGAAAGCGGCCGCCTGCAGAAAGCCGGCGACAATGCGGCGTCGGTCAAGCTGACCCTGGAAGACGGCAGCCAGTACAAACTGGACGGCAAGCTGGAGTTCTCGGAAGTCACCGTGGATGAAACCACCGGCTCCGTGACCCTGCGCGCGGTGTTCCCGAACCCCGACCACACCCTGCTGCCCGGCATGTTCGTGCATGCCCAGTTGCAGGCCGGGGTGAACAGCGCGGCGATTCTCGCCCCGCAACAAGGCGTGACCCGCGACCTGAAAGGCACCCCGATCGCGATGGTCGTCGGCCCGGACAACAAGGTCGAGATGCGTCAGCTCAAGGCCAGCCGTACCGTCGGTAGCCAATGGCTGATCGAAGACGGCCTGAAAGCCGGTGATCGGGTGATCACCGAAGGTCTCCAGTTCGTGCGTCCTGGTGTTGAAGTCAGGGCCAGCGAAGCCACCAATGTGAAGGCAGCCAACCCGACCCCTGCCCCGGCAACCGCTAAAGCCGCAGGCAGCAAAGGGGAGTAAACCATGTCGAAATTCTTTATCGACCGGCCAATCTTCGCCTGGGTAATCGCCCTGGTGATCATGTTGGTCGGGGCTCTATCGATCCTCAAGTTGCCGATCAACCAGTACCCGGCCATTGCCCCGCCGGCCATCGCGATTGCCGTGACCTACCCGGGCGCTTCGGCGCAGACCGTGCAGGACACCGTGGTCCAGGTGATCGAGCAGCAGCTCAACGGTATCGACAACCTGCGTTATATCGAGTCGTCGAGCAACTCCGACGGCAGCATGACCATTACCGCGACCTTCAACCAGGGCACCAGCCCCGATACCGCGCAGGTCCAGGTGCAGAACAAGCTGAACCTGGCCACCCCGCTGCTGCCGCAAGAAGTGCAGCAACAGGGTATTCGCGTGACCAAGTCGGTGAAGAACTACCTGATGGTGATCGGTGTCGTCTCCACGGACGGCAGCATGAACCGGGACGACCTGGCGAACTACATCGTGTCCAACATGCAGGACCCGATCTCGCGGACCGCCGGTGTCGGTGACTTCCAGGTGTTCGGTGCCCAGTATGCGATGCGCATCTGGCTCGACCCGGCCAAGCTGAACAACTTCAAGCTGACCCCGGTGGACGTGAAAACCGCCATCGCCGCGCAGAACGTCCAGGTGGCTTCCGGGCAGCTGGGTGGGCTGCCGGCCATGCCTGGTCAACAGTTGAACGCAACCATCATCGGCAAGACCCGCCTGCAGACCGCCGAACAGTTCAAGGCCATTCTGCTCAAGGTCAACCAGGACGGCTCGCAGGTGCGCCTGGGTGATGTCGCCGATGTCGCCCTCGGTGGCGAAAACTACAGCGTCAACGCCCAGTTCAACGGCAAGCCGGCATCCGGCCTGGCGGTGAAGCTCGCGGCCGGCGCCAACGCCCTGGACACCGCCAAGGCCCTGCGCAAGACCATCTCCACGCTGGAGCCGTTCTTTCCGCCGGGCATGCAAGTGGTCTACCCGTACGACACCACCCCGGTGGTGACCGAATCGATCAAGGGCGTGGTTGAAACCCTGGTCGAGGCGATCGTGCTGGTGTTCCTGGTGATGTTCCTGTTCCTGCAGAACTTCCGCGCCACCATCATCACCACCATGACCGTTCCGGTGGTGTTGCTGGGGACTTTCGGGATCCTCGCTGCGGCCGGCTTCAGCATCAACACCCTGACCATGTTCGGCATGGTACTGGCCATCGGCTTGCTGGTGGACGATGCCATCGTCGTGGTGGAAAACGTCGAGCGGGTGATGAGCGAGGAAGGCCTGTCGCCCAAGGAGGCGACGAAGCGATCCATGGGGCAGATCCAGGGCGCGCTGGTGGGTATCGCCCTCGTGCTCTCGGCGGTATTGCTGCCCATGGCGTTCTTCGCCGGCTCCACCGGGGTGATCTACAGGCAGTTCTCGATCACCATCGTCTCGGCCATGGCCCTGTCGGTGATGGTCGCCCTGATCTTCACCCCGGCCCTGTGCGCCACCATGCTCAAGCCGATTGCCAAGGGCGACCACGGCACCGCCAAGCGCGGCTTCTTCGGCTGGTTCAACCGCAACTTCGACCGCAGTGTCCGCGGCTACGAACGCACCGTGGGCAGCATCCTGCGCCACAAGGCGCCGTACCTGCTGGTCTACGTGATCATCTTTGCCGGCATGATCTGGCTGTTCACCCGTATTCCGACCTCGTTCCTGCCGGAAGAAGACCAGGGCGTCTTGTTCGCCCAGGTACAGACGCCAGCCGGCTCCAGCGCCGAGCGGACCCAGGCGGTACTCGACGAAATGCGCGAATACCTGTTGACCCAGGAAACCGACACCGTGGCCTCGGTGTTTACCGTACGCGGCTTCAACTTCGCCGGTAACGGCCAGAGCTCGGGCCTGGGCTTCATCATGCTCAAGCCCTGGCATGAACGCTCCAGCCAGAACACCGTGTTCAGCCTCGCCGCCCGTGCGCAGCAGCACTTCTTCTCGTTCCGCGACGCGATGGTGTTTGCCTTCGCCCCTCCGGCGGTACTGGAATTGGGTAATGCCATCGGTTTCGACGTCTATCTGCAGGACCAGGCCGGTATCGGTCACGACAAGTTGATGGCCGCCCGCAACCAGTTCCTCGGCATGGCGGCGCAGAGCAAGGTGCTTGCCCAGGTTCGTCCAAACGGCCTGAACGACGAGCCGCAGTACCAACTGAGCATCGACGACGAGCGCGCCAGTGCCCTGGGCCTGTCCCTCGCGGACATCAACAGCAGCTTGTCGATTGCGCTGGGCGCCAATTATGTCAACGACTTCATCGACCGTGGTCGGGTGAAGAAGGTGTTCGTGCAAGGCATGCCCAGTTCACGGATGAGCCCTGAAGACCTGCAGAAATGGTACGTGCGCAACAAAGCCGGGGTCATGGTGCCGTTCTCCGCGTTCGCCAAGGGTGAGTGGGTCTACGGTTCGCCGAAACTGTCACGTTTCAACGGCGTCGCCGCCATGGAAATTCTCGGTGCCCCGGCCCCCGGCTACAGTACCGGCCAGGCCCTGGCGGAAGTCGAGGCGATCGCCGCGAAACTGCCGGCCGGCGTCGGGATCTCCTGGACGGGCCTGTCGTACGAGGAGAAGCTGTCCGGCTCCCAGGCGCCGGCGCTGTTCGCCCTGTCGCTGCTGATGGTGTTCCTGTGCCTGGCCGCACTGTACGAGAGCTGGTCGATTCCAATCGCCGTGGTGCTGGTGGTACCGCTGGGGATCATCGGTGCGCTGTTGGCGACGACCTTCCGCGGGCTGTCCAACGACGTGTACTTCCAGGTGGGCCTGTTGACGACCATCGGCCTGGCGGCGAAAAACGCCATCCTGATCGTGGAGTTCGCCAAGGAGCTGCATGAACAGGGACGCAGCCTGGTGGACGCGGCGATCGAGGCTTGCCGCATGCGTTTGCGTCCGATCATCATGACCTCCCTGGCCTTCATCCTCGGCGTGGTGCCGCTGGCGATCTCCACCGGTGCAGGCTCAGGCAGCCAGCACGCCATCGGTACCGGGGTGATCGGCGGTATGATCACCGCGACGATCCTGGCGATTTTCTGGGTTCCGCTGTTCTTCGTATCGGTGTCGTCCATCGGCGGCGAGAAAAAGCACCAGCAGTCGGACACGACTGAAACTCTAAGCAATGAGGCTGCCCAATGAGCAAGTCCCTTCTCAGTGTAGCGGTCGCGGCCTTCGTGCTCAGCGGTTGCTCGTTGATCCCCGACTACCAGCGCCCCGCAGCGCCGGTGGCGGCGCAGTACCCGCAAGGGCCGGCCTACTCGCCGGCCCAGGCGGCAGACGTCGCGGCAGCCGAACAGGGCTGGCGGCAGTTCTTCAACGACCCGGCACTGCGGCAGCTGATCCAGGTCGCCCTGGAAAACAACCGCGACCTGCGGGTCGCGGCGCTGAACATCGACGCCTACCGCGCCCAGTACCAGATCCAGCGCGCCGACCTGTTCCCGGCCGTCACGGCCAATGGCAACGGCAGTCGCCAACGCGTACCGGCCAACGTCTCGAGTACCGGCACGGAAAGGATCAACAGCCAGTACTCGGCGACCCTTGGGGTCAGCTCCTATGAGCTGGACCTGTTCGGTCGTGTCCGTAGCCTGAGCGAGAAGGCGCTGCAGACCTACTTCGCCAGCGAAGAAGCCCGCCGCAGCACGCAGATCAGCCTGGTGGCCAGCGTGGCCAACGCCTACCTGACCTGGCAGGCCGACAAGGAACTGCTCAAGCTGACCCAGGAAACCCTGGCCGCCTACGAGGAAAGCTACAAGCTGACGGCACGCAGCAACGAAGTCGGTGTGGCCTCCGCCCTGGACCTGAGCCAGGCGCGGACCTCGGTGGAAGGTGCCCGGGTCAAGCTGGCGCAATTCACCCGCCAGGTCGCCGAAGACCAGAACAGCCTGACGTTGCTGCTCGGTAGCGGTTTGCCGGCCAACCTGCCGGAGGCTCAACCGCTGTCGGCCAAACTGCTCAGCGAGATGCCGGCCGGCCTGCCGTCCGACCTGCTGCAACGGCGTCCGGATATTCTAAGCGCCGAGCACCAGTTGCTGGCGGCCAATGCCAATATCGGCGCCGCACGCGCGGCGTTCTTCCCGAGCATCAGCCTGACCGCCAATGCCGGGACCTTGAGCCCGGACATGGGTGGCCTGTTCAAGGGCGGTTCGGGGACCTGGTCGTTCTCGCCGAGTATCAACATTCCGATCTTCAACGCCGGCAGCCTGAAAGCCAGCCTGGATTACTCGAAAATCCAGAAGGAGATCAGCGTCGCCAACTACGAGAAAGCCATTCAGACCGGCTTCCGGGAAGTCTCCGACGGCCTGGCTGCGCGCCAGACCTTCAACCAGCAGTTGCAGGCCCAGCGTGACCTGGTCGCCGCCAACCAGGATTACTACCGCCTGGCCGAGCGTCGCTACCGCATTGGTGTCGACAGCAACCTGACCTTCCTCGATGCCCAGCGCTCGTTGTTCAGCGCCCAGCAATCGCTGATCAGCGATCGCCTGTCGCAGCTCACCAGCGAGGTCAACCTGTACAAGGCCCTCGGCGGTGGCTGGTACGAGCAGGCCGGCCAGGCCCAGCCGATCGACGAGACGCCACCGAAGGGCTGAAGCCTTTCACGCCACACAAAAAACCCGCCACCGGCGGGTTTTTTCATCCCTGAACTGTTCTGTTCGATAATCGCACAAAATCGCCCGATCTCAATTGAACTAACTGGTTAATTCGCCGCACCATTCCCTGCACTGACCCATAGCCATAACAACAACAGGTTCATCCGCATGTCTCGATACCCCGCCCTCACCGGCTGATCACACCCGCCGTTCCCCGTTCGAACACCTTGTCTGCACCCCTGGTTGCGGCTACGCCCTGCTTCATCCCTAACAACTAGAGAGACCGATCCATGAAGCCACTGAACACGCGCATCGTTTCCTCCCGCACCCTGCTGGCCATCGCCATGGCCAGCGCGACCCTGCCGGCCATGGCCGAGGAACATGGCTTTGTGGAGGACGCCCAAGCCAACCTGAACCTGCGTAACTTCTTCATCAACCGCAACTTCACCAACCCGGCCTTCCCTCAATCAAAGGCCCAGGAATGGACGCAGAGCTTCATCCTCGATGCCCGATCCGGCTTCACCCAGGGCACCGTGGGCTTCGGCGCCGATGTGCTGGGCACCTTCTCGGAAAAGCTTGACGGCGGCAAAGGCACCGGCGGTACCCAGTTGCTGCCACTGGACGGTAACGGACGCCCAGCCAGCAACTTCGGGCGCCTGGACGTGGCCTTCAAGGCGAAGATTTCCAAGACGGAACTGAAGGTCGGCGAATGGATGCCGGTGCTGCCGATCCTGCGCTCGGACGACGGTCGCTCGCTGCCGCAAACCTTTCGCGGCGGCCAGATCACCTCGAAGGAAATCGACGGCCTGACCCTCTACGGCGGCCAGTTCCAGAAGAACAGCCCGCGTAACGATTCGAGCATGACCGACATGTTCATGAACGGTAAGCCAGGCATCACCTCCGACCGTTTCAACTTCGAGGGCGGCGAATACACCTTCAATGACAAGCGCACGATGATCGGGCTGTGGAATGCCCAGCTCAAGGACATCTACAGCCAGCAGTACGTCAACCTGGTCCACAGCCAACCGCTGGGCGACTGGACCTTGGGCGCCAACCTCGGCTACTTCTACGGCAAGGACGACGGCAGCGCCCGCGCTGGCGAACTGGAGAACAAGACCATGTCCGGGCTGTTCTCGGCCAAATACGGCGGCAACACCTTCTATGTCGGCTTGCAGAAACTCACCGGCAACAGCGTCTGGATGCGCGTCAACGGCACCAGCGGCGGCACCCTGGCCAACGACAGCTACAACAACAGCTACGACAACGCCCGGGAGAAGTCCTGGCAGCTGCGCCATGACTACAACTTCGCGGCCCTCGGCATTCCGGGGTTGACCCTGATGAACCGCTATATCAGCGGGGACAACGTGCACACCGGGGCCATTACCGACGGCAAGGAGTGGGGGCGTGAGTCCGAGCTGGGCTACACCGTGCAAAGCGGTAGCTTCAAGAACCTCAACGTGCGCTGGCGCAACTCCAGCATTCGCAAGAGTTTCAGCAGCAACGAATTCGACGAAAACCGCCTGATCGTCAGCTATCCGATTTCGTTGCTGTAGGCCTACCTCGGCCTACTCTGAATTCTTGTTCCACCACCAGTTCCAGAACCCGGGCAAACGCACGGGCACGGAACTGTCCTGAACCGTGCGGGCCATCACGGCCCGCAACAAAACCGAGCGATCCGTATAGAACGGTTGCTCGGCCGTCCGCACTCCGGTCTCCCGTGCGCAGTCCATCAGGATCTGCAAATACTCCTGCATATGCCGGGCGGTGTAGCGATTGAGGTCGTGGAAAGTCACCACCACCGGAATCACCCCATCGACCACCGGCATCTTGCCCTGGGCAATCTGCTCGCGGACCTCGGCCAGGTGCTTGAGCAGGTTGGCCCGGCGCTGCGGGCTGGCGGTAATGCCCCAGATCTTGCCGTCATTGGCACTCAGGTCCGTCAACAACACGTGCAGGCCATGCTGCTGGTAGGCGGCGAAAGTGCGCTTGTCGTAGTTCCAGAACGGCGGGCGCAGGATCGTCGGTGGCGCACCGGTGATCGCCGCAATATCCGCACTGCCGTCGGTGAGCGACTGTTCCAGTTCCTCCGGACTCAGCGAGCGGTGATTGGTGTGCCAGGGGGTCGCAGTATGAAAGCCGAGGATATGCCCCTCGGCATGCTCGCGCCGCATCAGCGCACGACCGATGTCGCTGTTGCCGGCCCGCGGGGCACGGGTCTGGACAAAGAACACGGCCTTGATCCCCGGCTGGATCGGGTTGCGCGCCAGGTCGTCGAGCACCGACGCCGTCGGGTTCCAGAAACTCGAGGCGCTGGGCCCGTCATCGAAGGTCAGCAGGAAACGGATCGGTGGTTGCGAGCGCAGGGCCTGTTCGGTCTGTGCGGTCAAGGGCATCGGCGGACCGATGCAACCGGCCAGGCTGACGGCGATCACAACGGCGGACAAGAGTGCGGCAAACGACTTCATGGGATTGGGCGGGTCCAGATCAAAGCAATGGCAGAGCAGCCATTGCTTCCATCAGAGCACAAACACCCGGAGCTGTTCAGGTGGCGGCGAAATTTTCATCCAAAAGAGAAAGATTTCGCTCGAAACCTTTCAAGCCCCGGCGGACAGAAACGCCAGCACCCGCTGGCTGAACGCATCGCCGGCCTGCACGTTGGACAGGTGCGCGGCGTGGAACTCGGCGTATTCGGCGCCCTCGACGTGCTCCTGGATAAAGATCCCGCCCGACGGGGGCGTCACCGCATCCTCGGTACCGGAAATCACCAGCAGCGGCACTTGGATCTGCACCAGTTGATCGCGAAAATCCGCGTCGCGCACCGCACAGCAGTTGGCCGCATAGCCCTGGGGCGACGTGGCGGCAAGCATATCGGTAATCGGCGTGACCCGATCCGGATGCGCCTGGGCGAATTCCGCGGTGAACCAGCGTGAAACCGCCCCGTCGCGCAGGGCCAGCATCGCCGCCTGGCCGCCCGTCGACACCGCCTCGATCCGTGGATTCCAGATGCTCGGATCGCCGATCTTCGCCGCCGTGTTGCAGACGATCAGCCGCTGCAGACGGTGGCCGGCGTTGATCCCCAGCCACTGACCGATCAGGCCGCCCATGGACAGGCCGCAGAAATGCGCGCGCTCGATCTGCAGCGCGTCCAGCAACGCCAGCACGTCACGCCCCAGTTGCTCGATGCTGTAGGGCCCGGGCGTGACCAGCGAGCGGCCATGGCCGCGGGTGTCGTAGCGCAAGACCCGAAAATGCTCGGCAAACGCGGGTATCTGGGTGTCCCACATCCCCAGATCGGTTCCCAGCGAGTTGGACAACACCAGGACCGGCGCACCGGGCGGGCCCTCCAGCTGGTAATTCAGTTCACCTTCGGCAAGTTGTACGAAAGCCACGCTCATCTCCTTCAAATGAAAGCCAACGGTAGGGTCCGGTCGTTACAGGGGTGAAGCGCGCCCGCAAAGGACGCGCGAACCGATCAATGATCGCTATGCAGGTAGGCCGCCTGCTTCGGCAGGCGCAGGCTGAACAGGAAAGCGACCACCATCATCACGGTCACATACCAGTAGAAGGCGTTTTCCATCCCCGCCAGCTTCAGGTTCAGGGCCACGTATTCCGCCGAACCACCGAAGACCGCATTCGCCACCGCGTAGGCCAGGCCCACGCCCAGTGCCCGTACCTGGACCGGGAACATCTCGGCTTTGACCAGGCCACTGATGGAGGTATAGAAACTGACGATCGCCAGGGCCAGGGTGATCAGCACGAACGCCAGGAACGGGCTGGTGACAGTCTTCAGGGCCAGCAGGATCGGCACCGTGAACACGGCGCCCAACGCGCCGAACCAGAGCATCGAGTTACGCCGGCCGATCCTGTCCGAGAGCATGCCGAAGAACGGCTGCATGCACATATAAAGGAAGAGCACGGCGGTCATGATGAAGCTGGCGGTCTTGGCCGTCATGCCGGTGGTGTTCACCAGGTACTTCTGCATGTAGGTGGTGAAGGTGTAGAAAATCAGCGAGCCGCCGGCGGTATAGCCGAGCACGGTGATGAAGGCGGCCTTGTGATCGCGGAACAGCGCCCGCATGCTGCCGGCGTCCTTGTCCTCGCGGTTTTCCTTGCTGGTGGTTTCCTTCAGGGCACGACGCAGAAACAGCGAGATCAGCGCCGCGATGGCGCCGATCACGAACGGAACCCGCCAGCCCCAGGCCTTGATCTCAGGTTCGGTGAGGAACTGCTGGATGATCACCAGTACCAGCACCGCCAGCAACTGGCCACCGATCAGGGTCACGTACTGGAACGAGGCAAAGAAACCGCGCTGGCCACGCAGGGCCACCTCGCTCATGTAGGTCGCGGTGGTGCCGTATTCACCGCCCACCGACAGGCCCTGGAACAGTCGCGCCAACAACAGCAGAACCGGCGCCCAGGCACCGATGGTCGCGTAGCCGGGCAGGAAGGCGATGACCAGGGAGCCGGCGCACATCATCAGCACCGAGATCACCATCGAGTTCTTGCGTCCGTGCTTGTCGGCCACGCGACCGAACAGCCAGCCGCCGATCGGCCGCATCAGGAAGCCGGCGGCGAACACCCCGGCGGTGTTGACCAACTGCACCGTGGGATTGTCGGAGGGAAAGAACGCAGGGGCGAAGTAGATGGCACAGAAGGCATAGACGTAGAAGTCGAACCATTCGACCAGGTTGCCGGAAGAAGCGCCGACAATGGCAATGATCCTCTTGTTACGTTCTTCGGCAGTGTACGGCATCGTTGTTGTTGTCATGTTTCATCACTCGAAGGAGGTAAGTTGCAGTCTAGACATACTTTGCAACGAGCCTGTTTCGCAAGAACATTCGCCCGAATGACGGTGCGTGGCAGTCATCCGGGCGCCTGTTTTGTTGCCTGTGGATCTCAGATCCGTTCAATCGCCAGCGCCAGCCCCTGTCCGACACCGACACACATGGTCGCCAGGCCCTTGCTGCCGCCGGTCTTCTCCAACTGGTGGAGCGCCGTCAGCACCAGGCGGGCGCCGCTCATGCCCAACGGATGACCGAGGGCGATGGCCCCACCGTTCGGGTTGACCTGCGGCGCATCGTCGGCAATGCCCAGTTCACGCAGGACCGCCAGGCCCTGGCTGGCGAAGGCTTCGTTGAGTTCGATGACGTCGAAGTCACTGACGGCCAGCCCCAGGCGCTCGGTCAACTTGCGCACCGCCGGTACCGGGCCGATCCCCATGACCCGCGGCGCGACACCCGCGCTGGCCATGCCGAGCACCCGGGCACGCGGCGTCAGGCCGTGTTTCTTCACGGCCTCGGCAGACGCCAGGATCAGCGCCGCGGCCCCATCGTTGACACCGGACGCATTGCCGGCGGTGACGGTCTTGTCCGGGCCGTTGACCGGCTTGAGTTTGGCCAGGGCTTCCAGCGTCGTGTCGGCCCGTGGATGTTCATCCTGTGCCACCACGGTTTCGCCTTTCTTATGGGCGATACGCACCGGCACGATTTCTTCATCGAAGAAACCGGCGGCCTGAGCAACCGCCGTCCGTTGCTGGCTGCGCAGGGCAAACGCGTCCTGGTCGGCACGGGACACTCGATAGTCGTCCGCCACGTTATCGCCGGTCTGCGGCATCGCATCGACACCGTATTGGGCCTTCATCAGCGGGTTGATAAAGCGCCAGCCGATGGTGGTGTCTTCCAGTTTCATGTTGCGGGAAAACGCCGCGTCAGCCTTGCCCATCACGAAGGGTGCCCGGGACATGGACTCCACGCCGCCGGCAATCGCCAGTTCCATCTCGCCGCTGGCGATGGCGCGGAATGCGGTGCCGATCGCGTCCATGCCCGAGGCGCAGAGACGGTTGAGGGTCACGCCTGGAATGCTTTCCGGCAGCCCCGCCAACAACAGCGCCATGCGGGCAACGTTGCGGTTGTCTTCGCCGGCCTGGTTGGCGCAGCCGAGAAACACTTCATCGACCTCGCTCCAGTTCACCGACGGGTTACGTTCCATCAGCGCCTTGATCGGCACGGCCGCCAGGTCATCGGCGCGCACCGTGGACAGGCCGCCACCGAAGCGACCGATGGGAGTACGAATGGCGTCACAGATAAAGACGTCGCGCATCAGGCTTCTCCCGGGGTTTGGCCATGGGCCGCAGCGGTGCGGGCTTCGAGGTCACGCAGGGCGCTCAGTTCAAGCTCGGTCGGCGCGGCGGTGCTGTCCACCTGCTCGGCGAAACGCACGGCCCAGCCGGTGGCGGCGATCACTTGCTCGCGGGTCACGCCCGGATGCAGCGAGGTGACGATGAATTCGTTGCTCTGCGCTTCCGGCTCCATGATGCACAGGTCGGTGATGATCCCTACGGGACCGGCACCCGGCAGGCCCAGGCGCTTGCGCGAATCGCCGCCTTCGCCGTGACCGACGGAGGTGATGAAGTCCAGCTTGTCGACAAAGGAGCGCGACGACTGCTTGAGGATTATCAGCACGCTTTTCGCGGAGCCGGCGATTTCCGGCGCGCCACCGGCACCGGGCAGACGGACCTTGGGCGAGAAATAGTCGCCGACCACGGTGGTGTTGATATTGCCGAAACGGTCGACCTGGGCCGCGCCGAGAAAGCCGACATCGATGCGCCCGCCTTGCAGCCAATAGCGGAAGATCTCGCCGGTGGGGACCACGGTGTCGGCGGTTTCCGCCAACTCGCCGTCACCGATGGACAGCGGCAGCACACTGGGCTTGGCGCCAATCGGACCCGACTCGTAGATCAGCACCACGTCCGGCGAAGAAGTCAGGCGCGCGAGGTTGGCGGCCTTGGACGGCAGGCCGATGCCGACGAAGCAGACCGAACCGTTCTTCAGTCGACGGGCGGCGGCCACCGTCATCATTTCATTGGTGGTGTAGGTCATTATTCAGCCTCCGAGGCGTGGGCCAGCTTGCTCTGGAACTCGGCAAAGTTCGCGGTGCCATGGATGTACTCGGCGATCCAGGCGGTAAAGGTCGCGCGGTCACGGGCAATCGGATCCCAGGCCTGGTAGAAACGGTTATCGCGCTCGGTATAACCATGGGCGTAGGACGGGTGGGCGCCGCCGGGCACATGACACACGGCGCTCAGCGCCCAGGTCGGCAAGACACAGGCGTTCATCGGGGCCTGCAGGTCGTCGACGATTTCCTCGACGGTGACGATGCAGCGCTTGGCCGCCAGGGCCGCCTCCTTCTGCACACCGAGAATACCCCAGAGCAGCACGTTGCCCTTGCGGTCGGCTTTCTGGGCATGGATCACGGTGACGTCCGGGCGTACCGAGGGCACGGCGGCCAGCACTTCACCGGTGAACGGGCAGGTGACCGTCTTGATCAGCGGATTGACCTTCGGCAGGTCGGAACCGGCATAGGCCCGCAGTACCGCGAACGGCAAGCCGGAAGCACCGGCCACATAGGCATTGGCCAGGTCGGCGTGGCTGTGCTCTTCGATTTCCAGCGGATGCGGCCAGTGTTTCTCGACGGCGTCGCGCAGGCGGTGCAACGAGCCCACCCCCGGATTGCCGCCCCAGGAGAAAATCAGCTTGCGGGCGCAACCGGAACCGATGAGCTGGTCATAGATCAGATCGGGCGTCATGCGGACCAGCGTCAGGTCTTTCTTGCCCTGACGAATGATTTCATGACCCGCCGCAGTCGGAATCAGATGGGTGAAGCCTTCGAGCGCGACGGTATCGCCGTCGTTGACGAACTGCTTCACCGCTTCATGCAGCGAAAGGATTTCAGCCATGGGTGCAGACTCCCGGTTTCAACAAGCCTGAGGGACAGCGCGAGGTTCAGCGCCGTGATGAGCTCAGGTTAAGCCGGGGGGCGGCGGCCAAACAATCCGATAATCGATTAACCGTTCGATAATCGAACCGATTGTTTGCAAGCTACCGGTTTTATCCTTCAAGGCATTCGTCGCCTGGGAAACCGCATCGCGAGCAAGCTTGCTCCTACAGTGCTGTGTCGTACACATAACCTGTGATCGACACAAATTTGTAGGAGCAAGCTTGCTCGCGATGAACGATAACGCGGTCTCCTGCCAGGACTACAGCTCAGGAAAACAACTGCGCACTCAACTCGCGACTGGCCTTGAGCAAGCTCGGCAGGAAACGCTGCTCCAGCTCGCCGCAGCTGACCCGCCCGGCATGGGTGCTGATGTTCAGCGCCGCCAGCACTTGCCCGGAGGCGTCGTAGACCGGCACGGCAATGGAGCGCAAGCCCTGCTCCAGTTCCTGGTCGACAATGCACCAACCTTGCTGGCGAACCTGTTGCAGGCAGTCGAGCAAGGCTTCGGGGGTGTGCAGGGTCCGACTGGTCTTGGCGTGCAGGTCGGCGTGCTCGAGGTACTCGCGCAAGGAGGCATCGTCCAGCGCCGCCAACAGGATTCGCCCCATGGACGTGCAATAGGCCGGCAACCGGCCGCCCACCGACAGGTCGACCGAGATCAGGCGCTGGGTGGTGGCGGAACGGGCGATGTACAGAATGTCGTCGCCCTCCAGGGTCGCCATGTTGCAGGCTTCGTGCAGTTGCTCGCTCATGCGGTCGAGATAGGGTTGGGCCGATACGGCCAGGGGCGTGGACGACAGATAGGCGTGCCCCAGGGTCAGCACCTTGGGCAACAGCGAATAGGTACGCCCGTCGGTGGTGGCGTAGCCGAGCTTGATCAAGGTATGCAGGCAACGTCGCACGGCCGCACGGGGAATTTCCGTACGGTGGCTGATCTGCGCGATGGTCAGATGCCGCTTGCGTTCCTGGAACGCCTGCACCACCGCCAGGCCACGGGCCAGCGAAGTCATGAAGTCGGGGTCGCCGGTAAACGCCTGGATGCGCTTGGCCGGCGAGGCAACGATGGGCGGTGCCACGGAAGCGAAGGCATCACGCAGTTGGTCGTTCATTGCAAATCCCTTCTCTGCGGTGGAAGCCCATTACAGGCCGAGCCCGGGCCGATAGACAAGCCAGGGCAACGTGGTTTGGTTCGATTATCGAACCAATGACCGATAATCGCAATTGACCCTGATCGCCGCAGCTTATACCTTGGGCGTGCCGTCGTGGACTTCCCGGGATACTGGTCAGGTACCCACCGGGAGCTCCCTCGGTCCGGCCTCACCCACGAAGTGAGGCCGTTTTTTTACCCTTGGACGCGCCTCAGCGAGGGGCGATCAGGAAGTTGAACCGCGGTTCTGCAACAGAACCGGGATTCTATTTCCAAGTACCCGGCTTATTGCAGTGCAACTTGAGTTGATAACTGTCGTCAAAAAACAGGCAGCTGTTAGCCGGTCCTCAAGTTACAGTTAAAGATTCCTACATCACAAAACTCACCGACAAAGTTGACGAACTCCCCTATCTTCGCGATAGTGTGAGTCAAACCGACCGCTATAATACCCTGTACGACCATAAGGCCGTCCGGCCCGACAGTGGCTCCAACTGTCAGCGCTCAAACCCCGGATTGAACGACTCGTCAGGGCGGTTGCGTTTAATGGAACACAATAACCCAACTCAAATTAGGTAGTACTGTGACGAAAGACGAACTGCGCGCGGAACTTGAGCGCCAGGAACAACGTTACAAGGATGTTTACGGCGGGGCAGTCACCACCTACGCCGCGCAACCCGATCCAGAACGCAAACCCTGGCGCAAGCGAGCCAGTCTTCTGGACCAGGCTTTTACCCAGGAACTGCAAAAGATGGAAAAGGAACTCAAGGCCGAGGAGCCCTAGGCTTATCGCTATTGAACCTTTTCGGGCCCTGCCCTTCGCCGCCTGGCCTTTCCTACCCGGACAACGCCAGGCCCGCCGGATGCCAAGAATTGCGCCACCCGCGTGTCAACCGTCGGCCCTGACCACCCGCTCAGGTCAAATGGTATCAGGCAGGCCCTCACTTGAAAGTTTTCTGGCATAATCGCGCCCCCTTATGACCGGGTCAGAAAACCTTCATGATCGATTTATTCAGCGGACTGGATGTCTGGGTACTTGTGAGCCTGGTGCTCGCCCTGGCCTTTGTCCTCAGCTTCGAGTTCATCAACGGCTTTCATGACACCGCTAACGCGGTGGCCACCGTTATCTACACCAAAGCCATGCCGCCCGAACTGGCAGTGTTCTTTTCCGGCCTGTTCAACTTCCTCGGCGTGCTGATGGGTGGGGTGGGCGTTGCCTATGCCATCGTCCACCTGCTGCCGGTCGAACTGCTGATCAACGTCAACACCGGACATGGCCTGGCCATGGTGTTCTCCCTGCTCGCGGCGGCCATCGCCTGGAACCTGGGCACCTGGTACTTCGGTATCCCGGCCTCCAGTTCCCACACCCTGATCGGCTCGATCCTCGGGGTCGGCCTGGCCAACGCCCTGCTCACCGGGATTCCCGTGAGCGAGGGGGTGAACTGGCAGAAAGCCGTGGATATCGGCGCCTCGCTGGTCTTCTCGCCGATTGCCGGCCTGGTGCTGGCGGGCCTGCTGCTGGTCGGCCTGAAATGGTGGCGACCGCTGTCCAAGATGCACAAGACCCCGGAACAACGGCGCAAGATCGACGACAAGAAGCACCCGCCGTTCTGGAACCGCATGGTACTGGTGATCTCCGCCATGGCGGTAAGCTTCGTGCACGGCTCCAACGATGGCCAGAAAGGCATCGGCCTGATCATGCTGGTGCTGATCGGTATCGTGCCGGCGCAGTTCGTCCTGGACCTGAGCACCACCACTTACCAGATCGAACGCACCCGCGACGCGACCCTGCACCTGAGCCAGTTCTATCAGCGCAACCACGAAACCCTGAGCGACTTCCTCGCCCTGGGTAAAAACGTGGTGGACGACATGCCGGGCAAATTCCGCTGCAACCCGCAACGGACCGAGCCGACCATCAACGCCCTGATGAGCAACCTCACCGGCGTGACCGACTACCATTCGCTGTCGGCGGAAAAACGCATTGAAGTGCGCCGCGACCTGTTGTGCCTGGATGACACCGCGAAGAAAGTCGGCAAGTTGCCCGGCCTGGATTCCCGTGAAAAGGCCGACCTGGAAAAACTGCGCAAGGACCTGACCGCCACCACCGAATACGCGCCGTTCTGGGTGATCATGGCGGTTGCACTGGCCCTGGGCCTGGGCCTGGGCACCATGATCGGCTGGAAACGTGTGGTACTGACCATCGGCGAGAAGATCGGCAAGCAGGGCATGACCTATGCCCAGGGCATGTCGGCGCAGATCACCACCGCCGGTCTGATCGGCCTGGCGAACATCGTCGCCCTGCCCGTCTCGACCACCCACGTGTTGTCCTCCGGTGTGGCCGGGACCATGCTTGCCAGCAAAAGCGGCCTGCAAGGCAGCACCATCAAGACCATCCTGCTGGCCTGGGTCCTGACCCTGCCGATGACCATCGGCTTGTCCGCCGGCCTGTTCTGGTTGGCGACGAAGATACTCGGCAACTGACCCCGGTCGGATAATAAAAAAGGTGCGCTCCCATCGGGACCGCACCTTTTTTTATTTCATTCTATGACCGGCCTGGATACCGTCGACCGGCTGCTCCTACAAAAAAAGCAAAAAAAGGGCGACCGAAGTCGCCCAAAATGCCTTGCGTGCTCGTTCCCTGGAAGCTCTACGGTTTCTTCCGTTTATGTGAGTCTTTCCAGATAAAAATTCCAAAACCGGCGAAGAACATCACCATGAGGCCAACCGTCAGCACTCCGGCGATCACCACGTTATCGAAGAACATGACTGGCCTCCTGCACTTGCCCTGTTGCGATGGAGCTAAGTTAGCCCAGCGGGCACAGTGGGAAATTGACCAGGGTCAATGCCGTCCAGGGCTGGGCGCGGGAGAAAGGGAATAACTGATCCATATCAAGAATCAGCGGGGGTATCAGCGCTTTTTCGGTTTGTTCTTCGGTTTCTTCTTGCCCTTGCCCAACGGCATGGCCTGTTCGAACGCCTGGCGAACTTCGTTCAAGCGTTTTTCGTTGAGATCATGGACGCGCTTGGCCCGTTCGGCATTAAGGTCGATCAACTTGTCGTCTTGGCTCATGGTCACACTACGTCGCTATCAGTCGAGTTCCATCGAAGCACCACCCTGGGCAGCCTTCGACACACGCTACCGCTTAATAATGCGGGCAAGTGTGGCGGTTATCCAGACCTCCCGCTCAACAAGGCCTGGGCAGTCCCGCGATTTCCCAGCACAATCCCTGACCCCGATTGAATGCAAAGGAGAACTGAAGTGGCACTGCACCAGGATCTCCCGCCGTTGATGGCCCTGCGCGCCTTCGAGGCCGTGGCCCGCCATCTGAGCTTTATCAAGGCCGCCGATGAGCTGTGCGTCAGTCAAAGCGCTATCAGTCATCAGGTACAGAAACTCGAACAGCATCTGGGCCAGCGACTATTTGTCCGACGCACTCGCGCCATTGATCTCACAGAAGAAGGCGGCCAGTACTACCTGCAAATCCGCCCGGCACTGGAACAGATCGCCCAGGCGACGCAACGGTTCAACCAGCCCCGGCAAAACCAGGTACTGCGTATCGGTTTGCTCGCCTCCTTCGCCACCCTCTGGCTGGCACCGCGCCTGGCCGGTTTCACCCGTCGTTACCCGCAGATCCGGGTCGAGCTGAAACCTTCGGTCCAACTGGCCGATGTGGCCGGCGCCGAGGTGGACCTGGCGATCCGCTATGGCAAAGGCGGCTGGCCCCATGTCAACGCCGTGCGCCTGATGGGCGAACGGCTCTTTCCGGTGTGCAGCCCAGCCTTCAAGGCCGCCGGTGTCGAGCAGGGTCCGTTGCTCATGTCACAGGCACCGCAACCGTTCGAATGGATCGATTGGTCCCGCCATCATCACCTCGACGTCCAGCGCTACCCCTGCGTCATGCTCCACGACTACAACATCGTGGTCGAAGCAGCCATCGCCGGACAAGGCATCGCCATGGGCCGCCAGCGCCTGATCGAGCGACGCCTCAAGGAGGGCGTACTGGTGAATGCCTTCGACCAACCGGCCTATGAAAGCGAGATCGGCTACTGGCTGGTCAAGCCCAACGCGGCGCTGAGCCCCGCCGCCGAATGTTTCCGTGAGTGGTTGGTGGAGCAATGCAACTCAGCTGACACATGAGTTATCTGGATACGTCGGATTGAATCTATCCGTTTGTCGCCCCATCGGCGGCCCCGCATGCTCAAGCCTCTTTCCCCGGAGGTTTGCCCATGAATCATTCCCTGTCCGACCGAGTGGCCCAACTGGGCCTGAGCCTGCCGCAGCCTGGCCAGCCGATCGCCAACTACGTGAACTACGTCATCAGCCAACATCAGCTGTTCATTTCCGGGCAGATTCCCCTGCAGGACGGCAAACCGGCCTTTATCGGTCGCCTGGGCGACACCCTGGACGAAGCAGAAGGCGCGCAGGCGGCGGAACTCGCCGCGCTCGGCCTGCTGGCACAACTGGGCCACGCCCTTGACGACGATCTGTCACGCCTGGTGCGGATCGTCCGGCTGGGGGTCTTTGTCGCCAGCAGCCCCGACTTCCAGCGCCAGGGGGCGGTGGCCAACGGTGCGTCCAACCTGCTGGTCAATGCCCTCGGCGACAAGGGTCGCCATGCGCGTACCGCCATCGGTGTCGCCAGCCTGCCCAGCGGTGTTGCGGTGGAGATCGACGCGATTTTCGAGCTGCGCCCATGAGCGACACACTGGCTGACGAGATCGTCCACCTGCGTGCCGCCACCCCCGGCTGCGCCCGGGTGATCCATTTCAATCACGCCGGCGCCTCCCTGCCCAGCCAGGCCACGCTGGACGCCATCACCACCCAGCTGCTGCGCGAAGCGACCCTGGGCCCGATGGAGGCCGGTGTCGAAGGCGCCAGACTGCAGGAAGAGGCTCGCCAGTGGGCGGCACGACTGCTGGGCACCGACAGCGCCGCCATCGCCTTCACCAGCAGCGGTTCGGCAGCCTGGGGCATGGCATTCAATGCCCTGGGCAGCTGGCAACCCGGCGACCGGATCCTGGTGGGACGGCATGAATGGGGCGGCAACCTGGCCTGCATGACCCAGGCCGTCCAGTCCGGAGCCCGGCTCGAGGTGATTCCCTGTGACGAGAACGGCGCGGTGTCGGTGCCCGCCCTGGAGCGGATGATCGACTCCCGCGTTCGGCTGATCGCCCTGACCTGGCTACCGGCCAACGGCGGCCTGATCAACCCGGCCCAGGCCATCGGCGCAGTGGCACGGCGTCATGGTATCGCCTACTTCATCGATGCCGGACAGGCCTTGGGGCAGATGCCCTGCGATGTCCAAGCCTTGGGTTGCGATGTGCTCAAGGGCGCCGCGCGCAAGTTCCTGCGCGGACCTCGGGGCACCGCGCTGCTGTATGTACGCCCGGGCTTCATGGCGCAACTCAGGCCAGCCCAGCTGGATGTGCTCTCGGCGCCCTGGGACGGCCACGCCTTCACCCCGCGGGCCGATGCCCGACGCTTCGAAACCAGCGAAGTCTCCCTGGCGCTGCTGGCCGGGCTGGCGAATGCGTTGAAAGAAGCCGCAGAGCTGGGCATCGAGCGCATTCATCGACGCATCCAGCGGTTGAGCCAGACACTGCGTCAGGCGCTTGGGCAGATCAACGGCCTTGAACTGCGCGACCTGGGCCTACCCGGGCAACAATCCGGGCTGATCGCGTTCACACTGGAAGGTTGGGACGCTTTTGCACTGAAACAACGGCTGGCCGAAAGTGGCATCAACCTGGGGGCCAATGGCACGGCTTATACGCCACTGGACATGCAGGCCCGGGACCTGCCGGCCATTGCGAGGATCGCTGTCAGCTATCTCAATACCGAGGAGGAAATCGACACCCTGCTCAACGCCCTGCGGGCGCTGGCCAACGAGGGTCATCAGACTTCGACGTCCACCAGCAGCCCCTGACGCGGCTGATCTTCCATCAGCGCCACCACGGGCACGGTGTTGTCGGCATTCAACTCATGGCCCGGAACGGCCAGGTGCAGCTCCGGGTCGTCATCGGCCTCGCGCCGACGTTGCTGCTGTTCCTGCTTGCGCCGCTGCTCCTCGCGCAGCAGCCGGCCGGACTCTTCCGGGTTACGTTTTTGCAGGTCGATGGTACTTTCATTGGAGCTTTCCTGGACCGGCACCACGGGCGGGATATCCGGTCGCTGTCGAATCGGATCCGTCTGGGATGTAACCGGTACGACACTCAGGGGCAGTATCGGTGGCAGCATGGTGGTTTTCTCCTGTCATCAGGCTGTCGGCGGCGCGCCCGGCGACTTGAGCGCGGCAGACTCAAAGTGTGACCGGATAGACACACAAAGGTGCCCGACATCCCGATGAGCTACCCTTTTCCCCAGGTCTCGCCTCTACAGGGCCGGGATGCTGGCTAAAAGCACGGTATTTGTGAGCTTCTTTTGGCCTGAAAGCATCGATTCCGTTAAGATAGTCGGCTTTTTCAAGGCGGGAGTCAGGCAGCATGGCGCAGCAGTATCAACCGGGGCAACGCTGGATCAGTGACAGCGAAGCGGAGTTGGGTTTAGGCACCGTTCTGGCACAGGACGGCCGCTTGTTGACCGTGCTCTACCCGGCCACTGGCGACACCCGCCAGTATGCGCTACGGAATGCGCCCCTGACCCGCGTGCGGTTCTCGCCGGGCGACACCATCACCCACTTCGAAGGCTGGAAAATGACCGTGCGCGAAGTCGACGATGTCGACGGACTGCTGGTCTACCATGGCCTCAACGGGCAGAACGAAACCGTCACGCTGCCGGAAACCCAGCTGTCGAACTTCATCCAGTTCCGCCTGGCCAGCGACCGCCTGTTCGCCGGGCAGATCGACCCGCTGCCCTGGTTCTCGCTGCGCTACCACACCCTGGAACACACCAGCCGCCAGTTGCAGTCCTCGCTCTGGGGCCTGGGTGGCGTGCGCGCGCAACCGATCGCCCACCAACTGCACATCGCCCGGGAAGTCGCCGACCGGATCGCCCCACGGGTCCTGCTGGCCGACGAAGTGGGCCTGGGCAAGACCATCGAAGCCGGCCTGGTGATCCATCGCCAACTGCTCTCGGGCCGCGCCAACCGCATCCTGATCCTGGTGCCGGAGAACCTGCAGCACCAGTGGCTGGTGGAAATGCGCCGGCGCTTCAACCTGCAGGTCGCGCTGTTCGACGCCGAACGCTTTATCGAAAGCGATGCCAGCAACCCGTTCGAAGACACCCAGCTGGCCCTGGTGGCCCTGGAGTGGCTGGTGGACGACGAGAAGGCCCAGGATGCGCTGTTCGCCGCCGGCTGGGACCTGATGGTGGTCGACGAAGCCCACCACCTGGTCTGGCATGAAGACCAGGTCAGCCCGGAATACGCCCTGGTCGAACAACTGGCCGAGACCATTCCCGGCGTCCTGCTGCTGACCGCGACCCCGGAACAACTGGGCCAGGACAGCCACTTCGCCCGCCTGCGCCTGCTCGACCCGAACCGCTTCCACGACCTGAAGGCCTTCCGCGCCGAGAGCGAGAACTATCGCCCGGTGGCCGAAGCCGTGCAGGAGCTGCTGGACAAAGGCCGCCTGTCGCCTGCCGCGCATAAAACCATCCAGGGTTTCCTCGGCGACGAAGGCGAGGCCCTGCTGACCGCCATCAATGACGGCGACAGCGAGGCCAGCGCCCGCCTGGTGCGCGAGCTGCTGGACCGCCACGGCACCGGCCGCGTGCTGTTCCGCAACACCCGCGCCGCCGTGCAGGGTTTCCCGGAGCGCAAGCTGCACGCCTACCCGCTGCCCTGCCCGGACGAATACCTCGAACTGCCGCTGGGTGAGCACGCCGAGCTGTACCCGGAAGTCAGCTTCCAGGCCCAGCCGGACATTGACGACGAAACCCGCTGGTGGCGCTTCGACCCGCGCGTCGAGTGGCTGATCGACCAGTTGAAAATGCTCAAGCGCACCAAGGTCCTGGTGATCTGCGCCCACGCCGAAACCGCCATGGATCTGGAGGACGCCCTGCGCGTGCGCTCCGGCATTCCGGCCACGGTCTTCCACGAAGGCATGAACATCCTCGAACGCGACCGCGCCGCCGCCTACTTCGCCGACGAAGAGTTCGGCGCCCAGGTGCTGATCTGCTCGGAAATCGGCAGTGAGGGTCGCAACTTCCAGTTCGCCCACCACCTGGTGCTGTTCGACCTGCCGTCCCATCCGGACCTGCTGGAGCAGCGGATCGGTCGTCTGGACCGGATCGGCCAGAAACACGTGATCGAACTGCACGCGCCCTACCTGGAAACCAGCCCGCAAGAGCGCCTGTTCCAGTGGTATCACGAAGCGCTGAACGCCTTCCTCAACACCTGCCCGACCGGCAACGCCTTGCAGCACCAGTTCGGCCCGCGTCTGCTGCCGCTGCTGGAAAATGCCGACGACAGCCAGTGGCAAGCCCTGATCGACGAAGCCCGCGCCGAGCGCGAGCGCCTGGAAGACGAGCTGCACACCGGCCGCGACCGCCTGCTGGAACTCAACTCCGGTGGCGCCGGCGAAGGTGACGCGCTGGTCGAGGCGATCCATGAACAGGACGACCAGTTCGCCCTGCCTATCTATATGGAAACCCTGTTCGACGCCTTCGGCATCGACAGCGAGGACCATTCGGAAAACGCCCTGATCCTCAAGCCGAGCGAGAAGATGCTCGACGCCAGCTTCCCGCTGGGCGACGACGAAGGCGTGACCATCACCTACGACCGCAACCAGGCGCTATCGCGCGAAGACATGCAGTTCATCACCTGGGAACACCCGATGGTGCAGGGCGGCATGGACCTGGTGCTGTCCGGTTCGATGGGCAACACCGCCGTGGCGCTGATCAAGAACAAGGCGCTCAAGCCCGGCACCGTGTTGCTGGAGCTGCTCTATGTCAGCGAAGTAGTCGCACCGCGCTCGCTGCAACTGGGTCGCTACCTGCCACCGGCGGCACTGCGCTGCCTGCTGGATGCCAATGGCAACGACCTGTCGGCACGGGTGTCCTTCGAAACCCTGAACGACCAGCTGGAAAGCGTGCCAAAGGCCAGCGCCAACAAGTTCATCCAGGCCCAGCGCGACAGCCTGACGCCGAAGATCAATGCGGGCGAAGCCAAGATCGCGCCGCGTCACGCCGAGCGCGTGGCCGAGGCGCAACGTCGCCTGGCCGCCGATACCGAGGAAGAGCTGGCGCGCCTGACCGCGTTGCAGGCGGTCAACCCGAGCGTGCGCGACAGCGAACTGATGGCCCTGCGCCAACAGCGTGAGCAAGGCCTGGCGATGCTGGAGAAAGCCGCGCTGCGCCTGGAAGCGATTCGGGTGCTGGTAGCCGGCTGACACA
This sequence comes from Pseudomonas batumici, assembly GCF_000820515.1. Taxonomy (GTDB): domain Bacteria; phylum Pseudomonadota; class Gammaproteobacteria; order Pseudomonadales; family Pseudomonadaceae; genus Aquipseudomonas; species Aquipseudomonas batumici. Next base: position 37,084 of record NZ_JXDG01000014.1, on the reverse strand, counting down.
CCACCCTGTAGGAGCTGGCTTGCCGGCGATAGGGACCTCGAGGCTTGCATCGCCCATGATGGCCTCATCGCTGGCAAGCCAGCTCCTACAGGGTTCAGTGTCAAGCGGTAACCGGTGCCACCCCCGGCTCATCCGCCGCCATCCCCTCGCGCATGCGCCGTGCATCCTTGCTGAAACACCGCGCCGCCTGGAACAGAAACACCAGCGTCAACAACAGGGCTCCGGGAATCAGGTACATCGCATCATGCAGCCCGACCGCCTTGAACGCCTCGCTCATCTGCTCGGCTCCCGCCGCCAGCATCGCTGCATGGGCGAAATGATCGGAGAGCAGCCCCACCACCACCGGCCCCAGGCCACCGCCCAATAGATACAAACCGGCAAAGTAGACGGCCATGGCCGTCGCCCGCAGCCGTGGCTCGACCACGTCCTGAATTGCCGTATAGACGCAGGTATAGAAGTTGTAGGCAAACAGCCAGCCGACACTGAACACCACCACGAACACAGCGATCTCGATCCGCCCGGCGTGCAACGCCCAGGCCGTGGTCAGCGTCGAGATCACCAGGCTCACCGCCGCGAACAACAGCCGACCATTGGCAATGCGCTGATGAAGCTTGTCCGCGACCCAACCGCCCAGCGTCAAGCCGATCAACCCGGTGACCCCGACAATCAAACCGGTCGCCACCGCCGCTTCCTGCAAAGGCATCAGGAAATAGCGCTGCAACATCGGCACCAGAAACGAGTTGCAGGCGTAGGTGGCGAAGTTGAAAGTCAGCCCCGCCAGCACCAGCCAGAGAAACGTCGGAATCGCCATCAGGCGCCGCACGGGACGGTCGACCTTCTCCTGGGACACCTTCACCGTTTCCGCCGCACCGCGTTTCGGTTCCTTGATGAAGAACATGAATACCGCCAGCAGCAGCCCCGGCACTGCGGCGATAAAGAACGGCGCGCGCCAGCTGTCGAAGGCCTTGACCATCGCGCCGGTGGTGAAGAACGCCAGCACCAGCCCCAACGGCAAGCCCAGCATGAAGATCCCCATGGCCCGCGCCCGACGGTGCGCCGGGAACAGGTCGCCGATCAGCGAGTTGGCCGCCGGCGCATAGCTGGCCTCACCGATCCCCACGCCCATGCGCACCAGCAGGAAGGTCGCGAAACTGCCCACCAGACCATTCGCCGCCGTCAGTCCACTCCAGGCCGCCAGGCCCCAGCCCATCAGCTTGCGCCGCGAGCCATTGTCGGCCATCCGCCCCAGGGGCAGGCCGGCAATGGCATAGACAATCGTGAACGCGGTGCCGATGATGCCGATCTGGAAGTCGCTCAGGTGCCACTCCATGCGGATCGGCTCGATGATGATCGCCGGCAGGGTACGGTCGTAGAAGTTGAAGAGGTTGGCGAGGAACAACAGGAACAGAATGCGCCAGGCATTCGCCGCTTGGGTCGAGTTCTGCATGGGGTCCGTCTCTTTATTGTTATAGGGGCTGGCCCGCCAGACGCGTTAAGCCCGGAACCCTCAATCTAGTGAGCAGGACCGGGACTGTCTGCCACCATTCGTGGCGCTGATACCCGGCAATGCCCTGCGCACCCTGCCCTGTCACCCCATCGCCGCGGCACCGACGCAGGCCCTGCAAAAAAATACCGTGCCACCCCCTTCCAAAGCCCGGGCCGAAGCCTAGAATAGCCGCCGATCCCCTCCCCCACTTGCTCCGTGACCTTCCATGCCCGACGCTAATCCGTGCCTGAATTGTGGTGCCTGCTGCGCTCATTTCCGCGTGTCTTTCTATTGGGGAGAATGCGCCTCGGCCGGCGGGCTGGTACCCGACGAACTGGTCACCCAGGTCAGCCCCAACCACGTCGCCATGCTCGGCACCGAACGCCGCCCCGTTCGCTGCACCGCCCTGGAGGGTGAAGTCGGCCAGCAGACCAGTTGCTCGATCTACCACCAACGTTCCAGTACCTGCCGGGAGTTCGAGGCCTCATGGGTCGACGGCGTGCACAACGATCACTGTGACAAGGCGCGCGCGGCTTTCGGGCTGCCACCGCTGGAGCAGGAACAGGTCGATTTTTTAGTACCCATTGCTATTTAGATTATTGCCAAATCATTGGCATCACTGTGCCATCCCCCTCTTGCGGCCCGACGCACGCGTCTTCAGCCCCACTTCATCGGAATGCAGTCGCTGCACCGGCTCAATCAGCGTCTACACTCGCCTCCCGGCACGTTCAATCCGCGGGTAGTACAAAATTCATAAAAAGTTCCCCGCCAATTAAAGAACGTCAATTTTTGGCCGATCCAGCGGTATACATTCAAGGATCACCCTTAGGGGAGCCTAGGGATAAACCCTATCGCTCAGGCCAATATCGCGCGCTACAGTCGCGATTTCTCACTCCGTGATGGCGCGTTGATATCCTTTCGACCGCCGAACCCGACCAGGCAAATGGCGCACAATGACCTCTAAAAATATTCCAGCCAACGCAGTATCCGATCTGATGTTGCCCACGGTCGCGGAAAAAACCTACAAGGCCTATTCCACCCCCCGTCCACTGGCGACCCAGCAATATCTCTACTTCACCGAAACCAACACCGACCGCATCCTCGACAACCTCGACGGCCTGCGCGACATGGTGTTCCCCCGCGCGCTCCATGCCGAAGCTGAAAACGAGCAGCGCCGCGACCAGGAATTCCCGTCGGTCTGCCTGATCGGCCTGGGCCGCTGCGGCTCGAACATTGCCCTGGACGTCGCGGAACTGGTCTACAACGCCCGCAAGTTCTACCTCAACGAATTCAACAACGAAGACAAGGCCAGCGACAAAGGCTATCGTCCCGCGCAATGGATCCGTAACAACCTGCGACTGGTGCAGAACAAATCCACCAAGCCGGTGTTCCTGGTGGAACCGCTGGTGATGCTCGGCGACCTGGACAAGGACATTGCCGGGCGCATCCGTTTCTCGCGCAAGGGCGAAAAAAGCGGCTTTATCCGCGACTACAGCAAGATGAAGATCATGGACCTGTCGGAAGTCCATGCCGGCGGCGCGGGTAACGCACCGATCCTCGGCCAGTACCTGGCCAAGATCATCCTGAACAAGGACACCCAGCGCTTTTCCAGCCCCGACTGGAAGATGATCCACTCGTACCTGATCGACTCCTGCGGCATCAAGGCCAACCAGTCGCGCCTGTACTTCTCGATCTTCAGCGCCGGCGGCGGTACCGGTTCGGGCATGGCCTCGGAGTTCGGCCTGGCCCAGCAATACTCCTACATGAACAAGACCTTCGACACCAAGCCGGCCGACGAGCACGACAGCAAGAGCGGCCACTCCTTCGTGTTCGAACCGATCTTCACCAGCGGTATCTGCGTACTGCCGAACATTTCCGACCATCGCAGCGAAATGTCCGAAGCGCTGCACATCAACGCCGGTCGCCTGCTCTGCAAGTACCTGTCCGAAGAATGGGACTTCTCGTACAACTTCGACAACGACGACAGCAGCGAAGCCAGTGTCATGGGCCGCATTCGCCCCTGGAACGCCATGATGCTGATCTCCAACGACATCATGCGTTATGCCGAAGAAAACGATGACGGCAATATCCAGAACATTGATGTCAATGCCATGGAGAAGCACGCCAACCAGTACATCTCCCAGCAGATCTTCAACATCCTGACCGCCCAGGCGGTGACCACCGACTACGACCAGAACTATTTCCGCCGTGCCGGCATCGACATCGGCGAAACCATTCGCCTGGATGCCAACGACCTGTTCATGAGTCTGGCCGGCCCGGTGGCCATCGCCTACGCCGAATCCGTGGTACCGGAACAGCCGACGCCCAGCGGCGACAAATTCAAAGTGTTCGAGAAAGAGCCCCAGCGACTGAACATCGACGACCTGTTCTTCCGCTCCATCGACCTGCCGCACTTCAACAAGGTGACCCAGGCGATCGAAGGCATCAGCCTGCTGCCCATCGAGTCCAAGCGCTATCGCGCGGCCCTGGAGCAGTACAAGGCCTCGGGCTACGATGCGGCGGCGCTGCACGACCTGCATTTCTTCAAGAACTGCTCGTCGGTGGTCTCGATCGTGTCCCTGCCCAAGGACTACAAACTGTCCTACATGGACCTGAACCGGCTCAAGACCCACCTCAACAGCCTGTTCCCCAACACCACGCTCAAGCGTTACGCGCTGGTGATCGGCGCTTCGGCGAACCTCTCGCTGACCACCCTGATCGCCAAGAGCCCGTGCCTGTCGGACGACTTCCTGACGCTGATCGTGGCCTTCATCAAGCGTTGCTTCGCCCGCAATCCGTACCGTTTCGACGATACGCTGGACAACTCGATGCTGGAATTCATCACCCGCGATGAGTTCGACGAGCAGAGCATCGACGAGTTGCTCAACGAATTCGAGAACCCGGCGAAAATCCTCGACACCAACTGGTACGCGATCAAGCCGATGTACGAGAAGAAGTACCGCGAGCTGATCAACGACAAGGACAAGTTCGTCTCGATCAACGATATCCGCCTGTCCCGCGACTGCGTGAAGAAGGCCATCAAGTACCTGCGCGAGATCTACCGTCACCGCATCGGCAAGACCAGGGTCATTTCGCTGAACAGCCACACGGGCAAGACCGAGTACTGAGTACGATCCTGTGGGACCCGGATTGCTGGCGATAGCGGTGGTGAATATCACATCGCAATCGCCAGCAAGCCGGCTCCTACAGTACAGCGTCGTATTCAAGAAAGTCCGGGGTGAGCGGATGACTGTGGAGTTTCTCCACGGGCAAACTGCCATTACTGCGCAACGCAGTTACGGACCTACACACCCCCAGGCCATAAACGCATAAGGCTTATGCACGATTACGGTGCGCTGAATTATTTTGTTGCCCTTTCCTGGATCATCACCCAGGGCGAAACCACCACCGCCCACAGCGTCGGATCGCGCTCGAAAAGATCCAGCGCCCGCGACTCAGACACCTTGGCAAGCTCCCCGCTCGCCAGCCAAGCGGCGACTTTCCCGGCCTGATTCTCGGCCACGGCCTCGGCGGCGGCGATCAGATCCAGTGCCGGTTCGACCCACAATAGGGCACCCCGGGCAAAGAACGGTTGCAGCTCTTCCCAGCGAATAGATGCAGTTTCACCAAGCAGCTTGGCATAGAGGGTGCTAGGTTCTTGAATCATGGGGGTCCACCTGAGAAAAAATCGGCGCAATGATAACGTCGAGGCTCGGTTGGAAACACCCAGATGAAACGCAAGGGGTGAGCGAGGGGATGGAAGGCGCCAGGGATTGCAGCTGAAAGCTAGCAACATCCAGACAAAAATCTGCATGACAATCTGCCGCTATTCTGTATCTTTCTTTCGCCCAGGCGACGTATCTCGATTTTGCCTCCGGCTGCCCGCTATCCAATCGATAAGGGCGCACACTAAACTGTATCGGTACAGTTGCCGGGGCAAGAACCGGGGTATCGGCGTCAATCTGACCCGGTCCCACAGCTCCGGCCGTAGGACTCTAAAAATTACAACAGCAAGAGTGGAGCACTAATGACTAAGCAGATTTCCAAACTGTTCGCCGCTATGGTTCTGGCCGGTATTGCCAGCCATTCTTTCGCTGCTGACACCATCAAGATCGGCATCGCCGGCCCGAAAACCGGTCCTGTGACCCAGTACGGCGACATGCAGTTCAACGGTGCGCACATGGCCATCGAGCAGATCAACGCCAAGGGCGGCGTCGACGGCAAGATGCTCGAAGCCAAGGAATACGACGATGCCTGCGACCCTAAACAGGCCGTGGCCGTAGCCAACAAAGTGGTCAACGACGGCGTCAAGTTCGTGGTCGGTCACCTCTGCTCCAGCTCCACCCAACCGGCTTCGGATATCTACGAAGACGAAGGCGTGATCATGATCACTCCGGCCGCCACCAGCCCGGATATCACCGCTCGCGGCTACAAGATGGTCTTCCGCACCATCGGCCTGGACAGCGCCCAGGGCCCTGCCGCCGGTAACTACATCGCCGACCACGTCAAACCGAAAATCGTTGCTGTTCTGCACGACAAACAGCAATACGGTGAAGGCATCGCCACCGCCGTGAAGAAAACCCTCGAAGGCAAAGGCGTCAAGGTTGCCGTCTTCGAAGGCCTGAACGCCGGCGACAAGGACTTCTCCTCGATCATCCAGAAACTCAAGCAAGCCAACGTCGACTTCGTCTACTACGGCGGCTACCACCCGGAACTGGGCCTGATCCTGCGTCAGTCCAAGGAAAAAGGCCTGAACGCCAAGTTCATGGGTCCGGAAGGCGTCGGCAACGACTCCATCTCGCAGATCGCCCAGGACGCTTCCGAAGGCCTGCTGGTGACCCTGCCGAAATCCTTCGACCAGGATCCGGCCAACAAGGCCCTGGTAGATGCCTTCACCGCCAAGAAACTGGACCCGACCGGTCCGTTCGTGTTCCCGGCCTACTCGGCCGTGGAAATCATCGCCGAAGGCATCAAGGCCGCGAAGAGCGAAGACACCGCCAAGGTGGCCGCCGCCATCCACGCCGGTACCTTCAAGACTCCGACCGGCGACCTTTCCTTCGACGCGAAGGGCGACCTGAAGAACTTCAAGTTCGTGGTCTACCAGTGGCACTTCGGCAAACCGAAAACCGAAGTTTCCCCTCAGTAAGTCAGGCCTGACAGGTCAAGAAGCCCACTGTGCAAGCAGTGGGCTTTGTTTTACGAGGTTTATGGGCCTGACACCCGCGATCCGGGAGCTGGCTCACCTGAAAATCTTAAAACCGTCACCAGCGGTTCGCTGGCAAAGGCTCATGCCGACGTGGCAACAGACCACGGCACCGGGCCGGAACATGACTCCACCAGTGAAATGCGTATCGGGTTTTTAGGAGCGCTGTAATGCCTGAGATCTATCACTTCTTCCAACAGCTGGTTAATGGTCTGACCATTGGCAGCACCTATGCCTTGATAGCCATTGGCTACACAATGGTTTACGGCATTATTGGAATGATCAACTTCGCCCATGGCGAGGTATACATGATTGGTTCCTACGTGGCCTTCATCGTCCTTGCCGGGCTGGCCATGCTGGGTATCCACTCACTGCCGCTGTTGATGACCGCCGCGTTTATCGCGACGATCGTCGTGACCAGTGCCTATGGCTACAGTATCGAGCGTGTTGCCTACCGCCCCCTGCGGGGCAGCAACCGCCTGATCCCGTTGATTTCCGCCATCGGCATGTCGATTTTCCTGCAGAACACCGTGCTGCTGTCCCAGGATTCCAAGGACAAGTCCATCCCCAACCTGATCCCGGGGAGTTTCTCCTTCGGTCCAGGCGGCGCAGAGGAAGTGCTGATTTCCTACATGCAGATCCTGGTCTTCGTTGTCACCCTGGTGGCCATGACCGGACTGACACAGTTCATCTCCCGTTCACGCCTGGGCCGCGCCTGCCGTGCCTGTGCCGAAGACATCAAGATGGCCAACCTGTTGGGGATCAACACCAACAACATCATCGCCCTGACCTTCGTCATCGGCGCCGCCCTCGCGGCGGTCGCGGCCGTGCTGCTGAGCATGCAATACGGCGTGATCAACCCCAACGCCGGCTTCCTGGTGGGCCTGAAAGCCTTTACCGCGGCCGTCCTGGGTGGCATCGGCAGTATTCCGGGCGCCATGCTCGGCGGGCTGGTGCTGGGGGTGGCCGAAGCCTTTGGCGCCGATATCTTCGGCGACCAGTACAAGGACGTGGTGGCATTCGGTCTTTTGGTTCTGGTGCTGTTGTTCCGTCCGACCGGCATCCTGGGCCGTCCGGAGGTTGAGAAAGTATGAACAGATATCTCAAATCGGCGCTGTTCAGCGCCTTGCTGGTCTGGGCCGTGGCCTTCCCGGTGCTCGGACTCAAACTGAGCATCGCCGGGATCAGCCTCGTGGTGGAGGGCAGCAGTCCCCTGACCTTGGGCGTGATTGCCCTGTGCTCGGTGCTGATGTTCCTGCGCGTGCTGTTCAGCGAGCAGTTCAGTGCGCTGTTCAAATCGTCCCGTGGACCGCTGGTCTCGCCCAAGGTCGGCCAGTTCCTGACCCTGCCGCGTACCCAGCGCTGGATCATCATCGGGCTGATCGTGAGCGCACTGATCTGGCCGTTCTTCGGCTCCCGCGGCGCGGTCGACATCGCCACCCTGATCCTGATCTACGTGCTGCTGGGCCTGGGCCTGAACATCGTGGTCGGCCTGGCCGGCCTGCTCGACCTGGGTTATGTCGGCTTCTACGCGGTCGGTGCCTACACCTACGCGTTGCTGTCGCACTACTACGGTCTGAGCTTCTGGATCTGCCTGCCGATCGCCGGCCTGATGTCGGCCACCTTCGGCTTCCTGCTGGGCTTCCCGGTCTTGCGCTTGCGCGGTGACTACCTGGCCATCGTGACCCTGGGCTTCGGTGAAATCATCCGGCTGTTCCTGCGTAACCTCACCGGCCTTACCGGCGGCCCCAACGGCATCAGCAACATTCCCAAGCCGACCTTCTTCGGGCTGACGTTCGAACGTACCGCCACCGAGGGCCTGCAGACCTTCCACGAGTTCTTCGGGCTGACGTACAACCCGGTGAGCAAGGTGGTGTTCCTGTACCTGGTGGCGCTGTTGCTGGCATTGTTCGCGCTGTTCGTGATCAACCGCCTGCTGCGCATGCCGATTGGCCGTGCCTGGGAAGCGCTGCGCGAAGACGAAATCGCCTGCCGGGCCCTGGGCCTGAACCCGACCGTGATCAAACTGTCGGCCTTCACCCTGGGTGCTTGCTTCGCCGGTTTTGCCGGCAGCTTCTTCGCCGCCCGCCAAGGCCTGGTGACCCCGGAGTCGTTCACCTTCATCGAGTCGGCGACCATCCTCGCCATCGTCGTGCTGGGTGGCATGGGCTCGCAGTTGGGCGTCGTGCTCGCCGCCACGGTGATGATCCTGCTGCCGGAGCTGATGCGTGACTTCAGCGAATACCGCATGTTGATGTTCGGCGCCTTGATGGTGCTGATGATGATCTGGCGTCCACAAGGTCTGCTGCCTATGCAACGTCCTCACCTGGAGCTGCATAAATGAGCCGTGAGATCCTGAAAGTAACCGACCTGAGCATGCGCTTCGGTGGCCTGCTGGCGGTCAATGGCGTGGCCCTGACCGTCCAGGAAAAACAAGTGGTGGCGCTGATCGGCCCGAACGGCGCCGGCAAGACCACGGTGTTCAACTGCCTGACCGGCTTCTACAAGCCGAGCGCCGGTAGCATCCTGCTCGACGGCCAGCCGATCGAGGGCCTTGCCGGCCATGAGATTGCCGGCAAGGGTGTAGTGCGGACCTTCCAGAACGTGCGTCTGTTCAAGGACATGACCGCGGTGGAAAACCTGCTGATCGCCCAGCATCGTCACCTGAACACCAACTTCCTGTCCGGGCTGTTCAAGACCCCGTCGTTCCGCAAGAGCGAACGCGAGGCCATGGAGTACGCCAAGTACTGGCTGGACAAGGTCCACCTGACCGAGTTCGCCAACCGCCCGGCCGGCACCCTGGCCTATGGTCAGCAACGTCGCCTGGAAATCGCCCGCTGCATGATGACCCGCCCGCGGATCCTCATGCTCGACGAACCGGCGGCCGGTCTGAACCCTCGGGAAACCGACGACCTCAAGGCGTTGATCAGTGTGCTGCGCGAGGAACACAACGTCACCGTGCTGCTGATCGAGCACGACATGAAACTGGTCATGAGCATTTCCGACCATATCGTCGTGATCAACCAGGGCACCCCGTTGGCCAACGGCACGCCACAACAGATCCGCGACAATCCCGAAGTGATCAAAGCCTACCTGGGGGAAGCGTAAATGCTGCAATTCGAAAACGTTTCCACCTTCTACGGCAAGATCCAGGCCCTGCACAGCGTCAACGTGGAGGTTCGCCAGGGTGAAATCGTCACCCTGATCGGCGCCAACGGCGCGGGTAAATCGACCCTGTTGATGACCCTGTGCGGTTCTCCGCGGGCCCACAGCGGCAGCATCCGCTACATGGGCGAAGAGCTGGTGGGGCAGGAATCTTCGCAGATCATGCGCAAAAGCATCGCGGTGGTGCCGGAAGGCCGTCGGGTGTTCTCTCGCCTGACCGTAGAAGAGAACCTCTCCATGGGCGGCTTCTTCACCGACAAGGGCGATTACCAGGAGCAGATGGACAAGGTCCTGGGCCTGTTCCCACGCCTCAAGGAACGCTTCACCCAGCGCGGCGGCACCATGTCCGGCGGTGAACAGCAGATGCTCGCCATCGGCCGGGCGCTGATGAGCAAGCCGAAGCTGCTGTTGCTGGACGAACCGTCCCTGGGCCTGGCACCGATCATCATCCAGCAGATCTTCGATATCATCGAACAGCTGCGCAAGGACGGGGTGACGGTGTTCCTGGTGGAGCAGAACGCCAACCAGGCGCTGAAAATCGCCGACCGTGCCTACGTGCTGGAAAACGGCCGGGTGGTAATGGAAGGCAGCGGCAACGACCTGCTGACCGACCCGAAAGTGCGTGAGGCGTACCTGGGCGGTTAATCCCTCCAGCGGCCCAAAGAGAAGCCCCGACCTGTCGGGGCTTTTTCTTTTTAAAAAACCCTTAATCTTTTGCTTCCAGGCTGTAACGAATCCTGTCGATGCCACTCAAGTAAGGCAGGAACGCAATGCAACCCACCCCTGACAACTTCTTTACCTGAACAACACTGGAGATCGACCATGAGCACCACCACTACCCGTACCCTGTCCGCCGCCACCCTGGCCCTGGCCCTCGGCTCCGCCCTGAGCATGGCGGCACTGCCGACAACCGCCCACGCCGCCGGCGACGTGGAGAAATGCTTCGGCGTCGCCATGAAAGGCAAGAACGACTGCGCCGCCGGTGCCGGCACCACGTGCGCCGGTACTTCGACCAAGGACTTCCAGGCCAACTCCTGGAAATCCGTGCCAAAAGGCACTTGCACGACGCTTGAAAGCAAGACCTCGCCCACCGGTAAAGGCCAACTGGAAGCCTTCACCCCCAAGGCCTGATCAAAAGCGTCCCTCCCCTGCCAGCCTGAGCGCCGAAGATGCCCATGTCACCGCAACCCGCTGCCCTTCACCGCGCTCAGGCCCTCGGACCCGGGCTCCCGCCCCGCGCGGGGCTGGGGCTCAAGACCGAACACTTTCAGGTCATCCTTGAGACGCGTCCGGACCTCGGTTTCTTCGAGGTCCACGCCGAAAACTACATGGTGGCCGGCGGGCCGTTTCATCATTACCTGGGCCTGATCCGCGAACAGTACCCGCTGTCGCTGCACGGGGTCGGCCTGTCCATCGGCGCCGAAGGCCCCCTGGACCACGAACACCTCAAGCGCCTCGCGACACTGATCGAGCGCTATCAGCCCCAAGCCTTTTCCGAACACCTGGCCTGGTCCAGCCACGGCCCGGTGTTTCTCAACGACTTGCTGCCCCTGGCCTACGACAACGCCACGCTGCAGCGGGTCTGCGAACATGTCGATCAAGTACAAAGCACCTTGAAACGCCCGATGCTGCTGGAGAACCCAGCGACCTACCTGCAGTTCCAGCGTTCCACCCTGGACGAAGCGGACTTCATCGGCGAAATCATCCGCCGCACCGGTTGCGGACTGCTGCTGGACGTGAACAACGTCCATGTCTCCTGCATCAATCACCGGCGCGATGCGCTGGCCTACATCGAGGCGCTGCCGCTGCACGCCGTGGGAGAGATCCATCTGGCCGGCTTTGCCGAAGATGCCGACAACCTCGGTGACCGCCTGCTGATCGACGATCACGGCGCGCCGGTCGATCAGGCAGTCTGGGCGTTGTATCGCCAGGTCCTGGCAAAAATCGGCCCGGTTGCCACCCTGATCGAACGCGACAATCAAATACCCGCCTTCGCCGTCCTGCTGGCCGAAGCCGAGCAGGCCCAGCAGTTGCTGCTGCAGGCCGGAGAGCGACCATGAGCGATCAAGCCAGCTTCAGCGCCGCCTTGCTCGACACCTCACTGTCCTGCCCGCCCGGCTTGTGCAGCGCCAACGGTGCCGACCCGGCCAGCCGTTTCGCGGTGTACCGCAACAATGTCCAGAGCTCGCTGATCAACGCCCTGGCGGACAGCTACCCGGTGGTCAGGCAACTGGTGGGCGACGAGTTCTTCCGCGCCATGGCGGCGGTCTATCTGCGGCACTTCCCGCCGACCAGCCCGGTCCTCAACCACTACGGCCAAGACTTCGGTGATTTTGTCCAGGGCTTTGAACCGGCCGCCGGCCTGCCTTACCTGGCCGATGTCGCCCGCCTGGAGCGACTGCGCGTGCGCGCCTACCACGCCGCCGACGCCCAGCCCTTGAGCCCGGAACAGATCGCCGTTCACCTTGCCGACCCACAGGCGCTCAATGACCTGCAGGTGCGCCTGCACCCCAGCCTTGCGACATTGAATTCAGCCTATGCGGTTATCTCGCTATGGGAAGGTCATCAGGACGGCGGCGACCTGGAACAGGTGAATCCGCTACAGGCCGAGTACGCCTTGGTATTGCGCCATGACTGGCAGGTGGAACTGTTCCGGCTCGACATCGGCACCCTGACGTTTATCCACCGTTTGCAAAGCGACTGTCCGCTCGGGCTTGCCCTGGCACATGCCCACGACGCCAACCCGGATTTCGACCCCAGCCGGGCGCTGGCCTTGCTGATTCGCCATGGCGCCATCATCCAACTACACCCCCAGGAGGCGACCCGCCCATGAACATTCACAGCGAACCCCGGAGTCCCCTCGCCCGCCTGATCGGACGTTTTATTGGACTCTTCGAAGCGATTCCCTACAGCCTGATCGCCTTTGTCGCACGCTTCTCCATCGCCGCGGTGTTCTGGAGATCCGGCCAGACCAAGGTCGAAGGCTTTGCCGTGGACCTGATCTCCGGCACCTTCGATATCGGTCTGCCGCGCCTGGCGGACTCCACCATCCCGTTGTTCGCCAGCGAGTACAAGGTGCCGCTGCTGTCGCCGGAAATCGCGGCGCACGTTTCCGCGTTCGCCGAACACTTTTTCCCGGTGCTGATCCTGCTCGGGCTCGCCACGCGCTTCTCGGCCCTGGCGCTGTTCGGCATGACCCTGACCATCCAGCTGTTCGTCTACCCGGACGCCTACCCGACCCACGGCACCTGGATGGCGATCCTGTTGCTGCTGATGGCCAAGGGACCGGGCGTGTTCTCCATCGACCAATTGATCGCCAAGCGTTATCGCTGATCGGTTGCGCCCTCCTCGTCAATCAAGACCACCGCGGACCCTGTAGGAACGGCCGGTCGACGCTCGATTGCCGGCGATGGGGCCCTTAAGTCTTGCAGCGACTATTTGGGCGCTATCGCCAGCAAGCCGGCTCCCACAGGTTTGCGGTGCGTTCAAGATTGGCGCCTACAACCGATCCAACGCCTCGCTGCTGCGTTTGAACCAACCGATCAGATAGTCCGCCAATACCTGCGTACGCCGGGGCAGGCCGCCCTGGTAAGGGTGCACCAGGTACAACGGCATATCGCGGGTTTGGTAGTCCCGCAACAGCCAGCGCAGGCGCCCATCGGCCAGTTCCGCGGGTAATACGTAGGACGGCAGGCGGGCGATTCCGGCCCCCACCAGCGCGGCTTTCTTCAGCAGGCTGTAGTGATTGCTGGCAAAGGGGCCGCCGACCCGCACCCGCAGCAACTCGTGCTGGCGGTGGTATTGCCACTCCTCGCGACCGCTGTAGTGGCTGTTGAGCAGACAGCGGTGATTGGCCAGCTCCTGGGGCGTCTGCGGTTCGCCGTGACGCTCCAGATAGGCCGGACTGGCGCAGGTCAATTCGTTCATCACCAGCAATGGCCGAGCCACCAGGCGTTCGTCGCTGCCGACCTCGGTGCGAATCGCCAGATCGAAGCCTTCGCGCGCCAGATCGCGGAAACCATTGCTCAGGTCCAGTTCGATCTGCACATCTGGATAATCCCGAGAAAACTCCAGCAACAGGCCATCGAAAAAGGTTTCGCCCAGGGACACCGGCACCGTCATGCGCACCGGTCCGGCAATATCGTCCTTGAGCCGGGCCAGGGCCTGATGCGCCCGTTCCACTTGCACCACCAGTGCCTGGGCCTGGGGCAACAAGGCCGCACCGGCGGCGGTGAGGCTCAGCCGCCGTGTCGTGCGGTGCAGCAACACCACCGAAAACTGCGCCTCCAACTGGCTGATGCGCTTGGACAACTGCCCCTTGCTGCAGCCCAGTTGCTGGGCAGCCAGGGTAAAACTGCCCGCCTCGACCAGCACGGCAAAGGCTGCCAGATCATCCATCTCACTCATGGATTGTTTCCAAAAGAAAACCAAAGGTTGCCTATTAGTGCGCTTATCAGTTGAAAAATCCACTCTAGACTGAAAGCTCGATCACCCACTGGAGGAAGCGCACGATGAAAATCCTATTGATTGGCGCCCACGGCACCATCGGCTCGGCTGTGGCAAAGGAACTGGGCCCGCGTCACGAAGTCATCAAGATTGGCCGCAGCAGCGGTGACCTGCACGTGGACATCAGTGACAGCGCGTCGATTCGCAAGCTGTTCGAGCAGACCGGCAAGTTCGATGCGCTGGTCTGCGCGGCGGGCAATGTGACCTTCGCGCCCCTGGCGGACATGAGCGAGAAGGATTTCGCCCTGGGCCTGCAGGACAAGTTGATGGGCCAGGTCAACCTGGTGCTGATCGGTCGCGAGTACGCCAATGACGGCGCTTCGTTCACCCTGACCAGCGGCATCCTGAACCGCGATCCGATCCTGGCCGGGGCATCGGCCAGCCTGGTCAACGGTGCCATCGACAGCTTCGTCAAGGCCGCCGCGATCGAACTGCCACACGGCCTGCGGGTGAACTCCGTCAGTCCGAACGTGCTGGTGGAAGCCATGGGCAGCTATGCGCCTTATTTCCGGGGCTTCAAACCCGTGCCGGCGGCGGATGTGGCCTTGGCCTACGCCAAGAGCGTGGAAGGCCGGCAGACCGGCCAGACCTATCAGGTCGGTTGATCCAAAAGAGACACTTGAAAACGCTACAAAACCTGTAGGAGCCGGCTTGCTGGCGATGACGTCCGCAAGATTCACCGGCCTCATCGCCAGCAAGCCGGCTCCTACAAGGGATCGTGTCCGCATCGAGGCTTGTGCAGCCCTCCCGGCCTGAGTAACGTGGCGGCACTTGCCAGGAGACCCCATGATGCGTGCCGCCCGTTCCTTGATGATTTTCGCCCTGCCGCTGTTCGCCGCCGGTTGCCAGTGGCTGGCGCCAGCCACCTCGCACCCCACGGCGGGCCTGAGCCGGATGCAAGGCGAACTCGCCAGCGTCAACGGCAAGATGATGTTCCAGCCCTGCCAGGAACAGCGGCACTTTGTCGTCAGCGACAGCGGCAACACCAGCGTCCTGCAGCAGGCCGCGAGCCTGTCCGGCCCCTCGGGCAAGCTGTTCGCCGACCTGCGCGGACGGTTTTCCTCCAGCACGGTCGACGGCAGCGACGGCCAGGTGGACCTGCAACAGTACTATCGCCTGGAACGTGGCACCGGCAGTTGCGACGATCCCGACTTCAAACGCCAGACGGTGGTCGCCAGCGGCCACGGCCCGGACTGGAGCCTGAAGGCCAGCGGCAACGGCATGGTCCTCGAACGCGAAAACCAGCCGGCCCTGGTCCTGCCCTACCTGGAAGAACAACTGGGTGACGGGCGCTTCAGCCTGAGCACCGAAGCCAACGCCCAGCGTATCGAGCTGTGGGTCGCGCCGCAGCCCTGCGTCGACAGCAGCACCGGCAGCGTGCGCCACCTGAGCGCCGAACTGCGGGTCAACGGCCAGGTCCAGCGCGGTTGCGGCTATTTCGGCGGTGCCCGTAACGACTGATTCGACGAGCAGCCGTTTTAGCCTCACGGAATCTGGCCGTTGGGGCTTATAATCACCGGTTTGATGTAAAGCCGGCGCGCCCGCGTGGCCCGCACACTGGACCCTGTCATGTTACGAATCACCGAACTCAAGCTGCCGATCGACCATCCCGACGAAGACCTGCGCCCGGCCATCCTCCAGCGCCTGGGTATCGCCAGCGATGACCTGCTCGATTTCACCTTGTTCAAGCGCAGCTACGACGCCCGCAAGAAATCCTCCGAGCTCTGCTTCATCTACACCATCGACCTGTCGACCCGTAACGAAGAAGCCCTGCTGAAAAAATTCGCCGACGACCGCAACGTCAACCCGGCCCCGGATGTCAGCTACAAGGTGGTCGGCCAGGCCCCGGCCGATCTGCCGGAGCGTCCCGTGGTCGTCGGCTTCGGTCCCTGCGGGATCTTCGCCGGGCTGCTGCTGGCGCAGATGGGCTTCAGGCCGATCATCCTCGAACGCGGCAAGGAAGTGCGCCAGCGCACCAAGGACACCTGGGGCCTGTGGCGCAAGAGCGTGCTCAACCCCGAGTCCAACGTGCAGTTCGGCGAAGGCGGCGCCGGGACCTTCTCCGACGGCAAGCTCTACAGCCAGATCAAGGACCCGAACCACCACGGGCGCAAGGTGCTGCACGAGTTCGTCAAGGCCGGCGCGCCGGAAGAAATCCTCTACGTCAGCAAACCGCATATCGGCACCTTCCGCCTCACCGGCGTGGTGGAGAACATGCGCCAGCAGATCGAAGCCCTGGGCGGCGAAGTGCGCTTCCAGCAGCGGGTCACCGATGTGCTGATCGACGACGGCCAACTGACCGGCGTCGTGCTCGACAGCGGCGAACAGATCAACGCCCGGCACGTGATCATGGCCCTGGGCCACAGCGCCCGCGATACCTTCCGCATGCTCCACGGTCGTGGCGTGTACATGGAAGCCAAGCCGTTCTCGGTGGGCTTCCGTATCGAACACCCGCAATCGCTGATCGACCGCGCGCGCCTGGGCAAATACGCCGGGCACCCGAAACTCGGCGCGGCCGACTACAAGCTGGTGCACCACGCCAAGAACGGGCGTTCGGTCTACAGCTTCTGCATGTGCCCGGGCGGCACCGTGGTGGCGGCGACTTCCGAGCCGAACCGGGTGGTCACCAACGGCATGAGCCAGTACTCGCGCAACGAGCGCAACGCCAACTCCGGCATCGTCGTCGGCATCACCCCGGAAGTGGACTATCCGGGCGGCCCGCTGGCCGGTATCGAGTTGCAGGAGCGCCTGGAATCCCACGCCTTCGTTCTCGGCGGCAGCAACTATGAAGCCCCGGCGCAGTTGGTCGGCGACTTTATCGCCGGCAAGCCTTCCACCGCCCTGGGCAGCGTGGAACCGTCCTATAAGCCGGGGGTGGCCCTGGGCGACCTGGCGCTGGCCCTGCCGGACTTCGCCATCGAGGCCATTCGCGAAGCCTTGCCGGCGTTCGAACGGCAGATCAAGGGTTATTCCCTGCATGACGCGGTGCTGACCGGGATTGAAACCCGCACCTCCTCGCCTCTGCGTATCACCCGCAACAAGTCGATGCAGAGCCTGAACGTCAAGGGCCTGTTCCCCGCGGGCGAAGGCGCCGGTTATGCCGGTGGGATCCTGTCGGCGGGTGTCGACGGTATCCGCATCGCCGAAGCCGTGGCCCGGGACATGCTGGGGATCGAAGCCTGAGCCCGACCATGACCTACAGCGTGTCTCCCATCGGCTTCGTGCGCTCCTGCTTCAAGGAGAAATTCGCCATTCCGCGCCAGCCACAGCTGGCGCCGGCTGCGCGCGGCGTGCTGGAACTGGTCGCGCCTTTCGACCAGGGCGACGCGGTGCAGGGGCTGGAGCAGGTCAGCCATGTCTGGCTGCTGTTCCTGTTCCACCAGGCCCTGGAGGACAAGCCACGGCTGAAGGTGCGCCCACCGCGCCTGGGGGGCAACCAGTCCATGGGTGTCTTTGCCACCCGGGCGACCCACCGGCCGAACGGTATCGGCCAGTCGGTGGTCAAGCTGGACAAGGTCGAAGCCCAGCGTTTGTGGATCTCCGGCATCGACCTGCTGGACGGCACGCCGATTCTCGATATCAAGCCGTACGTGCCCTACGCCGACAACGTCCCGGGCGCCACCAATGCCATCGCCAGTGCTGCGCCGGTGCTGATTCCCGTGCTGTGGTCGGACAATGCGCGGCAACAGGCCCATGGCCATGCGCAGCGCCTTGGCGAGCCCCTGGTCGAGCTGATCGAGCAATGCCTGGCCCAGGACCCGCGCCCGGCCTACCAGACGCCCACGCCCGAACGGGAATACGGCGCCCAGTTCTGGGACCTGGATGTGCGTTGGCATTACCCCGCCGCCGGGACGATACGTGTGCTGGAAGTGATCCCCGCCCGCTAGAACCACCAGAAACGACAAAGCCCGCGTTGCCTTCCCAGGCAACGCGGGCTTTGTGTTTCAACGCGGACGCTTATTTCTCGACGAACGCACGCTCGATCAGGTAGTCACCCGGCTCGCGCATGCGCGGCGAGACGGTCAGGCCGAAGCTGTTGAGCACTTCGCTGGTTTCGTCGAGCATGCTCGGGCTGCCGCACAGCATGGCACGGTCGTCCTGCGGGTTGATCGGCGGCAGGCCGATGTCGCTGAACAGCTTGCCACTGCGCATGAGGTCGGTCAGGCGACCTTCATTCTCGAACGGCTCGCGGGTCACGGTGGGGTAGTAGATCAGCTTCTCACGCAGGGCTTCACCGAAGAATTCATTCTGCGGCAGATGCTCGGTGATGAACTCGCGGTAGGCCACTTCATTGACGTAGCGCACGCCGTGGCACAGGATCACCTTCTCGAAACGCTCGTAGGTTTCCGGGTCCTGGATCACGCTCATGAACGGTGCGAGGCCGGTACCGGTGCTGAGCAGGTACAGGTGCTTGCCCGGCTTGAGGTCGTCAAGCACCAGGGTCCCCGTAGGCTTCTTGCTGATGATGATCTCGTCGCCTTCCTTCAGGTGCTGCAACTGGGAGGTCAACGGACCGTCCGGCACCTTGATGCTGAAGAACTCGAGATGCTCTTCCCAGTTCGGGCTGGCAATGGAATAAGCACGCATCAACGGTCGGCCATTGGGCTGTTGCAGACCGATCATCACGAACTGACCGTTTTCAAAGCGCAGGCCCGGGTCGCGGGTGCACTTGAAGCTGAACAGAGTGTCGTTCCAGTGGTGAACACTGAGGACACGCTCGTGATTCATGTTGCTCATTTGGATGGGGCTCCTGGGAATTTGGCCTGCGCCGTCGATGACGCGCAATTGCATAGCATTCTAATGGCGGCGACAATATCTGTTAAATGAATTATCAAGATAAGGGTTATCGGTTATATAGATATGCGATTTACTCTCCGTCAACTTCAGGTCTTCGTCGCCGTCGCCCAGCAAGAAAGCGTGTCCCGGGCTGCCGGGCTGCTGGCCTTGTCACAATCCGCCGCGAGCACCTCGATCACCGAGCTGGAGCGCCAGTCGAGCTGTCAGTTGTTCGACCGCGCCGGCAAGCGCCTGAGCCTCAATGCCCTGGGTAAACAACTGTTGCCCCAGGCCGTGGCGCTGCTGGACCAGGCCAAGGAGATCGAGGACCTGCTCAACGGCAAGTCCGGTTTCGGCTCGCTGGCGGTGGGGGCCACCCTGACCATCGGCAATTACCTGGCAACCCTGCTGATCGGCAGCTTCATGCAGGTGCACCCGGAAAGCCAAGTCAAGTTGCATGTGCAGAACACCGCCAATATTGTGCAACAGGTCGCGCACTACGAAATTGACCTGGGTCTGATCGAGGGCGATTGCAGCCACCCGGACATCGAAGTGCAGACCTGGGTGGAAGACGAACTGGTGGTGTTCTGCGCGCCCCGGCACCCGCTGGCCCTGCGCGGCCAGGCGAGCCTGGAAGAACTGACCCATGAAGCCTGGATCCTGCGCGAACAGGGATCCGGTACGCGCCTGACCTTCGACCAGGCCATGCGTCATCATCGCAGCGCGCTGAATATCCGCCTGGAACTGGAACACACCGAAGCGATCAAGCGCGCGGTGGAGTCGGGCCTGGGGATCGGCTGCATTTCGCGCCTGGCCCTGCGCGATGCCTTCCGCCGTGGCAGCCTGGTGCCGGTGGAAACCCCGGACCTGGACCTGTCGCGACAGTTCTATTTCATCTGGCACAAACAGAAATACCAGACCTCCGCCATGCGCGAATTCCTCGAACTGTGCCGCGCCTTTACCGCCGGGGTTCAACGCAGCGACGAGATCGTCCTGCCGAATATTGCCTAGGCTCTGTACGAAAACTGCCTGCGCTTAAAGCAGAATGACCGCCCAGACCAGGGCGATCATGCTCAGCGCCACGAACTGCGCGGCGCTGCCCATGTCCTTGGCATTCTTGGACAAGGGATGACGGTCGAGGGAGATGCGGTCAATGGCCGCTTCGACCGCCGAATTGAGCAATTCGACGATCAACGCCAGCAGGCACACGGCAATCAACAGCGCACGCTCGACCCGACTGACATGGAAAAAGAACGCCAACGGGATCAACACGGCGTTGAGCCAGACAAGTTGGCGAAACGCCGCCTCGCCGGTAAACGCCGCCCGCAAGCCATCGAAAGAATAACCCACCGCGTTAAGCACACGTTTAAAACCGGTTTGACCTTTGAAGGGTGACGGCATAAGTAGGCAACTACGAGAAATGGAGTAGGAAAACTAACGCAACCAGCGTCAAACAACGATGAAAGAGCCAGCAACTACTGGCTCGAAATTGACTCAAGTTGTTGCAGCAACAGCGCCGCCTGGGTTCGGGTGCGCACCCCCAGCTTGCGGAAAATCGCCGTGACGTGGGCCTTGATGGTCGCCTCCGAAACGCTCAGCTCGTAAGCAATCTGTTTATTCAACAAACCTTCGCACACCATGGTCAATACCCGGAACTGCTGGGGCGTCAGACTGGCGAGGCCTTCACTGGCGGCCTTGGCCTCGGCGGACACGCTGACGGCTTCGAAGGCCTGGGGCGGCCACCAGACATCGCCATCGAGGACACTGCGCACCGCTTGCTGGATCACTTCCAGGGAACTGGATTTGGGGATGAAACCGCTGGCACCGAACTCACGGGAGCGCACCACCACCGAGGCTTCTTCCTGGGCCGAGACCATGACCACCGGAATCTGCGGGTATTGGCCGCGCAGCAGCACCAGGCCGGAAAATCCGTAGGCACCCGGCATGTTCAGGTCCAGCAGGACCAGGTCCCAATCGGCTTTCTCGGTGAGACGGGTTTCCAGCTCGGCAATGCTGGCCGCCTCCACCAAGCGCACGTCGGGCCCCAGACCCAGGGTCAGCGCCTGGTGCAGGGCGCTGCGAAAGAGAGGATGGTCGTCGGCAATCAGGATGTCGTACGTGGTCATTTTTCCAATGATCCTGTTTTATGCGTCAGGCTCGACGCTGTGCAGCCACTAGATTACAGGAAAGTCTTCAGCTGCTCGTGGGCTTCATCTTCAATGTTGATCGGCAACTGAAACTTGGCACCCAGGTAATGCGCGGTAAACACGTCCAGTAATGCGTCCAGCCCTTGGGCCGCACGGGTGTCCCCGGCCAGTTCCAGGCACAACGCCGCGACTTCCGCGGTGCAGAAATGATCATCGCGCTTGGAACGACGCAGCTTGTAGCGGGACAACTGTTCGGATTCCAGGCTCAGCACCGGGAAACGCTCCAGATAAGGGCTCTTGCGAAACATCTTGCGCGCTTCGGTCCAGGTCGCGTCCAGCAGGATAAACAACGGGCGCTTGCCGGGTACGGGCGGCACCTGTGTCACCACCCGCTCAGGCGCCACGAACTCCCCCGGGAACACGATGAACGGCTGCCACTGCGGATCGTCCAGCAGGGCCAGCAGTTGTGGGTCGACTTCGGTCCGCGACCAACTGAAGGCGCTGGTGTCGGCGATCACATCGGCGATCAGCCAGCCGGTGTTGCTCGGTTTCATCGGCTCGACATCGTGCATCAGCAGGCACATGGCCGAATTCGAGGCCACCCTGGGGCGCCAGGCGCACAGGCAATACTGTGGAATCACACGGCAGCCCGGGCAACGCTCGGCTCGTGACCCACGAGCGAGGAAGGGTGTTTTTGCCCGGGCCAGGCGCTCGGCCCGCAGACGGGAGACAGCGTGGCTCATCGCGCAAGACACTGGCGGGAGGAAGGGATGAACACGAAAAATACGACTCGCAAAAGCATAAAGTGCGCGAAGTCTACCAGAGACCCAAGGACCGTTTGGGCCTTCAGACGTCGACATTTCCGTCAGCCTCACCCTAGTAGGGCCTACAACCGCCCTCTATACTTCGCGACCACTGAACGCACGCCCCGGTAAAGGGTCGAAGCACCAGTTACCGAATCAGGAGAGTTGCATGCTGCGCCGTATCGTACCGTCCCTGGCCCTTTTACTGGCCCTGCCTTTCAGCGCCGCCCAGGCGGCATCGTTGAAGGATTTCGAACTGAACAAAATGCTCAAGGACGTGGCAGAAGAGAGCAACGTGGGCCTGCCCCGTGAGCTCGACGAGAACATCCTCGATGTCGGCTACACCGTTGAAGGCAGCGAGCTGATCGACCACCTGAGCGTCCAGTCCGACTACGCGCAAAACATGCGCGATAACGCCAAGGCGGTTTATCTGCAACTGGGGGCCAGCGTCTGCCGTAACGCCAACTACCGCAAGTTGATGGCCAGGGGCGCCGTCATGCGCTATGAGTTCACCGAGAACAAGAGCAACCGCCCCGTCACTTCCGCACGTTTCGTGGAAAGCGACTGCCCGAAAGAAACCGCGGCGAAAAAGAAAAAGTAACCCCTGTTGTTGCCTGGCGCGCCGCTGCCTGTCATCGGTGCGCAGTTCCACCTCCCGCCCCGCGCAACCCTTGCGAGAAGCAGCTAAAGTCCTTTGCAAAGGGGCAATAAGCGGTTGCCAGCCATGACTTTATAGGCTCATCATCAAATCGACATGGCACACATGCGACACATGCAGTGACGCGGCCTTGGCGAACTTTCTTTCGGCCACGCCAAGGGTTCCGTGCAGAAGGAGACGTTGAATGCCTTACGAACCGAATGACTTGCTGTCCCGTCATTTCCAGAACAACGGTATCGACCTTAGCCGGGTCGAAGAACAACTCAACCAGGTTGCTCCCAATAGTCCGAACCTTGCGCTTTACCGAGACATGATGCTGACCGTCCTGCGCATGGCCCAGGACGACCGCAACCGCTGGAATGCGAAGATCGTCCTGCAAACCCTGCGTGAACTGGAGAACGCCTTTCGCGTGCTGGACCAGTTCAAGGGTCGCCGCAAGGTCACGGTGTTCGGCTCGGCGCGAACGCCCACCGAACATCCGCTCTATGCACAAGCCCGCGCACTGGGCACGGCGCTGGCCCATTCCAACCTGATGGTCATCACCGGTGGCGGTGGCGGCATTATGGCTGCGGCCCACGAAGGTGCCGGCCTGGAACACAGCCTCGGGTTCAACATCACCCTGCCCTTCGAACAACACGCCAATTCAACCGTGGACGGTACGCAGAACCTGCTGTCCTTCCACTTTTTCTTTACCCGCAAGCTGTTCTTCGTCAAGGAAGCCGATGCCCTGGTGCTCTGCCCCGGCGGCTTTGGCACCCTCGATGAGGCACTGGAAGTGCTGACCCTGATCCAGACCGGCAAGAGCCCGCTGGTTCCGGTGATTCTGCTGGATGCCCCAGGGGGCAGCTTCTGGCAGGGAGCTCTGGACTTCATCCGCAATCAACTGGAGGCCAATCACTACATTCTGCCCAACGACCTGAAACTGATGCGCCTGGTCTACAACGCCGACGAGGCGGTGGAAGAGATCAAGCGGTTCTACAGCAATTTCCACTCCAGCCGCTGGCTGAAAAAGCAGTTCGTGATCCGCATGAATCATCCGCTCAACGAACGGGCGATGGAACAGATACAAAAGGACTTTGCCGACCTGTGCGTCAACGGGCACTTTTATCAGGGTGCCTGCGATGACCAGCAACACGATGAACCGCAGTTCGACCATTTGACGCGCTTGTCGTTCGCCTTCACGGCCCGCGACCAGGGGCGCCTGCGGGAGCTGGTGGACTTCATCAACAGGACGGAAAACTGGAGCAAGGCCAAGGCGCCGGCACAGGAACGCACGCGCGAACCGATCAAGGCAACCTGATCAGTCATCCAGCCCACGGCCGCTGAACAGGCGGCCGATCATGTCCATGGAATAACCCCGATAACTCAGGAAGCGTCCCTGCTGGGCACGCTCACGGGCGTCAGTGGGCAAATGCCCGGCGAATTTGCGGCGCCAGGTGTCTTCCAGCTGCGCTTGCCAGTCGAAACCGCTTTCACGCAAGGCCAACTCGATATCGGCACGTTGCAGGCCGCGCTGGCTCAGCTCTTCGCGAATACGCATAGGGCCGTAGCCGGAACGGGCACGGTAGGAAACGAAGCTTTCGAGGTAGCGGGATTCGGACAACAGCCCCTCTTCCGTCAAGCGGTCGAGTTCTGTGTCGATCATTTCAGGTGGGGCGCCGCGCTGACGCAGTTTACGCGTCAGCTCGACTCGACCGTGCTCGCGTCGCGCAAGCAGGTCCATGGCAGTACGCCGTACGGCGACCGGGGTATCCAGTACGGCGCTCATTGGCTCACTCAGATATCGGCGTCAGCCAGATCATCTTCGGTCTCGTCAACGGTGGCTACGCCTTTGACGTCGGCACCCGCGCCAGCATTCAGCAGCTTGTCACGCAGTTGCTTCTCGAGGGCCGCGGCGACTTCCGGGTTATCCGCCAGGAACTTGGCCGAGTTGGCCTTGCCCTGACCGATCTTGCTGCCGTTGTAGCTGTACCAGGCACCGGATTTCTCGACGAAACCGTGCAGCACGCCCAGGTCGATCATCTCGCCGTTCAGGTAGATGCCCTTGCCGTAAAGGATCTGGAACTCGGCCTGACGGAACGGCGAAGCCACCTTGTTCTTCACGACCTTGACGCGGGTTTCGCTGCCCACCACTTCGTCGCCTTCCTTCACCGCGCCGGTACGGCGGATGTCCAGGCGCACCGAGGCGTAGAACTTCAGCGCGTTACCACCGGTGGTGGTCTCAGGGCTGCCGAACATCACGCCGATCTTCATGCGGATCTGGTTGATGAAGATCACCAGGCAATTGGCGTTCTTGATGTTACCGGTGATCTTGCGCAGTGCCTGGGACATCAGACGGGCTTGCAGGCCGACGTGCATGTCGCCCATTTCACCTTCGATTTCCGCTTTTGGCACCAGGGCGGCCACGGAGTCGACGATGATCACGTCCACCGCGTTGGAGCGCACCAGCATGTCGGTGATCTCCAGGGCCTGCTCGCCGGTGTCCGGCTGAGAGACCAGCAGGTCGTCGACATTGACGCCCAGCTTGCCGGCGTATTCAGGGTCCAGGGCGTGTTCGGCGTCGACGAAGGCGCAGGTCGCACCGGCTTTTTGCGCCTGGGCGATGACGGAAAGCGTCAGGGTGGTCTTACCCGAGGATTCCGGACCGTAGATCTCGACGATACGGCCTTTCGGCAGACCGCCGATGCCCAGCGCAATGTCCAGGCCCAGGGAACCGGTGGAGATCGAAGGGATCGCCTGACGGTCATGATCGCCCATCCGCATCACGGCACCCTTGCCGAATTGACGTTCGATCTGACCCAAGGCCGCAGCCAAGGCTTTCTTCTTGTTGTCGTCCATTAAAGTCCTCACGTAATCAATAAGGCCTGACGGCCAACACCTGTATAAGTAGCCAGTATTATTCCACAGCGTCGGCGGATCGCCTACCCCTGATTTGCGATTTCTGCTTCCGCCCGTCGTAACAGGCCTTCCAGCGCGGCCAGAACCGTTTGTCGACGGACCGCGTCGCGGTCGCCGGGAAAGTGCCGGCGCTCGGCAATCACTTCGTCGCCGCAGCCCCAGGCCAGCCAGACGGTGCCCACCGGTTTCTCGGCGGAACCGCCATCCGGCCCGGCCACGCCGCTGACCGCTACGGCGAAGCGTGCCGCGCTGTAGGCCTGGGCGCCGCGGACCATGGCCTCGACCACTTCACGGCTGACAGCGCCGACCTGGCCGAACAAGACCTCGGGCACGTCCAGTTGGAGGGTCTTCTGTTTGTTGGAATAGGTCACATAACCGGCTTCGAACCAGGTCGAACTGCCGGGAATCCGGGTGATCGCCTCGGCGATGCCGCCGCCGGTGCAGGACTCGGCGGTGGTGACCTGGGCCTTGAGCG
Source organism: Pseudomonas batumici (assembly GCF_000820515.1). GTDB lineage: Bacteria > Pseudomonadota > Gammaproteobacteria > Pseudomonadales > Pseudomonadaceae > Aquipseudomonas > Aquipseudomonas batumici. Next base: position 10,967 of record NZ_JXDG01000014.1, on the reverse strand, counting down.
TCTGCAAGCGCTTGCCGAGTTCGGCGGCAAGCCGGGTGATTTCGTCCACGTTCCTCTCCTGGTCGGGGCGAAGCGGAACCCTTGTAGATACCGTCTTGACCCTCATCGCGCAAGCGCGATGTTTGGGTCAAACGGTATGCCTGATTTGAGCACTCCGTAGACCAGATGTAACAGCTTGCGCATTGCTGCACAGATGATCTGTTTAGGGGCCTTTCCTTTGGCTTTCAGGCGCTCGCTCAGTGCCCTGACCGCCGGGTTCCATCTCATCGCCACCATCGCAGGCATGTACATTCCGGTCCGTAGGCTGGCCGAGCCGGTCTTGGATATCGGCGTCGGACCAACGTAGTTACCTGATTGGTCTATCAATGGATTCAGGCCTGCAAATGCCACAACAGCGCGAGGGCCACTGTAGTCCAGAGGGTCGCCCAGTTCGGCGAGGATCAAGGCGGCGCTCGTTTCACCCAACCCGTCGATGGACACGATCAAATCACGCTTCTGACGTAGGTCAGGATCGTCATCAATGTTGTCTTTGATGGCCTTCTGAGTCGCGGCAATCTCACTTTTCACGTGATTGATCACGGACAGGATCGAGGCTTGGACGTTGGCTTGGGCGACGTCCAGGCGGTTGGTCTCCATTTGCAGGATTTCCTGGAGATCCTCCAGTCGCCGGACTAAAGCCCTTAAACGACGGCGAGCAGGCAGTTCTGGTACCCAGGCTCTGAGTTTGTGCTGCTTCTGCTGGGCATAGGCGGCGATCAGTTTGGCATCGGCTTTGTCGGTTTTGACCCGACGCAAATCCTCCTTGCCGAACGCATGAATGACGGCAGGGTTAACGATGCAAACTCGATAACCTTTTGCATGCAGGAAGTCTGCGAGAGCCTCGTGATAGGTGCCGGTAGCCTCCATGACGACCCAGGCTTGCGGATCGGCATGTTTCTCCAGCCAGGCCTCGACCTCGCTGAAGCCTGAAGCGTTATTGGGCAGCTTGGCCTTCGTACGGAACTTGCCGTTGTCCAACGGCGTAGCGATGTCGAAGGTGTTTTTGGCTGTGTCGATACCCACGAAAGCGGACATGGTCTTCTCCCTGAAATCCGAAAAGATCACCACTGCACTCGGTTCTGCCTTGCCAATACGTGCTCACGCCGAAGCGGGCCACTAGATACCGTTCGAACTTGCTGAGTGAGTGTGGAAGGCCGGAGCACGTATCTATAATGCGGGCTCGAGGCCCTAGGAGCTGGACGGCTTCTCGGTCTTCCCTCGATGATCAGTCGAGAACTATCGCCTCTGACGAGGCGTTAGTCGAGATACAAGGAGCTGGCTTGCCAGCGATGAGGCCCTTGAGTCCTGCATTGTCCTTTCGGTCGCCATCGCTGCGGTGCGGCGTTCCGACAAGCCAGCTCCTACAAAGGGTGCAGCGTGGGGTATCAGCCCGGCGGCCAGTGCATCTGGCGCTGACCCAGCACGTGCATATGAATGTGATAGACGGTCTGCCCGCCTTGTTCATTGCAGTTCATCACCACGCGAAAGCCTTCTTCGCATCCCAGCTCCAGGGCCAGGCGCTGGGCGGTGAAGAGGATGTGCCCGGCCAGGGCCTTGTCGTCTTCGGTCAGGTCATTGAGCGTGCGTACCGGCTTTTTCGGCACGACCAGGAAATGCACCGGTGCCTGCGGGGCGATATCGTGGAAGGCGAGGACCTGGTCATCTTCGTAGATGATCCTCGCGGGTATTTCTCTGTTGATGATCTTGGTGAACAGAGTATCCACAGCTGTTTCTCCGTTGGGTGAGTCGGGCCAGAGTCTGTACGGACACGGCCGTGAGTTCAAGTTTCAGCGCGGGCAATAGGCCTTGGTGGTGACACCGGCGAGCTTGCGCATCATCCAGCGTGGCATCAGGCGCGGAGCCCGGGCCAGCCAGCGGTTGCGCCAACCTGGAATGATCACCGCCCGGTTCTTGTCCAGGGCGCGCACCGCGTACAGCGCCACCTCTTCGGGGCTCATCATCAGCCGGCTGTGGGCAAGCTTTTCGACCGCCAGCTGGGCCGTACGAAAGAACGCGGTCCGGGTCAGGCCCGGGCAGAGCACCGACACCTTGATGCCGGTTTTCTTCAACTCTTCGCGCAGGCCTTCGGAGAAGTGCAGCACGTAGGCCTTGCTCGCGTAATAGGTGCTCATCCAGGGGGCCGGGTGAAAAGCCGCCACCGACGCCACGTTGAGGATCTGTCCACCACCGTGTATCGCCATGAGGTTACCCAGGGTATGACAAAGTCGGGTCAGGGCCAGGATATTGACCTCGATCAGGTCCTGCTCCGTCCCCCAATCCTGGGCCAGGAACGGGCCGCAGGTGCCGAGGCCGGCGCAATTGACCAGCAGGTCGATCTGCCGTTCGCCTTCTTCCAGTTCCAGGAGAAAGCCGGAAAGGCGTAGCGGCTCGCTCAGGTCGCAGGCGCGAAACAGCACCTCGACGCCGAAGCGCTGGGTCAACTCCAGGGCAATGGTTTCCAGCTGATCACGCTGGCGGGCCACCAGAATCAGGCTGCGGCCCCGGCGCGCCAGGGCTTCGGCCAGTGCCAGGCCAATACCACTGGAGGCGCCGGTGATCAGGGCGTAACGGGTCATGCAGTTCTCCATCACAACGGCTCCGAGCCTTGGGACAGAGGGTCGCAGGCTCGGAAACGGTTATTCTTTCTCGTCTTTCCCATAGTCTACAGCGGGCGGAGCGGGTTCGGCTGCTGCATCGCTGGCGCTGTCGGCCTCGTCGGGGCTGACGGCGTCGCTGCTTTCGGAATAGCTGGCCGATTCGTTGGCGTAGTCTCTCTCCAGGTTGGCCAGGCCACCGGTGACGCCCGCGATGACAAAGACCACTGCGAAGACGACCGAGAGCACGGCCAGGACCTTGACCGCGGTGCTGTTGGGCGGTGGCGGTGCGCCGTATTGGTTGGCGCCGTTGTTGCCGGGGCAGAACATCAGCACGAAGGGGAATACGCTGCCCACGAACGGTACCAGGGTCAGCAGCCAGAGCCAGCCGGACCAGCCGATGTCATGCAGGCGCTGTACGGCTATCTGGATGGACACGACCACGAAGGCGATCAAGGCCGCGCCACCGAGCACCACGCCGATGGTGATCGCCGTGTTCAACGAGGCGGCTACCGTGCCCATGGCGAGGGCGAAGATGGCGCCGGCCACCGGGATGGTGACGAACATCAGGGCCATGGTCCAGGCCAGGTAGCGCAGCCGCCCGATCCGCCCGCGAGTGGTGAAGGCCTGGAGCTGGCCAAAGGCGGGGAGGGTATCCCCGACCCGGGCCTGCGGCGGGGCGTAGGGCGATTGCTCGGTCGCGGTGTCCGCGGGGGCGGTACTGGCCGGCAGGTCATCGATATCCGCCAGGCTCAGCTCGACCGCGGCCGGTTCGGCTTCCAGGCGGGCCTCGATGCCGGTCTTGCGCAGGGCTTGCAGGTAGGACTCGGCCTCGGTGGCCGAAAGGTCGCGTTTCAGGGCAACCGGCTGACCGCTGAACAGCCGCTCGATCGAAGCGGCATCGGTCTTGAACAGGGCGGCGAGGTTGTGCAGGGCAGTGGATTTTTCCACTCCCGCCTGCAAGGTGCCGTCGAACACGATTTTGAAGCGGTTTTCGCTCATGAAGGGCGTCCTTGTCACAAGTCATTGGCGTTGCAGTGTAAGCCTGCAACAGGGGTGCAGGCCACCTTCTACTTACCGGCGCGGCCAGTGCCGTGGCAGTTCCGCGGCCAGCGCCTGGGCTTTGCAGTACTCGGCATCGAGCCGGGAGATCAACTGGTCGACGCTGGGCAGGTCGGCGATTTCACCGACCCCCTGGCCGGCCGACCAGACGGTTTTCCAGGCCTTGGCCTCATCGCTGATCGGCTTGAGCTTGGCACCGAAGTTCACCTCGCCCTTGCCTTGCAGCGCGGCGAGGTCGAAGCCGGCCTTTTCCAGGCTCTGGCGCATGAAGCTCGCCGGTACGCCGGATACCGCCGCAGTGTGCACGATATCGGCTGCCTGGGCTGTGAGCAGCATCTCTTTATAGGCATCGGAAGCATGACTTTCCGTGGTTCCGATAAATCGGGTGCCGAAATAGGCCAGGTCCGCCCCGAGCAACTGTGCGGCGAGAATCTCGTGACCGTGGTTCAGGCAGCCGGCCAGTAGCAGCGTCTTGTCGAAGAACTGGCGGATTTCGGCGATCAGGGCAAACGGACTCCAGGTGCCGGCATGGCCACCGGCACCGGCTGCCACGGCAATCAGGCCATCCACCCCGGCTTCGGCGGCTTTTTCGGCATGGCGACGGGTGGTCACGTCGTGGAACACCAGGCCGCCGTAGCCGTGTACGGCGTCCACCAGTTCCTTGACGGCGCCCAGGCTGGTGATGACGATCGGCACCTTGTGTTCGATGCAGATCTGCAGATCGGCCTGCAGTCGCGGGTTGCTGTTGTGCACGATCAGGTTGACGGCGTAAGGCGCCGGATTGTCCAGCGTCGCCAGGCCCGCTTCGATTTCCTCGAGCCAGGCCTTGAAGCCACTGCTTTCGCGCTGGTTCAGTGCCGGGAAGCTGCCCACCACCCCGTTGCGGCAGCAAGCGAGCACCAGTTGCGGGTTGGAAATCAGGAACATCGGCGCGGCCACCACGGGCAAGCGCAGGCGTTGTTCGAGCAGGGCGGGCAGCGACATGGAGAGTGCTCCGATAGGGGATGAGTGGGCTCGTAGCTAGAACGGCCGGACAACGACCAGAATGACAATAGCCAGCAATAGCAGAACCGGCACTTCATTGAACCAGCGATAAAAGACATGACTGCGGGTGTTTTCGCCACGGGCAAAGCGTTTCACCTGGGCGCCGCACATATGGTGATAGCCGATCAGCACGGCTACCAAGGTCAGCTTGGCATGTATCCAGGCGCCTTGGCTGAAGATGCTCGGGTTGAGGGCGATCAGCCAGCCGCCGAAGATCAGCGTGGCGATCATCGCCGGGCCCATGATCGCGCGATACAGCTTGCGTTCCATGACGCTGAAACGCTCCTGGCTGGCGCTGTCCTCGCTCTGGGCGTGGTAGACGAACAGGCGCGGCAGATAGAACAGGCCGGCAAACCAGCAGATGACGCTGACGATATGAAAGGCTTTGACCCACAGATAGAGCATTTTGGTTATTCCCAGGTTCACGGTAGGCCGAATAGTAGAGGCTCGTGTGTCCGCACGTCACCTTGACGGTTGTCGCAGGCGCGCGCGACCCCTATCATCGTGGGCTTTCCAGTGGTTTCGTTGAGGGGCAGGTCATGGTCAAGGTCGGTATCGTCGGCGGCACGGGTTACACCGGTGTCGAATTGCTGCGTCTGTTGGCACAGCATCCGCAGGCAGAAGTGGTCGTCATCACTTCGCGATCCGAGGCGGGCCTGGCCGTGGCCGACATGTACCCGAACCTGCGCGGTCATTACGACGGCCTGAGGTTCAGCGTGCCGGACATCAATACCCTTGGCGCCTGCGATGTGGTGTTCTTCGCTACACCTCATGGCGTGGCCCACGCCCTGGCCGGTGAGTTGCTGTCGGCCGGCACCAAGGTCATCGACCTGTCCGCCGACTTCCGTCTGCAGGACGCCGAGGAATGGGCCAAGTGGTATGGCCAGCCGCACGGTGCGCCGGGGTTGCTGGACGAGGCGGTCTATGGCTTGCCGGAAGTGAACCGCGAGAAGATCAAGCAGGCCCGCCTGATTGCCGTGCCGGGCTGCTATCCAACCGCGACCCAGCTGGGTTTCCTGCCGCTGCTTGAAGCGGGCCTGGCGGATACCACGCGCCTGATCGCCGACTGCAAGTCGGGCGTCAGCGGGGCCGGTCGCGGTGCCAGTGTGGGCTCGTTGTACTCGGAAACCTCCGAAAGCCTGAAAGCCTACGCGGTGAAGGGCCATCGTCATCTGCCGGAAATCCGCCAGGGGCTGCGGCGTGCCGCCGGCCAGGACGTGGGGCTGACCTTCGTGCCGCACCTCACGCCGATGATCCGTGGTATTCACTCCACGCTTTACGCGACCGTAGTCGATCGTTCGGTGGATCTGCAGGCGTTGTTCGAGAAGCGTTACGCCAACGAACCGTTCGTCGACGTGATGCCGGCCGGCAGCCATCCGGAAACCCGTAGCGTACGCGGCGCCAACGTGTGCCGGATTGCCGTGCATCGTCCGCAGGACGGCGACCTGGTGGTGGTGTTGTCGGTGATCGACAACCTGGTCAAGGGGGCCTCGGGCCAGGCGGTGCAGAACCTGAACATCCTGTTCGGTCTGGACGAGCGCCTGGGCCTGTCCCATGCGGGCATGCTGCCGTAAGGCATCGATCGTGCTCGCCAGGAAGGCCCGTCAAGCGGGCCTTCCTGCATTCTGCGAGGTCGCATGGATTGATATACCCTAACAATAGTTGACCGCTTTTCTAGGAGAAGCGGATAATGCGCGTCATCACGCATTATGGCGGCGTAACGCCGGGAGATAGTCAGCATGAGCGTCGAATCCTTCACCCCCACGGCTTTGCAATTCACCCACGGTGCCGCGCACAAGGTGAAGAGTCTGGTCGACGAAGAGGGTAATGATCGCTTGAAGCTGCGCGTATTCGTTACGGGTGGCGGTTGTTCAGGGTTTCAGTACGGCTTCACCTTCGATGAGGAAGTCGCCGATGACGATACCATCGTCGAGCGCGAAGGCGTCAGCCTGGTGGTCGATCCGATGAGCTTCCAGTACCTGGCAGGCGCCGAGGTGGATTACCAGGAAGGCCTGGAAGGCTCGCGTTTTGTGATCAAGAACCCGAATGCCACCACGACCTGTGGTTGCGGGTCGTCGTTCTCGATCTGATTGTAGAGTGCGCTTTACCGCCAACGCCGCGAACTTCGCGGCGTTTTGCTGTGTGTCAGGCGGGGTAGATGGCGCCCAGCACCCGCAGGCCGCGTGCGCCGGTGACACTTGGGCGATTGGCTTTGATGCCATCAAGGCAGCATTGGGCCAGCCAGGCAAAGGCCATGGCTTCGACCCAGTCGGGGTCCACGCCATGGGTGGCGGTGCTTCCGACCCGGGTGCCGGGTAGCAACTGGGCCAGTCGCGCCATCAGGGCCGCGTTATGGGCACCGCCGCCACACACCAGTAATTCTTCAGTCTTCTCCTGGGCGCTTGTCAGCGACTCGACGATGGTCCGTGCGCTGAGTTCGAGCAGGGTGGCCTGGATATCCTCGGCCGCCAGGGCGGGCAGGCGGCTCAGGTGCCGTTTCAGCCAGTTCAGGTTGAACACCTCCCGGCCGGTGCTTTTCGGGCCCTGGGTCTGGAAGAACGGATCGCTGAGCAGGGCTTGCAGCAGAGCGGAGTCAACCCGGCCGCTGGCCGCCCATTGGCCGTTGCGGTCGTAGGGTTCGTTGCGCTGATCCTGGATCCAGGCGTCGAGCAGCACATTGCCGGGGCCGCAGTCGAAGCCGGAGACCGCCTGGCCCGGTTCGATCAGGCTCAGATTGCTGAATCCGCCGACATTCAGCACGGCGCGCTGTCCCTTGCGCGCTTCGAAAAGCGCTTCATGGAAGGCCGGAACCAGTGGCGCGCCCTGGCCGCCGGCCGCCACATCGCGACGCCGGAAGTCGCTGACGACGGTGATGCCGGTCAGTTCCGCGAGCAAGGCCGGGTTGCCGATCTGCACGGTAAAACCGCGTGCCGGTTCGTGGCGGATGGTCTGGCCGTGACTGCCGATGGCCCGCACGGCATCGGGCTTGAGTCGCTGTTGTTCCAGCAGGGTGTTGATACCCTGGGCGGCCAGGCTGACCCAGTTCTGCTCGGCGATGGCGGCCCGGGCAATTTCGTCGGGGCCGCTGGCGCACAGGCCAAGCAGTTCTGCGCGCAAGGCCTGCGGCATGGGGATGTAGTGGCTGGCCAGCAGCCGGATGGAGCCATCCAGCGCTACCAGGGCAATGTCCAGCCCATCAAGACTGGTCCCGGACATCACGCCTATGTAGAGCATCGTGGTTTACCGTTTGGCCGAGGCGACTTTGCTGGGCTTTTCCTGGTCCATGCGCGCCATCAGCGGCTGGCTCTGTTGCAGGAAGCGGGCCCGTTCGGACTTGGCGATCGAGTCGGCCATGGGCAGCTTCTGGCCCAGCGGGTCAACGTGTACGCCATTGACCTGGAACTCGTAGTGCAGGTGCGGACCAGTCGACAGGCCGGTGGTGCCGATGTAGCCAATGACCTGGCCTTGCTTGACGCTGCTGCCGGTGTGTACGCCCTTGGCAAAACCCTGCATGTGACCGTAAAGGGTCCGGTAGGTATTGTTGTGCTGGATGATCACCGTGTTGCCATAGCCGCCGCGACGACCGGCCAGGAGTACCTTGCCGTCGCCGGCGGCCTTGATCGGCGTACCGCGCGGAGCTGCGTAGTCGACGCCTTTGTGGGCGCGAATCTTGTTCAGGATCGGATGTTTGCGGCCCATGGAGAAGCGCGAGCTGATGCGGGCGAAATCCACGGGCGTGCGGATAAAGGCCTTGCGCATGCTGTTGCCATCGGCGGTGTAGTAGCTGCTGGAACCCTGCTTGTTGGTGTAGCGCACGGCGGTGTGGACCTTGCCGCGATTGGTGAAGCGTGCGGACAGGATATTGCCGGTGCCCACGGTCTTGCCGTTGACCACTTTCTGTTCGTAGATCACTTCGAATTCGTCGCCGGGGCGGATGTCCTGGGCGAAGTCGATGTCGTAGCCGAACACCTTGGTCATTTCTTGGGTCAGGCTATGGGGCATGCCGGCGCGTTGGGCGGAGAGTGACAGCGAGCCTTTGATAACGCCGTGCACGTAGGCAGAACGCACCACCGGCTTGGCAATCACACGATTGAAGGTGAAACCTTTCGGGCCCTTGGTCAGGGTGATGGTCTCAAGGTCGCTGACCTTGCTGTGCAGGTTGTTCAACTGGCCGTCGGGGCCCAGCTCGAACTCCAGGGTCTGACCATGCTTGAGTTGGGAAAACTGCTTGGCTTGTTTATCGCTGGCCAGGACCTCATGTACCGATGCAGCCGGCAGGCCGACCTTTTCGAACAGGGTAGAGAGCGTATCGCCGCGGGTAACGGTCACTTCGCGGTGGCTTGGCGCCTTCTTTTCCTCGGGTGCCGGTTCGGTCTTGGCGGTGTCGTGGGTGTCATCGGCGCTGTTGTCGATCTGGGCAAAAGGCGATGGATTGCCTTCATTTGTGGCTTGATCGAGTTCAACGGCGTCTTTGTCTTGTGTCAGTTGATCGGCTGGGCGTTCCAGCTCCAGGTTCAACGTTGTCTTCTTGGCCTCTACGTCACTGGATGGAAATATCAGTAGCGCCAGGCTGAGAAGGGCGGCGATGCCACTTGCGGCCAGCAGGTGGGTCTTCGGATAAAGCGGGGGCGCTTTAGGCGGCTCTGTGGTCATAGGTAATTTGACTTTGAAGAAGATGAACTGGAAAAGATGAATGACATGATGAAGATGAAATAACTGTATAAAATATAACCAAAACACCTCTGAAGCAAGTCTGTCATGTGCGGACGGGCGTTTCGTGCCCGTATGCCGGGCAAAACTTGTATTTGGGCTGTGATCTTGTATGGTTGGTTCCCTTTGAATCTGAGCCTTGCAGGTTGGTTATGAAGTCGGTTGAAGAGCAGCTCGCGCTGATCAAGCGTGGTGCGGAAGAGGTGTTGGTCGAGTCCGAATTGGTCGAGAAGCTCAAGCGCGGCCAGCCGTTGCGTATCAAGGCCGGCTTCGACCCGACGGCACCGGATCTGCATCTGGGGCACACGGTCCTTATCAACAAGCTGCGCCAGTTCCAGGAGCTGGGGCATCAGGTGATCTTCCTGATCGGCGACTTCACCGGCATGATTGGTGACCCGAGCGGCAAGAGCGCCACGCGTCCACCGCTGACGCGCGAGCAGGTGCTCGAGAATGCCGAGACCTACAAAAACCAGGTGTTCAAGATCCTTGATCCGGCCAGGACCGAGGTGGCGTTCAACTCCACCTGGATGGACCAGATGGGGCCGGCGGACTTCATTCGCCTGACGTCGCAGTACACCGTGGCACGAATGCTCGAGCGCGACGACTTCAGCAAGCGCTATGGCACCAACCAGCCTATCGCCATCCATGAGTTCCTTTATCCGCTGGTGCAGGGGTATGACTCCGTTGCGCTGCGCGCGGATGTCGAGTTGGGCGGTACCGACCAGAAGTTCAACCTGCTGATGGGGCGTGAGTTGCAACGCGCCTATGGACAGGAGGCTCAGTGCATTCTCACCATGCCGTTGCTCGAAGGGCTGGATGGCGTGAAGAAGATGTCCAAGTCCCTGGGTAACTATGTGGGGATCCAGGAAGCGCCGGGTGTCATGTACGGCAAGCTGGTATCGATCCCGGATGCCTTGATGTGGCGCTACTTCGAGCTGCTGAGCTTCCGTTCGATGGATGAGATCAATCAGCTGCGCAAGGATGTCGAGGCGGGTGCCAACCCGCGTGATATCAAGATCAAGCTGGCTGAAGAGATCGTCGCTCGCTTCCATGGTGAAGAGGCGGCGGCCAATGCTCACCGTGGGGCGGGTAATCGCATGAAAGATGGCGAGCTGCCGGATGATCTGCCTGAGGTCGAAATCGGCGCGGCTGAAGACATGCCGATTGCCGCTGTCCTCAATAAGGCGGGTCTGGTGAAGAACTCGGCGGTCGCTCGTGATCTGCTGGGTTCCGGCGGTGTGCGTATCGATGGGGAGGTCGTCGACCGCTCCTTTATATACAAGCTGGGTGCTACTCACGTTTGTCAGGCTGGAAAGAAGGCATTTGCACGGATCACCCTCAAGGCCGAGTAACGCTGTCTTTTAGATAGAGGGCGCGCCTGTTGGGTGTGAGGTGAACGCTAAGGGAGCCGCAGGCTCCCTTAGTTGTTTTTGCGGTGCCTTTGACCTTTATGACAGAAAAGTGAAATTAACGGTTGACGGCAAATCCTACAGGTCTATAATTCGCCCCACTTCCGGC
>NZ_JXDG01000013.1 GCF_000820515.1 Pseudomonas batumici | reverse complement strand
GTAGGTCATCGTCAAGATTAAATTCCAAAACCCCTATCTGCGCACGCAGGTAGGGGTTTTGTTTTTGCTTTGCCGAAACATCGGGTGCTACACCTCACCCCTGTGTTGATAGTGCCGACGGCATCGCCAGCAAGCCGGCTCCCACAAGGGCCGGGTCCGACGATATTCTCGCGGTGGAATGCTGACCTGTAGGAGCCGGCTTGCTGGCGATGGCGGCCGGACAGTCGCTGCAAGGCTCAAGGGTCATATGCAAGCCCTCGGCGCATGGCTATCATGCCTGCCTCATTGTTAGGCGAGACCTGCATGCTGACGTTGTTGAAGCTCCTCAAAGATGGTCGATTCCACTCCGGGCAAGCGCTTGGAGCGGCGCTGGGGGTCAGTCGCAGTGCTGTCTGGAAGCAGCTCCAGCAACTGGAGGCGGAGTTCGGGCTGGTTATCCATAAGGTCCGTGGCCGGGGTTACCAGCTGGCCAATCCGCTGGTGCTGCTGAGCGAGCTGGAGATTGCGGCTGCAACGCCTTCGGCATCCTGGCCTGTTCATGTTTACGACTCCATAGATTCGACCAATGCCGAGGCGCTACGTCTGGTGGGCAAGGGCGTTGTTGCGCCTTTTATCGTGGTGGCCGAGCGGCAGACCGCGGGGCGAGGGCGCAGGGGGCGCCAGTGGGTCAGTCCGTTCGCGGAAAATATCTATTACAGTCTGTTGCTCAGGATCGACGGTGGCATGCGCCAGCTGGAAGGCCTGAGTCTTGTGGTCGGCCTGGCCGTTCTGCAGGCATTGCGTGAGCTGGGCATTGCCGGGGCAGGGCTGAAGTGGCCAAACGATGTCCTGGTCGACAACAAGAAGATCGCCGGTATTTTGCTGGAACTTGTCGGCGACCCGGCGGATGTCTGTCACGTCGTGCTGGGGGTCGGGATCAACGTCAACATGCAGGTCGCCGACCAGGTGGATCAGCTGTGGACATCGGCTCGGCTGGAAACGGGGCGGTCGATCGATCGCAATCAGTTGATCGCCAGCCTGGGTGAAAAGCTGCGCTTTTACCTGGAATGGCACCAGTCCTCGGGTTTTGCCGCGATCCAGGCTGAGTGGGAGCAGAATCACCTCTGGCAAGGGCGCAAGGTGGCCCTGGTCGCCGGGGTGAACCAGGTTGAAGGGATCGTGCTGGGCATCGATCAGCAAGGCGCCTTGCGCCTGCAGGTCGATGGCGTCGAAAAGGTCTTCAGCGGTGGCGAGCTCAGCTTGAGGCTGCGTGACGATGCTTGAGTTCGAGAGTGGTAGTGAGTTTGTCCGGCGGCAGGCGCGTCCGCTGCCTGATCCGGTATTTGTTGGCTTGGCGGTGGCGTGTCCGCTCGATTGAGGTTCCTATGCGTTGGTTGTTTCTGTTGCTGCTGGTGCTCAACGGTGTCTATTACGTCTGGCATCAGCAGGAGGCACCCCTGAGGGCCAAGGAAGTCGCACCTCTTTCGTTGTACCGCAGTGCTCACCAGGATATCCAGTTGTTGAGCGAGTCGGACGGTGCGGGTGGTCGTCGTGCGGCTGGAAGCACCCAGGTGCGCGAGGGCGAATGTGTTTATCTGGGGGCTGTCACTCGCCAGGATCTGGCGCAGTCCGTCGCGCAGCGTCTCCAGGGCAGCAATATCAAGGCGCGGGTCGAGCAGGTGAATGTGCCTGATTCGGCGGGTTACTGGGTGCGGATCGCACCCGAAAGCCAGCATTTGCTGGACGATGCCCTGCTGCAGAACCTTGCTAAAGAATTCAATGAGTTAAAACATAAAATAATGCCCTGCGAGGGTATTGCAACTGTCGAATAGTTTGCATAGAATGGCGCCCGCTTCGCAGTGAACACCTCTTGAGGGACTGGCTACGAAGCGGGTCAACGCAGCTAACCTCATGATTTAAATGAGAAAATGCTTGACAGAAGGTCGACATGATGTAAAATGTCGGCTCGCTTAGGAGGGGTTCCCGAGCGGCCAAAGGGATCAGACTGTAAATCTGACGTCTACGACTTCGAAGGTTCGAATCCTTCCCCCTCCACCATATTTCAAGCGTGAGCTGCAAGCTCCGCGGGTATAGTTTAGTGGTAGAACCTCAGCCTTCCAAGCTGATGATGCGGGTTCGATTCCCGCTACCCGCTCCAAGTTTGCTGTTTGTGCACAGTGTTTCGCTCTTGTAGCTCAGTTGGTAGAGCACACCCTTGGTAAGGGTGAGGTCAGCGGTTCAAATCCGCTCAAGAGCTCCATATAACAAGGCAGATATGAAAATATCTGCCTTTGTTTTAATGGCTGATGTAGCTTGCTCAATTCTTCTCCTGAGGGTGATTTCGATGGCTAAGGAAAAGTTCGAACGTAATAAGCCGCACGTCAACGTAGGCACCATTGGTCACGTCGACCACGGTAAGACCACGCTGACTGCCGCTCTGACCCGCGTTTGTTCCGAAGTGTTCGGTTCGGCCAAGGTTGAGTTCGATAAAATCGACAGCGCCCCGGAAGAGAAAGCTCGCGGTATCACCATCAACACCGCTCACGTTGAGTACGATTCGGCCGAGCGTCACTACGCTCACGTTGACTGCCCTGGTCACGCCGACTACGTAAAAAACATGATCACCGGTGCTGCGCAGATGGACGGCGCGATCCTGGTTTGCTCGGCCGCCGATGGTCCGATGCCGCAAACTCGTGAGCACATCCTGCTGTCCCGTCAGGTGGGCGTTCCATACATCGTGGTTTTCCTGAACAAGGCTGACCTGGTAGACGACGCTGAGCTGCTGGAACTGGTTGAGATGGAAGTGCGCGATCTGCTGAGCACCTACGACTTCCCAGGCGATGACACTCCAATCATCATTGGTTCTGCGCGTATGGCGCTGGAAGGCAATGATGACAACGGCATGGGTACTTCGGCCGTCAAGAAGCTCGTTGAGACTCTGGACAGCTACATTCCTGAGCCTGAGCGTGCAATCGACAAGCCGTTCCTGATGCCGATCGAAGACGTGTTCTCGATCTCGGGTCGCGGTACTGTTGTAACCGGTCGTATCGAGCGCGGTATCGTTCGCGTTCAAGATGCCCTGGAAATCGTTGGTCTGCGTGATACTGCCACCACCACCTGTACTGGTGTTGAAATGTTCCGCAAGCTGCTCGACGAAGGTCGTGCTGG
>NZ_JXDG01000126.1 GCF_000820515.1 Pseudomonas batumici | reverse complement strand
TAGGTTGTACAGCCCACCGCACGCATGAAATGCAACCTCCATTTGCAGCCGCCGTTTTCGGTGGCTGCCGCTTTTGCCGAAAAGACAGCCGGGACACCACGGGTTTGGATCAGCGCTGCATTGCTGGATGGTTTATCCAGAAATCACCAACGATCGCGGCGCTAAAGTGATGGATGCAGGCCTCCGTCCATATCGATCACCGCACCGGTCACATAACTGGCTCGCGGGCTGGCCAGGAAAAGCGCGACATCGGCAATTTCCTCCGGTTTCGCCAGCCGACCGATAGGCAACGCGGCCTCTTTGGCTTTCAACACTTCCTGCACGGTTGAGCCGCCAAGACCCGCTTCGAAGGCCAGGGTGTTTTCCGTGCGCTCGGTCAGCGTCAGGCCGGGGTTGATTGCGTTGATGCGTATGGCGTTTGAAGCATGGGCGTTGGCCAGGCCGGCGTTGAGAAACAGCAGCGCAGCGTTCGCCAGCCCTCCGGCCAGATGGTTGGCCATGACATGGCGGCCGCCGATGCCGATGATGTTCACGATGGCCTTGTCCTCCCGTGAGCCGGCGGCACGCTGGCGTCGAAAACACTGCAACGCCTCGTGCTGCATGTTCAGGTAGGGCGTGAACTTGGCCGCCAGCGCCGCGTGGAAGTGGGCCGGCTCCAGTGTATCGATCGAGTGCTTCTTCGCCGCGCCTGCACAGTTGATCAGGATGTCGAGCGGCCCCAGTGCCTCTTCAAGAACCGCCATGGTCGACGCACAGCCCTCGGCCGATGCCAGATCCTGTGCATGAGTGATCACCTGCAAGCGGCGCCTGGCGAATTCGGCCTCCGCGGCCTCCAGGTTGGCGCGGTCGCGGGAAACGATCGCCACCCTGGCGCCCTCTGCCGCAAAAGCCAGGGCACAAGCCAGTCCTATCCCTTTGCTTCCACCGGTGATGACCACACGCTTGCCGCTCAGGTGCAGATCCATGCTCACTCCGTTTCGTTTTTTCCAGGGTTCAGTTCATTCAGGTAGTCATCGACTTCACTGGCCAGCCAACTGGAAAATTCCCGCTGCTTGGCTTCCGAACGCTCCCGGTTGGGCAGCACCAGCCAGTAGGGATAGGGGTAAGGCGCCGTGAACTCGGAAAGTTGCACCAGCTCTCCCCGCTGGATGGCGTCGTGCACAAGGCTGCGGCGCTCCAGCGCAATGCCTTGGCCAAGGCGTACGGCCTGCAGCACCAGGTTGGAGTCGTTGCTGCAAAGGCCTATGCGCGGAACGTCGATATCCAGCCCCGCCGCCTGGCACCATGGCCGCCACGATTCCATGTTGAAGATGATGTTGCTCTCAACGATCTCTTCGGAGGTCCGCGGTAGCACCCCGCCATTGAAATGCGGAGCGGCCACCACGACCGTCTCGTCGTGGAACAGCAGACGCTGCTCCACTCCGTCCCACTCGCCCTTGCCCATGCGGATACCGACGTCGACCGACTCTCGAGTCAGGTTCGATACCGCCAGGCTCGCCTGCAGGCGAATGCTGATGTGCGGTTGCAAGCGCTGGAACCGGGGCAGGCGTGGCAACAGCCAACTGAACCCGAACGATGGCAGGACGGCGACCACCAGCTCCGTGGATTTGGGCTGGGTCTTGATCAGCCGCGTGGCTTCGGCGATCCCGCTCAGCGCCTCACGGATCTGCAGGGCGTACAGACGCCCGTCTTCGCTGACCCGCAAGCCCCGTCCCTCACGGACGAACAGGGTGACCGCGATCATCTCTTCCAGCACTTTGATCTGCTGGCTGATGGCCGAATGGGTGACATGCAGCTCCTTGGCGGCAGCAGTGACGCTGCCCAGCCTTGCAACCGCTTCGAAACTGCGTAAACAGGTGATAGGAGGAATGCTCGACATGTAACTTATTCTTACTACTTATGGTAAAAAATACCGATACTATAGCCTGCCAGTTCTCTCTATTGTAAGAGATAGTGAAGTCTCTGATCCGCAGGAGGACTGATGCGATGGACGACGCATGGGGTGCACGGCAAACGACAATGGGCAGATCCGGTTGCGATGAGCAACAATGGCTGCAGGTTTCACTGGCCAAGGCGCAGCTACTCTCGGTTCGTTTCGCCCAGGATATTTATACACGGGCGGTGAGTGGCACGCATTGGATCAGCACCGACGGCGTCGACTTCTCGATTGGTCCCGGTGAGCGGGTGAAACTGTCGGCAGGGCTTGCGCTGATCGACGGTGAGGGGACATTGCAGCTGGCGCCGGCCGACGCTCTTTCCGAGCGGCACCTGGACTTGCGTTCATGGCGGCTGGCCAATCTGTTCAAGCGCCGGACATTGGCACTGCAGATCAAACTCAACTAAGGAGAGTGATGGATGAAACTTATCGGTATGCTGGATTCACCCTACGTTCGCCGGGTGGCCATTTCCCTGGATCTCTTGGGGGTCAAATTCGAACATGATCCGCTGTCGGTGTTCAGCACCTTCGAGGCGTTCTCCAGGATCAATCCGGTCGTCAAGGCCCCGAGCCTGTTACTCGACGACGGTTCCGTGCTGATGGACTCGACGCTGATCATCGACTACTTCGAAACCCTCGGCGCGCCCGCTGCCAAGCTGTTGCCGCAGCAACCGCAGGCATTGGCCAATGCCTTGCGCACGGTGGGACTGGCGCTGGCGGCGTGCGAGAAAACCGTCCAGATCGTCTATGAACATAATCTTCGTCCGGCGGAGAAGCTGCACCAGCCCTGGGTTGAACGCGTCACCCGGCAACTGCTGGCGGCCTGCGCTGAACTGGACAAGCTACTGGCGGCGCAACCGACGCCAGGCGAGCGGCCCAATCAGGCCGCCCTCACCAGCGCCGTGGCCTGGTCGTTCATGCAATTGATGATTCCCGACGTCATCAAGGCCGACGACTTCCCGACCCTCAAGGCCCATGCGGCGCGTCTGGAACAGACCGATCTGTTCAAACGTTACCCGATTGCCTGAGCGCAGGCGCGGTTCGAGCCGGACTCGACCGCGCCGACTTCCAGCCTGCCATTCCTGGCTTGTGCGAGCCGCTGCCATGTACACACTCTATTTCGCGCCTACGGCCAATGGTCACAAGATACTGATCATGCTGGAGGCACTTGGCGTTCCTTATCAAATCCGCCGGATAAACCTGACGAAGGGCGAGCAACACCAGCCGGATTTCGCCCGATTGACCCCCCATGAAAAAATTCCGCTGCTGGTTGACCACGAGCAGGCACTGACCCTGCCCGAGTCCGCTGCCATTCTTCAGTACCTGGCTGAAACACACTCGCGGTTCCTGCCGTCGGCGGGGCCCGAACGCTATGCGGTGCTCCACTGGCTGGCCTGGCAGATCAGCAGCCTGGGGCCGATGGCGGGGCAGAACTATCACTTCATTCACCAGAATGGCGAAGACCATCAGTACGCCAGATCCCGCTACCAGGCACAGACCGAACACCTCTTCAACACGGTGGAAAAAGCCTTGGCGGGACGCGAGTTCATCTGTCCGGCCTACTCGATTGCCGACATGGCCATCTATCCCTGGCTGCGCATCCACGCCCAGTTGAACGTGGATATCCGCGGATTGCCCCACGTCGCCGATTATCTGCAGCGCATCGCAGCCCGCGAAGAAGTGCTGGCCGCCTATGCCAAGGGAGCAGCGCTCGATCCGCTGCCCCCGGGGCGTTCTCAGGCGGGCGTGGCGGCGAGCTGAGCCGTGGCATAGCGGCCACCGTGGAAAATCAGGGGATCACCCTGAGCATGGTTGAAGTCGAGCACCTCGCCCAGGAATATCCAATGGTCGCCACCATCCAGTTGCCGGTACTTCAGGCATTCGAACTGAGCGATGGCCC
This sequence comes from Pseudomonas batumici, assembly GCF_000820515.1. GTDB lineage: Bacteria > Pseudomonadota > Gammaproteobacteria > Pseudomonadales > Pseudomonadaceae > Aquipseudomonas > Aquipseudomonas batumici. The sequence continues at coordinate 68,342 of NZ_JXDG01000126.1, read as the reverse complement.
CGTGAATCAGGGGCATGTTGTGCTTGCCCAGCGCAAAGCCGACGTTGTGGAACTTGTCGGGCAACGGTTTGGCAAAGCGGTCGCTGACCTCCTGTTGCCCCTGCGAAAGCACATTGATGGCGAAGCTGTCGGCGGCCTGGAAGGCTGCCGCGCTCCAGGACTCCTTGCGAAGGCTCCACAGTACCAGTGCCGGCTCCAGCGATACGGAGTTGAAACTGTTGACCGTCAAGCCGGTAGGCTGGCCCAGGAGATCCAGGGTCGTCACGATGCAGATGCCCGTGGCGAACTGGCCGTAGGCATTGCGCAGGGCGCGCTTATCCGTAGCTATGGTGCTCATCGATGTTCCCTTCTCAAACGAATGATGAAATGCCCTTGATGGACGCCAGGCATTGACCCAGGATCGACAGGCCATCGGCCAGCGATTGCGTGTCGATCGTCAACGGCATCAGAAAACGGATGACGTTGTTGCGCGGGCCACAGGAAAGCAGCAGCAATCCCCGTTGCTGCGCCTGCCTGACCAGCTGGCGGGTCGTGTCGGTGGCGGGCACGCGTTGCTGCGGATCGTCAAAAAGCTCCAGCGCAACCATCGCGCCGAGTCCGCGGATCCGGCAACTGACGCCCAATCCGCTAGTGGTTTCGGCAAGCACCTGGGTCAGCAGGTCGCCCAGGGACACGGCCTTGCTCAGCAACTGGTCCTGCTCGATCACGTCCAGCACGGCCAGGGCGGCGGCACAGGCCAGGGGGTTCCCGGCATACGTACCGCCCAGCCCGCCGGGGCCGATGCTGTCCATCAGGTCCGCACGGCCGACCACGCCCGACAGCGGCAAGCCGCCGGCCACCGATTTGCCGAACACGATCAGATCCGCATGGACACCCATCTGCTCCATGGCGAAGAACGTACCCGTGCGCCCTGCGCCGCATTGCACCTCATCGGCGATCAACACGATGCCGTGCCTGTCGCAGATGGCCCGCAGGGCCGCCATGAACGGCGCTGGCGCAACATGGAAACCGCCCTCGCCCTGAACCGGCTCGATGACAATCGCCGCGATATCGGTCGGGGCCGCATCGCAGTAGAAAATCCGCTCCAGGCTGGCCAGTGCCTGCTCCGTGTCGACCCCACTGGAGGCGTCAGGGAACAGTGCGCGATAGACATGGCCCGGCATCAGCCCCATCGCGGAGCTGTACGGTGAAACCTTGGCGGTCATGGCCATCGTCAGGAACGTCCGGCCATGGTAGGCCCCGGTGAATGCGATGACGCCGGTACGTCCCGTGGCGGCACGCGCCACTTTGATGGCGCTTTCCACCGCCTCCGATCCTGTGGTCAACAGCACGCTGCGTTTGTCGAACGGGCCCGGCATGTACCGGTTGATGCGCTCGCAGACACTGATGTAGCTCTCGTAGGGCGTGACCGCGAAGCAGGTGTGCGAGAACTGTTGCAGCTGGGCCTGCACGGCCTCGACCACGCGCGGGTGCAAGTGCCCGGTATTGAGGGCTGCGATGCCGCCGGCGAAGTCGATGTAGCTTTTGCCGTTGGCATCGATGAGCCGCGCATTGTCGGCGCTTTGGACGTAGACGGGATGAAGCTGATTGATGCCGCGGGCCACGGCGGACTGCCGACGGGCGTCCAATGACGGGAACTCACTCTGCATAGGGTGTCCTCCGGTAGGTAGGCGGTGCAGATCCCGGCACGGGCGGGGCTCGCGTGCCGGGCTGCTTCAGGGTCGGATCAGCGCTTGCGCCATTCGACCAGTGCCAGGTCGGCCGCCTTGTTCAGTGCTTCGCGGTCGCCGTATCGATAGCTGTCGAGGAAGTCGAATTTCATCGGTGTCGTACCTCGATCGAACAGCGGCTTGATACCGCCGGGCGCGTTGTGTGCCCACATCAGCAGCGAGTCGGCGAACGGCTGGCTGGCACGGGACAGGAAGCGGTTGGAGAAGTCCGCGAAATCAATAGGCAGGTGCTCGCGGTTTTCGTCGAACAGCTTCTGCAGCACCTCGATGGTCTGCGCTTCGCTTTGACCACCTGCCGCGTAGCTTTCCATGGCCGTGCAGGCTTGCTCGAAAAGCGCCTCGTAGGCATGGCTTTCTATCGAAAGGTGGCCGGCGTAGGTGGCGTTTTCAAAGGCCAGGCGCAACTTTTCGTTGTCGCCATCGGCCAGGTAGTCCGCGTAGATCTTGCGCAGGCGCAGCACGCCGATGTAGCTGCCGCTGATCCACACCCGGAACCAGGCGTTCCACAGCGGGAAGCTGTCGAATGCGGTAAAGGAGTTGGCAACCAGGCGGTCATTGATCCTGACCACTTCCAGGCTGTAATCCTGATAGCCGAGGAAGTCGGTCTTGTCCCAGGTATTGGTCTTCACGGCGTCGATGAGCGCCGGCGCCACACGGGCAATCGACTCGTAGGTGTTGACCAGGCCGCGTGAAAACAACGGATCGACAAACCCCACCGCATGCCCCAGCAGGCAGTAGCGGTCGCCCACACTTTCCCGGCTGGTGTAGTTGAGTCGCGGTGCCACGGTCCACTCGCGGACACGGGCGGCGCCTTCGAAATGCCGCGCCACGGTCGGGTGTTCGGCGAGGAAACGCTGGAATTCTTCTTCCGGATCGACCGCGGGCCCGTGCTTGTCGATATCCACTTGCAGGCCAACGCTGCACAGGGTGTTGGTCGAATGCGGGTGGTTGTCGAACGGAATGATCCACAGCCAGCCGCCTTCGAACATATGGTGCAGGGTGCTTTGCGCCAGCGGCGTCGGCGACCCCGTGACGTCGGTACCGGCCACCACCTCTTCATACAGCTTCACACCGGTCATGTGGGTGAACAGCGAACGGGTGCGCGCCTGCATCTCCCGCGCCCCCTTGCGCAATCCGAACTTATCGGCGATAGGCGACCGATAACCGGCGGCGTCGACCACATAACTGGCCTGGATCTGCTCATTGCCCAGGTTCAGCAGCATGCCATCGGGGAGTTCCTCGATGTCCTGGATGCGCACCTGTTGGCGGATGGTGGCGCCCAGGCGGGCTGCCAGCGCCAGGTAGTAGGCATCGACGTCCTGGCGGAACAAGTGGGCTTCCGGGGCGATGACGGGCGTGGACACGACATCCAGCGGATTGTGCTCCTGGTTCTTGCCGTTCCAGGCGAAGCTGAAGGCCAGTTTGATGCCGGCACTCGATGAGCCGACGTGCTTGATCAATGAATTGAGTTCGCCAGGGTAAGCCAGCTCCGGAATGCCGTAGCGCTTGGCGAGGATTTTCAGCAGCACGGCACTTTCCGGCACCATCGACTCGCCCACGGCGAAGCGCGGATGGGTGCCCGCATCGATGATGACAGTCTTGACGCCTTGACTGGCCAGAATCGCGCCCAGCATGGTGCCTGCGATACCGCTACCGATGATTGCAACATCAAAAGTCTGGTTTTGCATTTTTCGATTTCTCAACGTGGAGGGCGAAGGGAACAGTCACAAACAAACGAGCTGGGTTTCGACCTCGATCGCACGATCGGGGCCGAACTCGGCACGGCACAAAAACAGGTAGTCGGCCTGGCCGCTTTGCAGCCAGTGCTGCGCCAGGCTGTCGGCAATGGGCCGGGCCGTGGTTCCGGGCATCGTCAGCACCAGGGTCGGCCCCTGGAAGCCGTACCGGGTGCAGCAGATGGAGAGCGGCGCGCCGGCATTGGCGTTGATGAAGTCGACCGGGGAAACACGGCTGCGCGTCTGGATATCGCTGACGATCCTGGCGGTCAGGTGGCTTGGAAAGGCGCTCCCGTACTGGATCATGCCCACATTGCGCCGATGGGCATCCAGTGCACCGAGGTGGCGCTGCTGCAAGGCGTTGACGCTCTCCAGCACACTGAAGACCAGGGGATCCGCACTCTTGAGGCCACGACGCAGGGTTTCGTCGAGATCCGAATAGGTCAGCGAGTTGGCGTTGCTGATATCGATTGTTTTCATCTCAGATCCTCGGGCGGCCTTATTGGTCAAAGCGCTGGAACACCAGGGCGGTGTTGAAACCGCCAAAACCGATGGTCAGACTCAGGCCCACATTGCCGCGGGTGCGGGCCGGCTTCTGGATCGGCAGGTCGAACTCCAGATCCGGCAGCGGTTGCTGCAGGCCGAAAACCGGAGGGACACTCTGGGTCTGCAAGGCCTTGATCAGGGCAATGGCCTCAAGGGCGCCCGTAGCTCCCAGGGTGTGCCCGAAGGCGCCCTTGGTCGCGAAGACCAGTGGGTGGTAATCGCCGAAGTACTCGTTGTAGGCGGCACTTTCGACCCGATCATTGGTGTGGGTGCCCGAGCCGTGGGCATTGATGAGGCTGACCTGGTTACGGCTCAGGTCGGCCTCCGCCAGCGCGCGATCCAGCGCCAGGCGAATGCCGGCCCCCGTCTCATCCGGTGCGGTCAGGCCGGCGGCGTCGTTGGAGGCTCCGCATCCGACCAGATAGGCATAGGGCTTGTGCCTCTCCAGACCTTGACGCTGCAGCACGACAAACCCTGCCCCCTCGCCGAGCAGGGTGCCGTCGTGGCTTTGATCGAATGACTTCAAGGTGGTCGAGGAAAGCGTGCCCAGCGCGGTGTGTGCCAACCGCTTGGCATCCCCCAATACGTCGGCGCCCCCGCAAACGCACAAGTCGGCCTGTCCCGAGCGAATCAGGTGGGCGCCCAGCAGAATGGCATCGGAGCCCGACGAGCAGGCGGTCGACAGTGCCAACGGAGTCATGCCGACCCGGGCGCCCACTTCATCGGTCCATTGGTGCAGGGGATCCTGGTGGAACTCTTCGCTATCGAGCCGGTAACCCAGGCTGGTGCCGATGATCAGGAAGGCGTGCGGATTCGGCGTTTGCACATCGATCCTGGCGTCGCTCAGCGCAGACTTGACGGACTGCGTGGTGAGTTCGATCAGTCGCGCCTTGCGGTCGGGGTTGCCGACATCCTCAAGGTAGGCGGCACGGTCATTTTTAAGCCGTAATTCACTGGGCAGCGGCCGTATGCCTGACTGCCCGTCGAGCAGACGCTCAGTGACGGCATCCACGTCGTCACCCAACGCGGTGTTCCATCCCAGACCCGTAACAACGACGACGTTTGATCTGATGTCCATGATCGCGACCTCATACCTATTGCGCAGGAGTGAAGAGTTGCCAGCCCCAGGGCTGAGCAACCGATTTCAATTGAAAGTTCGTTGAAACTCGTCGATCGGCTTGCCGCTGACGGGCGACGGGTAGAAGTTGTCTTCAATGTGTTTTCCCTTGAGTTCGATATGACGAACAAAGGGTTCTTTTTGAAGCCACCGCTCGCTGTGAATGAAGTGCGGTGCGATGTCGGCGGCATTGAAGCCTTCAAGTTCGCCGGGATGGACAACTTTGCGTCTTGGCTTGTCCAGTACCTGGGCGTAGGCGGACACGTCGAAGTAACGGATGCGTTGCTCCCTGACCACGGCGTTGATGCAGTGCCAGCGCTGGGGTAGATACAGATAGTTCACGAAGATGTTGCGCACGGCGTAGACACGCTCGCCGGTTATGACATGCAGCAACGTTCCGGCGACATCCGCCATTTGCGAACAGAAACAGGGCAGACGGCTATGGGGCTCGAGCATGGCCTGAAGGTAGTCATCCACACACAACGTGGCGATGACGTTATCGCGGTAATGTTCATAGCGCTCTATGTGCTGCGCCCATTCGTCTTTCGGGTACTTCAGGCGAACGATCTCGGGCGCGTAGGTTTTGAAGACATCGGGCTCTTGCAGGACGTGACACAAGGTCAAGGGGACGTTGGCCATGATGTCTTCAATCGAACGAAGATCGTGTAGCGCGATGACTTGCCGGGCCAGTGATTGGGTATGACTGTTCATGAAGGATCCTTACTTGTGGTTCGTCATGCTCAGGGCGTCGCGATGCAGCAGCGCTATCGCCAGCGGCCGCTCATAGTGTTTGAGCTGTTTCAGAAGACGGGTCTTGAAATGGTCGCCCTGGTTTTCCTGAACCACTTCCCGGTCAACGGTCAGTTCCAGTTGAAATCCCGCCAGCACCGAGGCGTCGCTGACCACTTCGGTTCTGCAGGCCAGAACACCGGGTACGCGCTTGCACATCTGCTTGATCGCGCCCAGGTTCACTTTTTCATCGCGGATGACGATGAAGTCCGAGTTGCGGCCTTTGAAGTACAGATAACCTTCATGATCCTGGCTGAAGATGTCGCCGGTTTTCAGCCAACGCTTGCCGTCCCGTTCGATGATCGGTGTGTGGCTGTCCTGACCGATCTTCTTGGTCAGCAAGGTATCCGAGCTCACCAGCAACTCGCCTTCGAGGCTGTCCTCGCTCGGACGCAGGAGCATGACCTGGGTACCGTCCAGAGGCAGCCCGACCGAACTCAGCCGCTGGGCCGACACCCGATGCGCCGCGCAAGTCGACACCCGCGGACCGGCTTCGCTGATGCCGTAAGTCAGGTACAGCTCAAGCCCGGGATTGACGGCCATGCAATGGCTCACCTCCGCCGCAGCGGCGAGGTCGCCACCGACAGTGAGCAGACGCAGGCACGCTGGGAGGGGCTGTGAATGGGCGTTGATCTGACGCAGCAACACCGGCGTCACGGAACTGGCCGTGATGCGATGTTCCTGGATGTCTTCCAGGTAGGTGGGCACCAGAAACGGAGGGCCGCTGATGACCAGGTGCGCGCCCAGTTCCAACGCCGCGATGGTCTGGGCGACCAGTGCCGTCGAGTAGTACATCGGCAGGTTGACCAGAATGCGGTCAGTGCGGTCGAGGCCGATGCTGCGGGCATGGCGCAGCGCGTTGGTCTGCAAGGCGCTGTACCAGTGAACGCAACCGCTGCTGAAAGCCCGTGACGTCCCTGAAGTGGCGATGACGACCTGGCCCGGTTGTGTGACCGGCAGCGGCGCGTTCGGCACCTGTCCGACCTGCCAGCGCCCAAGGTCCTGCGCCTTGCTTATCCCGTAGCCGGCCCAGGCGGCTTCATGAGTGGCCGACCGAACCAGTGCGCCGGCGCTGAAATCCCCGATCATTTGCGCGATCCGCTCCCCGGGGGTGGTCGGGGCGATCAAGGCCGGGACATATCCGCTGTTCAAGACAGCCGCAAACATGGCCAGCAGATCGGGGCTGTTGGGGAGGGCGATCAGTACCACCTGGCCCGCAGGCAGCGATTGGACCGCCCAGTACGCCAGGTACTCCTGATAGCGTCGGCCCGCATCGACGCGCTCGCCCACACTGGCGGTGGTGGAAATATTTTCCAGTTGGCCGGGAGAAATGAAGTCTTCTCTTTGCCCGATATTGACGAGGCTGTTCATTGTTGCAGCGCCCCGGACTTTTCAATGATGAAGCTGGACAAGGTGTGCACGCTGAAGAAGTGCTCGGGCACGAACTCTTCTTCATCAATCTGGATCTTGAACTCCTCTTCACACTGGAACTTGAGTTCGATGAAACCGATGGAATCAACACCCACTTCCGATGCCAGGCCCGCGGTCTCATTGATTCCCGAAATCGGAATGTCCAAGTCGAGACGCTCGGAGATGATTTCCTTGATCTTATTGGCTACAAGAATGGCATTAAGCTGAGTCATGTTTAGCTCCACAAGGGTCATTGCATCAGTTGAAGTTTTTTTCCGCGATGGCGGGTCGGGCAAATACTCGGGTGTTGCGTTGCGTCACTCGACGAACCAGGGGCGTGGTCGTTGCCGTGACGATCAGCGCCACGGTCACCAGCAGGCTATAAACAGTCGGGGAAATAAGGTGCAGTTCCAGGCCGATGGACAGTACGACCAGCTCCATCAGGCCGCGGGTATTCATCAACGCCCCCGTCAATGTGGCATCGCGGTAGGAGAAGCCGCTGTGGCGAGCGCCGATGTAGGCGCCGAGAAACTTGCTGACGAAGGCCGCGACCAGAAAGATCAGCAACCACTGGAGTTCCACCGCATTGCCGGCGGTTGTCAGTGAGGTCTTGAGCCCGGCGCTGGCGAAGAAGACCGGTAGCAGGAAAACCCTCAGGAAACCGCCGATCTGCCGGTTCCAGTACTGTGCGAAACCCGGGGCGCGGCTGATCATGGCGCCCGCCAGCAAGGCGCCGATCCCGGCGTGCAGTTGCAGGTGCATGGTGATCCAGGCACTGGCCAGCAGATAGCACAGTATCCATGGCAGGTGTCGCGGATAGTCGGACGCGTCAAGTCTGGCCAGCATCCGCTCGACCCATTGCAATGACAGGGCGATGTAGCCGGCAACCCCCAACAGCAGGCAGAACCCGAACAGCGCAACCCGTTTCAGGTCGTGGTGAAAGGCGGCGAATACAATGACGGCGCCCAGGGCGAGCCAGCCTGCAATGTCGGTCAGTACGGCGGCCCGAAGCGTGACAACCACCGCCGGCAGATGGCCGATCCCCAGGTCCTCGACGATGCGAATCATGACAGGGAGCGCGGACACGGCCAGCGCAATGCCGCAGAAAACGATGAAGGACGGCTTGTCGAAACCGGGCGCCAGCACGGGATGTGCGTACCAGGCCACAACGATGCCCGTGATAAAGGGCAGCACGAGACCGGCAATGGCCACTCTGAGCGCAGACTTGTTTTCCTGATGATTGCGATGACTGTCGCCCGGAGCGATATGCATGCCCACTTCAAACATCAACAAGACCAGTGCCAGTTCGGCCAACGTACTGATCCAGCTAATGTTTTCGGCGGCAAACAACGAAGACTGTACACCCAGTGATTGAAGGAACGGCTGCAGGAAAGTGGGGCCCAGCAAAATGCCTGCGGTAATTTCTCCCACCACCCGGCATTGGCCTATGCGTTGTGCCAACCCCCCTAACAACTGGCTGACGAGCAGAATCGCCAATAATTGCATGGTGAACATAACAGTCATCTCCAGTAGTGCGGATGCATGGGCACAACCAGACGCATAACTTTCCGTCTGGCAAGCTAAGTTATTTGGAGCAGGGGACGTCTTGTTACGCTAACGCTATTTGACAGTTTGTATATTGAGAGAGGTGTTTTTGTTATTTTTCCAGGTGATTGCAAGACCCATCGCCGTCACGATGAACGCGCTTATACAGATGCCACGCCACCCTGATTGTTGGTAAATATAACCGGCCGATAATGAACCCAGGGCACCCGCCGCGTAATAACAGAACATGTAGACGGCAAACAAACTGCTGCGCAAGTTGGGTTCAAGCCGAAGTGCCCGGGTCTGATTCGCGACTTGCGCTGAAAAGCAGCCCAGATCGAACAGAACGACTCCGATCACCAGCCCCGAAATGGAATGGGGAAACAGGTACAGGATCGCCACGCCCCCGAGCACCAGCAACAGCCCCAATGTAATGACGGCGCGACTCCCGATCTGATCTGCCAGGGCACCGGCGTAGCGGGCCATCAGCAGTCCGGCAAGCCCGGCCAGGCCAAACAGCCCGGTGGCGGTGGGGTCAAGGTTGATCGGAGCGGCCTGCAAATGCAGCATCAAGGCGACCCAAAGCATGCTGAAGACAAAGAACCACGCCCCACCCACCATGACCGACTCCCTCAGGAGGGCGTATCGCCCCAGCAGCCCCGGCAGGCTTGCGAGCACTTGTCGATAGGCGGTTTTTCCCCGGGGCGGGGAAGAAGGCATCGCCACCCCTCCCGCCACCGCCAGCGTCAGCATCAGGACCGCGGTGCACATCAGCATGTGTTGCCAGCCCCTTGCCTGGGCGATGGCTCCTCCCACGAACCTCGCCAGCAGAATGCCTGCGCTGATTCCCATGGTTATGGTGCCGACCGTGCTGCCTTTTTCACTCAACTGAAAACCCAGTGCATTGAGTTGAATGGCATTGGTCGCCATCATGCCGATCACGATGCAGGCCAGGAAAAACAAGGCTGGGGATGTGCAAAGCGCGGCAAGCCAGATCGCGGCGCCCAGTATCAGGAATTGCCAGATGATCTGCGTGCGCTTGTCGAACACATCCCCCAGAGGAACGATCAGCAATATGCCGAGCATGTAGCCGATCTGGGTGCTGGCGGCGATGAGCCCGGCACTGGACACGTCGATCCCCAGGGTGTCGGCCACGGCAGGCAATACCGGTTGCAGCAAGTAGTTGCTGGCCATGGCTGTTCCCGCGGCCACGGTGGCAAAAACTGTAAAGAAGGGCGATAGGCGGGCGTTCATGCTGACTCCGGGATATGGGCGGTCTGTTGACGACAGGCCACGACTTCCATGGCAACGATCATCTTCCGCTCGGGGAATGGCAGCACGTGAAGCAACGTGAAGGCCGGCCGGATGTCTTGAAAGTACTCTCCATGTACGGTTGCGGCTTCCTGCCACTTATCAATCTCGGTCAAGTACAGGCGACTCTGTATGACATCTTCAAGTTTGAAGTTTGCTTGTTCGAGAACTCGAGAGATGTTTTCAAGCACTATGCGTGTCTGTTCGGCAACACCTGTCGCGGTTATTTCTCCGTTGGAATCCAGAGGGCCGGTCTTGGATATATACAGTGTGTCGCCAACTTCGACTGCACGGGAGAAGCCAAACACTGCTTCCCATTTTGAATGAGAGGAATGCAATTGCCGGAGACTCATTTCAAGCACTTCCTTGGCTATAGGGCAGAGCGAATATAGGCGAGCCCCAGAGCGGATGTCTAGTGAAAAAAAGCCCCGACAATAAATATTTTCTACATTGTATCTTGCACAATTAAGCATATTAGTTGGTATATGTAAGAACATCTAAACTATTGCAGCGCCCTCCAATAGTGCCGCCCACGCACCAACAAGAGGCATTTGTTTTCGGATCAGATACGCACCCGGCAAGTACCGGACTCAATATGCAAAGAACGGCCTAAACATCAGAGAGAACAGGGTGTGGTGTCGCGCAGGTCCGCGCTAATTTGTGAAGGCAGGCTGTGATGTTGCAGTTTGTTTTCAATAACCCAATATCCACTTATTGGGAATGTGTTGTAGTTAGTTAGGTTAGAGCCCATCAACCCTGCGGACGGCCAAGCATCGGCACGACGTTGACGGGCTCCCGGACCGGGCTCATTCACCTGTCTGGCTTTTCCCCTTCGCCGGGGAATCAACCCAACTGATCGATCATCACCGCGTTGGTATAGATCAGGCTGCCGTCGCTCGCCCGATGCCCGACCAGGTGGAACTGGCCGCGCTGGTCACCTGCGCTCAAATAGACGCGCAGCTGGCAATCGGACAAAGGGCCGCATTCCTCAGGCGTGATCAACTCCATGGTGGTCATATCTACATCGATCATCACTTCGGGCTCGTGGGTCTGCTGCAGATGTTCTTCGGCCTCCTCCATACGCAAATGGTCGTCGTCATTGACGTGGAAATGGATCTCCCCCATCGGGATGGACCGTTGATCGCTACTGGCTTTGCACCAGCTTTTGATGGTTAAGGTGTTCATGGCGAGAAACCTCCTGGGGTAGTCGCTGCGGGGACGACCCGACCTCTTATTAGATTCTAGACAACCGGCAAGGAACCGCTACGGCCTCCGGGCGGCCAAGGCGTTGCAAAGGCGGGTGCTATACTTTTTGCGTGACAGTGAGCGTGCAAGGTTATCCAGAGAGACAGGATAACGATCTGGAATTTCAGATAACGACTGCAGAAAACGGGGACCCCTGCGGATAGCCGGTAGGAGGTGACTCATGAACCGACACTTTTACATCAGCGATAATCTCGACGACCTGGAAACCGTTGAAAGCGAACTGGAAACCAGTGGTATCAGTACCGAACAGATTCATGTGCTCAGCGATCGGGATGCCGACGTGGAACAGCATCACCTGCATGATGTGAACTCATTCATGAAGCAGGATGTTGTCCGTTCTGGCGAGATTGGCGCGGTCATTGGCGTACCGCTAGCCGCCTTGGTGCTGGGGGGCGCCTATCTGGCAGGCTGGACCGAAACCGCGGCAGGCTGGATGCCGTTCGTCTTCCTGACCATCGTGATACTGGGCTTCTCTATCTGGGAAGGCGGCTTTTTTGGTATCCAGGTGCCCAATGCCCACTTCCGCAAGCTGAAAGAGCGGGTAAAAGAGGGCGAGTATATTTTCTTCGTCGATGTTGAACCCAATCAGGAGTCGACCCTGGATCGGGTCATCCAACATCACCCACAGCTGCAAGCGGCCGGTAGCGGCCCAGCGGCGCCCCATTGGATAGTGGCCTGGCTGTATCGATGGCATCAGTTCAAGCGAACGATATAGGACGCTGTTCGAGTACGCCGGAGGCGGAAGCCTGTCATGGCCCGAGGAACACTCCACGGGTGAAGAACACGTAGTCCGCCTCTGCCACCATCAGTCCTACCAGCACCAACAGGCACAAGGGCGGCACCAGTATGGCGTAGACCATCGCCAGGCGTTCCCAGGCCATGTGCATGAAGACGGAGACGATCAGGCCGGCCTTCAACAACATCAGCACCAGAATCAGCGACCACCTGAAGTAGCCCTGGAAGTGAAAATAATCGACCAGATAGGACAGGGTACTGAGTACGAACAACAATCCCCAGATCTTCAGGTACAGGCTGAGTGGATGTTGTTGACCTTGTGCATGCGCCATCGCCAGCACTCCTCTACCGACTCACCATAAATAGAACAACGCGAAGATGAACACCCACACCAGGTCCACGAAGTGCCAGTACAGCCCGGCTATCTCGACGATCTGATAGTTTCCGGAGCGCTCGTAGTCTCCGCGCAAGACCTTGAATGCCACGATGGAGAGGTAAATGACGCCGGCTGACACGTGCAGCCCGTGGAAACCGGTGATCATGAAAAAGCTCGCGCCAAATTGCGCGGCCCCCATGGGGTTCGCCCATGGGCGAACGCCTTCGGCAATCAGCTTGCTCCACTCGAACGCCTGCATGCTGACGAAGGTCACACCGAAGGCCGCGGTCGCCAGCATCAGGGCAGCGCATTTAGTGCGTACACGGCGATAGGCGAAATTCACCGCCATGGCCATGGTGCCGCTGCTGCTGATCAGCACGAAGGTCATGATCGCGATCAGGATCAGCGGGATTTCAGCCCCGCCGATGGTCAAGGCAAACACGTGGCTGGGGTTCGGCCAGGGGACGGTGGTGCTGATGCGTACCGACATGTAGCCGGTCAGGAAACAGCTGAAGATGAAGGTGTCGCTGAGCAGGAAGATCCACATCATCGCCTTGCCCCAGGGGACCTGCTTGAACGCGTCCCGATCCGAGGACCAGTCGTTGGCGATGCCCTGCCATCCCGGTACCAGCGTATCGGGTGGGGTCAGCGGTAAGGACAGGCCGGGGTCTTCCGGACCTGCTGGGGGCGATGCCATGGCTTCACCTCAGACCGCAGAATGCGGCGATGTTTTCATAGGTTTCCGGCGTGCTGGTCAGCAGGGCGAAGAGGACGATCCAGACGCCCAGCAGGTAGTGCCAGTAGATGGCGCAGAGCTCCACGACGGGCGCCAGTTGCGACAGCGGAACCCGTCGCAGGAACCGGGCACCGACTCGACTCCAGGCCACCAGGCCACCCAGCAGGTGCAGCCCGTGTACGCCGGTCAACAGGTAGAAGAAGCTGTTGGCCGGATTGCCGGAGACGAAATAGCCCCAGTCGACGAACTGCTTCCAGACCCAGAGTTGTCCCCCCAGAAAGGCGATCGCAAAAACGCCGCCCAAGGCGAAGCCGAGGGTGGCCCCATTCAAGGCACCGCGCCGGGCGGCCACCCGCGCCCACTGCAGGCTGACACTGCCCAGCGCCAGCAGGATCGTGTTCAGCCAGAGCGGCCTGGCACTGGCCAGCGGCGCCAGCGGCTCGGTCAGAGGCTGCCAGTCCGCCACTTGTGAGCGCGTAATGAAGGCCAGCAGCAAGAGAAAGAACAGCGAGGTCACCACACCCAAAAACACCCGCAGGCCCACTTTGGCGGTTTTCGCCCGGTCGATGCCATCCGGCGCCCGGGTGTCGTCGGGGGGCTGGTGCCAGCGACCTCCGCTGTCGCCGCCTGCGGTGTCTTTCAATAGTGGCCTGTTCATGGTCCTTCGCCCGCCGTCCTGGCCTGCGCGGTGCGCTGCCTCATCTGTTCCAGCGCTTCGGCGGAGACCGTCTGTGGAACGAAGTCCTGCTCTATCCCGGGCACGCTGTAGTCATAGGCCCAACGATGCACGACCGGCAATTTCTCGCCCCAGTTGCCGTGTACCGGCGGGGTGTTCGGTGTCTGCCATTCCAGGCTGGCCGCGCCCCAGGGGTTTCCACCGGCCGGTTTGCCCTTGAAGGCACTCCAGAACAGGTTGAAGAGGAACAGCAACTGGAACACGCCGACAATCAGTGCGGTGATGGTGATGAACGCATTCAACTGCTGCGCCGACTGCGGGATGAACTCGTAGTTCGGATAGCTGTAGTAGCGGCGCGGCATACCCAGCAGCCCCAGGTAATGCATGGGGAAGTAGATGCAGTAGGTCCCCAGGAAGGTGACCCAGAAATGCAGCTTGCCCAGGGTGTCGTTCAGCAGGCGCCCGGTGATCTTCGGAAACCAATGATAGATCGAGCCGAAGACCACCAGTATCGGCGCGACCCCCATGACCATATGGAAGTGGGCCACGACAAAGTAGGTGTCCGACAGCGGGATATCCACGATCACGTTGCCGAGAAACAACCCGGTCAGGCCACCGACCAGGAAGGTGAGGATAAAGGCCAGGGCAAACAGCATCGGCACCGTCAGGTGAATGTCGCCATGCCATAGGGTCAGCACCCAGTTGTAGACTTTCAGCGCGGTCGGCACCGCGATGACCAAGGTGGTCACGGCGAAGAAAAAGCCGAAGTACGGGTTCATCCCACTGACGTACATGTGGTGCGCCCAGACCACGAAGCTCAACACACCGATGGCGATAATGGCCCACACCATCATGCGGTAGCCGAAGATGTTCTTGCGCGCATGGGTGCTGATCAGGTCGGAGACCAGGCCGAACGCCGGGAGGGCGACGATGTAGACCTCCGGATGGCCGAAGAACCAGAACAGGTGCTGGAACAGTATCGGGCTACCGCCCTGATGCGCGAGCTGCTGCCCCATCGAGATGATTCCCGGCATGAAGAAGCTCGTCCCCAGCAACTTGTCGAACAGCACCATCACCGCGCTGACGAACAAGGCGGGGAACGCCAGCAGCGCCATGACCGAGGCCATGAAGATGCCCCAGACGGCGAGCGGCATGCGGAACAACGTCATGCCGTGGGTGCGGGCCTGCAGCACGGTGGTCACGTAGTTCAGCCCGCCCATGGTGGCGGCCACGATAAAGATCGCCAGCGACACCATCATCAACACGATGCCCGCTGTGGAACCCGGGGTGCCCTGGGTCATGGATTGCGGCGGATAGAGTGTCCAGCCCGCCCCGGTGGGCCCGCCCGTGACGAAGAAGCTGGCGAGCAGCACCAGCACCGAGACCAGGTAGAACCAGTAGCTGAGCATGTTGACATAGGGGAAGACCATGTCACGGGCGCCCACCATCAGCGGAATCAGATAGTTGCCGAAGCCGCCCAGGAACAGGGCCGTCAACAGATAGATCACCATGATCATGCCGTGCATGGTTACGGCCTGATAGTAGGTACCGGCATCCATGAATGAGAGACTGCCGGGAAACCCGATCTGCATGCGCATCAGGTCGGACAGCACCAGGGCGATGACGCCCACGAACATGGCCGTCAGGGAATACTGGAGGGCGATGACCTTGTGGTCCTGGCTCCAGATATAGCGCGTGATAAAGCTCTTCGGTTCGTGCAGGACCGCTGCTTCCGCGTGCTCCACATAAGCCATCAAAACATCCTCCGAACGAGCGTGGGAGTGTTTCCGGCTATTTACTGCGGCGACTTGCCTGGTTCCACCTTGCCGGTATCAGCGTCGACATTGCTTTTCGACTTGATGAAGGCGACCAGAGCATCCAGTTCCTTGTCACTGGGGGTAAAGACCGGCATGACCGGGGGATAACCCTTGACCCTCCTGGCAGCAGGCGTGAGAACGCACTCCTTCAGATAGGCCTCGTCGACCTTGACCTGAGTGCCATCCACCAGGGTTTCCATCTTGCCGTACAAGCCCTGCCAGCTTGGGCCGACAGCCTGGCTGCCATCCAGACTGTGGCAGGCAAGGCAGCCCATCGATCCGGCCAGCCGCTGTCCCTGCGCCACCCGATCATCACCTGGGCCTGCCGCTTCGCTCGCCGGGACTTGCTCCTTCTGCCCCGCCGCACTCAGCGATTTGATGAAGGCCACCACGGCGCCCAGCTCATCTTGGGTGAAAGTATAGGCCACCATCACCGGCGGGTAGCCTTGGACCCGTCTGGCCGTGGGCTCGAGGATGGCCGACTTGAGGTAGGTCTCGTCGACCTGAACGCGGCTGCCATCGGCCAGCTGTTCCGTGCGGCCATACAAGTCCTTCCAGCTCGGGCCCAGGCTGGCGCTGCCATCCTGGCTATGGCAGGCGCGGCAGCCATGGCTTTCGACCAGCTGCCGGCCTTTTTCCAGCAGGCTGTCCCGGCTGGGCGTGGCGGCGCTCGCCAGGGTCTGGGCAAACGTCGGTTGGCTGGCGAGCCATCGATCGAAAGCCTCCTGTTCCTCGACGATCAGATGACCCCGCATGTTGTAATGACCCAGGCCACAGTACTCCAGGCAAAGGACTTCGAACTTGCCGAGTTTGGTCGGGGTAAACCAGAAGTAGGGCACCATGCCCGGCACCATGTCCATATTGGCGCGCATCTGCGGAACATAGAAATTGTGTATGACATCTTTGGAACGCAGCAGGACTTTTACCGGCCGATTGATGGGCAGCCGAACTTCATTGTTCAGGACGAGTACATCGTCCTGTCCCGCGGGATCATTGCGGTCAATACCGAAGGGGTTGGTGGCGTCGACCCATTTGACATCCGACTTGCCGAACTTCCCGTCGCGGCCGGGAAAGCGAAAGGACCACTGCCACTGCTGGGAGACCACCTCGAGCTCGATAGCGTCTTTCGGGACCTGGATGAAATCGTTGTAGACGATCAGGCCGGGCGCCAGCATGCCGATGATGCCCAGCGAGGTGACGATGATCAGCCACCCTTCCAGCTTCTTGTTTTCCGGCTGGTAGACCGCCCGGGAACCTGCCCGGTGACGGAATCGAAATACCGCGATCGCCATGAATACCGTGATGGCGATGAAAAAGATTCCGGTAATGATCAGGGTGATCAGCAGTGTGGTGTCTATCGATCCCCAGTTGGAGGCAGCCGGAGTCAAATGCCAAGGCGCGAACAGGTGGAACAGGACTGAGGCAACGACGACTAGAACTAAGATGATTGCTATCGCCATTTTCTCTTCATCCTGCGCCTGTTGCCCTGTAGTCATGCGAACGCAACGGCGCCAAACCGCAGCGTTACGTCACTGACTCATCCACCTCCCAAGCCTGTTGGAAAATTGCCTCTATCCCCAGGGCAAATTTCATAAAAGTATAGTGCGCGTCAGGAGACCTGCGGCACCGATTCACAGACAGGGTGGGCCAGGGGGCTTGGACAGACGGAAAACCTATCATCCCAACACAGATCAGGGGGCATCGTTCCCGGATACCGCTCCCGCCTGGGGCTCGTTGCCGAGCAAGGGGGCGGTTTCCACCTCCAGCATCAGCAACACCATTTCCGTCAGCTCGGCGTCGGACTTGCGTCCCGCATAGAGGTCATGGAGCGCTTTGGCGAAAGGAATGCGCAGGTCCTGGTTCTCTTCGCGGGCGGCATCGCCGTATTGCATGAGTTCGCCGATGGCGCGCATCACCGCCGCTTGCCACCGAGCGGTGGTCCGAGGACCATCGCTGGTGATTGCAATCAACTGATCCTTCGTCAGCTGGCGAAGGGCGGGTTCGCGCAACGGCTTATGCGGCCTTGGGTTGCGAGTGATCTTTGACATACCGGACGATACTCAGTGTTTCCTGCCGGAATTGCTCGTAGTCGAGCTGCTGGGCGTTGATAAAGGTGCTGCCCATCATGGTCACCGCCCCCATCAAGCTGGCTTCGGAAATTTCCTCGTCGCTCGCGCCAAACAAGCGCGCGGCTTCGGTATGGAACAGGGCGCAATACTTGCAGCGGGTCGCCCCGGACACCGCCAGACCAATCAGTTCCTTGTACTTATTAGGGATTTTGGTATCTGCCAGCCAAAAGTCCCGGGCCACCCCCCAGAATCCGCTCGCTCCGCCTGCCGGCATCTGCTTGATCCACTCCGGTACCACACCAAGGGTCTGTTCAATTTCTCGATAAGTATCATTAATGGCCATCTGACACCTCCTGACCTCTCTGGAGACATCTGCCTCAGAGGTAGAACCAGTTTAGTTCGCCGGCGGCCAGGCCAGGGCCGGCAGCAGGAAGACTCCGGCAATAAATCCCTAAATATCGTAGAAACAATAAGATGGAGTTAGATTTTTTCGGAGCAATGACGTACCGCTAGGTACCTGGGGTTATCAGGCGTGCAGATTTTTTTGCTGAGATGCCAGCCTAGGCTTAGCTCCACAAAAGCAGAAAATCAATCGGTCCCTTTTCTGGTCGAGGAAGCTATGACTGACCGCGAGCAACTCCATCGAGATGGCTATGTACTGCTCCGTCGCACAATCCCGGCCGAGTGGCTGGGTGACCTTCGCGCCGCGTTCGATGCGGGCGTGAAGCCGTCGAGCCAATGGCCGGTGCCGCGTGGCATGGACTGGCGCCATTCGCTGTTGGACTTAGATTCGAAGGTTCAGGCGGTGTGTCGTCTGCCGGAGGTGCTGGCAGTGGTGGGTGAGTTGATCGGAGAACGGTTCTTCCTCTCGCAAGTGGAGGGCCGCGAGCCCCTTGCCGGTGGCGGGCATCAGCAGCTGCACCGCGACTTGTCGGCCCAACGGCCTGGCGACACAGTGAACGCCCTGGCCTATTTCGACGATTATGGCCCCGAGAACGGCGCAACACGTATCGTTCCCGGCAGCCATCGCCCTGGGCAGGGAGAGCCGCCATTCGATTTCAATGACGAGTCCCGCTCCGTGCAGCTTTCAGGCTTCGCGGGCGACATCCTGGTATTTGATGCCGATCTGGTGCATGCCGGCAGTCTGAACCCAATCGGCGCACGCCGTCGCTCCGTCCTGATCAGCTATTTTTCGGAGCCTCTATACGCGTCACACCTGGAAACTGTGAACCTGCGAAATATTCGGATGGACACGAGCGATCGGTTCGATCCCTCGGATGTTGTATGCCCAGCGTGCACCTTGAAAATCGACTCCTTCAGCAACCGTTGAAATGAGTAGAAATGGTGAAATTTTGACTTATTTCACTGAATTAACTAATTTCAACATACGCTGAAATATGGGTTTTCTATGAAAGAGATGATCGTTCAAGCCCACGAAGCCTTGCACCAGCTTCTGAGGCAGGTACCAATCATTGAGATCGAAAGCCTGGGGCAGAACGTTACCGAGGCGAACCACGCTGCCGACCTGCTCGCACACATCAGAACGGCGAAAATGGCACGTACATTGGTCTGCGAGGTGCTGACCAACGGGCAACCGCGACACGTACGCACCGCCCTGCTGCAATTGCATGAACACATTGCCCACGAAAAAACCGCTATCCCGGTACTTATAGCCCCCTACCTGTCACCTGCGGCCAGAGTGATGTGCCGCGACAGGCAGGTGGGGTTCCTCGACCTGCAAGGCAATGCCTGGATAGCGTTCGACGGGGTCTTTATCGAACGCCAGGTCACCGACAAACCAGCCACCGAGCACCGGGCGCTCAAATCGTTGTTCAAACCCAAATCGGCACAGCTCCTGCGCGCCATGCTGCGTGAGCCAGAGAAGGCATGGCGAGTCACTGAGCTGGTCGAGGCTACCGGCGTGAGCCTGGGGCACGTCAGCAATGTACGAACAGCCCTGCTGGATCGGGAATGGGCACGGACCACAAGCTCAGGTCTGTATCTGTCTGCCCCCGACGAGTTGCTGGACGCTTGGAGCTCAAGCTACGAAGCACCACTTGGCGAGCGGAAGCGCTTCTATAGCCCCTTGCATGGCGCCCTGCTGGAGAACGCAGCACGCCACGTGTTCAGTCAGGATTCAAAGGGCCATGGGTGTTTCTCTTCGTTCTCCGCTGCGAACTGGATCGCCCCTTACGCCCGGATCGGCACATGGCATTTTTATGCCGATCACCAAGGGCTGGAGGTGCTGAAAGAGGCGCTACAACTAACCCCAGTTACCAAAGGAGACAATATCGTCATTACCTTGCCGAAGGATAAAGCCCTACTCTTCGATACGGTTGAGCCCTCGCCCGGTGTCCTGTGTACCGACCCTGTCCAAACCTATCTGGATCTTTCCATCGCAGGGGAGCGCGGACAAGAAGCCGCCCATTACCTGCGACAGGAAAAATTCAGATGGACCCAGTGATACCGCAAGAGCCGCAATCCGCAGCCGACTACGATGACCGGACCACCTACGCAGTCAAAACCGTACTGGTAGAGATCGGCCAGATCCTCGGCAGCTTCCGAGGCAAGTTCGCAGTTATCGGCGGCGCCGTCCCCTGGCTGCTGCTTGCCAATGAGGACATGCAGCATGTGGGAACGCTGGATATTGACCTGAGCTTGGATGCCGAGGCATTGGGCGATGGAGAGTACGCAACATTGATCGGTACGTTGATCGGGCATGGCTATCAACAACGTAGCGAGCTAAGACGGTTTCAACTGAGCCGCCAGATCACCGTTCAGGAGGGCGATGCTCCCATTGATGTGATCGTAGACTTTCTAATGCCTCGCGATGCCGAGATCGTGCGCAACGTACCACCGATTCTGAGTGACTTCGCAGTACAGCGTGCCGATGGCGCTGACCTGGCAATGCGTTTCTACCAGATGGTGGCTATTGAAGGTCCGATGCCAACGGGCGGTAAAAACCGCGTAGAAATCGCAGTGTGTTCCATTCCCGCACTACTGGCGATGAAGGGCTATGCGCTGGCTGGCCGACACAAACAGAAAGACGCCTACGACATCTACTATTGCGTTCGAAACTACCCCGATGGCATTGGGGCGCTAGCTCGCGAGTGTCGCCCGGTATTGGAGCGGGGCAGTGGCGAGCAGGGCTTTCGGTACATCGCCGACAAATTCGACGCAGTCGAAGGTTATGGACCCACCTCGGTGCGCCGGTTTGTCGAAGACACGCAGATCCTGGGCGAACGAACACCTGATCAATGGCAACAGGATGCATTCGGACAAGTGGATGCGCTACTGCGCGCGCTGAACTTGAGAAGTAACTCGACCTGAATCATTCGGGCGGCCCCAGGGACCAGGTTCGCCCCCCCTACCAGATCTGGTAGGTGCCAACCCCCCAGCGCTTGCTCTATATAAATCGACGCCCGCCGTCCTTTATCGATAGAGAAGCCCCTATGCACATGGAAGAGCACACCCTGTCCTCAATGAGCGACAGCCTGCGGTTGTCACTCGGCCAATACCGCTATCAGCAGTTCGTCGAGAAGCTGGGTTGGCAATTGCCCCTTCCCCCGGATGCGCCGGGTTGTGAATGGGACGCCTATGACCACGCCCAGGCCCGCTACCTGCTGGCGCTCAACCCGGCCCGCGAGCTGATCGGCTGTGCCCGGCTGATTCCCACCACCGCGCCC
Source organism: Pseudomonas batumici (assembly GCF_000820515.1). Classification (GTDB taxonomy): domain Bacteria; phylum Pseudomonadota; class Gammaproteobacteria; order Pseudomonadales; family Pseudomonadaceae; genus Aquipseudomonas; species Aquipseudomonas batumici. The sequence continues at coordinate 46,797 of NZ_JXDG01000126.1, read as the reverse complement.
AACCTGCTCGACGGGGTGTTCGGCCACACCTGCGCCGAAGGCGTGCCGGCCAGTGCCTTGATCTGGGAAATGACGCGCTTCACCACCTCAACCCCGGAGTTGGCCATGCCCTTGTTCTGGAAGTGCCTGGAAACCGCGCATCACGCAGGCGCCGAATATATCGTGGGGATTGTCAGCAAGATCATGGAGCGCTACTACCGGAAAAACGGTGTCCATTATGAACGCCTCGGCGCAATGATCCGGCACCAGGATGAACAGATTGTCGCGATACAACTGCCAACGGAGCGTAAACGTCACTTCAGCAGTCTTGCACCAGCGTTCTTTGTGCCCGAGGCGCTAAAACAAATCGCCTGATAATCCGGCCCCTGTTGCAGAACAGGCCTGACAACCCTGTTCCACAACAAAGATCAAGCCTGGGTCATATATAACCCAGGGCAACAGCATAGGTCACCGCCTGCACCCGGTTACTGGCGCCGATCTTGCGCTGGATATTCTTGTGATGGTAATTAACCGTATCCGTGCACACGCCCATGATCACACCAATCTCTTCTGACGTCTTGCCATCCGCCGTCCAGCGCAAGACTTCGCTTTCCCGCTCGGTAAACGCGACTTCATTGTCCTGCACCAACGCACCCTCCAGTTCCGACAACTTGGCATAGGCCGCATCGGCAAAAGCTTTGGTGATGGGTGCCAGTTCCGTAAACTCCTCGGCGCTGATCTTCTTGTCTTTACGCGCCAGGCTCAGCAACCCCACGCGACCGCGTGCGTTGAACGACGGCTGGGCCAGCCCATGGCGCAAGTGCGAGTCGTTGGCCTCAGACCACAGGCCAGGGCTGCCCTTGAAGATGTCGTCGCTCCACAAGATCGGCGTCGAGGACAACCGGCTGTGCTTCACCGTGGGGTCGATCACCGCGTAGTTCATGGTTTGGTAACGCTCCACCCACTCCACCGGGTAGTTGCTGTAGAGGTGGGTTTTCGGCCGCATGAACGGCGTGAGGCTACACATGCCGTAGGCATAGAAATCGAATTTCAGATCAGTGATGGCGTTCAATGCGATGCCAGTAAAATCCTCCATGTTCATGGCTTTCGCAAAAAGCGAATAGAAATAAATATCCCAGACCCAAAGCTGTGCTAAGTCCATTTTAGCTATCCAAGATGAGAATCGGTTTGTCATCCTAGTCCAGCTGATCATCCTGTCAATGGGGGCATCCGTAAAAAAACCATAACCATTCGAACTAACTATAGAGCAACCTCTTTTAAATTTAGTGAGTGGCTATTTGCAACTGTGACACCGTTCACTTGCCGCTGAAACCGTACGTCTAGAGCTCTATCCCAAGGGCGCGCGAAGGTTAAGCCGGACGTAAAGGCTTCACACCTACGAAATCTGGTAGCTTAACTTTTCCAATCGCCCCCCTGTATAAATCCCCTCCGACAAGTTTGCTTCAACAGCAACGCACAGTCACCCTGTGACCGAACGGTATTATTTATTACATAGCGTTTACCTCTTAACCCCAGTTCTCCAGGAACTGGTCAGTTATATAAAAACGCCTTGATAGTTCGCCGTCATGAAAGTGTCTTTCAGTACCGAACCACCCGGCTACTTGAACGTGCCCAAAGGAACATGAGCATGCCCACTACCGCGATCCAGACAGGATTTGCCGACGCCCCGGAATTGCGGCGCAAGAACCGCGCCACCGTCGAGCAGTACATGCACAGCCACGGTGCCGCGCGCCTGCGCCGACACGAACTGTTCACCGAGGACGGCAGCGGCGGCTCCTGGAACACCGCCAACGCCACCCCGCTGGTCTTCCACGGCCACGCCATGCTGGCGGCCCTGGGCGTCTGGCTGGACCAGTGCTTCCCGGACTGGCAGTGGCACAACATCCGGATCTTCGAAACCGCCGACCCGAATCACTTCTGGGTCGAAAGCGACGGGCGCGGCACCGTCAACCTGCCCGGCTACCCCAAGGGCTATTGCGAGAACCACTACATCCATTCCTTCGAACTCGAGAACGGCCGGATCAAACGCAACCGGGAGTTCATGAACCCCTTCCAGCAACTGCGCGCCCTCGGCATTCCCGTGCCGACCATTCGCCGCGCCGGCCTACCCGCTTAATCCACAAGAGAGGCAAGACCATGTCCAATCCAGACCAACACGATGGGTTCGCAAACAGCACCGAGCTTCGCCGCAAGAACCGCCAGGTGGTCGAGCAGTACATGCACACCAAGGGTCAGGCCCGCCTGCGCCGCCACGAGCTGTTTACCGAAGATGGCAGCGGCGGCCTGTGGACCACCGACACCGGCGCGCCGATTGTCATTCGCGGCAAGGACAAGCTGGCCGAGCACGCGGTCTGGTCGCTGAAGTGCTTCCCGGACTGGGAATGGTATGACATCCGCATCTTCGAAACCGATGACCCGAACCACTTCTGGGTCGAGTGCGAAGGCCACGGGCAGATCCTGTTTCCCGGCTACCCGGACGGCTACTACGAGAACCACTTCCTCCATTCCTTCTCCCTCGAGAACGGCAAGATCAAGCAAAACCGCGAGTTCATGAACGTGTTCCAACAGCTCCGGGCCCTGAACATCCCGGTGCCCGAAATCAAACGCGAAGGCATACCCACTTAAGACGGCACTGCGCCAGGGGTCTCATCATGGAAACGATTGTGCGACGGGTTCTGGGTTGTGAAGCACTGCAACAACCCCAGTGGAGCGATCTCTCACGCCTGAGGGACGTGCAGCAACACCTGAGAGACAGCCAGTCCTTGATCAGGGCACAGGACATCCTGGCCCTGCGAGCGCTCCTGGCGCGGGTCGCCGAAGGTGACGGCAAGGTCATCCAGTCCGGTGACTGCGCCGAGGACATCAACGACAACCAGCCCGCCGCCGTGGCCCGCAAGGCCGCGGTGCTGGAGATCCTCGCCGGGACCTTCGGCCTGGTCACCCAGCAACCGGTGATCCGGGTCGGACGGATCGCCGGCCAGTACGCCAAGCCCCGCTCCAAACCCAGCGAGCGGATTGGCGAGCTCGAATTGCCGGCGTATCGCGGCGATATGGTCAACGGCCACGCCCCCCATTCGGACAGCCGCCGGCCCGACCCGCAGCGCCTGCTCAAAGGCTACCAGGCCGCCCGCGAGATCATGGAACACCTGGGCTGGCAGGAGCGGCTCGCCGAAGGTGCGCCCGGCGGCTCGCCGGTCTGGACCAGCCACGAGATGCTGCTGCTCGACTATGAGCTGCCGATGCTGCGCCACGACGCACAGGGCCGGACCTTTCTCGGTTCGACCCACTGGCCGTGGATCGGCGAACGCACCCGCCAGGTGGACGGTGCCCATGTCGCCCTGCTGTCCGAGGTGCTGAACCCGGTGGCCTGCAAGGTCGGTCCCGATATGACACCCGCGCAATTGCTGAGCCTGTGCGAGCGCCTGGACCCGGCCCGCGAGCCCGGCCGCCTGACGCTGATTGCCCGGATGGGCGCCGAGAAGGTCGCCGAGCGCCTGCCGCCGCTGGTGGAGGCGGTCCGCGCCACGGGGCACAAGGTCATCTGGCTGAGCGACCCGATGCACGGCAACACCATCCTCGCGCCCTGCGGCAACAAGACCCGCATGGTCGAAACCATCGCCCGGGAGGTCAGCGCCTTCAAGCATGCGGTGCTTTCAGCCGGCGGGGTTGCCGGCGGCCTGCACCTGGAGACCACTCCGGACGATGTCACCGAGTGCGCCTCCGATGCCGCCGCGCTCGACCAGGTCAGCCAGCACTACACCAGCCTGTGCGACCCGCGGCTGACACCCTGGCAGGCGATCACCACCGTGCTGGCCTGGAAGAACCCACCCGCTGCCTCCCATGCAACCTTTTGACAGGAGTCTGTTGCAATGACCGGTATTCCCGCGATTTCCCCCTATGCACTGCCCACCGCGAACGATCTGCCAGCCAATCTGGCCCGCTGGCGGATCGATCCGCAGCGCGCCGTGCTGCTGATCCACGATATGCAGCGCTACTTTCTCCGCCCCCTGCCCGCGCCCCTGCGTGACGAGGTGGTCGGCAATGCCGCGCGCATCCGCCAATGGTGCGCCGGCCAGGGCATTCCCGTGGCCTACACCGCCCAGCCCGGGAGCATGACCGAAGCCCAACGCGGCCTGCTCAAGGACTTCTGGGGCGCTGGCATGCAGGCTAGCCCCGCCGATCGCGAGGTGGTCGACGCGCTCAAGCCGGCGCCCGGCGACTGGCTGCTGACCAAGTGGCGCTACAGTGCCTTTTTCAACTCGGATCTGTTGGAACGCATGCGTGCCCATGAGCGTGACCAGTTGATCCTCTGCGGGGTGTACGCCCATGTCGGGGTGCTGATCTCCACGGTGGATGCCTACTCGAACGATATCCAGCCATTCCTGGTGGCCGACGCCATCGCCGATTTCAGCAAGGAGCATCACTGGATGGCGCTGGAGTACGCCGCCAGCCGGTGCGCGATGGTCGTCACCACCGAGGAGGTGCTGCCATGAACCTGGCCGCCGAGCGTCTTGTCACCCAGGTCCTGCGTGCGGACCCGCCCCCCTTCGCCCTGTTGTACCGCCCGGAATCCAATGGTCCGGGCCAGGTGGACGTATTGCTCGGCGAGGTCTCGCTGCCGCCGTCGCTGACCCAGATCGAATTGCGCGAGCCCCTGGCCGGCGAAGCCCGGCTGGAAACGCTGGTGATCGTGCCCTATCGGCAGATCGCCGAGCGCGGCTTCGAGGCGATCGACGACCAGGCCCCCTTGATCGCCCTCCAGGTGGCCGAGCAGGCACAGATGCGCCTCGAGACCCTACTGGAAAAGCTGCCCGAGGTGCCCATTGCCTTGCTCAACGAGCGCTTCGACCTCAGTGATACGGCCTATTCGGAGATTGTCAGCCAGGTGATCGCCGACGAGATCGGTGCCGGCGAAGGCGCCAACTTCGTGATCAAGCGCACCTTCATGGCCGATATCGGCGAGTACGGGATCGCCCGTGCCCTGGCCTTTTTCCGTCATCTGCTGGAGCGGGAAAAAGGTGTCTACTGGACCTTCATCATCCACACCGGCGAACGCACCTTCGTCGGCGCGTCGCCCGAGCGGCATATCAGCCTCAAGGACGGCCTGGCGGTGATGAACCCCATCAGCGGCACCTACCGCTATCCGCCGACAGGTCCCAACCTGGCCGAAGTGATGCAGTTTCTCGCCGACCGCAAGGAGGCCGACGAGCTGTACATGGTGGTGGATGAAGAGCTGAAGATGATGGCGCGGATCTGCGAGGACGGCGGCCATGTACTCGGCCCCTATCTCAAGGAAATGGCCCATCTGGCCCACACCGAGTACTTCATCGAAGGCCACACCCGCCGCGATGTGCGCGACATCCTGCGCGAAACCCTGTTCGCCCCCACCGTCACCGGCAGCCCACTGGAAAGTGCCTGCCGGGTGATCCGCCGTCACGAGCCCAAGGGCCGTGCCTATTACAGCGGCATCGCGGCCTTGATCGGCAGCGACGCAAAAGGCGAGCGCACGCTGGATTCGGCGATTCTGATCCGCACCGCCGATATCGACCGCGAAGGCCGGCTGAAGATCAGCGTCGGCTCGACCATCGTCCGTCATTCCGATCCCCAGGCCGAGGCCGCCGAAACCCGGGCCAAGGCCGCCGGGCTGATCGCGGCGCTGAAGAACCAGGCACCCGCCCGTTTCGGTTCGAATATCCAGGTGCGCGCCGCCCTGGCCAGTCGCAATACGCTGATCGCCGACTTCTGGCTGAGCGATGCCCTGGAGCGCCAGCAGTCGCAGGCGGATCTGTCGGGACGTCGCGTACTGATCGTCGATGCCGAGGACACCTTCACCTCGATGATCGCCATGCAACTGCGCGCCCTCGGGCTTGCGGTGAGTGTGCACAACTACAACGACGCCTATGCCTTCGACGGCTACGACATCGTCATCATGGGTCCGGGGCCAGGCAATCCAACCGCGATCGAGCAACCGAAGATCGACCACCTGCATGTGGCCATCCGTTCGCTGCTGGACGAGCAACGGCCGTTTCTCGCCGTGTGCCTGAGTCACCAGGTGCTCAGCCGCTGCCTGGGCCTGGACCTGCAGCGCCGCGCCATCCCCAACCAGGGCGTACAGAAGCAGATCGACCTGTTCGGCGCCCGCGAGCGGGTGGGGTTCTACAACACCTTCGCCGCCCGGAGCGGCGAGGACCGCATCGAGGTCGACGGCCTCGGGCTGGTGCAGGTCAGCCGCGACCTGGAAACCGGCGAGGTCCATGCGCTGCGCGGGCCGCATTTCGCCTCCATGCAGTTTCACCCCGAGTCGGTGCTGACCCAGGAAGGGCCGCGCATCATCGCCGACCTGATGCGCCACGCCCTGTCGGCGTGATCCACCGCGACCCCCTTGAACACAATGGAGCAAACCATGCACAGGTATGTAGTGATCGACGCTTTCGCCAGCGTCCCGATGGAGGGCAACCCGGTCGCGGTGTTCTTTGACAGCGATGACCTTCCCGCCCAGCGCATGCAACAGATCGCCCGGGAGATGAACCTGTCCGAAGTGACCTTCGTCCTGACCCCGCGCCACGGTGGTGACGCGCATATCCGGATCTTCACCCCGGTCAACGAACTGCCGTTCGCCGGCCATCCGCTGCTGGGCACCGCCATTGCCCTGGGCGCTGAAACCGACAAGGACCGGCTGGAGCTGGAAACCGCGATGGGCACCATCCCCTTCGAGCTGGAACGCCAGAATGGCCGGGTAGTGGCCTGCAGCATGCAGCAGCCGATTCCGACCTGGGAGACCTTCGAGCGCATGCCGCAACTGCTCCGGGCGCTGGGGATCGGAGGCTCGACCTTTCCGGTGGAGATCTACCGCAACGGTCCGCGACATGTGTTCGTCGGCCTGGAAAGTGTCGCGGCGCTGTCGGCGTTGCGCCCCGATCATCGCGCGTTGGGGAATTTTCATGACATGGCCATCAACTGCTTCGCCGGTTCCGGCCGGCACTGGCGCAGCCGGATGTTCTCGCCGGCCTATGGGGTGGTCGAGGACGCGGCCACCGGCTCGGCTGCGGGGCCCCTGGCGATTCACCTGATCCGCCATGCCCAGGTCGACTACGGCCAGCAGATCGAAATCCTCCAGGGTGTGGAAATCGGTCGCCCGTCGCGGATGTTCGCCAGGGCCGAGGGCTATGGCGAGACGGTCACCACGGTGCAGGTGTCGGGTAATGGCGTGGCCTTCGCCCAAGGCACCACTTTCATATGAATACCCAGGCCATCGGAGACTCCCTATGAGCGCACACCTGCTGTCGGAATCCCTTACAGGCACCATCGAGGCCCCGTTTCCGGAGTTCGCCACGCCGCCCGCCAATCCCTTTGTCGTGCTGAACAACTGGCTGGAACGCGCCCGACGCTATGGCGTGCGCGAACCCAAGGCCCTGGCACTGGCAACGGCGGATGCCCGCGGGCGGCCTTCGACCCGGGTCGTGGTGATCGGCGAAGTGTCGGACACCGGGCTGGTGTTCAGCACCCATGCCGGCAGCCAGAAAGGTCGTGAGCTGGCCGAGAATCCCTGGGCATCCGGTGTGCTGTACTGGCGCGAGACCAGCCAGCAGATCGTGCTCAACGGACGTGCCGAACGACTCAGCGATGCCCGCGCCGATGCCGCCTGGCGAGGACGTCCCCACGTGACCCACCCGATGTCGGCGGTGTCCCGCCAGAGCGAAGACCTGAGCGATGTCGAAGCGCTACGCGCCAGGGCCAAGGCGTTGTCGGGCAGCCAAGGCCCCTTGCCGCGCCCCGAAGGTTACTGCGTGTTCGAGTTGCGGCTGGAGTCGGTGGAATTCTGGGGCAACGGCCAGGACCGGCTGCACGAACGGCTGCGATACGACCGCACGCCCGATGGCTGGGTGGTGCGGCGCTTGCAACCTTAGGGCTGCCTCGGGTGAGCGCACGGCTACAGGCCCGCCGGGATTTGCGGGCCTATAGCCGTCAGGATAGCCTCAGTGATGTGCCCCCATCGTCGTCCCCCCCACCCCATCCGGCAGTTCGATGCTCACGTTCTGCATCATGCCCTGGTCCTCGTGGTCGAGGATGTGGCAGTGCAGCACAAACTCGCCGATGTAGCGCTGGTAGCGGGTACGCACATACAGGGTATAGACGCCGCTGCCATCGACTTTGCCTTTGACGAACAGCGTGTCTTTCCACACGCCTTTCATGCCGGCGTATTGCGCGTCGTTATTGTCGGTCTTGTCCACCGCGCCGGGCTCGCTGAGATCGACGCCATCCGGGCCGATGATTTTCTCGATCTGGAACGGGTTGACGTGAATATGGAACGGGTGACTGGCAAAGGCCGATTGCAGGATCCAGGTTTCGGCGTCGCCCAGCTTCAGATGGCGGTCGATCACCCCCGGCTGATAGGGCACGGCATTTTCCTTGGTGGTGCCCACGGCGAACTTGACGTTGTTCGGGTCCTTGGTATCGATCAGGAACACCAGTTTCTGTTCACCCTTGATTTCGCTGGCGGCAATACTCGGGTGGGGGATGAACTTGTCCAGCCGCAGGTCCTTCTTCAGGTCGGCTATCACGGTGGCCTTGATGTCCGCCGGCATGTTGCGTTCGGCGGCAGCCACCAGTTCCTGGGTCAGGCGCGCCTTGGTGTCCGCCACTTTCGCCCCGGGCCCCACATCGACAAAACCGAGCAGTTGACGACCGCTGGCCTGCTGGCTGACACCGCCCGAAGCCGTGGAGGGCTCATCGGTCACGCAGTAGCGACCGGGCTCGGGAAAGACGATCAGCAGGTCGTTGCGATAGCCCGGCTGCATGGTGATGACCTGACGACTCTGGGCCTGTTCCATAGTCAGGCCATCGGAGGCGATTACCTGATAGTTGACCGGCTCACCCGTGCATTGCTGTTCTATGAAGTTGGCCGCGGCCAGGGCTGTGATGCCCTTGTCGCTGTCCGACTTGGCGCTGTCCTTGAGTTTGCGGAACAGCGGCCGGATGGTGTCGCGGATCCCCGCGTGGACCAGGCGCCAGCGCTCGACCTGGCCGGGCTGCGCGCCATCGAAGATCGGCTGCACCAGGCCGTTGACGCTGGTGTAGCGCCCCGAATCGGCCCAACTGGAAGGCTGGAGCTGGTCGAACGACTCGACAACCCCCACTTCGCCCTTGTTGCAGGTCCAGTCGATGACTTTCTTGCCCTTGACGATCTTGTAGCGGAAGTTGCCGGCGGCGTCCTTGCACGCGTAGGGAATCTGCTGGAACACCAGCAAGCGCTCCTTGAAGGGCTTGCCGTCGGTGCCCTTGAGCAGGGTGTCGATATCGCCGTTGGCGTCTCGGGTCGGCTTGCGGTCGCCATGAATGATCAACGCGCCGGCCATGCCGCTGGCGACCTGGATCGCGGTGGAACCGTGGCGATGCGGGTGGTACCAGAACGTACCCGCCGGGTGGTCGGCCGGGATGTTGTATTCGTACTGGAAGCTGACGCCGGGGTTGATCGACAGCAGCACGTTGTCGCTGTTGCCCGTGGGGCTGACCCACAACCCGTGGGAATGCAGGTTGGTGCCGTTGAAGCAGTGCGGTACGTCCGGCTTGCTGTCATGGGCGGTGCAGCTGGGGTCGGCGGGCAACTGGTTGTTGAGGGTGATGCGCACGGTGTCGCCCGGGGTGACGTCGATGGTCGGTGCGATGAAAGGCGTCTTGGGATTGACGTCGGTGCCGACGTAGCTGCGCAGCGATACCGGAAAGCCCTTGCCGGTGGCCGGGTCGAGAATCTGGTTCTGGGTGTATTTGATGGTCAGGTCCAACTGCCGTTCGCGCCCGACATGGGCCTGGGGGGCTTCGACGGCGGCGTTGGATTTGAGCAGCAGCGTGCCTTCCACGACCTTGGCGGTCGGTGCCTGTTGTTCCAGGGAGGGAGGGTTGCTGAACAGCCTGGAGGCTTCCACTGCCTGTGCCGTGGTGGCGGCCCCCATCACTGCCAGGGCCAGCAGCCCCAGTGAATACGGATAACGGGACCTGCCCTTGTGCATGCCTGTCATGGTGTTGCTCCTGTGGATCAACCGTGAACGTCGTGGGTTGGGCGCAGGAAAGAGGCGGGAAACAGGCACAAGGGCATGGGTATCCAACAGCTGCAATCCGTGCAGGCATAAAGCTAGTACCTTATGCACGAAACGCAATGTTTCCGGGGTGGTGGGCCGTCAACAATCCCGGAAAACAAAAACGCCCCGAACCAGTCGGGGCGTTTTTTTCACCTGGGATCAGGTGGCTACAGCGGTGTCACTCGATCAGAACACGCTGATCGGGTAGTCGACGTACACGCGCACTTCGTTACCGCTCACGTTGTAGTCGCGCGATTGCTCCGAGACACGCAGGATCGAGCTACGCAGCTTCACGCTCAGGTCCTTGGCCGGGCCGCTCTGGACCACATACTTGACCTGGTTGAAGAATTCACGCTCAGTGCCGCCAGTGAAGACAGTACCGGCGCTGTTGACGCTGGTGATGTTGTCGCCACGTACGTAGGCCACGTTGTAGGTCAGGCCCGGAACGCCGAAGGCGCCGAAGTCCAGACCATAGCCCAGCTGCCAGGAACGCTCATCGGCAGCGTTGAAGTCCGACCAGTAGGAGTTCGCCAGGTTGATGGTGTTGCCACCGTCGCCGATACGGCCCTGGTCCTTCTGGTAGCCGCCGTACGGATAGCCCAGCAGGCTGCCGCCGGTGCTGCTCTGATGTGCGATGGTGAAGGAGTGAGCGCCCAGGGCGTAGGTGGCGGCCAGGCTCCAGATCCGGTTGTCGCGACCTTGAGCACCTTGCGCCTGCGCGTAGCCACGGTCCAGCTGGGTACGGTAGCCGTTGAAGTCCAGGGTCAGGGACTGGTCGGACGCGATCGGGAACACGTAGTTCAGGTTCAGGTACTGCTTCTTCAGCACCTCGTCGACGTCGGAGGCATACAGCGCCGCCTTGAACTGCTTGGTGAACTGGTAGCTACCGCCCAGGATGTCGATGCCTTTCAGGCCACCGCTGTCACGACCTTCGGCGCTCTTGCGCGACTCGGCGGTGAAGTGACCGGCGTTCAGCTCCAGGCCTTCGATCTCCTTGGAGGTGATCAAGGTACCGGTGTAGCTTTCCGGCAACAGGCGGGAGTTGTCGTAGTTCAGCAGCGGCAGGGCCGGCATCTGGTCACCGTAGGTCAGCACGGTGTTGGACAGGCGGAATTTCACCGCGGCGCCGCCCTTGGCCAGGTCCTTGGCAGGGTTGCCGTTGTTGTCCTGCTTGAAGAAGTCGATGCCTTGCGCGCCGGTTTCGCCGCGACCGCCGTCCAGGCGCACAGCGTACAGGCCGAAAGCGTCAACACCCACACCTACGGTGCCTTGGGTGAAGCCGGACTGGAAGGTACCGATGGCCGCCTGGCCCCATTCGATCTTGTCGTCTTTGCCGTTTTTGTAATCACGATTGATGTAAGCGTTACGCAGCAGGACGTTCAGGTGGCTGTCATCAACGAAACCCTTGGAGTCCGATTGATCACTGGCCATGGCCTGGGTAGCGCCGAGAATGCCCAATGCGAGCAGACCGATCCGTTTATTCAACATGTTTTTTTCCTTAATCGCTGGATGAAACGCCCTGCGGCTTCGAGCTGAAACGTTGTGTATGGGGGCTTTACGCAAAAGCAAAAAGGCCCGCCTGCAAGGATCGCAGCGGGCCTTTTATTATTTTAGGTGTATGGCGTGCAGCCACAGGCGTGGGGCGAATCCTATCCGCGACACGACTATTATGTCAATTTCGTGAAACATCAGAGAATAGAAGCGATTAGCGGGTCAATCTCGAAAAAAGGCATATCCGCTACCGACCGCCCTTTTGTCGTTGGGTGACATGCCTCCCTTATAACTCAGCCTTTATTCAGGGCGAACAGCCATCCAGACCACAGGACGGCCCCACGGCGTCGTGGGTAGCGGGCGACACCGATTGGCTGAGCCAGGCGACGAAGACTTCGGGCTTGCCCAGGTAGGGACCGATATCGATCAGGCTGAAACGGCCATCCTGCTCCAGCGCCAGGGTCGGGAAGCCCTGGCCGCCGACCCGGGACAACAAGGCGCGGCTTTGCTTGAAGTGGTCCGCCGCCAGCGCATCGCTGTTCAGTTCAAAGGCGGCCTTGAACGCTTCAGGTTCGAAGCCCAGCTCGGCGGCCAGCGCCAGCAGCACCTCTACATCGGCCAGGCGCCGTCCCTCGACGTAGTGCGCCGTCTGCAGTCGCCCGAGCAGCTCCAGCCCGCGCCCTTGCAACTGTTCGGCGGCAAGGACCGCGCGGGTGGGTGGCGTGGAATCGAAGATCGCCGACGAATCACGCAACAACCCCTCGAAATAGGCCTGGCCAAACGGCTGGCCGGTGTACTCGGCAATTCGCCGGTCGTGGGGCATGACGTAGTCGCGCAGGTTCGAGGACACGAACTGGCGGTTGTTACCCGCCATCATTCCCCCGCCATGCAGGACCACGGGCAGCACCTGGCGGGCGGCCTGGATCAGCGGTTTGGCGCCATAACACCAGCCGCACAGCGGATCGTAGATATAGTGAAGGACGGTTGAGGCAGCCATGGAAGTCTCCGGAAGGGGTCATGAATCGATGCCTTCAGACTAGTCGCCCGTGCTCCCTCGAAAAACGCCGGAATGGCTCCTGGTTTGTTGCAAAAATCGGTCGAATCGGCAAACCCGGGGCCTGCCGCCCCCTGCCCCGCAGAAATCGCCCCAAAAAAAACGCCGTTGCCCGGATCGCTCCGGTCAACGGCGTTTTTGTCCAAAGTCCTTTTACCCCTGCAGAACCCCGAGCAAGGCCTCCAGTTCAGCTTCGCTGAACAGGCCCGCGGGGTAACGGTCGGTAATCATCCGACGAGGATCCTGACCACGGGTCGTACGCGTTCCATTGCTTTTCAACCATTGGGCCAGGATTTGAAGCGACTCGCTCGTCACCGACAGAGGGTGCGAAACCCGCTCACTGGCTACGTTCATCTGGCGCTCTCCTGGTTCATGAGCGGCTAACTTACTCAAGGTTTATGACAGAACGTCGCACCGTACAAAGACGCTTCGTCATACAAACGAACCCAATACAAGAGCTATGCCAAAGTGCCAGTTCACCGCCCGAAAAACCAAAAAAAACCCGCAGTCCATAAGGGCTGCGGGTTTGATAAGGGATCGCTCAACACCGATGCAAAAGTGCCATCATTTGTAGCGACACATCTTTTGTTACAACTCCACTCAACCTTTGTGGGGCGCAGGTTGTTGTTGTGTAAGGCAATGGATATTCCCGCCGCCCAGTAACAATTCGCGCCCTGGCACCATGACCACTTCATGCTGTGGGAAAACGTTCTGCAGGATCTCCTTGGCCACGCTGTCCAGCGGGTCATCGAAGCTCGGCGCGATGATGCCGCCGTTGACGATCAGGAAGTTCACGTAGGAGCCGGCCAGCCGCACCGATGGGTTGCGTTCCTGGCTGCCCGCCACCGCGTCCACCCCTGCACACTCCTCTTCGGTGGCATACAACGGCCCCGGAATCGGCATTTTGTGCACCACAAAAGGGCGTCCCTTGGCGTCACGGCTGCTTTCCAGCACCTTCATGGCCGCCTGGCAACGTGGGTAGTTCGGATTCTCCGGATCGTCGGTCCAGGCCAGCAGGACTTCGCCCGGGCGCACGTAGCAGCAGAAGTTATCCACATGGCCGTCGGTCTCGTCGTTGAACAGGCCATCCGGCAGCCAGATCACCTTGTCCACCGCCAGGTGCTCGGCGAGTACCTGCTCGATGGTTTCGCGGGTCAGGTGCGGGTTGCGGTTGCGATTGAGCAGGCACTCCTCGGTGGTGATCACCGTGCCTTCGCCATCGACATGGATCGAGCCGCCTTCGAGCACGAAGCCTTCGGTCTGGTAACGCGGGCAGCGCTCGATTTCGAGGATCTTGCCGGCCACTTGCTCGTCACGATTCCACGGTGCATAGAGGCCACCGTCGAAACCGCCCCAGGCATTGAAGCCCCAATCGACACCGCGCACTTCGCCCTGGTCGTTGATGACAAAGGTCGGACCGGTATCACGCACCCAGGCATCGTCATTGGACATTTCCACCAGGCGGATATTCGGCACGTCCAGGCGGGCCCGGGCGTTTTCGTACTGCGCGGCGGACACCGCCACCGTCACCGGTTCGAAACGGGCAATGGCCCGGGCCACGGCGGCATGGGCCGCTTGCGCCGGCTTGCCGCCCAGGCGCCAGTTGTCCGGGCGCTCGGGCCAGATCATCCAGGTCTGGGTCTGTGGCGCCCACTCGGCGGGCATATGGAAGCCGTCTGCGCGCGGCGTGCTGTTCAAAATGGTCATGGCGATCAGGACTCCAGGGAACCGTCGAGGGTTTTCAGTGCGCCGTACAGGTTCGGCCGGCGGTCGCGGAACGAGCCCCAGGCACTGCGGGTGTGTTCCAGTTCGTCGAGGTCGAAGCGATGGACCAGGATGCCTTCCTCGGTTTCGTTGAGTTCCTGGACCTTCTCGCCGAACTGGTTGGCGATGAACGATGAACCATAGAAGGTGATGTCGTAGCCGTCCTGCTCTTCGTTGCCGATGCGGTTGCTGGCGATCAGCGGCATCAGGTTGGCACCGGCGTGACCTTGTTGCACGCGCTGCCAGTGGTCGCGGGACGAAATGCTCCGGTCATGCGGCTCGCTGCCGATGGCGGTCGGGTAGAACAGGATTTCCGCACCCTGCAGGGCCATGCTGCGGGCGCACTCGGGGAACCACTGGTCCCAGCAGATGCCCACGCCGATCTTCGCGTAGCGGGTATTCCACACCTTGAAACCGGTGTCGCCCGGGTTGAAGTAGTACTTTTCGTGGTAGCCGGGGCCGTCCGGGATGTGGCTTTTACGATAAATCCCGAGGTTGCTGCCATCGGCGTCGATGATCGCGATGCTGTTGAAACGCGCACGACCGGCCAGTTCGAAGAAGCTGATCGGCAGCACCACTTGCAGTTCCCTGGCGACTTTCTGGAAGTGCTTGATGGCGACGTTGTCTTCCACCGGGGTGGCCAGTTGCAGGTAGTCCGGGTTCGGCTTCTGGCAGAAGTACGGGGTTTCGAACAGTTCCTGGATCAGGATGATCTGCGCGCCCTTGGCAGCCGCTTCGCGTACCAGCTTCTCGGCGGTCTCCAGGTTGGCTTCAAGGTCCCAGGAACAGGCCATCTGGGTGGCGGCGACGGTAACGATACGACTCATGGATCATCTCCTGGGCGAATGCTGTAGGTCGATTCTAGGCGTCGCCCGATGACAGCTTGAGAATGGCCGGGCGTAGTGGGTCCGGCCGGGGCGATGGCGACTTTATAACCGATAAAAATCGGCTTTTAAAGGTTAAAAATAAAAAACAGATAATTTTGTTGTTTATTTTGTCGATAAGAATCGAGTTTAGTAGTGTCTGATCGATCGCTATCGCCAGCAAGCCGGCTCCTACGGTTCTCGGCTGTACGCGGAATATGCGTTCAACACCTCACTGTGGGAGCCGGCTTGCCGGCGATGCTTTTTACAGCCCTTCGTCCAGCACTTTGGACAGCGTATCGACAAAGAAATCCACGCTGCGGCGGGTGGTGCACATCGGTGGCTTGATCTTGAGGATGTTGAGGTAGTCGCCGGTCGGTTGCATGAAGATTCCCAGCTCGCGCAGACGATCGCACAGCAGCGCGGTCTCCTCGGTCGCCGGCTCCAGCGTTTCGCGGTCGCGGATCAGTTCCGCGCCGAGGTAGAAACCGGAGCCGTGCACCGCCCCCACCAGCGGATGGCGGTCGATCAGCGCTTCCAGGCGCTCCTTGAAATAGCCGCCGACCACCTGGGCGTTTTCCCAGAGCTTTTCCTCGGCCATCACGTCGAGCACGGCGATACCGATACGGCAACTGACCGGACTGCCGCCGGAGGACGAGAAGAAATAACCCTCGGCCTCCAGCGCCTCGGCGATCTCCCGGCGGGTGATCACCGCGCCCAGCGGCTGACCGTTGCCCATGCCCTTGGCCATGGTGATGATGTCCGGCACCACGCCCTGCTCCTCGAAGCCCCAGAAGAACTTGCCCATGCGCCCATAGCCGACCTGGACTTCATCGGCGATGCACACGCCGCCCCGGGCCCGGACCAGCGCATACACCTGCTGCAAGTAGCCCGGCGGCAGCGAGATGCCGCCGGCGTTGCCATACACCGGCTCGCAGATAAAGCCCGCCAGCTGGCGGTTCTCTTCCGCCAGCCTGGCCAGGTTGTGCTCCACGCTGCGCACGTAGTCCGGCGCACTGGCGCTGCCACGGAACGCCCCGCGATAGGTATTCGGCGCGGTCACCGGATGCACCCAGTCCGGGCGGCTGCTCAGGGCCTTGGGGTTGTCGGCAATCGAGGTCGACACCGCATCGGCCGCCACCGACCAGCCGTGATAGGCCTCCAGCACGCTGAGCATGTCGCGTCCGCCGCTGTAGGCCCAGGCCAGGCGGATCGCCAGGTCGTTGGCCTCGGTGCCGCTGTTGACCAGGAACACCCGGTCCATGGAGTCCGGCGCCAGGGCCAGCAGCCGCTCGGAAAGCTCGGTCACGGCCGCGTAGTGAAAACGCGAGTTGGTGTTGAGCAGCGACCACTGCCGCGCCGCCTCGGCCGCCATGCGCGGATGGCCATGGCCCAGCACCGCAACGTTGTTGAGCATGTCCAGGTAGGAACGGCCCTGCATGTCGATCAGGTGGTTGCGCCAGCCGCGCTCGATGCGCGGCGGGTCGACATAGTAGTGCTTTTGCGTGCGGGCGAAGCTGGCATCACGGCGGGCCAGCAGGTCCGCCGAGTCCAGTTCGGGTTCGGCATCGCAGGCCAGTCCCAGCAAGGTCGCCGGCGACGGGCACAACGCCTGCCAGGCGGCGGCCCGCGACGGTGTGCAGAACAGCGGCGGGATGAGCTCAGCGTACCGGCACAGTTGCACCCGCAGGGCGCCTTCGGCCTCGCCCAGCACCTGCCCCTTGACCACGGCAGCGCCAGGCTTGAGGGACGCTTTCACGCCCCAGAGCCGTACACTCAGCTGCCCGCTGGCCAATAACAGGGCGCCGTCGGCCATGACCCGCAGGGTTCCGGCGAACGGCGACTCCACGGTAGTACCCGCCGGCACCTGCAAGGCCACGTGCAAGGGAAAGGTATCCGGCTCGCCGGCGCTGTCGGGCCGAGTACGGGACAAGCGATATTGTCCGTAGCGGCTGGCCGCCAGGCCATGGGCCGCGGCCGCCTCGGCCAGCAGGCGTTCGTCGATGCCGCTCTGTTCCCAGTTCCCCGCCTCGAAATGCGGACTGAGCACGCCCAGGTCGATCAGCGCGAACTGTCGACCCACCAGCCCCGGCAGCAAGGGGGCGAAGCCTTCGTCGGCAATCGGCGCCAGGCGCTCTCCGACGGCCGTGAGTATCGCCGCCTCCATCAGTTCGAACGGCACCGAGGTGGCCACCTGAAAAATTTCCCATTCGTGGGCCAGGTTATCGCGGCTGTAGGTATTGCCCGGGTCGATGCCGACCTGCTGTTCGCCGCTGAGTACCAGCACCGCCGCCCGCGCCACGATCAACGGCCAGAGCGCCAGCAGTTCTTCACGCTGCAACGGGTTGACCGCGTGGTAGGCCTGGACCGCCGGCAGAATCACCAACGGGTCGCCTTCGGCATGGTGCAGCAGCGCCGCACAGGTCACCGACAGGTCGGCGATGCGCCAGGTCCGGACCAGATCGCCGAAATCAATCACGCCCTGCAGTTGCCAGTGACGCTGGGCGTCACGCTGCCAGACCACGTTATCGTCGGTAATATCCAGGTGAATGGCCTGCACCGGCAAGGCCTCGACCAGGGGTTGCAGGTGTCGCCGGGCCTGTGCGCCGGCCTCGCGAACCTGCGCTTGCCGGCTCGCATCCCCGAGCACCGGCAGCAGATGCTCGATCAGCGCGCCGGCATGCCGGGGATCCCACTGCAGGGTGCGCGCCAGGCCCGGGTGCTGGAAGTCGGCCAGGGCCAGGTCCATTTCCCCGCAGAGTCGCCCCAGGCCCACCACCACCTCGCGGCCCAGGTGCTTGAGAGAGGTCAGCGACTGGCCTTCGATGTACTCCAGCAAACGCACGTGCACAGGCGTGCCGTCCAGCACCAGGGACAGCAGGTCCTGGCCGTTGCGCGCGGCAATCACCCGCGGCACCCGCAGGCCGGCACGCCCGTCCAGGTGAGCCAGGCCCGCATGCTGGGCCTGCAACTCCAGCGTGGCGTAATCGCCATGGCAGATTTTCAGGACAAAGCGGCCTTTGTCGCTGTCGACGCGGTAATTGAGGTCCTGCTGGCTACCCAATGCCTGCAGCGTTCCAGAGAGGCCGTAATGCTCTTCAAGCAGGTTCAGCGCCTGCTGCGCCGAGACATTCGGGCTGGGCAAACTGGCGCGGTGAATCAACGTGGCGAGCAACATGCGACGACTCCCTGAAGTTTTTATTGGCTGCCTATATCGCCATTGGTGCCTTCAAGACGCAAGTGCGGCGGTAAAGTCAGTCCCGTTGAAGCCGACACATCGCCATGGCACTTGCACCGCCGAGCGCCTACCCACAAGCTATGCTCCATTCAGCTTGAGTCTGCTTAAGGAAAAAGGCACACCGATATGCGTATTCTTGTCACCGGCGGCGCCGGTTTTATTGGCTCGGCCCTGATTCGGTACTTGATCCGTCACACCGGGCACGAAGTCCTGAACCTGGACAAGCTGACCTATGCCGGCAACCTGGAATCGCTGACCAGCATCGCCACCGACAGCCGCTATGAGTTCGTCCAGGCCGATATCGTCGACCAGGCCACGGTCAGCGCCGTGCTGGCACGCTTCGAACCCCATGCGATCATGCACCTGGCAGCGGAGTCCCATGTGGACCGCTCCATCGACGGCCCATCGGATTTTATCCAGACCAATATCGTCGGCACCTACAGCCTGTTGGAAGCCGCCCGCGGCTACTGGTCGAAACTGGCTGAACCTGAAAAAAGCGCGTTCCGCTTCCACCACATTTCCACCGACGAAGTGTATGGCGACCTGCACGGCGTCGATGAGCTGTTCACCGAAACCACCCCGTATGCCCCCAGCTCGCCGTATTCCGCGAGCAAGGCGGCGTCCGACCATCTGGTCCGTGCCTGGCACCGCACCTATGGCCTGCCGGTGCTGCTGACCAACTGTTCGAACAACTACGGCCCGTTCCACTTCCCGGAAAAACTGATCCCGCTGGTGATCCTCAACGCCCTCGCCGGCAAACCGCTGCCGGTGTACGGCGACGGCCTGCAAGTGCGCGATTGGCTGTTCGTCGAGGACCACGCCCGTGCCCTGTTCAAGGTGGTGACCGACGGCGTGGTGGGCGAGACCTACAACATCGGTGGCCATAACGAGCAGAAGAATATCGATGTCGTGCGCGCCATCTGCGCCCTGCTGGAAGAGCTGGCGCCGGCGCGCCCGGCCGGGGTGGAAAAATTCACCGACCTGATCACCTTCGTCAAGGATCGCCCGGGCCACGACCTGCGCTACGCCATCGACGCCGGCAAGATCGAGCGCGAGCTGGGCTGGACGCCCGAGGAAACCTTCGAAAGCGGCCTGCGCAAGACCGTGCAGTGGTACCTGGCGAACCTTGAGTGGTGCCGCCGGGTCCAGGACGGCAGTTATCAGGGCGAGCGCCTGGGCTCCATTGATCACAAGGAGTTGTTGGCATGATGAAAGGTATTGTCCTGGCCGGTGGGTCCGGCACCCGGCTTCACCCGATTACCCTCGGCGTTTCCAAGCAACTGCTGCCGATCTACGACAAACCGATGATCTACTACCCGATCTCGGTGCTGATGCTGGCCGGTATCCGTGAAATCCTGGTGATCTCCACCCCCCAGGACCTGCCGCAGTACCGCAACCTGCTGGGTGATGGCAGCCAGTTCGGGGTGCACTTCAGCTACGCCGAGCAACCGTCTCCGGACGGTCTGGCCCAGGCTTTCCTGATCGGCGAAGACTTCATCGGCGACGATCCGGTGTGCCTGATCCTGGGCGACAACATCTTCCACGGCCAGCATTTCGGCGATCAGTTGAAACACGCCGCGCAACGGTCGAGCGGTGCGACGGTCTTCGGCTACTGGGTCAAGGACCCGGAACGTTTCGGCGTCATCGATTTCGACAGCGAAGGTCGTGCACTCTCCATCGAAGAAAAACCGGCCAAGCCGAAATCCAGCTATGCGGTAACCGGGCTGTATTTCTACGACAACGATGTCATCCAGATTGCCAAGTCGGTCAAGCCCTCGCCCCGCGGCGAGCTGGAAATCACCGACGTCAACAACGCCTACCTCAAGCGCGGCGACCTGCAGGTCGAACGCTTCGGACGCGGCTTTGCCTGGCTTGATACCGGGACCCACGACAGCCTGCTGGAAGCGTCCCAGTACGTGCAGACCATCGAACACCGCCAGGGCCTGAAAGTCGCCTGCCTGGAAGAGATCGCCTACCAGAACGGCTGGATCGACCGTGAATATCTGCTGGAGCGGGCCAAATACTTCGGCAAGACGGGTTATGGACAATACCTGTTTACCATCGCGGGAGAGCATTGATGAAGGCAACGCCGACACGCCTGCCGGGCGTGCTGATCCTCGAACCCAAGGTCTTTGGCGACGAGCGCGGCTTTTTCTATGAAAGTTTCAATGCCCGGGCCTTCCAGGCAGCCACCGGGCTCGACGTGCCGTTCGTCCAGGACAACCACTCGCGCTCGCAGCAAGGTGTCTTGCGCGGCCTGCACTACCAGCTGGAAAACACCCAGGGCAAGCTGGTGCGGGTGATTGCCGGTGAAGTGCTGGACGTGGCCGTGGACATTCGCCGCAGCTCGGCACACTTTGGCCAGTGGGTGGCGGTGCGCCTGTCCGCCGAAAACAACCGCCAACTGTGGGTACCCGAGGGCTTCGCCCACGGCTTCGTGGTCCTCAGCGAATCCGCCGAGTTCCTCTACAAGACCACCGACTACTACACCCCCAGCGCCGAACGCTGCATTCGCTGGGACGATCCAACCCTGGCCATCGACTGGGAGTTCGATGGCGTTCCACAACTGTCGGCCAAGGATCTGAACGGCAAATCCCTGCACGAGGCCGATCTGTTCGAATGACTACCCCTGCCCTGAAAATCCTCATCAGTGGCCAGCACGGCCAGGTTTCCCGCGCGCTGCAACAGCAGCTCGCGGACCTGGGCGAGCTGATCGTCCTGGGGCGCGACCAGCTCGACCTGACGCACCCGGAACAGATTCGCCAACAAGTCCGGACCCAGCGCCCCGACCTGATCATCAACGCGGCGGCCTACACCGCCGTCGACCAGGCCGAAAGCGAAACGGAACTGGCGTTCGCCATCAACGCCACGGCACCGGGCATCTTCGCCCAGGAAGCCGCCGAGCTGGGCGTCCCGCTGATCCACTACTCCACCGACTACGTGTTCGATGGCAGCAAGGACACGCCCTACACCGAAGACGACCCGACCAACCCCCTGAGCGTCTACGGCAACAGCAAGCTGGCCGGAGAGCGGGCCATCGCCGCAGCCAAGGGCCAGCACCTGATCCTGCGTACCAGTTGGGTCTACTCCAATCACGGGCGTAATTTCCTGCTGACCATGCAACGGCTGCTGCAGGAAAAGCCGGAGCTGCGCATCGTCGCCGACCAGATCGGCGCGCCCACCTGGGCCGGCACCATCGCCACTAGCACTCGCGCCCTGATCGAGCGCTGGCAGGCCGGCCATGCCGGGGCCTGGGGCACCTACCACCTGACCGCCCGCGGGGAAACCTCCTGGTTCGGCTTCGCCCAGGCCATCGGCGAGCAATTGCTGGCCCTGGACAAGCCCTGCGCCCTGCTCGAAGCCATTCCGTCCAGCGCCTACCCGACGCCCGCCACCCGGCCGTTGAACTCGCGCCTGGATTGCAGCCGCCTGTTGCGCGAATGGCAAGTTGCCCAACCCGACTGGCGCACCGCATTACGCGAGTGTCTTGCGGAGCAGGGCTGAGACATAATGCGTCGGACCCTACCGGCGCATTCTCTTCATGATCACGAGCCCCACCCTTCCCCGCAGACCCCGCTGGCGCAGCCTCGCCCTGCTGTTCCTGTGCCTGGCCCCGCTGCTGTGGCCGCTGGAACACCTGGCCGAGCGTTACTACCGCAACGAACTGGTCAGCCAGAACCGCCAGACCCTCGACCTCTATGTCGCCAACCTGCTGGGCACCCTGCACCGCTATGAAGTCCTGCCGCAGATCCTCGGCGAACTGCCGGCCCTGCGTGACGCCTTGGCAGAGCCGGGGCAAAGCCTGCGCCTGAGCCATGCCAACAGCCTGCTGCAAGGCATCTGCGCCCAGACCGGTGCCGAAGTCATGTACCTGATGGACACCAGCGGCAAGACCCTGGCGGCCTCCAACTGGGACAAGCACGACAGTTTCGTCAATCGCAACTTCGCCTTCCGCCCCTACTTCACCGAAGCCATGGCCGGGCGCCTGGGGCGCTTCTTCGGCCTGGGCACCACCTCGGGCAAGCGCGGCTACTTCTTTGCCGCGGCCGTGCGCGAAGGGCAAAAGATCATCGGGGTGCTGGTGGTCAAGGTCGATCTGGACCGCACCGAAAGCCTCTGGGGCAAGACGCCGGAACAGTTGATGATGACCGACCACAACGGCGTGGTCATTCTCACCTCGCACCCGGAATGGCGTTTCCGCTCGACCCGCGTCCTGAGCGAACAGGAGCGCAACGCGATCACCGCCGTGCAACCCTACCCGACCCGCAATCCCCAGCCCTTGCTCCTCAATCCCGATGCCTGGCTGACCCAGACCCAGCAGATCGAGGAAACCGGTTGGAACGTGAGCATCCTGGCACCACGGACCCTGGTCGACCGCCCGGTACGGACCGTCGTCGCGGTCGGCGGCGCCGCCCTGCTGGTGCTGATGCTGCTGCTCGGCCTGATGATGCAGCGGCGCCGCCATTACCTGGATCGGATCGCCTTCGAGGCCAAGACCCGGCGCGAACTGGAAATGCGCGTGGCCGAACGCACCAGCGACCTGGAGGGCCTCAACCGACGCCTCAAGCAGGAAGTACTGGAACGCGAACAGGCCCAGCAGGAACTGGTGCGCGCCCAGGATGACCTGGTCCAGGCCGGCAAGCTCTCGGCCCTGGGCACCATGTCGGCGAGCATCAGCCACGAACTCAACCAGCCGCTGGCGGCCATCCGCAGCTACGCGGAAAACGCCGAGGTGCTGCTCGACCACCAGCGCACCGACGACGCCCGCGGCAACCTCAAGCTGATCAGCGAACTGACCGGGCGCATGGCCTCGATCATTGCCCACCTGCGCGCCTTCGCCCGGCGCGACCGGCACGCCCCGGAAAGCGTGGCCCTGCAACCGGCCCTGGACGATGCCCTGGCCTTGCTGGCCAAGCGCCGGCGGGCCATGGAAGTCGAACTGATCCGCGACCTGCCGGCGGCCACCTTGTGGGTCCAGGCCGGCGAAACCCGTCTGCGCCAGGTGCTCGGCAACCTGCTGGCGAACGCCCTCGACGCCCTGACCGAAAAGGGTCCGCCGCGTAAACTCTGGTTGAGTGCCCAATCCTCCGAACAGGGCATCAGCCTGACGATTCGCGACAACGGCCCGGGCTTCTGCCTGGAGGCCCTGGACCGCGCCGGCGAACCGTTCTACACCACCAAGACACGGACTCAAGGGCTGGGCCTGGGCCTGGCGATCTGCGATTCGTTGATGCGCGCCTTCGGCGGCGAGCTGTTGTTCGCCAACGACCGCGAAGGCGGCGCCTTGATCACCCTGCGGATGCGCGCCGGCGCACCCGGGGTCAGCTTGCAACCTCCCGAGGACTCGAGTGTATGAAAATCGACCACCAGATCCAGGTGGTGCTGATCGACGACGATCCCCACTTGCGCCAGGCCCTGAGCCAGACCCTGGACCTGGCCGGCCTGAAGATCCTGCCGCTGGCCGAGGCCCAGGGCCTGGCCGCGCAGATCGAGCGCGACTGGCCAGGGGTCGTCGTCAGCGACATCCGCATGCCGGGCATGGACGGCCTGGAGCTGCTCAAGGAGCTGCATGACCAGGACCCGGAACTGCCGGTGCTGCTGATCACCGGTCACGGCGATGTGCCCCTGGCCGTACAGGCCATGCGCGCCGGGGCCTATGATTTCCTGGAGAAACCCTTCGCCAGCGATGCACTGCTCGACAGCGTGCGCCGGGCCCTGGCCTGGCGCCGCCTGGTGCTGGACAATCGCAGCCTGCGCCTGGCCCTGAGCGACCGCCAGCAGCTCAGTGCGCGACTGGTCGGGCACTCACCGCAGATGCTGCGCCTGCGCGAACAGATCGGCGCCCTGGCGGCGACCCGGGCCGATGTCTTGATCCTCGGTGAAACCGGCGCCGGCAAGGAAGTCGTGGCCCGTGCGCTGCACGACCTGTCGAGCCGCCGCAACGGCCCCTTCGTGGCGATCAACGCCGGGGCATTGGCCGAGTCGGTGGTGGAAAGCGAACTGTTCGGCCATGAACCGGGGGCCTTTACCGGGGCGCAGAAACGCCGGATCGGCAAGTTCGAATTCGCCAACGGCGGCACCCTGTTCCTCGACGAAATCGAGAGCATGAGCCTGGACGTGCAGGTCAAGCTGTTGCGGTTGTTGCAGGAACGGGTGGTCGAACGCCTCGGCGGCAACCAGCAGATCCCCCTGGATATCCGGATCATCGCCGCCACCAAGGAAGACCTGCGCCAGGCCGCCGACCAGGGGCGCTTCCGCGCCGACCTGTATTACCGCCTGAACGTCGCGCCGCTGCGGATTCCACCGCTGCGCGAACGCGGCGAAGACGCCCTGATCCTGTTCCAGCACTTCGCCGACGAAGCCAGCGCCCGCCACGGCCTGCCGCCCCATACCCTGCAGCCGGCGCAGCGTGGCCTGCTGTTGCGGCATACCTGGCCGGGCAATGTCCGCGAACTGCAAAATGCCGCGGAGCGTTTTGCCCTCGGCCTGGAACTGGCCCTGGACAACAACCCCCCAGAACATCTCGATGCGAGCATTGCCGGGCACCCGGGCACGAGTTTGAGCGAGCAGGTGGAGCACTTCGAGAAATCCCTGATCGCCGCCGAACTGGCGCGTTCCCACGGCTCGTTGCGCAGCCTCGCCGAAGCCCTGGGCATTCCGCGCAAGACCCTGCACGACAAGCTGCGCAAACACGGTTTGAGTTTCGACAGCGTCGGCAGCGCCGCCAGCGACGAACTCGAATGAATCACACCCAAGAGGTCAGTGCATGAACCGCGACAGTCGTTACCTGGAATCCGTCCTCCATCAGGACATTCCGCTTACCCGCGACATGGGCCTCAAGGTCCTCGACTGGCAGGCCGGGCAGTTGCGCCTGCACCTGCCGCTGGAGCCCAACGTCAACCACAAGAGCACCATGTTCGGCGGCAGTCTCTATTGCGGCGCGGTACTGGCCGGCTGGGGCTGGTTGCACCTGAGCCAGCGCGAGGCCGGCATCGTGGATGGGCATATCGTGATCCAGGAAGGTCGGATCGATTATCCGTTGCCGGTGACCGGGGATGCCCAGGCGATCTGCGATGCGCCGGAGGAGAAGGTCTGGAAAAAATTCCTGGCGACTTACCAGCGCTATGGCCGGGCGCGGCTGACCCTCGAGACGCGGGTGGTGAATGCGGGCAGTGAAGAAGCAGCGGTGCGCTTCAGCGGGCAATACGTACTGCACCGCTGACAACGCGGTTATCTGTGGGAGCCGGCTTGCTGGCGATGGCGTCCGTTTAGGCGACGCAAGACTCAGGGGCCTCATCGCCAGCAAGCTGGCTCCTACAGGGGTCGTGGCGTTTTCAGCTACGCAGCAGGTCCGGCAATTGCCCACGCCATTGCGCATTGGCCGGTAGCGCCAGGAAAAACGGATTGAGCAACGACTCCCGCGCCGGATAGCTGAAGCGCTCGCCGCTCAGCTCCAGCACCTCGCCCCCCGCGCCTTCCAGCACACCCTGGGCCGCCGCGGTATCCCACTGCGAGGTTGGCGCCAGGCGCGGATAGAAGTCCGCCGCGCCTTCAGCCAACAGGCAGAACTTCAGCGAACTGCCGATATTCGCCAACGCCAGCTCGCCGAGACTGTCGCTCAGCCCCGCCAGCAATTTCTCCTGCTCCGGGCTCGAATGCCGACGACTGGCGACCACGGTAAACGCCTCTCCCGCCGCCGGCACGTCACGTACCCGGATCGGCTGCGGCGCCGCGTCGACGTCCGCACGCCATGCACCCAGGCCGGCGCCGCCAAAATAGCAGCGACCATTGGTCGGCATCGACACCACGCCGAAGACCACCCGCCCCTGCTCGATCAGCGCAATGTTCACCGTGAACTCTTCGCTGCCGGCGATGAACTCCTTGGTGCCGTCCAGCGGGTCCACCAGCCACCAGCGCTGCCAGCCGGCACGCACCGCCAGGGCAATATCGGCGTCCTCTTCGGACAACACCGGGATACTCGGGTCCAGCGCCGTCAACCCATCGAGGATCAGGTGATGGGCGGCGATATCGGCGGCGGTCACCGGCGAGGCATCGGCCTTGTCCGTGACCTGCACATTCGCCCGCCAGAACGGCAGGATGACCTCGCCGGCCCGGCGCGCCAGGTCGATCACCGGGGCCAGGTAGGGGTGCGGCAGATTCGAAAAAAACTCACTCACGATTGAAAGACTCCACGCTGGGTCAACAGGTCTCGCGCCAGATACAACGCCGCCAGCGCACGCCCCTCGCTGAACTGCGGGTTCTGCACCAGGCCGGACAATTCACGCAGGTTGACACGATCGACCCGCATCGGCTCCGGTTCGTCGCCTTCCAGGCGCTCCTCATACAGGTCACTGGCCAGGACCACCTGGATCTTCTGGCTCATGTAGCCGGGGGACAAGGACAGCTCGGTCAGGTGCTCCAGTTGCCGGGCGCCATAACCCGCCTCTTCCTTGAGTTCACGCTCGGCCGCCGCCAGCACGTCCTCGCCCGGTTCGATCAGGCCCTTGGGCAGAGACAGCTCGTACTCGTCGGTGCCGCCGCAATACTCCTCCACCAGCAGGGCATGCTCGGCATCGATCATCGCCACGATCATCACCGCCCCATAACCGGCGCCCCGGCCGACCAGACGCTCGTAGGTTCGCTCGACCCCGTTGGAAAAGCGCAGTTGCACTTCTTCGACACGGAACAAACGGCTGCTGGCGACGATCTCGCGGGCGAGGACGGTGGGTTTCTGGCGCATGGGGCGGCTCCTGGGCGTGAACGGGTTACTATACCGTGGCTTTCCGATTGTCTGTTGCCTCCTATCTTTTTACCGCTCGAGAAGTTTCCCATGCCCTCATTGCCCTGGCGCGACATCGACACCGTTCTGCTGGATATGGACGGCACCCTGCTGGACCTGCACTACGACAACCACTTCTGGATGGAGCACCTGCCCAAGCGGTATGCCGAACTGCATGGTGTCAGCCAGGAACTGGCCGAGCAGGAACTCATGCCCTTGTTCAAGAACCATGCGGGCCAGTTGAAATGGTACTGCCTGGACTTCTGGAGCGCCGAGCTGAAGCTGCCGGTGCGTGAGTTGAAAATGGAGACGGCCCACCTGATTGCCCTGCGCCCGGATGCCGATACCTTTCTGGCGGCCATCCGAAAGGCCGGCAAACGGGTCATCCTGATCACCAACGCCCACCGTGACTCCCTGTCATTGAAGCTGGAGCGGATCGAACTGGCGCCGTATTTCGAACGGCTGATCAGTTCCCATGACTACGGTTTCGCCAAGGAAGACCCGCAGTTCTGGGACGCCTTGCAGGCCGATATCGGCTTCGATCCGGCCCGTAGCCTGTTTATCGACGACACCTTGCCGATCCTGCGCAGCGCCCGGCGTTTCGGCGTGGCGCACCTGCTGGCGGTCAGCCAGCCGGACAGCCGCAAGGGGCCCAAGGACACCGAGGAGTTCGAGGCCACGGGCGACTACCGGACGTTGATCGAAGGTCTGGAATAAGGAAGCTTGAAGCCGGGCGCGCTAGAATCCACCGCTGCACAGCCCGCGGAGCAACGATGGACATCAAGCAGCTGAAATTCCTGATTGCCCTGGACGAAACCCGGCACTTCGGCCAGGCGGCGGCGCGCTGCCACATCACCCAGCCGACGCTGTCCATGCGCCTGCGCAGCCTGGAAGAGGAACTCGACCTGCAACTGGTCAACCGCGGCCAGCGTTTCGAAGGTTTCACCGCCCCCGGCGAACGCGTGCTGGCCTGGGCCCGTACCGTACTGGCGGCCTACGACGGCCTGCAGGCCGAAGCCGCCGCCTGTCGCGGCAACCTGGTCGGCACCCTGCGCCTGGGCGTGGTGCCGTTGTCCAGCTTCGATCCGGTGCAGCTGATGCAACGCCTGCATCGCGAACACCCGAACCTGCGCTTCGAACTCTCATCCCTGAGCTCCGAGCAGATCCTCGAACAGCTGGCGAGCAACCGCCTGGACCTCGGCGTGTCCTACCTGGAACGCCTGGACACCGAGCGCTTCGAGGCCCTGGCCCTGGAAGAAACGCCCATGGGCCTGCTCTACGACCGGCGCTTCTTCAGTTTCAGCGACCAGCCCCTGAGCTGGGAGGCGCTGATCGAGCTGCCCCTGGGCATGCTCACCAGCGGCATGCACTTTCGCCAGTCCATCGATCACAACTTCCATAGCCGTGGCCTGACCCCGCAACCGCTGCTGCAAACCGATGCCGTTCATCAACTGCTGCAAGCCGTCCACGGCGGCCTGTGTTGCGCCATCATGCCGCTGCACGACGGTCTTGAAGCCCTGAGCGACCACCTGCGCCTGCAACCCATAGCCGAAGCCCGGACCCTGGCCCGCCTCGGCCTGATCATGCGCCGGGGCGCGCCACGCTCGGCACTGGCGGAAGCCTGTTTCGCCCTCTACCAACAATGGCCAAACAAGTCTTGATCGACGCCATCTATCATCGGATCATTACTAACGATTAGACGCGACCCTTTGCCGCGCCTAGTCTTGACACTGAATATCCCGCCGGTAATGCCCCTATGAACGTCAAGGACCCGACCTGCGCGCTCCCTGCCGTCTCGACAGCCGCGCCCGCCGCCAGCCAGAGCTACCAGTACAGCGACCTCGAGCGCAGCGAAACCGCCGAGACGGCACTGGCCGAAGAAGTGGCCCTGGCGATTGCCTACAACGGCATCAGCCAGGCGGTCATGCTGGTCACCCCCACCGACCTCGAAGACTTCATCGTCGGTTTCAGCATCGGCAGCGGCATCATTGCCGACGCCACTGAAATCTACGACCTGAAACTCAGCGGCAGCGGCTCGGCGCAGTACGCCCAGGTGGAAATCGCCAGTCGCGCCTTCTGGAACCTCAAGCAGCAGCGCCGCCAGCTGGCCGGTACCAGCGGCTGCGGCCTGTGCGGCGTGGAAGCGCTGGAGCAGGCCCTGCCCGAACTCACCGTGCTGCCCGGCGCGCCCTTGCCACCCGCGGCCTGGCTCGACGGCCTGCGCCAACGCATCGGCGCCTTCCAGCCCCTGGGGCAGTACTCCGGGGCAGTGCACGCCGCCCTGTTCATGAACGACCAGGGCGAACTGCTGCTGGGCCGCGAAGACATCGGCCGGCACAACGCCCTGGACAAGCTGATCGGTGCCCTGATCCGACAGAACATCACGACCGCCGGCGGCCTGGTAATTGTTACGAGCCGTTGCAGCCTCGAATTGATCCAGAAAGTCCTGCGCGCCGGCATCCAGACCCTGGTCAGCCTGTCGTCGCCCACCGGCCTGGCCCTGCAATGGGCGCGCCGACACAACCTCAATCTCATCCACCTGCCGCAAAAGAATGCGCCGCGGGTCTACAGCCCTGCGATGGAGAAACCCGCGTGAGCAAGCATCAACAAGCCGACCAGATCCCGACCCCGACCCCACGCTATAAGCCCTACAAGGGCGCGGCAGGGGGTTGGGGCGCGCTGATCAGCGTGGCCCAGGCCTGGTTGACCAGCGACAACGCGCTGAAGAACCTGCGCATGATGCTCAAGACCAACCAGAACGGCGGCTTCGACTGCCCGGGTTGCGCCTGGGGCGACTCGCCGGAAAGCGGCATGGTCAAGTTCTGCGAGAACGGCGCCAAGGCGGTCAACTGGGAAGCCACCAAACGGCGGGTGGATGCGGCTTTCTTTGCCAAGCACAGCGTCACTTCGCTGCTCGAGCAGAGCGACTACTGGCTGGAATACCAGGGCCGCCTGACCGAGCCCATGCGCTACGACCCGCTCACCGACCGCTACAAGCCCATCAGCTGGGACGCCGCCTATGCCCTGGTGGCCAAGCACCTGCTCAACCTGACCAGCCCCGACCAGGCCGAGTTCTATACCTCGGGCCGGGCCAGCAACGAGGCGGCGTACCTGTATCAACTGTTCGTGCGGGCGTTCGGCACCAACAACTTTCCCGACTGCTCGAACATGTGCCACGAGGCCAGCGGCGTGGCCCTGGCCCAGAGTGTCGGGGTCGGCAAGGGCACCGTGACCTTTGACGACTTCGAACACGCCGACGCGATTTTCGTCTGGGGCCAGAACCCCGGCACCAACCACCCGCGGATGCTCGAGCCGCTGCGTGAAGCCGTGAAACGCGGGGGCCAGGTGGTCTGCATCAACCCGCTCAAGGAGCGCGGCCTGGAACGCTTCCAGCATCCGCAGCACCCACTGGAAATGCTCACCAACGGCGACAAGCCGACCAACACCGCCTTTTTCCGCCCGGCCCTGGGCGGCGACATGGCCGTGCTGCGGGGCATGGCCAAGTTCCTGCTGCAATGGGAACGCGAGGCCCAGGCGGCGAACGAGCCGTCGCTGTTCGACCATGAGTTCCTCAACGAACACACCGCCAATGTCCTCGACTACCTGGCCGCCATCGACGACACCTCCTGGGAGCAGATCGTCGCGCAATCCGGGCTGACCCTGGTGGAGATCGAACAGGCCGCGCGGATGTACGTCAAAGGCAAGAACGTCATCATGTGCTGGGCCATGGGCATCACCCAGCACCGTCACTCGGTGGCGACCATCCAGGAAATCGCCAACCTGATGCTGCTGCGCGGCAATGTCGGCCGCCCCGGCGCGGGCCTGTGCCCGGTGCGTGGCCACAGCAACGTGCAGGGCGACCGCACCATGGGCATCAACGAGCGGCCACCGGCGGCCTTCCTCGACGCCTTGGAGCGACGTTTCCAGTTCAAGGTGCCACGCAGCAACGGCCATAACGTGGTCGAAGCCATTCACGCCATGCTCGACGGTCGGGCCAAGGTGTTTATCGGCCTGGGCGGCAACTTCGCCCAGGCGACCCCGGACAGCCCGCGCACCTTCGAAGCCCTGCGCAACTGCGAGCTGACCGTGCAGATCAGCACCAAGCTCAACCGCAGCCACCTGACCCACGGCAAGGAAGCGCTGATCCTGCCGTGCCTGGGCCGCACCGACATCGACATCCAGCGCGAAGGTCCGCAGGCCGTCACCGTCGAAGACTCGTTCAGCATGGTCCACGCCTCCAACGGCCAGTTGCAGCCGCAGTCGCAACAGATGCGCTCGGAGCCGGCCATCCTCGCCGGCATCGCTGCCGCGACCCTGGGCACACATCCGGTGGACTGGAACTGGCTGGTAGCCGACTACAGGCGTATCCGCGACCTGATCGCCGACACCATTCCCGGCTTCAAGGACTTCAACCAGCGTCTCGAACACCCGGGTGGTTTCCACCTGGGCAACGCCGCGGGCTCGCGCCGCTGGAACACCCCGTCGGGCCGGGCGAACTTCCGCGCGAACGGCCTGCCGGCCGACCTGATCCACGAACGCATCCACGCCACCGGCAAGAAACCGGACCTGATCCTGCAATCGATGCGTTCCCACGACCAGTACAACACCACCATCTACGGCCTCGATGACCGCTACCGTGGGGTCAAGGGCCAGCGCGACGTGTTGTTCGTCAATGAAGCGGACATCATCCGCCTGGGTTTCAAGCCGGGCCAGAAGGCCGACATCGTCTCGCTCTGGGAAGATGGCCGTGAACGTCGGGTCAAGGGTTTCACCCTGCTGGCGTTCGATATCCCCGCGGGGCAGGCGGCCGCCTATTACCCGGAAGTGAACCCGCTGATACCGCTGGAAAGCTTCGGCGACGACAGCTACACCCCGACCTCCAAGTTCGTCGCCATTGTCCTCGAGCAGGCCAGCGAAACCGGGCTGATCATGGCGAAAGCCGGCTGATCGCGGACGACACCCCCGACGCTATAACCGGTGCGTTGAATAACGCACCGGACAATAGCAAAAGGCCATTCGACAAACCCGTATCCCTTTACTAGAGTCTGCGAGCAGTGCCTGCCATTCACTCACCCGAGTGTGATGCCCGGCACCCGCCCAGGGAACCTGCCCGCAGGTCGGGCAACGTCCTCTTTAGCACGGATTGCGGAGAGCATTCATGTCGATCACGCCCGGTCATACCACGCACCACCACGGCGACACCCCGTCCTCCTCCCACAAAGACCAGCGCATCGTCAGCGCCGCGATCCACCCCGCCATCGGCGTGGCGCGGGTCGGCAACAGCGAGTCGGAGTACTTTGTCGGTCCCCAGGTCACCTCGCCACGGCCCGAGCCCCTGGGCTTCTACCGCGATGCCCAGGGTGCGCTGAAGCGCCAGGCCGCCGAGTTCCGGATCTACGGTTACAACGTGGCCGGTGAGGTGGTGGCTGAACTGACCGCCGAGAACGCCGACATCATCTGGTCGGCCCATGTCGCCAACAGCAAGGCACAGTGGTACCAGTGGCAACTGGCGATGGACATCCCTGAAGCCGCCACCGTGGTGCTGCCCCTGCGCAACGCCAAGATCACCGATCCCAAGGCCCGTACGGCCTTGACCATAGACGGCGGCCTGCAAAGCATCAGCGGACCGAACCAGGGCGGCGTCGAATTCAACGGGCAATACGAAGACACTCCAGTGAACCTCGGCGAACTGCGCACCGACGCCCAGGGCCGGCTGCTGTTCCTCGGTGGACGCGGCGTCTCGGCCTCGCCCGAGGGCACGCCGATCTTCATCCCGGGCCCCAACAATAGCTTCATCAACGCCGACGGCTGGTACGACGACACCTCGGATGGCCCGGTCAGCGCCCAGGTCAGCATTGGCGGTCGCTCGATCCCGGTGGAGTCGGCCTGGGTGGTCACCGCGCCGCCGAACTACGCACCGCAAGTCAAGGCCGTGCGTACCCTGTACGACCTGACCTACGACCTGTTCATCCAGGCCGGCTGGTTGACCCCGAATACCACGGTGTCGTTCCGACATGACGTCTACCCGATCCTGCAACGCCTGTCGGGCCTGCAATGGGTCAACCAGGGCTTCGCCACCCAGTTCGGCCACAATGGCCGCTACAATTTCGAAGACCCGGTCTTTATCGCTCAACTGGCGAGTAAGCCGGCAGCGGGCAACTATGACCTGTTCGCCGAAACCCGTCGGCAGATTCTCAACAGCTTCCGCCTGCCCGATCCGGCCGATGGCAACGTGTTGCCCTGGCCATGGATCTATGGCGACTTCATGAGCTCAGTGCCCAACCCGAGCCCACGGCAGAATTCGGCGATTACCCAGACCCAGTACCTGGCCCTCAGCAGCTGGGCCGCCGGCGCCTTCGAAGCCGACTGGTCGAGCGAGCCGCCGCCGGGTCACCTCGATTCGGTGCCCTTGGCCGAACAGCCGGCGATGCTCGACCGCGCGGCCCTGGATTTCTGCCTGGCCGATGCCTTCCACCCCGGCTGCGAACTGACCTGGCCGATGCGCCACTTGCCGCTGTACGCCAAGCCCTGGCGCATTCGCCAGCGCCCGGCGAACAGCCCGCAACCCGACTACGGGCCGACCCTGGACCAGACCCAGGCACTGGCCGTCGGCGGTCCGTTGTACGGCCAAGGTCCTGGCGATCTCAACCGCTGGATGGGCCTGCCCTGGCAAGCCGACACCGCTTATTGCCGGGGTGGTTACGACCAGGCCTACAACCCGTTCACCTCGACGTTCTGGCCCGCGCGCGTCCCCAACCAGGTGCTCAGCGATACCGACTACGCGCTGGTCATCGACCCCTCGGTGGCGCCGGGGCAACGTCTGGATGCCTTTGTCGATCGCAGCAACTGGAACGCGCCGCTGGACATCAACTATCCGAACAAGACCCCGACCGCCGTACAGATGCAGACCATGGTCGATATCTTCGGCTCCATGGGCCTGCTGGAGGTGCGCCAGGGGGTTCACGGCAGCCCGCTGTACCCCGACACCATGATGGTTGCCAGCTATGGCCCGGCCATTCCCCAGGCGCAGACCTTTGCCAGTGCGCAGCTGGCCGCCGACTTTGCCGCGGCGGGCAGCCCGCCGAGTGCGGGTCCACGACCACCCAAGGGCGCCAACTTCAGCAGCCAGGAAGAAGCGTTGCAGGCCCCTCGAGCGGTCAAACCCGGAAACCGTCCGATCTAAATGGAGCGCTACGACGTCGCCATCATCGGTGGCGGCCCGGCGGGCTCGGCGACCGCCATTACCCTGGGTCGCCTGGGCTGGCGAGTGCTGCTGGCCGATTCCGCACCTGTCGGGCGCTTTCGGGTGGGCGAAGGTTTTCCGCCGGCGGCCCGCTCGCTGCTCAATGACCTGGGGCTGCTCGACGGGTTTCTCGCCGCCGGGCATCGCACCAGCCATGGCAATGTCTCCCTGTGGGGCTCGGACGAGCCCCATATGGACGACTTCATCTTTCACACCCACGGCCAGGGCTACCAACTGGACCGTGCCGCTTTCGACAGCCAACTGCGCGCGGCGGCGCGACAGGTCGGGGTGTCGGTTCGCGAATCCACCCGACTGAGCCAGACCGCCGACGAGGATGGCTTTCACCTGCGGCTGGCCCACGACGGCTACGAACACCTGGCCCACAGTCGCTGGCTGATCGATGCCGGCGGCCGCCCGGCCGTGTTCGCACGCCAGCAGGGCGCGCAGCGCATGGAGAATGATCGACTGGTGGCGTTCTATCTGTTGCTGCACAGTTCACAAGGCACGGACCAGGACGGGCGGACCCTGGTCGAGGCGGTCGAGAGCGGCTGGTGGTACAGCGTGCTGCTGCCTTCGGGGGAGCGGCTGGTAACCTACCTCAGTGATCTTGACCTGCTGGATCGCCAGCGGCTGCTGAACAGCGAAGGTCTGTGGCAGCAGTTGGCGCAGACCCGCCTGTTGTCGCCGTTGTGCCAAACCCACGGCTACCGCCCCGGCACCTCGGTCCACGGCATGGATGCCAGCAGCGGGCGGCTTTCCGTGTTCCACGGCTCGCGTTGGGCGGCCGTCGGGGATGCGGCCCTGTCCTTCGATCCGCTGTCCTCGCAAGGCATCGCCACCGCACTTTACTGCGGCCAGCACTGCGCGCGGGCCGTGCACGAAGCGCTGCAAGGCGACCCCGAGGCACTGGCAGGCTATGCCGATCTGCTGACACGGATCTACACCGCCTACCTGGACAACCGGCAGCAGTTCTACGGGATGGAAAAACGCTGGGGCGAATCGACTTTCTGGAACCGACGTCAGGTCCGGGAAACGCCTTCTCAGCCGCGCTGAACGCACGAAACGGGAGAATTCAATCAGGCTGAGACCGTCTTTTATCGACTAAGTTCCCCAGTAAAAACAATAAGTTATGATTTTGTATACAGCTCGTGCTATTCGTCGGATTTCCATTGTAACTATTCCTACACAAGCCTCAGGATCGCGCCGTCATCCCTTTGAGGCTCCTCACCTATGAAGTTCTCGTCGATTCTCTTGTTGTCCCTGAGCCTGGCCAGTGGCTTCGCTTGCGCCGGCGGCACCGCCGAAGCCGGTATCGGTGGCGCATTGGGCGGCGTGCTCGGTTCGGCCGTCGGCCAGTCCCTGGGCGGCAACACCGGCTCGACCATCGGCGCGGCCTTGGGTGGCGCAGGCGGCAGTGCGGTCGGCGCGAACAGACACAGCCGTGGCGAAGCCGCCATCGGTGGCGCCCTGGGCGCAGCCGGCGGCAACGTGGTGGGCCGCAGCATGGGCGGCACCAACGGCGCCCTGCTGGGCGCGGCGGCCGGCGGCGGCGCGGGCGGCGCGCTGGGCAACTATATGGGCAACTCCAGCGATTACGAAGGTCGCCATTACCGTGGCGAACGCCGCGAATACCATCGCGAGCATCACGGCCACGGTTGGGGCCATCGCAAGCATCACCGGCATTGGGAAGACGACTGACTGTCCGCCGCAGGAGCGACGGCGTTGTAAGGAGCCCACCCAAGCCGTCGCTCAGAAGTAGTTACACTCCATTACATCTTTTTTGTTACCTGGCCTTAAGCCTAATTCCTAGAAGCCTCCGATCAGCGCCCTTGCACCCTTCTCCCAGCAGGCAGCGCAATGCCTGAACAAGGGTTCAAAGACCTAGCGGAGCAGTCAGTTTCAAAACCCCTTTCCGTCCCCCAAAACCGGGCCTTGCGCCCCGTTGGATTAAGGGTTATCCCGATACTGATATCAATATGCTAGCTATATGATCCGCCGACCTTGAGCGATGCAATGGAAGCAGGAGATGCGGATCTATCTTGGAGTCTGGCCAAGTACTGTCGGGTTGCTCTTCGACCAGTCTCTTCTCAATGGAGCAGGCCTGGCCGATGTCCAGTGAACTCAGACCGCTTCCCCTCAACGACAGCGAATTCCGCCGCCTGCAACAGCTCATGACCGACGCCTCGGGTATGATCCTGGCGCCGAACAAACGACTGCTGGCGGCCGGGCGCCTGCTGACGCGCCTGCGCCATTACCGGCTCGACAGCTATGCCGACTACCTGCACCTGCTCGACCAGCAGATGAACCTCAAGGAACAGCGGCTGGTGGTGGATCTGCTGACCACCCACGAAACCTATTTCTTTCGCGAGCATCCGCACTTCGACTATCTCGGCGAGTGGCTGAGCGCTCAGAAAGGTCCGCTGAAACTCTGGAGCGCGGCCTGCTCTTCCGGCGAAGAACCCTACAGCCTGGCCATGGTCGCCCAGGAACATGCGCGCGACGGCGACTGGTCGGTCCTCGCCAGCGACCTGAGCCCGAGCATGCTGGAGAAAGCCCGCGACGGTCTCTACGACATGACCCAGGCCAAGTACTTTCCCCAGGGCTGGCTGCACCGTCACTGCCTCGGCGACAGCGGCGAGCCGAACGGGCGCTTCCAGGTACAGGCCGCCCTCCGCGAACGGGTCAGCCTGCGGGAGATCAACATCGTCCAACCCTTGCCCGATGACCTGGGGTTGTTCGACGTGATTTTCCTGCGCAATGTCCTGATGTATTTCACCCACGACGAAAAACAGCGCACCGTGCAACGCCTGGTCAACCAACTGCGTCCCGGCGGGCTGCTGTTCATCGGTCATGCGGAAAGCATCCACGGCTTCGACGTACCGCTGCGCCTGCTCAATCCCTCGGTCTACAAACGCCTATGAGTCCGCTGCCGTTTCTGCGTCCCGGCTCCGATCGGCGCCAAGACCGTCTCGCACGACCGGCCAGCCAACGGAAGTACTCGACGGCCCCCTGGTCAATCTAGCGAAAATGATCCAGCAGTTCGGTGACAGCGCCCGCCACGGCTGACCAGCACTCGGCATCCGGCCCTCGAACCCGACATAAACCACCGCAGCACGCCGAGGCGGCTGCGCCCTTTCCTTTGCGTCATTGGGCTTGAGCTTATGCTTTGTCGAATACTGCTTGCCGACGATTACCCGCTGTTTCGCGCGGGCATGAAGGCGCTGCTGGAAAAACAACAGGAATACGAGATCGTCGGCGAAGCGGGCGATGGCCAGGCGGCGATCGAGCTGGCCTCGCAGCTCAAGCCGGACATCGTGTTGTTGGACATGTCCATGGAGCGCATGAACAGTGTGGCGGCGCTCAAGGAGCTGTCGCTACGCGCGCCGCGCAGCAAGGTGCTGATGCTGTCGATGCACACCGACAGCCACTTCGTGATGAAGTGCCTGCAACTGGGGGCCCACGGCTACCTGCTGAAAAGCGCCACGGTGCTGGAGCTGGAGCTGGCGCTCAAGGCCTTGCGCCATGGCGGCCAGTACCTGTCCTCGGCGGTGGTGCCGCTGGTGGTCGACCAGGCGGTACGCCAGACCCACAGCCCGCCGACCCGGGCCAGCCAGGTGGCACTGACGGCACGCCAACTGGAAATCCTCAGACTGATCGCCCGGGGCGAGACCACCCGCTCCATCGCGGTCGGGCTCGGCCTGAGCGTCAAGACCGTCGAGGCACACCGCTCGCAGATCATGCACCGGCTGCGGATTCACGATATTGCCGGCCTGGTGCTGTTCGCGGTGCGTGAAGGGATCATTCAGCTCAACGACTGAAGCGCCTCGCGCAAGGTGGCGGGCATCGTCACCGGCTGGTTCGAGGCGCGATCGACGAAGACGTGGACAAAGCGCCCGGCCGCGCAGGCATCGTCCTCACCGGCCTTGAACACCGCCAGTTCGTATTGCACCGAGCTGTTGCCCAGCTTGCCGACCCGCAGGCCGATCTCGATGCGCTCGGGGAACGCGATCGAGGCGAAATAGTCGCAGGCCGAACTCACCACGAAGCCGACGACGTCACCGCCATGGATATCCAGCCCACCCTGTTCGATCAGGTAAGTGTTCACCGCCGTGTCGAAAAAGCTGTAGTAGGTGACGTTGTTCACGTGGCCGTAGACATCGTTGTCGTGCCAGCGTGTGATGATCGGCTGGAAGTGGCGGTAGTCGTCGCGTCGGGGCAAGCGGTCGGTCATGGCGGGCTCTTCGGTCATGGCTGCAGGTGTTCGCTGAGAAAGCTGAAATAACGCTCGCGATAGGCCGGGATTTCATTGGCCAGGTGGTGCCGGGCTTCGGCCAGCATCAGCACCTCGGGGCGATCGAACTTGCTCCGCAGCACGGTGAGGTTATGGGTCCAGTCGACGGTCATGTCGGCCTGCCCCTGCACGATCAGCGGTCGACGCGGGCTTTTCAGCGCCGACTCGATAGCGGGGATCCAGCGGGCCAGCGCACCGACCCAGGCCGTCGGCAGGCGCTGGGGTTGCAAGGGATCGGCCTGCAGGAACGGCATGAACGCCGGGTCGTTGGTGTTCTCGCTGAAACGCCGGGCGATGCCTTTGACGAAGGGTTTGAGCAGGTAATAACTGAACTTCGACCAGCCCCAGTCCCGTGGCCGCACCAGCGGCGACAGCAGGATCACCTGGCCCTGGGCCGGGCTGTCGCTGCCGTGCCTGAGCAGGTGGTCGATAACAATCGCGCCACCGGTGCTCTGGCCGAACAGGTGCCAGGGTTGCGGCAGGTCGAGGGAACGGGCCTCGTTGAACAGGTCCTGCAAGGCCTGCTGGTACTGGGCGAAGTCGTCGATGCTGGCCCGCTCGCCGCTGGACAGGCCATGGCCCGGCAGGTCGCAGGCGATCACCGCGAAGCCCTGGTCCAGCGCCCAGTCCACGACATGCCGGTACAGGCCCATGTGATCGTAGAAACCGTGGAGCAGGAACAGCGTCGCCACCGGCTCGATCGGCAGCCAGAGCTGGCTCACCAGCTCGAAATCGCCGCTGCTGAAACGCCCCAGGCGGCTGGTGGCCGGCGGGTTGCGCCGGGGCAGGTCGAGGCCATAGAAATGCTGGTAGGCCCGGGACTCTGCCGACAAGGGCTGCGCCGCGGCCAAGGGTCGCAGGCTGGAACGCAGGGAATCGGCGGTAAAGGTGGCGGACATGGGTTTTCCAGGCAAAGGCACGGCAACGCCAAAGGCGTTTTACAGACCTGTGATATTCATCTGTCAGGGCAGGCATGGCAAGCTACGCGACCGCCAAGGACCGAATCGCCATGCCCCAGATGCGTCACCCGACATTACTCGCCGGCCTGCTCGCCGTGCTTTGCGCGACAGGGCTGTGGTTCGCCTATGAGTGGTTCCAGGGCCGCTATATCCGCGCCTTCAGCGAGCAGACCGCGCTATTCGCCGGCGACAGCCTCAGCCTGCCGGCGCAATTGGCCGGACCGGGCAGGATCCGCCTGGTGCACTTCTGGGACCCGAGTTGCCCCTGCAATGTCGGCAACCAGCAGCACCTGGGGGAATTGATCGAGCGTTTCGCCCCGCTGGGCGTCGAGTTCTATTCGGTACAGAAACCCGGTAGCCACGGCCAGTTGCCGGCCACCCTGAGGGCGATCCAGGCGCTGCCCGGCCTGCCGGGAGCCGAGCACCTGACGGTCAGCCCGGCGGTGGCGATCTGGGATCGCGCCGGCAAGCTGGCCTACTTCGGCCCCTACAGCCAGGGCGCCACCTGCAACTCCAGCAACAGCTTTATCGAGCCGATCCTGCAGGCGCTGAGCGAAGGGCGCCCGGTGAACGCCACCCACAACATGGCGGTGGGCTGTTATTGCCCGTGGCAGCCGCCCGAACGCGATCCCCTGTAAAAATGCCGGCCCCCGCACGGCGAACCGGACTTTTTACAGAAATCACCCGCTCGGTCGATGCATCCCTATACCCTCCTGTGCTAAACCTTCCCGGCCCAGTCCCGGCAGCCACAAGGATTCATGCATGAAACGCAGCCTGACCGTTCTCGCCGTCCTGATCGCCGCCGTTGCCGGCGGTGGCCTGTGGTACGTCCAGAGCAAACAGCCGATGCGTCAGGGCCAGGTCACGCTGCAAAACCTGCAAGGGCCGGTCACGGTGCGCTACGACGACCGTGGCGTGCCGCATATCCGCGCCGAAAACGAAGCCGATCTCTACCGCGCCCTGGGTTACGTGCAGGCCCAGGACCGACTGTTCCAGATGGAAATCATGCGCCGCCTGGCCCGTGGTGAACTGGCCGAAGTGCTCGGCCCCAAGCTGGTGGACACCGACAAGCTGTTCCGTGGCCTGCGCATCCGCGAACGCGCCGACCAGTACGTTGCCCAGTTGAACAAGCAGTCCCCCAGTTGGAAGGCCCTGCAAGCCTACCTGGACGGTATCAACCAGTACCAGGCCACTCACGCCAGGCCCGTGGAGTTCGACCTCCTCGGCATCGACAAGCGCCCGTTCACCGCCGAAGACACCATCAGCATCGCCGGCTACCTGGCCTACAGCTTCGCCGCCGCCTTTCGCACCGATCCACTGCTGACCTATGTTCGCGATAAACTCGGCCCCGACTACCTGAAGGTATTCGACCTGCAATGGCGTCCCCAGGGCGCGCTCGTCACCCCGGCGCCCCTGGCCGATGCCGACTGGAAGAACCTCGGCGCCCTGGCCCGCTTGAACGACCAGGCCCTGGAGCATGCCGGCCTGCCGCAGTTCGAAGGTAGCAACGCCTGGGCGGTTTCCGGCAGCCGGACCAAGAGCGGCAAGCCGCTGCTGGCCGGCGATCCGCATATCCATTTCTCGACGCCCTCGGTCTGGTACGAGGCGCATCTCTCGGCCCCGAACTACGAACTGTACGGCTATCACCAGGCGCTGGTGCCCTTCGCCTTCCTGGGCAACAACCAGGCGTTCGGCTGGAGCCTGACCATGTTCCAGAACGACGACCTGGACCTGATCGTCGAGAAGACCAACCCGGCCAACCCCAACCAGGTCTGGTACCACGGCCAGTGGGTCGAGATGACCAGCAGCCAGCAGCAGATCGCGGTCAAGGGTCAGGCGCCGGTCACCCTCACCCTGCGCCGCTCGCCCCATGGTCCGATCGTCAATGACGCCCTGGGCGCCAATGGCGGAACCCAGCCGGTGGCGATGTGGTGGGCCTTTCTCGAGACACCGGACCCGCTCCTCGACGCCTTCTACGAGCTCAACCGCGCCGACACCCTGGAAAAGGCCCGCGGCGCCGCCTCGAAGATCCAGGCCCCGGGGCTCAACGTGGTGTGGGCCAATGCCAAGGGCGATATCGGCTGGTGGGCGGCGGCGCTGCTGCCCAAGCGCCCGGCCGGGGTCAACCCGGGCTTCCTCCTCGACGGCAGCACCGGCGATGCCGACAAGGACGGCTACTACCCGTTCAGCGCCAACCCCCAGGAGGAGAACCCGGCGCGCGGCTATATCGTCTCGGCCAACGCCCAGCCGACGTCGCCCACCGGCATGGAGATTCCCGGCTACTACAACCTGGCCGATCGCGGCCAGCAGCTGAACCGGCAACTGAGCGACAGCAGCGTGCGCTGGAACCTGGAAAACAGCCAGAAGCTGCAACTGGGCACCACCACCGACTACGGCCCGCGCCTGCTCAAGCCGCTGCTGCCGGTGCTGCGCGAGGTGGTGAAAGACCCGGCGGAGCTGAAGCTGGTGGAACAGTTGGCGCAGTGGAAAGGCGACTACCCGATGAGCTCCACCAGCGCCACGCTGTTCAGCCAGTTTCTCTATGACCTGGCCTATACCGCGATGCACGACAAGCTGGGCGATGACTATTTCAAAGCACTGCTGAGCACCCGCGTGGTGGACTCGGCCCTGCCACGCCTGGCCGCCGATGAGCGCTCGCCGTGGTGGG
Organism: Pseudomonas batumici; assembly: GCF_000820515.1. GTDB lineage: Bacteria > Pseudomonadota > Gammaproteobacteria > Pseudomonadales > Pseudomonadaceae > Aquipseudomonas > Aquipseudomonas batumici. The sequence continues at coordinate 4,371 of NZ_JXDG01000126.1, read as the reverse complement.
GCAAGGGCCGCGCCGAGACGGTCAAGACCGCCTGGCAGGCCAGCATCGCCCACCTCAAGGGGCTCTACGGCGAGGATCCGACCGGTTGGGTGTGGGGCCAGGCCCATACCCTGACCCATGAGCATCCGCTGGGCCGGCAGAAGCCGCTGGACTGGTTGTTCAACGTCGGACCGTTCGATGCGCCGGGCAGCCACGAAGTGCCGAACAACCTGTCGGCGAAGATCGGACCGGCGCCCTGGGCGGTGAGCAACGGGCCTTCGACCCGCCGACTCATCGATTTCGCCGACCCGGAGCACAGCCTGACCGTCAACCCGGTGGGGCAAAGCGGGGTGCTGTTCGACAAGTATTACGACGACCAGGCCGAGACCTATATCGAAGGCGGGTATGAGCAGGTGCGCCTGGATGAGGTGGAGGTGTCGGCCAATACCCGCGGCGTCCTGAAGTTGCTGCCGGCCCGATAAAGCCACCGCGTGATTGTGCTTTTCTGCAGGAGCCGGCTTGCTGGCGATAGCGGTGGTGAATGTAACATCGCAATCGCCAGCAAGCCGGCTCCCACAAAGGATTGCGCTCAGCCTCCCGCCCGACGAAGCCGCCCTGGGGCTTGGCCATAGATCTCCTTGAACTTCTTGCTGAACGCCGCCTGGGATTGATAACCGACCTGGACGGCGATATCGCTCAGGCCCAGGTGCGAATGGCTCAGCAAGCCATACGCCAGCTCCATTCGCACCCGCGTCAGCAGCACCCAGGGCGATGCCCCCGCCACCGCGGCGAACGCGCGCATGAAGGTCGCCCGTGACATGTTCGCCAGCGCCGCGAGGGCGTCGATGGTCCACTCATGGGCCGGCTCGTCGAGCATTGCCTGCCAGGCCCGGCTCAGGCGCTTGTCGGCCAGCAATGCCAGTGTTCCGCTGGCTGGCGCCTGCTGCTGCAGATAGGCCCGCAGGATCAGCGTGAACAGCGCCGACGACAGCGCATCCACCAGAAACCGCGCCCCGGCCTGATCGCCATCGGCCTCTACCCGCAGCAGACTCACCAGCGCCGCCAACTGGCCGTTGGCGTGCAGCTCCCGGCTGGAAATCAACAGGTGTTCCGGTAACGCGGCGAACAACATCGACTCGCGCTGGTAGTGAAAGCGGCCACAGAGAATATCCAGGTCCGCCTGTTCGCCGCCGAGCCGATGCACCGGCAGCAAACCGCCACGGCTGATGCGCGTCGCCGTCGGCGCCACCCGTTGCCCCTGGCTGCGCAACAGGTGAGTCCCGCCACCGGGCAGCACCAGGATATCGCCGGCCTGCAGGCGCAAGGAGCGGCCGTCGGGCAACTCGGCCAGGCAATCGCCGGAGAGCACCAGGTGATAAGGCGCCACCCCGACGTTTTCCTGTGGGTGATCCAGTGCCCAATCGCCCTGCAACTGGCAACGCAGGTCGAGGCAGCCGCGTACCCCGGCGAGGCTGATGAGTTTATCGATCGAATTCATTTGCGCATTTCGGACAAAACGTTGAGTGCATTGAACAAAAGTGACTACACCTGAAAGGGGAGACTGAAGCCGTTGCCAAGCCACTCTACGCTTACCCTTTCAGGAGTTACCACTATGTTTCTCAACTGGCCCGAACTGCTGCCAACCATCAAGAACGCCTTTGCCGGCTTGGGTAAATCCAATCCGAAGATGGTCCAGGCTTACATGAAGCTGGGCGAAGCCGCCGCGGAAAACAACGTGCTGGATGCCAAGACCCGTGAGCTGATTTCCCTCGCCGTGGCGATTACCACCCGTTGTGACGGTTGCATCGGCGCCCATACCGACGCCGCGATCAAGGCCGGCGCCAGCCGCGAAGAAGTCGCCGCCGCCCTGGCCACGGCGATTTCGCTGAATGCCGGCGCCGCCTACATCTACTCGCTGCATGCGCTGGAGGCCTACGACAGTCTGAAATCCTGAAGCCATCAATTTTTAAGCCAAGCGCGGCCCCGTGGCCTGTCTCAGAGCAGACCCGCAAAATGCCGCCGAAACTGCTGCGGCGTGACCCCCAGCCGTCGCTGAAACACACTGCGCATATGGTGCGCATCGCGAAAACCGCAGGCGTAGGCCACGGTCTTCAGCGGCGCGCCAGCGCTTTCCAGCATCACCCGCGCCGCATCCACCCGCGCCCGCTCGACGAACTCCGCCGGGGTCACCTGCGTCTCGCGGACAAATACCCGGGAAAAGTTGCGCGCACTCATATTCACCGCCCTGGCCAATTCGGCAATGCTCAAATCCCCGGTCAGGTGTGCCAGCACATACTGCTGCACCTGGGCCACCGGCGACGAGGCCTCGGCATAGGGCACCAGGTAAGGACTGAACTGCGACTGCCCGCCCGAACGCTGGGTGAACACCACCAGCCGCTTGGCCACCTTCAGCGCCACCTGCGCACCGTGGTCCCGCGACAGCAGGTACAACGACAAGTCGATCCCCGCCGTCACCCCTGCCGAGGTGAACAGCCGGTCGTCCTGCACATACAGGCGATCGGCCTCGACCCGCGCCGCCGGGCACGACGCCGCCAGCGCCGGCGCATCACTCCAGTGGGTGGTCACCGTGCGCCCGTCCAGCAAGCCGGCTCGGGCCAGCATGAAGGCGCCGTTGCAGATCGAACCGAACTGTCCGGCGCGGGCGCAGGCCGCGCGTAACCAGGCATAGAAGGCGTCACCGAAATCCAGCGCCGGCAAGCCCGGCCCGCCGGCGCACAACAGCAGGTCATAACGCTCCAGCGCCTCGCTGAAATGCCGATGCGCCTGGATCGCCAGGCCGTTGGAACACGCCAGCCAACCGCGCTCGACACCGATCACTTCCAGCCGGTATCCGGCGTCAGGGGGCAGGAAACCGTTGGCCTCGGCGAAGACGTCCAGGGGCCCGCTGACATCCAGGGCCTGGACGCCGGGGAACACCACAACGGCAAGGGTTCGGGTCATGGGATCAGCCTCGATGCCTGTCGGATAAGTCAAACGCGGTCCTTGTAGGAGCCAGCTTGCTGCGGGCGGCGTTCCGACGATGAGGCCCGTGAGCCTTGCATCGCCTGATCAATCGCTATCGCCGGCAAGCCGGCTCCTACAGGGGGCGCGGTGTTTTCAAGATTTCGGTTCCAGAACCGGCCAGCATCAGGAGTCGGCCTTACGGTAGCGCAAGCCTCCAGGCGATGCGATAGCCGCCTCTATCGCGCGCACGGGCTGGCGCGAAACCTGCCGCGAATGGCTGGATTCGTCACCTTGTGTCGATTGTTGCCACCCTCCCCCGACGCCAGACTGAACCCATCGGCGCCATCCGGGCGCTCCCCAGAGGAAGTCTCGACATGAGCAACAGCATCGCCGGCATCAAGATCCCCGACAGCGCCCTGGCCAAGGCCACCACCGACTACATCCGCGACGTGGAAAGCGATCTGCTCTACCACCACTCGCGCCGGGTGTTCCTGTTCGGTGCCCTGAGCGGCGAGCGCAAGCAACTGGCCTACGACCCGGAACTGTTGTACGTGGGCGCAATGTTCCACGACCTCGGCCTGGTGGAAGGCCATCGCAGCGATGACGAACGTTTCGAAGTGGACGGTGCCAATGCCGCCAAGGCGTTCATGAAACCTTACGGGCTGTCGGATGACGATATCGAGCAGGTCTGGCTGTCGATTGCCCTGCACACCACGCCCGGGGTGCCGCAGCATCTGCGGCCGACGGTGGCGCTGGTCACGGCCGGGGTGGAAATGGATGTGCTGGGGATGGATTACGCGGCGTTTCCCAGCGCCCAGCGCGAAGCAGTGGTGCATGCGCATCCACGGGGGGAAGGGTTCAAGGAGTGCATCATCTGCGCGTTCGCCGATGGGCTGCGCCATCGTCCGCTGACCACATTCGGCAACGTCAAGACCGACGTGTTGAAGGACAAGGATGCGAGCTTCAAGCCGATGAATTTCGTCGAGGTGATTCGGCGTTCGCCGTGGGCCGAGTAAGCCCTTGAGGACACCACAACCCTTGTAGGAGCCGGCTTGCTGGCGATGAGGCCCGTGAGCCCTGCATCGCCTGGCCGGCCGCCATCGCCGGCAAGCCGGCTCCCACAGGGGGCTCCAGTCGTACACAAGAATCAGGTACGGCTCGAGCCACCGTGGGAGCGGAGCTTGTCGGGACGCCGCACCGCCGCGAAGCTTTTGCGGAACTACACGGTCTCTGCCACCTGGGCCCGACGCACGTCCGGCTGTTTCCAGGAGTCTGCCGCGGCTTCCTCGATGGCCTGCTGGATGGCTTTCTTGCGGCGCTCTTCGGCCTGACGGCTGAAGTACCAGACCAGGAAGGTCACCAACGACACCGCCAGCAGAATCAGGCTGGCCACCGCGTTGATCTCCGGCTTCACGCCCAGGCGCACCG
>NZ_JXDG01000125.1 GCF_000820515.1 Pseudomonas batumici | reverse complement strand
TTTGGCCCGATACCGACGATCCTGCTGTTCGGCGCCACGCCCCATCTGCTGCTGGAGGCCAATCCGTTTGGCTGGGCGGTGGGAGAGTCCCCGCAGGAGCAGGCCCTCAACAAATACCAGGTCAGGCTGCATCCCGAGACCCCCTATACCCTGCAATTCAAGAAAAGCGTACTGACGTCAAAGGACTTTGACTCGAACTTTGGTAGCCGCACGGAGCTGGTCGTGCCGGACGGAGCGTTCCAGACGCTGCCTCAAGTGAGCTTGGACCTCTCCGGCCAGGATCGCGAGGCGATATCGGAGTTGGACTTGTCCGGGACCTCTCTGGAGGTCGTCAAGTTCAAGGACAAGAGTCGGTTCAGGCTCGACCTGGTGAGCGCCGATGGCCACAGCGTCTGTGCGCTGGAGCAGGTGGTCCGGACCGTTCAACTGCCGGCCTATATCCAGTTCAAGAGCGGAGAAACCCACCCGGTGATGGCGGTGCTGGGGGAGGGCTCGCGGGTAACCCTGAGAAACTCGATGGGACGTTCGCTGCTGCTGTTGAGGCGGGAGGTTCGCCGTTGCGAGATCGAGATACAGGCGTCGATCAGCGGTTTTGCGGTTTCCGTTTAGGCGTAAACCTGGCGTATTAAATAAAGTTGAAGCACTTTAATGGAATATAAGTGATGAGTGACAGGAAAGTAATAAAGATTACCGGGCACGGGGTCGCGGCGGATTCAAAACTGGACAAGGTCGAGTTGATTCTGACGGATACCTCGCTGAGGTATTATGATCTCACCACCCGACTGGACCCACAGGTAACACCCGTTAATAAGCAATCGTTCAAGGTGGAGGATCGTGATCGAGCCAAACTAGAGGTGTCTTTGGAGGGCAATTTTTTTGTCAGCGAAGTCAAAAACGATGAGTTGATTTTAAGAAAAAACATAGAAAGCAATTTAAAGCTCATTCTGCAAAACCAAACCATTACCTTGAACCCCGATCTCTATTATGGGAATCGTTTATATAACGTCTTGGAAATGGATTTGCCGGAACTGCTTGTTCCAGGGAATAACCAGCCTGTCATGTTGGGGAGCGCGGCCAGTCGGCCCTATGACTCGACCGCACTGGTATTCAATGCAGAGAGGGAAGCGGAGCTCGACCGGTATCCGGGCGATACCCTTGTCAATTACGAAATCAAGCTGACCCGGTATGACGGGCAGCCGACGAATCCGACAACAGGGTATCTGAGATTTGAGGAGATAAAGAAGGCAAAAGCAAGAGGCTTCGTTCTTCTGCCGAGTGTTCCAACGTCAGCGTTTCATTTGAGTTCCCTGCAGTTTTCCTATCGTATTGCGACGCGCGGGGGGGCTCGGATAGACACTTTGGAGGATGAAAAAAAAGATTTCTTGCAGGTCAGGGTCAGCGCCTCGAGCCACCAGCTCATCGATATGCGGGCGATCAACAAGGCACACACCCTCGATTTTTTGGAGATGAAATGTTTACTGAATGGTCCGGGCCTGTTCAAGTACTTGAATATCGACTTTCCTCGTTTCAGGGTTTTTTATGATTCAGGGAGTGAGGTCGCCTATAACAGTGTTCATCGTCTTGAACTTTTGACGGCGGTTAAAAAAATAGAGCATGGACTGCTGATTGACATGGCGTCGCTCGCGTCGGTTAATTATCTTGATCAAGAGTCTTTTTTGCGCCTGCAGGGATTGGCGTATTTTGAGCAGGCGCCACCGGAAGTGGTTAATTTTTCCTATGAGGTGCTCGACACGGGCTATCAACCGTTGAGCGAGGCAACGTATGTGGGCCGCTGTCACTTTAGAAAAGTCGTCGAGGAGGCGGCTTCGACGCGATTATTCAATCTGGACACGCGGGGTGACCCCTACTTTTTCGAGATGGATATCAAGGACCCCTTAAAAGAAAATACCTCGGCTTGTTATTATCGGATCCATCTGACTTCCCCTTTTCCCTTGCTTGCAATGGACCAGGTGTTCTTCTCCGGAATTGATTTTTACTTCAATCGAAAATTGACATTTGCAGCGATTGCCCAAGGGGTGGGTCTGCCCTATGAGGGGTTGGATATCGCTCCCGCGGTCCAGGAATCCAAACTGGAAGCATTTCTTGAGCAACATACATTGGCCTATACGGCGATTCCTTTCTCTTTTGAACGAATGGCGAAAGATGTTTTCATGAGCGCAGGTTTTCCCGAAGCGGTTGCGAAGAATATCTCTGTGCATGGCTATTCCAAAACGGGAAGAAAGCTATTCAGTACACCCTGGTTGAAAAAAGCCAGCATCGAAGAAGCACCCGCCTGGTGGCAGAGCGTGGAAATACTGGTGCTCTGTATCTGGATGGGAAAAGAGGCCCTTTCGGCAACCCCTTCACCCTACTCATACCGCGCGGAAAGGGAGTTTGACGGTGGAACCTATGACGCGCCGTATTTTCTACGCGTCGAAGGGAAATTCAATCCTTATAGCTACATCCCCTGCCTGAAAGGCAACCATGAATATGAACTGGATCCGCTCTTCTCCAACATCCTGTATGTGGGGCAGGGGCGCAGTAGAGTTCAAGGTCGAGGTTCACCTAATACGATTTATCTGATGTGGGACTCTCACACCACCTTTGATTTCGCCGCGGAGGAAGACTTCCAGAAGGCGCTGGCGCCTTCTCGTCTGAAACTCATGGGGGTCGAGCTGGAGAACATCGTGATACAGGTGCCGGGGCCGGAGGATGAGCGTTGGGGGAGTATCGTTCTGGAGTGGGCGCTGTTGGTTGATCCTGAAAAGGAACTGGCGGCGACCGAGGATTCGGCGGTGCTGGTCAGGTTGGCGGGCAGTCAGGCGTCGCTCAAGGACGGCTCGTTGACCCTGGTCAATTTCTTGAAAGAACCGATCGGTGAGTTTCTGGAAATCGAGATAAGAGGGCGTCTGTACACCTTGGAAGTTTCGCCAAACGACGGAAAAATCTACTGGCGCAGGCAAGTCGACCTCAGTCGTGAAACCCTGGGTGAGAAAACAGTGCTTCGCCAGCGGAGCGGCAAGACAGAGTACGTGTTGCGAAACAGCATTCTGGGGAAACCCAATACGCCGCTTTATCCCAGCGAAGACGGTCGGGATATCCTGATCGCGCGTGGAGACGTGGCCTACCTGCATGGCGGTCGGCATGAAACTCAGCTGGTTGGAAACTTGCCTGAGAACTTCTTCTACCTCAACCAGGGTGGGACCGATAGTGTGATTGCCAATGGTTACAGAAATACCATTGAAATTTCCGGCGTGTTGGGCGGGGACAAGGTGCTCTTCCTGTCTACAAAGAAAGAGGCGACCAACTTTATTTCAGCGCCCGCTGTCAGTTTCAGAACGGCGCAAATAAAAGAGGATGACCTGTTCTTTTTTCTGGAAACGGAAAATCACCTGCTGACGATTTGCTTGAAGGGCGTCATGGCGTGGCAAGGTTCCGCACAAAACCGACTCAGTCTGCTGCTTGAGGAAGGGGTGTTCAGCGCCGATCAGTTAATTGGGTTTTTGCGACGGTCGGAGCTGAGTCATCGAGAGGAGGCTTATGGGTTCCAATCTGCCTTGCCGGAACCGGCTGTTCAACAGGGGTTTACTCAATTGGCCGATAGAGTGGCTGAGGATGAGCACTCGAAGACCTATCTGAAAGATCAGATCAACCAGTATGACGTGGTCGAAAAGGAATAAGGAGAGTCCCTGATGTCTGCACAAGTCAAGCTGTTCGAGATGAGTGAAGATCGCTATAAGGTGGCGTGCCCTTTTTATGGAGAAAAGGACTATGTATTCACCTTCAAATTTACCGCTGTTAATGCCGTCTGGCAGACACATGATGCCGATTCAGCCAGTCTTGTCGCCAAACCGAATATCTGGATGGGCGAAGAGAAAGAAGATCATTATGTCGCTGAACCGCGGCCAGGGGCGGCTGATGAAAGGGTGTTTGCTTATCGGCTAGGCCGGAGTTTTACCTTGGTCTGCCTGAACGATCAGTTGTATCTGATGCTCAGGGTCTGGGAAGAAAATAAAGAGGGAAAGGTTTCATCGGCGAGTCGGCGTAATGAAAGCACGATAAGAGTCGCCACCCGCGAGGTCTTGGGAAAAACCGAGCCGCTGATGTTCTCTCATCAGGATCCCTGTGTCATCAAGCTGGAAACAAAGGACGGTCTCTCGACAGTCAAGGTATGGAACACTCAGAAAACCGGAGAGGCACCCTATATTTTGAGTGGTTTCGGTGATGGGTTTAGAGATTTTTTCTCTGGCTTTAGTGAATTCCAGTTCAATACCATTCCCGTGGCCATCAAAAATGGTCGACATTCCTTGCGCCTGGAGAGAGTGGCGGCGTGGGTGGGCCATACCCAGCCAGAGGGCAAGGATAATTTCAGGGATTACCTGGAAGAAAAAAAACAGGTATTGAAGGGCTTTGGATACCGGCAATTACCTCTGGAGCGCTTGTCCGCCTATTATCCGTTTCAAAAAAACAGATGGGCGGTCCTCGATAACGCGCTGTTTTATTCCGTCGAAAACGCCCATTTCGCGATCGAGGCGACTCGAGGACTCTGCTTTGATGCATTCAAAAATAAAGTCTCTGTTTCTTTGACGCCCTCGGCAGGTCAAGGCGCCTCCGGCAGTTTTATGTTGAATGTGTGGGTGAAGGAATCGCAGTTATTTGAAATCCAGACAGTCGGTTCGTTGATTGACCGCTGGAGCCTGTCAGAGGCCGTCTTTTCAAGCCGACAATACGGCTTGAGCTTTAAAAAGATTGTGGAGGATGTAGAGCGGTTCGATCCGGCAGGGTCTTTTGTTCCCGCGGCTCACCATAAAGATCGAACCCTCGTGGACGTCATCAAGACCGGCGCGCTGGCGAGCCGGCTTCCGCTCTTCATCGAGCAGCTGCGCGTGTCGAACTTTGAAGTGGCGGGGCAACTGAAAGCCACCATGAATCAGCTTCAGCTCAAACTGAACGAAGATAAAAAGACTCTTTACACCCGTCGAGCCGATATCGGTGTGCTCACCTGCAAGACCTCCGCACCTGAGAGCCGCATCGTCTTCACTGTGCAGATGCTAAGGCGAATGAAGGTCGATTCAGCGAGTGGGGAGTTGAGTCATGAGGCGAAAGTGGTGTTCAACGACGACCAGGGCAACGACCGTGGGGCGATAGACCTGAAGGATTTCCCCTGTTTCTTGCTGCTTTCCCTGAGTGATGATCGAAAGGCCTTCAACCTGTTCGCCGCCCGTGCTGACAGCGATCTTTCCACCGCGTTGGAAGCCTCTTTGACTTATGCGATCGATCAAGCAGAGCCTCAAGGAAATCAAACCATCGATGAAGTCATTCTGACGCTTGGCCTGGGAAAGGACAGCGGTAATGGCCCGATGATCTCGATCAAGGATTTGGGGCTTTGGAGCACTGCGTTGTGGCGACGTGAGGGGTTGCTGACCGTCGGGGACAAGGTCGACAAGGACTATAACGTGAAGACGTTAGCCCACTTGAATTTTTCTGGTTCGCTCAATCCTCTGGTCGAGCAATACAAAAAATCCCTGAAGGTTTAGGTGGCGTATGCAAAAGTTATCGTTTGATTACGGCCTGAATCAATATGAAATATCAGGTGTCGGACTGGACAAGGAAAACCTGGCCTATCTTGAGTCCGTCCTGACGCTTTTGAAGCGCTACGCGGTTGTTTTTCCAAGTCTTCATTTGGAAAGTACAAAGATAAGAGCGACGCTGGCCGGCAGGACTTACACGCTGGGCGAAATATATACCCAAGGGGTTGGGGTACAGCGAGTCATCTATCCCTGTTTTCGACATCAGTGGGGCTTTGATTTCACCCGGGATATCCAGTCCTTGTTGCTTTGGAAGGAGATGGACGGGGCATTGCGGACGACTTATTCGGAGCTTGAGTCGGATCTGTTGAGCGCAAGAGGGGATGCTGCGGGCACTCGGGTCCATTTGGCATTGCTTAAGGATTTCATCGCAATGGCCAAGGTCGAGGGCAATAATTTTATTCAAAAACAGCAAGAGCTGAATTTTTTGAAGGGGTTGATCTCACTCTATTATCTGGGCGTTGTCCAAAAAAAATGGCGAGTGTTTCAGGGTGTCAACTTACCGATCAACGCCTCCCGGCCGGGTGTACGTGTGAAGCGTGCGGCGGGCGCGTCTCTCAATCTGCTCATTGGTGAAGATGTCGCCACTGCCCTGCTGTATCAGACACTGATGTCCTATGAAGAGCTGTATCCCTTGACGTTTATCGAGCTTTATTTTTCTTACAAAAGTAGAGGCGCGCTGAACGGTTCCGAAGATTTAATTAGGTTCGCTATTTCGTTTAGGCAGAAGTTTCGCCATACCTATGGTGGTACATGGGGGGTCAGCACAGTCGCTTTTCCCACCATTGCCGATATACTGAGCCCCAACACGGCCATGCCTGCCGATCCGGAGGCCGCTCATCGATATATCAGTAATCTGGATAAGGAGTTCGTACGTTTCAGAAAAAATAATCTGGATCGAATGATTGGCAATGATCATGAACTGGGTGTCTACAGCATCAGCAGCTACCATCAGGTGCGCTCACACGATATCGATACATTCCTGGGCCGCGGCCGACCCAAACCCATTGATGTCCTCTCGATTGACTATATCAGCCCAGGAGGGGCTGGCATTCCGTTTGACGGCATTATCAATATAGTCGGTCATGCGGATATTTTGGGTTTGGGAGGCGTCTCCAGCGCGGAGAGAATAGCCGGCTGGATTTATAATAATTTTACGGCCGCGTTTGGAGAGCGGGCGGCTAGGTTCAAGGAAATCAAGTACCTTAATTTTTCAGCGTGTAATTTCCCCAAGGCCATGGCGGAGTATGTCGCGGTTCTCTTTGTCGAGCGCTGCCTGGAGGCGGGGCGCTTCAATGTCGTGGGGGGCGACGGTGTAACCAGGCGCTGGATCCCGAATATAACCGTTATTTGCAGCCCTCGCTCTTCTTTGGTGGCTGCCGGAAGCGATGTCCTGGTACCGTTCAATGTGCTGGAGGTGAAGGATAGGATGCCGCCACTTCCGGGGATCGTGCTAAATATCATGAAGGCAATGCCGTCGGAAGAGTTTATTAATTTTATATCGAAGGCGGGTACTTTGGATTTTGCTGATCCCGTGGTTCAGCGCTTCTTGCAAGAAACCCATGTGTTTTCTGTGGCCGGCCTGGTCAAAGAGGCTTTTCAGGGCGGTGTTGTATCAGAGACTGAGTTCGACCAGGCTAAACAGGAAAAATCTTCTAATTATGGTGTTTATAAGCGCGATTTTGAAGAAGAAACGAAGAGGAGAAGGGCCGAGACATTAGCGATTGGTGAAATGCCTTCGTCGCTGCTTGGGCCTTTGGCAGAGGAGCAGCACGTTGCCCGCATGGAGCGCTTGGCTTATGAGAGGGTTTCCATCAGGCCCAAGGGCGCAGGAGCGTTTTTACCGGTCAACACGTTTGAAACAATGCGTCTGTTGCACGGGTATTACGCGGAAATAAAAAATCGTTATCGCTCTCGCACTCCCGATGGGGCAGTTGATATCGATGCGAAGATCAATAGTCAACAGTACAAGCAGGCCCTGGAAGATCTGAGAAAAGAAAACAGAATCAAGATTTTGCTTGATCCGCAGGATCCCCGATATCATTACAAGCGGCAGTTGATACTCAAGGGCTTTCGCGAACATTTGGGCATTGCCTACAGGGAGTTTCAGGATTTTCCGTTCTATAGTTCGCATCACTCCCCGTTGTTTGGCGTGCAGCCTGATAATTACGCATCGACGTCCTACTATAATCAACAGTTGGCGCAGATTTTGTTTGTCGTCACCAAGCAAGAGTACCGAGAAATGACTGGGATTGAGGTGGACAAGATTCACCTGTTCCTTGAGCGTCGTGTGCCAGACTCTGTTTTTAGTAAGGCTCAACAACCCACTACTGATTGGAGCGGGAAACGAATATTGATTGACACGCCCCTCTATCGCGGTCTCTTGGGCAGTGAACAGTTCGGCGTGTCGACGCGGGACCTGAGAGCGGTGCTCGAATCGGGCGAGGAACCGCGGATTCTTCCTGCCATCGATCAGTTGGAAAACAGCCTGAAACGCAAGAAGGCGCTGCTGCAGGAGTCGGCGTCCTTGAGAAGCCTGCAAGAGACCCAGGAAAACCTGGGCCGTGCCAAGACCGCCCTCGAGAAAAAGCAACTGTCTCCCGTCGTACTGAAGACCACCGCGCGCATGGCCGCTGGCTCCAGTCGCTTGCTCGGGGCATTCGGGGTCTTCGTGGACTTCCGAACCCAACCCTTCCACCTCGATTTTTCTTCGGTCAAATCGGGCCTGTTCAGCACCAGCGATTCACTGGCGGTGGTCAAGGGGGTCTTTGATTTCACCAGCGACATTGGGCCGGCACTGGCCTTGCGCTTGGCCTCCAGTGCTTCGCGAGCACTCTGGCAGCCCAGGCTTGATCATCTGTTCTTCAAGATGAACAAGGTGCTGCTACCCCTGGATGTGCTGTTCACGGCGGTCAGCCTGTATCGCAACGTCGAGGGCGCCCGCTTGGCCAAGACCGCCGAGGAGCAAGCGCTCTATATCACTATGACGGTGATCGACGGGGCCTCGTTTGGGGTGAGCCTGGCGGGATTTATCCTGATTGGTGTGCCCGGGGTCGGGGTGGCTCTGATCCTGGTGGGGATGGCCCTG
>NZ_JXDG01000124.1 GCF_000820515.1 Pseudomonas batumici | reverse complement strand
AACACCGAACCCAGCCCCTGTAGGAGCTGGCTTGCCAGCGATGAGGCCCGTGAGTCTTGCAGCGCCTGTTCGGACGCCATCGCCAGCAAGCCGGCTCCCACAGGGTTTGTGTCAGCCTGCAGTGCCGCGTGATCGAACGCGGCGTGGGCCCAGCTGAGGAAGTTCACCGTGTTGCGGTGTTCGATCATCACGCCCTTGGGCAGACCGGTCGAGCCCGAGGTGTAGATCAGGTACGCCAAATGCGCCGAAGTCAGCCCCGGCACCTGCGGATTCTGGACGGACTCATCCTGCCAGGTGCCCTGATCAAGATTGATCACCGGCACCGAAACGCCCGCCAACAACGCCTGGGTAGCCGCCTGAACCAAGACCGCCGCCGGGGCGCTGTCCTGCAACATATAGGCAATCCGCTCTACCGGATAAGCCGGGTCCAACGGCACATAACCGCCGCCTGCCTTGAGAATCGCCAGCAGGCCGACGACCATCTCGGCCCCACGCTCAACACAGATCCCCACCCGCGAATCCGGTTGCACACCCTGTTTACGCAGGGCATGGGCCAGGCGGTTGGCTTGCTGGTTCAGCTCGCGATAAGTCAGGCGGCGCCCGCCATGCACCACTGCCAGGGCATCCGGCGTACGCTCTACCTGCGCTTCGAACAAACCATGGACAGTCTGCTGCTGCGGATAATCCAGCAGCGTATCGTTGAACGCCACCAGCAGCTGTTCACGCTCGTCGGCCGGCAGAATCGACAGGCCACTCAGTGGTGCCTCGGGGTTCTGCTCCAGCGCCTGAAGCAGATGCTCCAGCGCCGCCTCCATATAGGCGCAGACCCGCATGGCCCCCACTTCGGCGTTGACCTGCACATTCAGGCTAAAGCCCTCGCCCAGGTCATCGACGTTCAAGGTCAACGGATAGTTGGTGCGCTCTTCGCCACCGAGGGTCTCGATCCCCTGCCAGGCCAGCGCGGTTTCTTCGGAAACACTGGCGACGGCACTGTGGCGGTAGTTGAGCAAGGCACTGAACAGCGGTGTCGGCGCGGCTACGCCGCTGCAACGTTGAGCCAACGCCAGGGACGCATGTTCGTGCCCCAACAACGCGGTCAGTCGCGCGTGGGTCGCCTTGACCCCGGCGCGCACGCCCTGCCCGCCCACGGCAACCCGTAGCGGCAAGGTATTGATAAACATCCCCAATGCGCGGTCGGCCCCTTCGCCGCCCTGCATCCGGCCCATCAGCACGGTACCGAACACCACCTCCTGCTTACCAGAGACCTTGCCCAATACCTGGGCCCAGGCCAGGTGTACCAGGCTGGCGGCGCTCACGCCCAACTGCCGGGCACGAGCCCGCAGGCGCAGGCTCAGCGCCGGCGACAGAACCCGGGTGGCTTCCTCGATGGAATGACCGTCGCCCTGCACATCCTGCAAGCCGAACGGCAGGGTCGGCTCATCGATATCGCAGAGCATGTCGCGGAAGAACGCTTCGTGTTCCTCCCGACACCCGCCCAGGCGCGCCTGGGCCACATAGTTGCGGTACGGCACCGGGCTGCCCAACTGCGCGGCCTGCCCCAGCAGGTGCACCTGGATTTCATGGCGGACCACCTCAAGAGCGGTATGGTCCAGGGCCATATGATGGAAGCGCAGCATCGCCACCCAGCGCTGCCGGGCTTCGTCCTCGGCAAACACCAGTTGCATCAGTGGCGCGCGGGTGACGTCCAGACGCGAGTGACGGCTGTCGAAACGCTCCTTGAGCTGGCTGGCCACATCACCGGCACGTGGATCGAACGCCAGAGCCTCGCACTGCAACCGGGCCTGGCGCCAGACCACCTGGACCGGCTCATCCAGGCCTTGCCAGAGCACGGCGGTGCGCAGGATGTCATGGCGATCGATCACCCGTTGCAGCGCCTCGGCAAAGGCATCCAGGCGCTGACGGTCCGGCACGGTGAACAGGGCGTGCAGGACGTAGGGGTCACCCTCCCCGGCTGACAGATGGTGATAGAGAATGCCTTCCTGCAACGGCGCCAGCGGGTAGATATCCTGCACATTCGCCGCGCCACCCGGCACCTTGGCGACAATCTGTTCGATTGCGGACGGGTCGAGGCTGACCAGGGGCAGCATATCCGGGGTGATGTGCTCGCAGCTCGCCGGGATGGCATTGGCCGGAACGACGATTTCACGCCCGCCGCCCACGGCAGCGGCCAGGGCGGCCAGGGTCGGCTGGCTGAACAGCACCTGGACATCGACGCTGAGCCCAGCCTGGCGCATATGGCCGATCAGGCTGACCGCCAGCAACGAGTGGCCACCCAGTTCGAAGAAGTGATCATGACGCCCGACCTGCTCGACCTTGAGCAAGTCGGCCCAGATCTGCGCCAGGGCGATTTCGGTTTCGCCCTGGG
>NZ_JXDG01000123.1 GCF_000820515.1 Pseudomonas batumici | reverse complement strand
AGAAAGTCATTACCCGCTCCCCCCAGCAGGGTGTCGTTGCCGTCACCACCGGACAACACATCGTTGCCGTCGCCGCCATCGACCAGATCGTTACCAGCCGCGCCGTTGAGGGTGTCGTTGCCCATCCCACCGGTCAAGGTGTCGTCAGCCGATGTGCCGCGGATGTTGTCGTCGCCAGCTGTGCCAGCCAGCAGCGTGGCGGTAATAGCGGCCATATTCCAAATAGTGCCATCAGCAAATTGCACCTGCTGCACCGGGTTGAAGGGATTGGCCGTGCTGTCGTTATAGAAGAACCCGCTGATCGTGATCTTGTCGGTGGTGCCGGCGATGCTCAACTCCAGGCCCGCGTTAGAGCCGAAGCTCGGGTCGTACACCTGCTTTAGCACCACGTCGCTTGGCGCGACGCCTGCTTTGAACTGCAAGGTATTGAGTTTGCCGACCGTGGTGTCGTAGGTATACACCACCTGGTCCTGGCCGTCGCCACGACCGAACAGGTAGGTGTTGTTGCCAGTGCCGCCATTCAGGGTGTCGTTGCCGGTGCCTCCATCCAGCACGTCGTTGCCCGCGCCACCATCGAGGGAGTCGTTCCCCGCTCCCCCCAGCAGGGTGTCATTGCCGGCCCCCCCGCTGAGGGTGTCGTTGCCCAGCCCGCCGCTCAACATATCGTCGGCTGATGTGCCGTGGATGCTGTCATCGCCAGCCGTGCCTGCAAAAAGCGTGGCGGTGATGGCGGCCATATCCCAGGTGGTGCCGTCAGCAAACTGCACCTGCTGCACCGGGTTGAAGGGATTGGCCGTACTGTCGTTATAGAAGAACCCGCTGATCGTGATCTTGTCGGTGGTGCCGGCGATGCTCAACTCCAAGCCCGCGTTAGAGCCGAAGTTCGGGTCGTACACCTGCTTCAACACCACGTCGCTTGGTGCGACCCCCGCCTTGAACTGCAAGGTATTGAGCTTGCCGACTGTGGTGTCGTAGGTGTACACCACCTGGTCCTGGCCATCACCGCGACCGAACAGGTAGGTGTTGTTGCCGGTCCCGCCATTCAGCGTGTCGTTGCCGATGCCGCCATCCAGCACGTCGTTGCCCGCGCCGCCGTCGAGGGAGTCGTTACCCGCTCCCCCCAGCAGGGTATCGTTGCCGGCCGCCCCGCTGAGGGTGTCGTTGCCCAGCCCACCGGTCAACATATCATCGGCCGACGTGCCGCGGATGTTTTGGTCGCCAGTTGTGTCGGCCATGCCTGCCAGCAGTGCGGTGGTGATAGCGGCCATATTCCAAATGGTGCCGTCAGCAAATTGCACCTGCTGGACCGGGTTGTAGGGATTGGCCGTGCTGTCGTTATAGAAGAAACCGCTGATCGTGATCTTGTCGGTGGTCCCGGCGATGCTCAACTCCAAACCCGCGTTAGATCCGAAGTTCGGATCGTACACTTGCTTCAGCATCACATCGCTTGGCGCGACACCCGCCTTGAATTGCAATGTATTGAGCTTGCCGACCGTGGTGTCGTAGGTGTACACCACCTGGTCCTGGCCATCACCGCGACCGAACAGGTAGGTGTTGTTACCGGTCCCGCCATTCAGTGTGTCGTTGCCGGTACCGCCATCCAGCACATCGTTGCCCGCACCTCCGTCGAGGGAGTCGTTACCCGCTCCCCCCAGCAGGGTGTCATTGCCAGCAGCCCCGCTGAGGGTGTCGTTGCCCAGCCCGCCGCTCAACATATCGTCGGCCGATGTGCCGCGGATGTTGTCGTCGCCAGCCGTACCCGCAAACAGCGTGGCGGTGATGGCGGCCATATCCCAGGTAGTGCCGTCAGCAAATTGCACTTGCTGCACCGGATTGTAGGGATTGGCCGTGCTGTCGTTATAGAAGAACCCGCTGATCGTGATCTTGTCAGTGGTGCCAGCGATGCTCAGCTCCAGCGCGCCGTTACTGCCTCCCATCTGGTTGTCATAGACTTGCCGAAGCACCACATCGCTTGGGGCGACCCCCGTCTTGAACTGCAAAGTATTGAGCTTGTCGGCCGTGGTGTCATAGCTGATCGTTACCACATCCTGGCCGTCGCCACGACCGAACAGGTAGGTGTTGTTGCCGGTCCCGCCACTCAGGGTGTCGTTGCCGGTGCCACCATCCAGCACGTCGTTGCCCGCGCCACCGTCGAGAAAGTCATTACCCGCTCCCCCCAGCAGGGTGTCGTTGCCGGCCCCCCCGCTGAGGGTGTCGTTGCCCAGCCCGCCGCTCAACATATCGTTGGCCGACGTGCCACGGATGTTGTCGTCGCCGGCCGTGCCCGCAAACAGCGTGGCGGTGATGGCGGCCATATCCCAGGTGGTGCCGTCAGCAAATTGCACCTGCTGCACCGGGTTGTAGGGATTGGCCGTGCTGTCGTTATAGA
>NZ_JXDG01000122.1 GCF_000820515.1 Pseudomonas batumici | reverse complement strand
AGAAAGTCATTACCCGCTCCCCCCAGCAGGGTGTCGTTGCCGTCACCACCGGACAACACATCGTTGCCGTCGCCGCCATCGACCAGATCGTTACCAGCCGCGCCGTTGAGGGTGTCGTTGCCCATCCCACCGGTCAAGGTGTCGTCAGCCGATGTGCCGCGGATGTTGTCGTCGCCAGCTGTGCCAGCCAGCAGCGTGGCGGTAATAGCGGCCATATTCCAAATAGTGCCATCAGCAAATTGCACCTGCTGCACCGGGTTGAAGGGATTGGCCGTGCTGTCGTTATAGAAGAACCCGCTGATCGTGATCTTGTCGGTGGTGCCGGCGATGCTCAACTCCAGGCCCGCGTTAGAGCCGAAGCTCGGGTCGTACACCTGCTTTAGCACCACGTCGCTTGGCGCGACGCCTGCTTTGAACTGCAAGGTATTGAGTTTGCCGACCGTGGTGTCGTAGGTATACACCACCTGGTCCTGGCCGTCGCCACGACCGAACAGGTAGGTGTTGTTGCCAGTGCCGCCATTCAGGGTGTCGTTGCCGGTGCCTCCATCCAGCACGTCGTTGCCCGCGCCACCATCGAGGGAGTCGTTCCCCGCTCCCCCCAGCAGGGTGTCATTGCCGGCCCCCCCGCTGAGGGTGTCGTTGCCCAGCCCGCCGCTCAACATATCGTCGGCTGATGTGCCGTGGATGCTGTCATCGCCAGCCGTGCCTGCAAAAAGCGTGGCGGTGATGGCGGCCATATCCCAGGTGGTGCCGTCAGCAAACTGCACCTGCTGCACCGGGTTGAAGGGATTGGCCGTACTGTCGTTATAGAAGAACCCGCTGATCGTGATCTTGTCGGTGGTGCCGGCGATGCTCAACTCCAAGCCCGCGTTAGAGCCGAAGTTCGGGTCGTACACCTGCTTCAACACCACGTCGCTTGGTGCGACCCCCGCCTTGAACTGCAAGGTATTGAGCTTGCCGACTGTGGTGTCGTAGGTGTACACCACCTGGTCCTGGCCATCACCGCGACCGAACAGGTAGGTGTTGTTGCCGGTCCCGCCATTCAGCGTGTCGTTGCCGATGCCGCCATCCAGCACGTCGTTGCCCGCGCCGCCGTCGAGGGAGTCGTTACCCGCTCCCCCCAGCAGGGTATCGTTGCCGGCCGCCCCGCTGAGGGTGTCGTTGCCCAGCCCACCGGTCAACATATCATCGGCCGACGTGCCGCGGATGTTTTGGTCGCCAGTTGTGTCGGCCATGCCTGCCAGCAGTGCGGTGGTGATAGCGGCCATATTCCAAATGGTGCCGTCAGCAAATTGCACCTGCTGGACCGGGTTGTAGGGATTGGCCGTGCTGTCGTTATAGAAGAAACCGCTGATCGTGATCTTGTCGGTGGTCCCGGCGATGCTCAACTCCAAACCCGCGTTAGATCCGAAGTTCGGATCGTACACTTGCTTCAGCATCACATCGCTTGGCGCGACACCCGCCTTGAATTGCAATGTATTGAGCTTGCCGACCGTGGTGTCGTAGGTGTACACCACCTGGTCCTGGCCATCACCGCGACCGAACAGGTAGGTGTTGTTACCGGTCCCGCCATTCAGTGTGTCGTTGCCGGTACCGCCATCCAGCACATCGTTGCCCGCACCTCCGTCGAGGGAGTCGTTACCCGCTCCCCCCAGCAGGGTGTCATTGCCAGCAGCCCCGCTGAGGGTGTCGTTGCCCAGCCCGCCGCTCAACATATCGTCGGCCGATGTGCCGCGGATGTTGTCGTCGCCAGCCGTACCCGCAAACAGCGTGGCGGTGATGGCGGCCATATCCCAGGTAGTGCCGTCAGCAAATTGCACTTGCTGCACCGGATTGTAGGGATTGGCCGTGCTGTCGTTATAGAAGAACCCGCTGATCGTGATCTTGTCAGTGGTGCCAGCGATGCTCAGCTCCAGCGCGCCGTTACTGCCTCCCATCTGGTTGTCATAGACTTGCCGAAGCACCACATCGCTTGGGGCGACCCCCGTCTTGAACTGCAAAGTATTGAGCTTGTCGGCCGTGGTGTCATAGCTGATCGTTACCACATCCTGGCCGTCGCCACGACCGAACAGGTAGGTGTTGTTGCCGGTCCCGCCACTCAGGGTGTCGTTGCCGGTGCCACCATCCAGCACGTCGTTGCCCGCGCCACCGTCGAGAAAGTCATTACCCGCTCCCCCCAGCAGGGTGTCGTTGCCGGCCCCCCCGCTGAGGGTGTCGTTGCCCAGCCCGCCGCTCAACATATCGTTGGCCGACGTGCCACGGATGTTGTCGTCGCCGGCCGTGCCCGCAAACAGCGTGGCGGTGATGGCGGCCATATCCCAGGTGGTGCCGTCAGCAAATTGCACCTGCTGCACCGGGTTGTAGGGATTGGCCGTGCTGTCGTTATAGA
>NZ_JXDG01000121.1 GCF_000820515.1 Pseudomonas batumici | reverse complement strand
AGAAAGTCATTACCCGCTCCCCCCAGCAGGGTGTCGTTGCCGTCACCACCGGACAACACATCGTTGCCGTCGCCGCCATCGACCAGATCGTTACCAGCCGCGCCGTTGAGGGTGTCGTTGCCCATCCCACCGGTCAAGGTGTCGTCAGCCGATGTGCCGCGGATGTTGTCGTCGCCAGCTGTGCCAGCCAGCAGCGTGGCGGTAATAGCGGCCATATTCCAAATAGTGCCATCAGCAAATTGCACCTGCTGCACCGGGTTGAAGGGATTGGCCGTGCTGTCGTTATAGAAGAACCCGCTGATCGTGATCTTGTCGGTGGTGCCGGCGATGCTCAACTCCAGGCCCGCGTTAGAGCCGAAGCTCGGGTCGTACACCTGCTTTAGCACCACGTCGCTTGGCGCGACGCCTGCTTTGAACTGCAAGGTATTGAGTTTGCCGACCGTGGTGTCGTAGGTATACACCACCTGGTCCTGGCCGTCGCCACGACCGAACAGGTAGGTGTTGTTGCCAGTGCCGCCATTCAGGGTGTCGTTGCCGGTGCCTCCATCCAGCACGTCGTTGCCCGCGCCACCATCGAGGGAGTCGTTCCCCGCTCCCCCCAGCAGGGTGTCATTGCCGGCCCCCCCGCTGAGGGTGTCGTTGCCCAGCCCGCCGCTCAACATATCGTCGGCTGATGTGCCGTGGATGCTGTCATCGCCAGCCGTGCCTGCAAAAAGCGTGGCGGTGATGGCGGCCATATCCCAGGTGGTGCCGTCAGCAAACTGCACCTGCTGCACCGGGTTGAAGGGATTGGCCGTACTGTCGTTATAGAAGAACCCGCTGATCGTGATCTTGTCGGTGGTGCCGGCGATGCTCAACTCCAAGCCCGCGTTAGAGCCGAAGTTCGGGTCGTACACCTGCTTCAACACCACGTCGCTTGGTGCGACCCCCGCCTTGAACTGCAAGGTATTGAGCTTGCCGACTGTGGTGTCGTAGGTGTACACCACCTGGTCCTGGCCATCACCGCGACCGAACAGGTAGGTGTTGTTGCCGGTCCCGCCATTCAGCGTGTCGTTGCCGATGCCGCCATCCAGCACGTCGTTGCCCGCGCCGCCGTCGAGGGAGTCGTTACCCGCTCCCCCCAGCAGGGTATCGTTGCCGGCCGCCCCGCTGAGGGTGTCGTTGCCCAGCCCACCGGTCAACATATCATCGGCCGACGTGCCGCGGATGTTTTGGTCGCCAGTTGTGTCGGCCATGCCTGCCAGCAGTGCGGTGGTGATAGCGGCCATATTCCAAATGGTGCCGTCAGCAAATTGCACCTGCTGGACCGGGTTGTAGGGATTGGCCGTGCTGTCGTTATAGAAGAAACCGCTGATCGTGATCTTGTCGGTGGTCCCGGCGATGCTCAACTCCAAACCCGCGTTAGATCCGAAGTTCGGATCGTACACTTGCTTCAGCATCACATCGCTTGGCGCGACACCCGCCTTGAATTGCAATGTATTGAGCTTGCCGACCGTGGTGTCGTAGGTGTACACCACCTGGTCCTGGCCATCACCGCGACCGAACAGGTAGGTGTTGTTACCGGTCCCGCCATTCAGTGTGTCGTTGCCGGTACCGCCATCCAGCACATCGTTGCCCGCACCTCCGTCGAGGGAGTCGTTACCCGCTCCCCCCAGCAGGGTGTCATTGCCAGCAGCCCCGCTGAGGGTGTCGTTGCCCAGCCCGCCGCTCAACATATCGTCGGCCGATGTGCCGCGGATGTTGTCGTCGCCAGCCGTACCCGCAAACAGCGTGGCGGTGATGGCGGCCATATCCCAGGTAGTGCCGTCAGCAAATTGCACTTGCTGCACCGGATTGTAGGGATTGGCCGTGCTGTCGTTATAGAAGAACCCGCTGATCGTGATCTTGTCAGTGGTGCCAGCGATGCTCAGCTCCAGCGCGCCGTTACTGCCTCCCATCTGGTTGTCATAGACTTGCCGAAGCACCACATCGCTTGGGGCGACCCCCGTCTTGAACTGCAAAGTATTGAGCTTGTCGGCCGTGGTGTCATAGCTGATCGTTACCACATCCTGGCCGTCGCCACGACCGAACAGGTAGGTGTTGTTGCCGGTCCCGCCACTCAGGGTGTCGTTGCCGGTGCCACCATCCAGCACGTCGTTGCCCGCGCCACCGTCGAGAAAGTCATTACCCGCTCCCCCCAGCAGGGTGTCGTTGCCGGCCCCCCCGCTGAGGGTGTCGTTGCCCAGCCCGCCGCTCAACATATCGTTGGCCGACGTGCCACGGATGTTGTCGTCGCCGGCCGTGCCCGCAAACAGCGTGGCGGTGATGGCGGCCATATCCCAGGTGGTGCCGTCAGCAAATTGCACCTGCTGCACCGGGTTGTAGGGATTGGCCGTGCTGTCGTTATAGA
>NZ_JXDG01000120.1 GCF_000820515.1 Pseudomonas batumici | reverse complement strand
ATTGCCCGACACCGGCCACCGTGGCCCTCAACGCCGGCTTCTTCTTCGACATGTCGATCAAGGGCATCTCGCAGCTGTTCTCCGGCCACACGCTGGTGATCATCCCGCAACTGATCCGTGCCAGCGGCAGCGAATTGCTCGACTTCCTCGAAGCTCACCAAGTGCACGCCTTCGACTCGACCCCGTCGCAGCTCGATACCCTGCTCGCCGCCGGTCTGCTGGAGCGCCGCAGCTACCAGCCGGTCAGCGTGCTGCTGGGTGGTGAAGCGATCAACGCCAGCACCTGGGA
>NZ_JXDG01000119.1 GCF_000820515.1 Pseudomonas batumici | reverse complement strand
TGTAGATACCGTCTTGACCCTCATCGCGCAAGCGCGATGTTTGGGTCAAACGGTATGCCTGATTTGAGCACTCCGTAGACCAGATGTAACAGCTTGCGCATTGCTGCACAGATGATCTGTTTAGGGGCCTTTCCTTTGGCTTTCAGGCGCTCGCTCAGTGCCCTGACCGCCGGGTTCCATCTCATCGCCACCATCGCAGGCATGTACATTCCGGTCCGTAGGCTGGCCGAGCCGGTCTTGGATATCGGCGTCGGACCAACGTAGTTACCTGATTGGTCTATCAATGGATTCAGGCCTGCAAATGCCACAACAGCGCGAGGGCCACTGTAGTCCAGAGGGTCGCCCAGTTCGGCGAGGATCAAGGCGGCGCTCGTTTCACCCAACCCGTCGATGGACACGATCAAATCACGCTTCTGACGTAGGTCAGGATCGTCATCAATGTTGTCTTTGATGGCCTTCTGAGTCGCGGCAATCTCACTTTTCACGTGATTGATCACGGACAGGATCGAGGCTTGGACGTTGGCTTGGGCGACGTCCAGGCGGTTGGTCTCCATTTGCAGGATTTCCTGGAGATCCTCCAGTCGCCGGACTAAAGCCCTTAAACGACGGCGAGCAGGCAGTTCTGGTACCCAGGCTCTGAGTTTGTGCTGCTTCTGCTGGGCATAGGCGGCGATCAGTTTGGCATCGGCTTTGTCGGTTTTGACCCGACGCAAATCCTCCTTGCCGAACGCATGAATGACGGCAGGGTTAACGATGCAAACTCGATAACCTTTTGCATGCAGGAAGTCTGCGAGAGCCTCGTGATAGGTGCCGGTAGCCTCCATGACGACCCAGGCTTGCGGATCGGCATGTTTCTCCAGCCAGGCCTCGACCTCGCTGAAGCCTGAAGCGTTATTGGGCAGCTTGGCCTTCGTACGGAACTTGCCGTTGTCCAACGGCGTAGCGATGTCGAAGGTGTTTTTGGCTGTGTCGATACCCACGAAAGCGGACATGGTCTTCTCCCTGAAATCCGAAAAGATCACCACTGCACTCGGTTCTGCCTTGCCAATACGTGCTCACGCCGAAGCGGGCCACTAGATACCGTTCGAACTTGCTGAGTGAGTGTGGAAGGCCGGAGCACGTATCTATAATGCGGGCTCGAGGCCCTAGGAGCTGGACGGCTTCTCGGTCTTCCCTCGATGATCAGTCGAGAACTATCGCCTCTGACGAGGCGTTAGTCGAGATACAAGGAGCTGGCTTGCCAGCGATGAGGCCCGTGAGTCTTGCACCGCCTGATCGGACGCCATCGCCAGCAAGCCGGCTCCCACAGGGTTTGTGTCAGCCTGCAGTGCCGCGTGATCGAACGCGGCGTGGGCCCAGCTGAGGAAGTTCACCGTGTTGCGGTGTTCGATCATCACGCCCTTGGGCAGACCGGTCGAGCCCGAGGTGTAGATCAGGTACGCCAAATGCGCCGAAGTCAGCCCCGGCACCTCTGGATTCTGGACGGATTCGTCCTGCCAGGTGCCCTGATCAAGATTGATCACGGGCACCGAAACGCCCGCCAACAACGCCTGGGTAGCCGCTTGTGCCAAGACCGCCGCCGGGGCGCTGTCCTGCAACATATAGGCAATCCGCTCTACCGGATAAGCCGGGTCCAACGGCACATAACCGCCGCCTGCCTTGAGAATCGCCAGCAGGCCGACGACCATCTCGGCCCCACGCTCAACACAGATCCCCACCCGCGAATCCGGTTGCACACCCTGTTTACGCAGGGCATGGGCCAGGCGGTTGGCTTGCTGGTTCAGCTCGCGATAAGTCAGGCGGCGCCCGCCATGCACCACTGCCAGGGCATCCGGCGTACGCTCTACCTGCGCTTCGAACAAACCATGGACAGTCTGCTGCTGCGGATAATCCAGCAGCGTATCGTTGAACGCCACCAGCAGCTGTTCACGCTCGTCGGCCGGCAGAATCGACAGGCCACTCAGTGGTGCCTCGGGGTTCTGCTCCAGCGCCTGAAGCAGATGCTCCAGCGCCGCCTCCATATAGGCGCAGACCCGCATGGCCCCCACTTCGGCGTTGACCTGCACATTCAGGCTAAAGCCCTCGCCCAGGTCATCGACGTTCAAGGTCAACGGATAGTTGGTGCGCTCTTCGCCACCGAGGGTCTCGATCCCCTGCCAGGCCAGCGCGGTTTCTTCGGAAACACTGGCGACGGCACTGTGGCGGTAGTTGAGCAAGGCACTGAACAGCGGTGTCGGCGCGGCTACGCCGCTGCAACGTTGAGCCAACGCCAGGGACGCATGTTCGTGCCCCAACAACGCGGTCAGTCGCGCGTGGGTCGCCTTGACCCCGGCGCGCACGCCCTGCCCGCCCACGGCAACCCGTAGCGGCAAGGTATTGATAAACATCCCCAATGCGCGGTCGGCCCCTTCGCCGCCCTGCATCCGGCCCATCAGCACGGTACCGAACACCACCTCCTGCTTACCAGAGACCTTGCCCAATACCTGGGCCCAGGCCAGGTGTACCAGGCTGGCGGCGCTCACGCCCAACTGCCGGGCACGAGCCCGCAGGCGCAGGCTCAGCGCCGGCGACAGAACCCGGGTGGCTTCCTCGATGGAATGACCGTCGCCCTGCACATCCTGCAAGCCGAACGGCAGGGTCGGCTCATCGATATCGCAGAGCATGTCGCGGAAGAACGCTTCGTGTTCCTCCCGACACCCGCCCAGGCGCGCCTGGGCCACATAGTTGCGGTACGGCACCGGGCTGCCCAACTGCGCGGCCTGCCCCAGCAGGTGCACCTGGATTTCATGGCGGACCACCTCAAGAGCGGTATGGTCCAGGGCCATATGATGGAAGCGCAGCATCGCCACCCAGCGCTGCCGGGCTTCGTCCTCGGCAAACACCAGTTGCATCAGTGGCGCGCGGGTGACGTCCAGACGCGAGTGACGGCTGTCGAAACGCTCCTTGAGCTGGCTGGCCACATCACCGGCACGTGGATCGAACGCCAGAGCCTCGCACTGCAACCGGGCCTGGCGCCAGACCACCTGGACCGGCTCATCCAGGCCTTGCCAGAGCACGGCGGTGCGCAGGATGTCATGGCGATCGATCACCCGTTGCAGCGCCTCGGCAAAGGCATCCAGGCGCTGACGGTCCGGCACGGTGAACAGGGCGTGCAGGACGTAGGGGTCACCCTCCCCGGCTGACAGATGGTGATAGAGAATGCCTTCCTGCAACGGCGCCAGCGGGTAGATATCCTGCACATTCGCCGCGCCACCCGGCACCTTGGCGACAATCTGTTCGATTGCGGACGGGTCGAGGCTGACCAGGGGCAGCATATCCGGGGTGATGTGCTCGCAGCTCGCCGGGATGGCATTGGCCGGAACGACGATTTCACGCCCGCCGCCCACGGCAGCGGCCAGGGCGGCCAGGGTCGGCTGGCTGAACAGCACCTGGACATCGACGCTGAGCCCAGCCTGGCGCATATGGCCGATCAGGCTGACCGCCAGCAACGAGTGGCCACCCAGTTCGAAGAAGTGATCATGACGCCCGACCTGCTCGACCTTGAGCAAGTCGGCCCAGATCTGCGCCAGGGCGATTTCGGTTTCGCCCTGGGGCGCCTCGTAGCCACGACGGATCAGTGCATCGGCGTCCGGCGCCGGTAGAGCCTTGCGGTCGAGCTTGCCGTTCGGGGTCAGGGGCAGCTTGTCCAGCGCGACGTAAACGGCTGGAACCATGTATTCCGGCAGTTTTTCCTGCAAATGACGGCGCAGGCTGTCGATATCGACTGAGGGTTGCCCAGCGGCCAGGGTGTAATAGGCCACCAGGCGCTTGTCGCCCGGCACATCTTCACGAGCGGTGACCACCGCTTCATGGACGGCCGGATGTTTGGCCAGGCGGGCGTCGATCTCGCCCAGTTCGATACGGAAACCACGGATCTTCACCTGGTCGTCGTTACGGCCCAGGTACTCGATATTGCCATCTGGCAGATA
>NZ_JXDG01000012.1 GCF_000820515.1 Pseudomonas batumici | reverse complement strand
TTGATGATCAGCCCCAGCGGCGACCAGTCGAACAGCGCCTTGAAAAAGTCCACTACCGGTGCGGTCGCTGCTTTGAGCGTATCCCAGAGCCCCCCGAAAAATGCGCCGATCGCTCCCCAGTTGTTGATGATCAACCCCAGCGGCGACCAGTCGAATACCCCCTTGAGAAAGTCCATCACCGGCACGGCCAAGGCCTTGAGCAAGCGCCAGATCGAATCGAAGAGCCCCGTCAGCGGCCCCCAGTTGTCCATGACCAGGCCCAGGGGTGTCCAGGAAAACAGCGCCTTGAAAAAGTCGAACACCGGAGCGGTTACCGCCTTGATCGCCCCCCAAAGGCTGGCGAAAAACACACTGATCGTCTCCCAGCCCGCGGTAATCATCGGCATCGGCGACCAGTCGAGCACCGCTTCCAGCCCCGACATGAAGCCGGCCGCCATGCTTTTGATAGCGTCCCAAAGCCCGTGGAAAAAGCCTGAGATCGGTTCCCAGTAGGCAACGATCAGCCCCGCCGCGACGGCGATACTCAACGCGACCAAACCGATCGGCGAAGCCAGGAAACCGACTTTAAGCAACTCCATCGCGCCCAGCACACCCGTCACCGCACCACGCATGACGGTAAACGCCAACGCCCCCGCTGCCAGTCCTTGAACCAGGTTCGGGTTGGCCGCCACGAACTCGGCGACGGTACTCACCAGCGGCACCAACGCCGTCACTACGGAATTCACTACAGGCAACAGTGCCTGGCCGAACTTCACCGAAACGCTGTCGACCGCCTCACTCAACTTCGCCAGATTCTGCGCCGTGGGCCCCAGCTTCGGATCCGGCAACTCCGGTCCCTCAGCCCCCTTGCGGGCCTCGGCCAGCTTGTTTTCTTCCTTGATCGCCGCCTGGACACCGGCGACAAAATGCTCCGCCAAACCACCACCCTTGAGCACAGCGGAGACATCCAGTTTGCCCAGGCCGCTGTCCTCCAGGCTCTTTTTAAACCCCTGGACCTTCGTGGTGACCTTTGCCATGTCGTCGTCCATTTTCTGGACGCCATTCACAACAAGGGCCATGTTCACAATGGTCTGGCTATTGGTCGCCGTGAGCGTGTTATTGATCGTAGCCATCACTGCACCTGCTGCATCGCATTGATCCGTTGCGCATGCTCCAGGGATTCCCGGAGCACATCCAAGGGCCTGGCCATCATCTGTTCGGGATCAACCTTCCAGAACCAGGCCAAGTCATAGGCGACCGCAATCAGCTCGCCGATGGCTGCGATGCCGCACTCATGAAAAAACCGGCCACCGCCCAGCTCAGGGTGTTGAGGTCGGACAGGTCCAGCTGGTTGACCGACGACGGCGGGATGCCGGCGCAGACCGCGATGTACTTGGCCGCGACATCCATGTCGAGGCTGACGTCCTGGCCCTTGTCGATCTTGTACGGCAGCGCCTTGATCGTCCGCACTTCCTGCACCGTCGGACGACGCAGGGTGAGCTCGCCCAAAGGTTCGCCGTGGGCTTCGATGGGCACCTGCAACTTCACTGGATCAGTCATTGCCAGGTCCCCTTGATGCCTTCGAATTTCAGCGAAATGGTCGCGTCATCGCCCTTGGCCGATGGCGTGTCGATCAGATAGGCACCGGCCAGGACGTAGACCTTGCCGTTGCTGAATTCGCAGGTGACGGTCATGTCGGTGCCGGCGATCAGTTGTTGGAGGGGGAAGTCCGGCGTATGCAACGCGGTGACCGTGAAAGACGGCGCAACGTCGGTTTCCTTGTAGAAACCCGGCACGACCGTTTCCCGTTTGACGGACATCAGGGGCGCTTCGCAGCCGCCGTTGATAGTCAGTTGAGCGCCGTCCACTTTGACGTAGCAGGTGCCCGCAATCAGTTGACCCATGGTGTATCTCCTTGCAATAAAAAGCCCGCATCGAGCGGGCTGGGGTTACGCAGTGTGGGCAGGCGATCAGGCCGCCGCGTCGTACTGCAGGCGGAACTGGTTGAGCAGCGCGAACACACGCAGGCCGTTGATGTAGTCCGGCGGGAACAGCACGTTGACCCGGCTCGGATCCTGGCTGTCGCGCTCAACGATCAGGTGCGCGGCGAACATCTCGGCGTTCTCCACATGGCCTTCCAGTTCGAGCTTGGCGTACTGGGCAATCAGCTCGCCGCGGATGGTGCTCGGGGTGATGATCGGCTGGCCGGCGCCGAAGCGGGTGCCATCGGCCGCGAGCTTGTGGCGACCGTACTTGCTGGTGATCACGCTTTGCAGGCGGCGCACGATAAAGGCCGACTGGTGCATGGTCTCGCTGTCCAGGTAGGAGTTGTCCGCCTGGCCGTAGGCGTTCTTCTGGTAGGTGGTGATCGCCCGCTGGATGCGCACGTAACCGCCTTCGTAGTAGGCGGTGGCCAGACCGTAGCTGAGCAGCGACTGACGCTCGGTCAGGGTGAAACGTCCGCTGGCCGCGGCCGGATCGATGCCGGGCAGGCTGCCGCTCTGGGTCGGACGGCTGGCGTCGGCGGAGATGAACACCGAAGTACGCGCGGCCAAGGCGGCGGCCTGGACCCAGACCGGTTGAGGAACACCGGGCTCCATGGCCAGGATGGTCACGTGCTGGTCGTTACGGGTTTGACCGGCGGCCACCAGGGTGCCGACCGTACCGCGCATGGCGGTGTAGACATGGCCGAACAGCTGCTTGGACCAGGACCAGCGACCGACGCTGTCGTTCATCGCGGCTTGCCAGGCGTTCAGGGTCGCTACATCAGACCAGGGCTGGCAGATGAACTCGAACGGTTCGTCGCCCAGTGCCGCGAGCGCGGCAACCTGGTCCGGCACACCGGTGCCACCAGCCATCGGCGCGGAGGCGATGGTCAGGCCGGCCGGGGTCTGCTCGCCATTGCTCTTGCCCAGGCGATTGAACTGCAGGCTGATGTCGTTGCCGCTGTCACCGGTCCATTTGCAGCTCAGGCTCACCGTGCCGTCGACGGCCACGGCGCTGACCGGCAGGTCGGCCGCCGCGTTGACTTGCAGCGCCAGGGTGGTGGCAACCTGGGCGGCAGTCGCCCCGTTGACCACCGCGGCCTGGACCCGCACACCGCCGACATACAGGTTGAGTACGCCGCTTTCGGTGGCGGTACCGGTCAGTTTCAGGTCAGCCTTGGCGATGCTGCCCACGGTGTTGCGCAGCGGCAGGCACCAGATCTCGCCGACCGGATCGGTCTTGCGCCAGGTGTCGTACATCGAGGCGAGCATCGAGCCCTGGCCGCCGATACTTTTCGCCAGCGCGACGCTGGAAACCAGTACCAGGCTGCCGACTTCGGTGGCGGTGGCGTTGTCGTTGACCTGGGCGACGATCAGTCGACGCAGGGTCGAGGAGGCGCTATTGGCCGCCGAGTTGTCCATTTCGGCGTAGAACAGCGGAACACGCAGGTCCGCGGGGATGTTGCTGAATCCGATAGCCATTATTGGGCATCCTGTGGTTGTGCCGCTTGCACGGCGTTGAGGGTGATATCGCCATCGGCCAGACGTCGGCGCCACCAGGCGCTGTCGGCCACTTCACGACCTTCGAGCGGCAGCAGGTCGCCGGCTTCCGGGTCCGGTACGGCGCGGCCTGGGGCCGGCACTACGGTGATGCGTTGGGTCATTGCGTTACGTCTCCTGAAAAAGTCAGCTCCAGGCGTCCGTCGGGGCCTGGGCGGTGCAGATTGGGGTCGGCCGGGTCGATGGCATCGACCTTCACCGTCACCCCGCTAAAAGACGGCAAGCCGTCCAATTCACGCTCGTGCCAGGTTTCGGCCGGGTCCGTGGAGCGGTTGCGCCCCAGTTGGAACTCGGCGAAGAAATGCAGGCGATAGAGCAGGCGGCTGGCGTTGATCGAGATCAGTTCGCCGCCGTCGTATTCGATAGGGTTGTAGAAGGTGTCGGGTTTGAAACCGACCAGGGCGCGCCAGAGTTCGGCGCGCAGGCTGTGCAGTTGGTCGAAGGCTTGTGCAGCATTGCTGCTGTCGAGTACCAGGACCAGTTCCAGGCGATCGGTCAGGGTTTGGCGGGTGACGTTTTGTGAGGCGTCCTTGCTCGCCAGGTCGGCGATCACGCTGACGAATGCCGCCGGGGTTTGTAGCGTGGTGTTGCTTTGCAACAGGTCGAGATCAAGGCCGGTGGAAATGTGATTGGCAAGACTGGGGCATTGATCACGCAGTTGCGTGAGGATCGGGGTGATGTTCATGGGGGTTCACCGGGTAATGAAAAACCCGTCGATTGACGGGTTCGAAAGGCGATCACTCGCCTCCAGAAAGCCCGCATCCTTGCGGGCTGGGCCCTGCTCTCAGGCCCGCCAGCTCCAGTCCATTGGCAATATCCAAGGTGGTCATGAGCGCTTTGTCTGGACGTCTGTCTCGCTATTGTTCCGGCTTGGTCTCCGGGGCAGGCACCTCGTCGACCCCCAGGCGCTTGGCCGCCCAGCGCTCGTAAATACCGATGGCGGCATCCGCACCGGCCATGGCAGTCAGACAGCCAAAGGCGCCGGCAGTCCAGATCGACACGCCGGCGGCGTACAGCAGCATGATGGTCGACATACCGCAGACCATGCAGGCCCCGGAGCGTAGTACCAAGCGCCGCAGCAGTACCCAGCCGCGGGCACCGTCCTTGTCGGCCCGCCACATTTCGCCGGAAACCCCGCCGATCACGGCCAGCACGATGACCAGCCAGATAGGCATGTCCACCAACGCTTGTTGCTCGTTCGTCATGTCACGCCTCCTGCAATAAAAAAGGGCCATTCATTGGCCGGTGATGGTTTGGGCTTGTCGTTCAAGGTGAAGGGTTCTCTCGAGAGCCCGCGTTCGGTGGGCATTCCAAAAAGCCCGGTCGCCCAGGCTTTTCAGTAATGCGGTCCTGATGCCCGGCCCCGGAACCGCTCGCATTTTCGGCGATGGCGCTTCAGGCAGGACACCCGATCCTTCGGCGCTACTGGCGCGGTACGGATCGATTCAAATTGTTCCTCCGACCGCGACCCTGTCCGCCGGATAACTGTTTACGGTGCTTTACGCTGCACACCCGGGTCAGTTGCCAACCCTCTGAACCGTTGAGGCCGGTTCATCGCTGCCTGTTCTTTGAAGCGGTGCCACTAAAGAGCGCGGGGGCTTCCCCCTGGCATTGCTGCCTGTCACCGGCCTTTCTGGCCGGCTTGAGACAAAGAATATGCATGTATGCATATACAGTCAATGCACAAATGCATTTATTTATGCGCTGTCGATGCACGAGCGCATGGAGGCCGCGTCGTTCAAGGGGTTGAGCTTTTTGACAGGCGTAAAAAAACCCACATCGCTGTGGGTTTTTTCCGAATCAGGAAGGGTTAGCGGGCGTACATGCCCCACCAGAAGACGTGACCGAGGATGGTGATCTGCTCTTCCTGGATCTCCTGGAAGCTGTAGTCCTCATCCGGATGCTCGTCACGATTGAAGCTGCGCAGGCGGATCCCGCTGGGCAGGCGATAGAGTTGCTTCACCCGCAGCTGGCCGTTGTGGTTGATGGCATAAAGGTCGCCATCGACGATATCGCCGATGGCGCTCTTGCCGGCGTTGACCCCGACCGTGGCACCGTCGCGCAGCACTGGCAACATGCTGTTGCCGCGTACGGTCACGCACTTGGCCTGGTCGAACTGCACACCGTTGTGACGCAGGCTGCGCTTGCCGAAGCGCAGGCTGGCCTTCTCGCTTTCCTCTATGACGAATCTTCCTGATCCAGCAGCCAATTCAACCTCGCGAAGAAAGGGGACGGACACTTCGTCTTCATCGACGGGCGTGTCGTCGTCCCACAGGCTTATATCCTTGAGTTCGGAGTGCAGCGTGCCCTGCTCCTGGTCCCGGGCAGCGGCAATGCCCGCGCGCCCGCGCAACTGGTCGGTACTGATGCGGAAGTACTCGGCGATCTTCGAGATGTGTTTGTCCGAAGGATCGACGATCTTCCCGCTGAGGATGCGCGACAAGGTGGATTGGGGCACGCCGGTACGACGGTGAAGCTCCGTGGGGGAGATCCCGTGGCGATCGAGCAATGCTCGTAGGACGGTAGAAACGTTGCGTATTTGCATAACGCGCATATTGCTTGCACTTTTCGGGAATGGCAAATGCTGATTTGCATATTTTATGCATAGTCCTTGGCGTAGATATGCAAAAACTATCGTTGCGGCTGCTGGTGCTCGGCAACCTGGATGACACGGTTCAGTCAAGGACCGTGGCGCCAAGGGATGCGCTTGTGAAATCAATCGTAGGCAATTAGGCTACATCAATGAAGGATAAGCCTTACATATATTCAGCCACACAACCAAAAGCCCCTGGCGGTTGCAGGAGCTGAGTGCAACCGCCCAAGATAAATTATTAACCTATGCTGCGGGGCGAGAAGACCTTAGTACTCCCTTCACCTGCATATCTTGCACCACTAGCTCACCAATACTGACTGCCTGTTGAAAACTTGCTGGTTCATCCTCAAACACTGCCGCAGTACCAACGACTTCCTCGGGACGGAATCTGTAAGCTTTACCTACATACTGACGCTGAGCAGCAGCGTGGGCAGCCACTTGAGGTTGAAGATTCGTTTGGCCTTCTAAATTGCTCAGCACCCAATTGTGCCACTCGGGATCGGATTCTCGGTGCTGCCAGCTGTCAGGATCGAGAATTTTATGGCCAAGTTTGAAGAAAACGCTCATCAGAAAGGACGCACAAGTGAGTCCAGCACCGTCACCGAGGCCAGCAACAGAACCATCCGTTTCAAAAAAGCTCTCGATTCCGTCTGAGCTTATGCCATAAGGAATAACATTTCGATTGCGAGACCAAATTGTATCAAGAAAACTCAGAATCTCGTCAATTTGAGACTCTAAATAATCCTCACAGACGTATGCTGAAAAAGGTCCCAATCCAGGTGTATTTACATACTCCTCGGGCGTTCCTCGCATCAACATAAAATGCCATGCCAAATGAAGGACCTCAACACCAGCCTCATCGTCAAAAATAAATCCAGCGTGTCGTTGCTTATCGTTTCCAGAGATGAAAACACCCAAGCGAGAGCCAGCATAATCCTTCAGCTGCGACATGATAAATCCTATCCTATCAACCCACGTAAAAGTTTCTTCGCATCAGGATGATCACGCAATTTTTTTTGCACTACGTCGCGATAAAAACTCCACATTGCTAATTCGCTACGCGCGCGAAAGGTAGCCCGCAGCAAACTGACTGACAAACTGGAATCCAGTAGTTCATCTGCAGCAGAATAAAGCAAGCAATTCAACATCTCGACCTCCCTATTTTCAAATGCATCCTCCAAAGTGTGAAACATGTAATTTAGGGCAGTCCGACGCGAATAAGAAATTTCATATTGCTTAATATTATACAAATGCAGCTTTGCATCTACCTTTGGGGAAGAAACAGTAGAATCCGCATCACTTATCAGCACACTACCATAAGTGGTAAATTTTTTAGCCAAGTCACTGAATTTCGCAACAGCTTTTAATAAACGCTCATCAAAAAAAAGGGATGCAAAGCCTTGATCAGAGTTCGCACAACCGTATATATCGCTACCATAGCTCGAAGCGCTTTCATAAGTAAATCGCGAAGCGTTTGCGCGCAGTACTCTCGAGACGGTACAATAGGCCTTTCTTTCAACGGCGGTAGGCAAACTCCCGTAACAAATAGAGCGCGCAGTCTCTACTTCCCCCACAGGCTTATAGCTTCGACGCACGAGAACTTGTTCAGTAGTACCTATCATACTGCACCATTCTGAGCTATTGAAGAACCACGACCCATTAGTTCAAGTATCAACTTAGAGACATCTAGTTCAAGAGGAGTAGGACTCTCAGGAGTATTGATATCCAACTCAAGACGAACTGCGAAAACCCCTGGCGTGCGCATGTCGGGATCTACAATATTCACCCCGCGAACATCCACACACCCCCATTTTGTCAATTCATTGATTTGAACACCCAAATCTGAATTTCGCCTCCTGTTGATCTGAAGAAAAAAATCACTCATATCTTCTTCAAGTTTTATAAAAGGGAGGAATTTCCGTAAATACTCATAACCATCCGCAGTTTTTTCGACAGGCAATAACAAAACTGCACCAAATGCAATTCTAGATGCGGATAAACTACCTAACGGCTTGGCAAATCCTGCACAAGCCGCAACCACTTCCTCGAAGCTACCTGCATTAGGAAGGGGATTCTCTAGCACCAAAAAAGATTCAGGCTGATTAATCGTATAAATAACATCAACCCGTCCTGGCTGCCGGTTAACTGCAAGCGTGCCTTTTAACCAGCTACCCTGCTCAGCTAATATTCCGTGCGCTTTCTTTGTGGTCACAGAATCAGGCTCAGCTGGTATCAAGCTAGACCATCTGAAACTATCAGAGTCAGAACCCGGCACGAGATTAATGAAAGAAAACCTCAGTGCCTCTACCTGCCATGGGAAGGTTGTCATGCTTTTTTTGACCCATTCATGTTATGTCGAGACCAGCTCATCCTATCAACCGGTACCGGACGCACGTCTCAAGGGGTTGCGATCCGGCATACTCACGATAGCAGGCCAATAGGACGC
The DNA here is from genome assembly GCF_000820515.1 of Pseudomonas batumici. Taxonomy (GTDB): domain Bacteria; phylum Pseudomonadota; class Gammaproteobacteria; order Pseudomonadales; family Pseudomonadaceae; genus Aquipseudomonas; species Aquipseudomonas batumici. The sequence goes on along the minus strand of NZ_JXDG01000012.1, from coordinate 248,182 downwards.
GCGCATAGTGCCATGATGATATCAAGCTGTATCCCTAGTCTTAAGCTCAAAATGTGAAGGGCAATCCAAACAGCCTCCGCCACCGTGGTACGCTACCAGCATTGGCATGTCTGTCCCTGAACGTGAGGTGACCGAAGCTGTCGGCAACGAGTAAGACCTTTCATTGTTAAGGCACAGAACGTTTTGCCCCATTTTTGCCCCATCATTTCTACAAAGCCTTGTAACCAACTGATGAATAAAGCTATTTCCGATCTGTCCTCCCACACCCCGATGATGCAACAGTACTGGCGCCTGAAGAACCAGCACCCCGACCAGCTGATGTTCTACCGCATGGGCGACTTCTACGAGATCTTCTACGAAGACGCGAAGAAGGCCGCCAAGCTGCTGGACATCACCCTGACAGCCCGTGGGCAATCGGCCGGGCAGTCGATTCCGATGTGTGGGATTCCTTACCATTCCCTCGAGGGCTATCTCGCCAAGCTGGTGAAACTCGGCGAATCGGTGGTGATCTGCGAGCAGATCGGCGATCCGGCCACCAGCAAAGGGCCAGTCGAGCGTCAGGTGGTGCGGATCATCACCCCCGGCACCGTCAGTGACGAAGCCCTGCTCGATGAGCGCCGCGACAACCTGATCGCCGCCGTGCTCGGCGACGAGCGCCTGTTCGGCCTGGCCGTGCTGGACATCACCAGCGGCAACTTTACTGTCCTCGAAATCAAGGGCTGGGAAAACCTGCTGGCGGAGCTGGAGCGGATCAACCCGGTGGAATTGCTGATCCCAGACGACTGGCCACAGGGCCTGCCGGCGGAAAAACGCCGTGGGGCACGTCGCCGTGCCCCGTGGGATTTCGAACGCGATTCGGCGCACAAAAGTCTCTGCCAGCAATTTTCCGTACAGGACCTCAAGGGATTCGGCTGCGAGACCCTGACCCTGGCCATCGGCGCCGCCGGCTGCCTGCTCGGCTATGCCAAGGAAACCCAGCGCACCGCCCTGCCCCACTTGCGCAGCCTGCGCCATGAACGCCTGGACGACACCGTGGTGCTCGACGGCGCCAGCCGCCGCAACCTGGAGCTGGACACCAACCTCGCCGGCGGTCGCGACAACACCCTGCAATCGGTGGTCGACCGTTGCCAGACCGCCATGGGCAGCCGCCTGCTGACCCGCTGGCTGAACCGCCCGCTGCGCGACCTGCGTGTCTTGCAGGCACGCCAGAGCTCCATCACTTGCCTGCTGGAAAGCTATCGCTTCGAAAAACTGCAACCGCAGCTCAAGGAAATCGGCGACATCGAGCGGATCCTCGCGCGGATCGGCCTGCGCAACGCCCGCCCTCGCGACTTGGCGCGCCTGCGTGACGCCCTCGGCGCCCTGCCGCAGTTGCAGGATGCGATGCTCGAACTGGACGCCCCGCACCTCAAGCAACTGGCGGTCACCACCAAGACCTACCCGGAGCTGGCGATCCTGCTGGAGCGCGCCATCATCGATAACCCGCCGGCGATCATCCGCGACGGCGGCGTCTTGAAAACCGGCTACGACGCCGAGCTGGACGAGTTGCTGTCACTGAGCGAAAACGCCGGACAATTCCTCATCGACCTGGAAGCCCGGGAAAAAGCCCGCACCGGCCTGGCCAACCTCAAGGTCGGCTACAACCGGGTCCACGGCTACTTCATCGAGCTGCCCAGCAAGCAGGCTGAATCGGCACCGGCGGACTACATCCGGCGCCAGACCCTCAAGGGCGCCGAGCGCTTTATCACCCCGGAGCTCAAGGAGTTCGAAGACAAGGCCCTGTCGGCCAAGAGTCGTGCCCTGGCCCGGGAGAAGATGCTCTACGAGGCCCTGCTCGAAACCCTGATCGGCGAACTGCCGCCGCTGCAGGATACCGCCGCGGCCCTGGCCGAGCTGGATGTGCTGAGCAACCTGGCCGAACGCGCGCTGAACCTGGACCTGAACTGCCCACGCTTCGTCGACGAGCCCTGCATGCGCATCAGCCAGGGGCGTCACCCGGTGGTCGAGCAGGTGCTGACCACGCCGTTCGTGGCCAACGACCTGGCGCTCGACGACAGCACCCGCATGCTGGTGATCACCGGTCCGAACATGGGTGGTAAATCCACCTACATGCGTCAGACCGCCCTGATCGTGCTGCTGGCCCATATCGGCAGTTTCGTGCCGGCGGCCAGTTGCGAGCTGTCCCTGGTGGACCGGATCTTCACCCGGATCGGTTCCAGCGACGACCTGGCCGGCGGGCGCTCGACCTTCATGGTGGAAATGAGCGAAACCGCCAACATCCTGCACAACGCCACCGAGCGCAGCCTGGTGCTGATGGACGAAGTCGGCCGCGGCACCAGCACCTTCGACGGCCTGTCCCTGGCCTGGGCCGCGGCGGAACGTCTCGCGCGCCTGCGCGCCTACACCCTGTTCGCCACCCACTACTTCGAACTGACCGTGCTGCCGGAAAGCGAACCGCTGGTGGCCAACGTGCACCTCAATGCCACTGAGCACAATGAGCGGATCGTCTTCCTGCACCACGTACTGCCCGGCCCGGCCAGCCAGAGCTACGGCCTGGCGGTGGCGCAGCTGGCAGGCGTGCCAAACGATGTGATCAGCCGCGCCCGTGAACACCTGAGCCGCCTGGAAACCACCAGCCTGCCCCACGAGGTCCCGGTCGCCAAACCGGGGAAACCGGCCGCGCCGATGCAAAGCGATCTGTTCGCCAGCCTGCCGCATCCGGTCCTGGACGAACTGGCCAAGCTCGATCTCGACGACCTGACACCGCGCCGCGCGCTGGAAATGCTCTATACATTAAAGACACGGATCTAACGCAGCGGACTACAAGCTGCTAGAATCTCGCGCGGTTTGGGATGCTGTGGACTATTAGCCTGGTTCGCTCCCAGACCTGGCGAGCCCATTTCGACAGGGTTTCGCTGCCGCCGCCTGAGGAGAAAATTAGAAATGACCTTCGTCGTCACCGACAACTGCATCAAGTGCAAGTACACCGACTGCGTAGAAGTCTGTCCGGTGGACTGCTTTTACGAAGGCCCGAACTTCCTGGTCATTCACCCGGATGAGTGCATCGACTGCGCGCTTTGCGAGCCGGAATGCCCTGCTGAGGCTATCTTCTCCGAGGATGAAGTCCCGGAGGACATGCAAGAGTTCATTCAGTTGAACGTTGAGCTGGCCGAAATCTGGCCCAACATCACTGAAAAGAAAGAGGCGCTTCCGGACGCCGAAGAGTGGGATGGTAAACCAGGCAAGATCAAGGACCTCGAACGCTGATTGCACGGCGCTCGACAAAAAGGCCCCTTGCGGGCCTTTTTTGTTTTTCGTGCCGGCACTTTTCTGCAGGCAAAAAAAAGGGGCGGTATGACCCGCCCACATTTTTTCCCTAGTCCCTTTTTTCCCTTTCATCATCCTGATGAATCGCATCCCGCGATGTTCCTTCCAGCGATCTGTCCTTGATCGCCGTGTCTATCCGTCGACACAGGAGCAATATTAAAGACTTTCTGAGGCGCCGCAACTGGATCCAAAATGCCATCTTCTCCACATTGGATCCATTCAAAATACAAAAAAACTATATATTTCAATTATTTAAATGACACACGTGGTAATCGAGACGGCAAATTATCCTCGATCGCTTACGCAAGATGTAAGCAATGACTTACACGCCCAAGCAGGTAAAACAGCAATCCTGGATCCAATCCTGATCTGCGCACCCGGGAGTTCTTCCTCGAAACCGATCAAACCACGCCCATAAAAAAGGCCTCGATCAATACGAGGCCTGTGAGAGGGACGGGACGATTTCAACTCTGCGGCTTGAGCCCTTGGGAAAGGCCGAACATCAGCAACAACAGGTCATTGCCAGGTTTGGCATCACTCGCCTTGGCTGTACGGGGTAAAGGGCAATGCCCGGTACCCGTCGCAGCAGTCAACACCTGGGGACCGGGTTGCTCCCAGGCCACTAGAGCCATGGAGGCCACTGCCAAAGCACCGGCCAGGAATAAACCTCGGGCGACTTCTAACTTCATCACCATAAACCTTTGAAGGTACTGCGGAACAACTACCTTCAACATAGCTCAGTCTTCCCTGGGCAGTGGTGCTCAACGACGAATGGAATCATAGCCGTTTGAGATCATCGCCCGGCGGTCAGCGCTTGTGCAGCACCTGAAAATGCGGCCTGCGATCAGACATCAGGCCCGCGCAGGTCGACATGAAAGCGGCAGCCATTGGGTTGCATGGTGGTCAGGCTGACGTGCCAGCCCTGGTTTTCGCAGATGCGCTGGACCAGCGACAGGCCCAGGCCGAGACCTTCACCACGTTTTTCGTTACCCCGTACAAAGGGCTGGAACATGGCTTCGCGCTTCTCCTCGGGAATCCCCACGCCACTGTCCTCCACCACGAAGCCGGCAGGTTCCAGACTCAGGCGGATAAAGCCCCGGTCGGTGTAGTGCAGGGCGTTGCGCAGCAGGTTACCCATCACCGCGTGCAGGAAGGTGGCGTTGTAGCGAGTATCCAGGGGGTTGCCGGGATCGACGATCAACCGCAGGCCCTTCTCTTCGATCGGTGCGCGCCACAGGCCGATCAGGTCATCCGCCACCCGGTTCAGGGAGACCCGCGGCGACATGCTGGCATCCTCGCGCTGAGCCCGGGCCAGCATCAGGAAGGTCTGCACCAGTTCGCGCATTTCCTCGCTGGCCCGGGCAATACGCTCGACCTGATTACGTCCGCGCGGGTCGAGGGCCGGGTTTTCCAGCAGCAGTTCACAGGAGGTCGCCAGCACCATCAGCGGCGTGCGCAGTTCATGGCTGACATCGCTGGTGAACAGTCGCTCACGGGTCAGGGCATCGCGCAGCCGGCCGAGGGTGGCATCGAATGCCACCGCCAGTTCGCCCACTTCATCGGCGGCATAATCAGGCGCCAAGGGCGGCGCCAGTCCCAGTAGCTGATCACGATGACGCACCTGCCGGGCCAACCGGACCACCGGCGCCATCACCCGTCGGGCCAGGACCCAGCCGAGGAACACCGCCAGGGCCAGCGCCAGGACGAATCCCACCAGCACCACGGCAAACAGCACCCGCTCGCGCTCTTCGAAATCGCTCTGGTCCTGCAACAGCACATAGCGCCGACCGTCGACCACCTCGACCATGGCGTGGTAGGACAGCTGGTCGCGAAACACTTCGTGGAACCCGGCGTCCAGGTGGCGCAGATCCCTGGGCAAGGCGAAGTCGCCCTGGCCGCCGCTGAAATAGAACAGCTGGTCAGGCTCGGGCCGATGACTCCAGTCGCTGACGCTGTCCATCAACAACAGGCGCTGGAGATCGCCACCCAGACCCGCGGAAATCAGCCCTTCCTCGACCAGGTGAACCGTCGCCACGATCCCCAGGGCGAACATCCCCGCCACCAGGGCGCTCATCAGCGCAAAGGCGATGATGATCCGCTGGGCAAGGCTCTGTTTAAACTCCATCGCGGCCTTCGGCCAGGCGATAGCCGACACCGTGCACGGTGTGCAGCAAAGGCCTTTCGAACGGCTTGTCGATCACCTGGCGCAGTTGGTGGACATGGCTGCGCAGACTGTCGCTGTCCGGGCAATCGTCGCCCCACAGGGCTTCCTCGAGAATTTCGCGGCGTAGCACATGGGGACTTTTCTGCATCAGCACCGCCAGCAGTTTCAGGCCCACGGGGTTGAGCTTGAGCAGACGCCCCTCACGGGTCACTTCCAGGGTGTCGAGGTCGTAGCTCAGGTCACCGACCTGCAAGGCCCGCCGTCCGCCACCCTGGGCCCGACGCAGCACCGCTTCGATACGCGCCGCCAGTTCCGACAGGGCGAACGGCTTGAGCAGGTAGTCGTCGGCACCGGACTTGAAGCCTTGCAGGCGGTCGTCCAGTTGATCGCGGGCGGTGAGCATGATCACCGGCGTGTCGCGCCGGGCATCTTCACGCAGGCGCTTGCACAGGGTGAAGCCGTCGATCCCGGGCAACATGATATCCAGCACGATCAGGTCGTAGTGCTCGGTGGCGGCCAGGTGCAAGCCCGACAAGCCGTCCTGCGCACAATCCACGGTATAGCCTTTAAGCCCCAGGTAATCGGCCAGGTTGGCGAGGATATCGCGGTTGTCTTCAACCAGTAGAATTCGCATGGGTACTCTCTCCGTACGCGGTAACGGCCGTGTCTTGGCCCGCGCAGCTTAAGGGCAAGCCTGTGGCAGCTACAAGCTGCGCGATGAAAGCAGCCGCCTGTGACTTGCCGAAAAAAAGAAACCCCGCACGAGGCGGGGTTTCTTCATAGCGGGTGGGGCCGACTTACATCATGCCGCCCATACCGCCCATGCCGCCCATGTCTGGCATACCGCCGCCAGCTGGAGCGTCTTTCTTCGGTGCTTCGGCCACTGCCGCTTCGGTGGTCAGGATCAGACCGCCGATGGAGGAAGCTGCCTGCAGTGCCGAACGAGTCACCTTGGTTGGGTCCAGGATGCCCATTTCGATCATGTCGCCGTATTCGCCAGAAGCAGCGTTGTAACCGAAGTTACCCTTGCCGTTCTTGACTTCGTTGACCACGACGCTTGGCTCGTCACCGCTGTTGGCGGAGATCTGGCGCAGCGGTGCTTCAACAGCACGACGCAGAACAGCGATACCGACGTCCTGATCGGCGTTGTCGCCTTTCAGTTCGCTGATGGCTTGCAGGGCACGGATCAGTGCCACGCCACCGCCAGGGACCACGCCTTCTTCAACGGCTGCGCGGGTAGCGTGCAGGGCGTCTTCAACGCGGGCTTTCTTCTCTTTCATTTCAACTTCGGAACCGGCACCGACCTTGATCACAGCAACGCCGCCGGACAGCTTGGCCAGGCGCTCTTGCAGTTTTTCACGGTCGTAGTCGGAAGAAGTCTCGGCAACCTGGGCACGGATCTGGGCGATACGCGCTTCGATATCGCCTTGTACGCCAGCACCGTCGACGATGATGGTGTTTTCCTTGGACAGGGTCACGCGCTTGGCGCTGCCCAGGTGCTCCAGGGTGGTGCTTTCCAGGCTCAGGCCGATCTCTTCGGAGATCACGGTACCGCCGGTCAGGACAGCGATGTCCTGCAGCATGGCCTTGCGACGATCGCCGAAGCCCGGTGCCTTGACGGCAGCGACCTTGACGATACCGCGCATGTTGTTCACGACCAGGGTCGCCAGGGCTTCGCCTTCAACGTCTTCAGCCACGATCAGCAGTGGACGGCCGGCTTTGGCAACGGCTTCCAGGACTGGCAGCATTTCGCGGATGTTGGAGATCTTCTTGTCCACCAGCAGGATCAGCGGGCCATCCAGTTCGGCGACCATGGTGTCCGGCTTGTTGACGAAGTATGGGGACAGGTAGCCACGGTCGAACTGCATGCCTTCAACGACCGACAGTTCGTTTTCCAGGCCCGAGCCTTCTTCAACGGTGATCACGCCTTCTTTACCGACTTTTTCCATGGCCTCGGCAATGATGTCGCCGATGGAGCTGTCGGAGTTGGCGGAGATGGTACCTACCTGAGCGATGGCCTTGGTGTCAGCGCAAGGCTTGGACAGGGCCTTGAGCTCTTTGACGATGGCGATGGTCGCCTTGTCGATGCCACGCTTCAGGTCCATCGGGTTCATGCCGGCAGCGACAGCCTTCAGGCCTTCGTTGACGATCGACTGGGCCAGTACGGTGGCGGTGGTGGTACCGTCGCCGGCGTCATCGTTGGCACGGGAAGCAACGTCCTTGACCAGCTGCGCGCCCATGTTTTCGAAACGGTCTTCCAGCTCGATTTCCTTGGCAACGGAAACGCCGTCCTTGGTGATGGTCGGAGCGCCGAAGCTCTTCTCGATGATCACGTTACGGCCTTTCGGGCCCAGGGTCGCTTTTACCGCGTCAGCCAGGACGTTGACGCCTTTGAGCATTTTCTTGCGGGCGGAGTCGCCAAACAGAACTTCTTTAGCAGCCATGATCGTAATTCCTTGAATACTTTGTCGTAGCGGGAAAAATGAGCGGGAATCAGCCTTCGATAACGGCGAGAATCTCGTTCTCAGCCATTACCAGCAGGTCTTCGCCGTCTACTTTCACAGTGTTGCTGCCGGAGTAAGGGCCGAACACAACCTTGTCACCCACTTTCACGGCCAGCGCACGGACTTCACCGTTTTCCAGCACGCGGCCGGTACCTACAGCGAGAACTTCACCGTGGTTGGCTTTCTCGGCAGCCGAACCTGGCAGCACGATGCCGCCTGCGGTTTTCTTCTCTTCTTCGCTGCGACGGATGACGACGCGGTCATGCAGAGGACGAAGTTTCATTGTCGATCTCTCCTAATTATGGTTTTCAAGGGTCGATATCGATACCGACCTGTTTAGCAAATCCGGCGTTGCCGGTTGCGGCTCGCCAAGCGAACCGCGGAAAGACTGCCTGGCGATTGTCGCCAAAACCTTGCGGTGACCGTTACATAAGGTCACCAAAGGTGATTTCAAGGGCAGGGTGACGTTTTTTTTACCTGGCGCTGGCCGAAAGCGAACACGGCACCCGAAGGTGCCGTGTCGATGCAGTGACTATCAGGAGTCGCGGTGTTCGAACTCGCCTTCGATCACCTGGGGTTGCCGGTGATTGGCCGGCACCGGACCTGACGGACCACGAGCCTGCAGGTCGTCGGCGAAGGCCCGCTGACGGATGGCCTGTTCTTCGGCGCGTCGACGCATGCGGTCGGCCAGCAGGCGGCGGGTCATGGGCAGCAGCAGGACCAGGCCGATGATGTCGCTGATAAATCCCGGCAGCAGCATCAGGCCGCCGCCCAGCGCCAGCATCAGGCCTTCGAGCATGGTCTGGGCCGGCAACTCGCCACGGCTCAGGCTTTCCCGGGCCCGCAATGCCGTGGCGATACCCGCGACCCGCAGGACCAGCACACCCAGCATCGAACCGAGAATGATCAGCGCCAGGGCCGGGAAAAACCCGATCGCGGTGCTGACCTGGAAAAACACATACAGCTCTAGCACCGGAAACAGCAGAAAGAGCAATAGAAAAGCGCGCATCAAATGGTTCCTCTACGGAAGAATGCCTTCCACTTCACCTTAGATGACGTCGACAATCCGTGAATTCAAGCTGAAGCCGCCGGCTTTTTTGGCCAATGCTGCGCGTGAGCCAGGGAAACCAAGGCCTCGCGAACTTGTATCGGCGTGTTGCAAGGCGTTTCAAAGGGCAACCAGTACAGCGCCTGGCCGATGCGCAAGTGCATGCCCTCGGTGTCGATACCCGCCAGTTGCGCCGGCACCGCATCCGGCAGGCCGGACAGCGCGACGTAGTGGGCGATGGCCTTGGCATGGTCGCTGTTCATGTGCTCGACCATGCTCGCCTCGGCCTTGCCCGCGAAGGGATTGGCCAGGGTGACCTGATCCAGCCAGTGGATCGCGCCGAAACCGCCGATGTAGCGGTGGCGCACCGGCTTGAGCACCCAGAAGTCGAAGTCATGGGCCTGGTGGTAATTGCGCGAGTCGGGGAAGTAGCGGTAGTAGCGCTCGGCCGCCGCCTCGATCGCCAGGGGATCGCTGAGCTTTTCGGCCTCGGCCAGGTAGGTCAGTCGACCGACCGCCTGGACGTCCTCGGCTTCGCGCTCGCCCACCAGCAGGGAACATCTGGGATCCTTCTGCAGGTTGTGGGTGTGCTGGGCGATCCGGCTGATCAGGATCAGCGCCCGTCCCTGGTCGTCAAGGCAATAAGGCACCACGGAGCCAAACGGGAAACCGGGCATGGCCTTGGAGTGCGTGGACAACACCCCCCGGTACTCCTTGAGCAGCAGCTCGCGGGCATTCTTGGTCACTTCAACGCTCACCTTTTGACTCCTTGTGCAGAAACCGTTCGTACAGAAACCGTCGACAGGCCTTGAGGCTTGCGAATGAAAATCGTAACGCAGCCCAACCTGGGCGTCGAGGCGCGGAAAACGACAAGGCACAGGAGGATTCCGGATAAAATGGGCAAAGACCTCAGGATTGCCTCCGATGACTGAAGACAGTACCGCCGAGAGCCCCGCGCAGATGCGCCGCACCGCCCTGTACCTGACCCTGGCGCAAGTTCCCGAAGGCCAGGTGGTGACTTATGGCCAGCTTGCCGAACTGGCCGGCTTGGGGCGCGCCGCACGCTGGGTGGGGCGAACCCTGAGCCAGTTGCCCGCCGACACACGCCTGCCCTGGCACCGGGTATTGGGTGCCGGCGGTCGGATCAGTTTGCCCGCCGGCAGCCCTTCCGGTGACGAACAACGCGCCCGGCTGCGGACTGAGGGCCTGAGCATTCTGAACAATCGCGTCGATATCAAGCGCCATGGCTGGCGCCCGATAGAGCACAGCGGTTAGAGTGCGCGCTTTGTTTCCGTTAACCTGAGGCAGATTCCAGCCCATGCCCCGTAAAACCTGGCGCGCCGCGCTCGCCGCTTATGCCAGCCCCTCGACACTCGTACTGTTGCTGCTCGGTTTCGCCGCCGGTCTGCCTTATATGTTGGTGTTTTCCACGCTTTCCGTCTGGCTGCGTGAAGCCGGCGTAGCCCGCGAAACCATCGGTTATGCCAGCCTGATCGGCCTGGCCTATGCCTTCAAATGGGTCTGGTCGCCCCTGCTCGACCAGTGGCGCCTGCCGCTGCTCGGCAAACTGGGACGGCGTCGTTCCTGGTTGGTGCTGGCGCAGACCCTGATCGTCCTCGGATTGATCGGCATGGGCTTCTGCGATCCACAGAAGCATCTGTCCTGGCTGATCGCCATCGCTGTCCTCGTGGCCTTCGCCTCCGCCACCCAGGACATCGCGGTGGACGCCTATCGCCTGGAAATCGCCAACGAGAGCCAGCAGGCCGCCCTGGCCGCCAGCTATATGTCGGGTTATCGGGTCGCCGCCCTGCTGGCCACCGCCGGTGCGCTGTTTATCGCCGAAGGCTTCGGCTCCACCGGTTTCAGCTACAAGCATTCGGCCTGGACCGGCACTTATGTGCTGTTCGGCCTGCTGATGATCCCAGCGCTGCTCACCACCTTCTTCATGCGCGAACCGCCGGTGCCGCTGCGCACCCAGCTCTCCGCCGGACGCTACAGCTTCGTGCACCAACTGGCCTCGGTCTTCGTGCTGATCATCCTGCTGGTCTCGGTCCCGGCGATGTTCACCCAGCTCTACAACACCGATTTCGCCAGCGTGCTGTTCCAAGGCCGCAGCATGCTCGACCTGCTGCTGAAAGACCGTGCCTTCCTGCGCGCCATCCTCTACACCCTGCTCACCACCCTCTGCCTGTCGAGCATGGGCCGCCGCGGCCTGGCACCGGTGCTGACGCCGGTCAACGACTTCATCGTCCGCTATCGCTGGCAGGCCCTGCTGTTGCTGGGGTTGATCGCCACCTACCGGATGTCGGACACGGTCATGGGGGTAATGGCCAACGTCTTCTATATCGACCAGGGCTTCACCAAGGACCAGATCGCCGGGGTCAGCAAGATCTTCGGCCTGATCATGACCCTGCTGGGGGCCGGCGTGGGCGGCCTGCTGATCGTGCGCTTCGGCATCCTGCCAATCCTGTTCATCGGCGGCGCGGCCTCGTCGGCGACCAACCTGATGTTCATGCTGCTGGCTGACATGGGCCCGAACCTCAAGATGCTGATCGTCACCATCTCCCTGGACAACTTCAGTTCCGGCATGGCGACCTCGGCCTTCGTCGCCTACCTGTCGAGCCTGACCAACCTGAAGTTCTCCGCCACCCAGTACGCCCTGCTCAGCTCGATCATGCTGCTGTTGCCGCGCCTGATCGGCGGTTATTCCGGCGTGATGGTGGAAAAGTTCGGCTACCACACGTTCTTCATCATCACTACTCTGATAGGCATACCGACCTTGATCCTGATTGCCCTGCACTGGTTTCAATCCAGTCGTGGCGAAGGCTCGGAACCCGAGGCTGTCGGCGAAGAAAGCCCGTAGACAAAGGACGCCGCCGCCCTTCCCCCGGGCGGCGCGGCGACACGCCTGTACGTCGCCGGATCCCCCCCGTACAATGCCCAGTCATTTCAGTCATCAGCAAGCGACAACGGCCAACCATGCGCACCAGTCAATATTTGCTCGCCACACAGAAAGAAACGCCTTCCGACGCGGTCGTGATCAGCCACCAGCTGATGCTGCGCGCCGGGATGATCCGCAAACTCGCTTCCGGCCTGTACACCTGGCTGCCCATGGGCCTGCGCGTGATGCGCAAGGTCGAAGCCATCGTTCGCGAGGAAATGGACGCGGCCGGCGCCCTGGAAGTACTGATGCCCGGTATCCAGCCGGCTGAACTGTGGCAGGAATCCGGTCGCTGGGAACAGTACGGCCCCGAGCTGCTGCGCCTGAAAGATCGCCACGACCGCGACTTCTGCGCAGGCCCGACCCACGAAGAAGTGATCACCGATCTGTGCCGCAACGAGCTGAGCAGCTACAAGCAGCTGCCGATCAACCTGTACCAGATCCAGACCAAGTTCCGTGACGAAATCCGTCCACGCTTCGGCCTGATGCGCGGTCGCGAGTTCATCATGAAGGACGCCTACTCCTTCCACGCCGACCAGGCCTCGCTGCAGATCACCTACGACCGCATGCACCAGGCGTACTGCAACATCTTTACCCGCCTGGGCCTGAGGTTCCGTCCGGTGGAAGCGGACAACGGCTCCATCGGCGGCGCCGGCTCCCATGAATTCCACGTGCTGGCCGAGTCCGGCGAAGACGATATCGTCTTCAGCAACGGCTCCGACTATGCGGCGAACATCGAGAAAGCCGAAGCCGTGCCACGGGAAACCTCGCGCCCCGCGCCGAGCGAAGCGCTGCGCCTGGTCGACACCCCTGACGCGAAAACCATTGCGCAGCTGGTCGAAGGCTACAACCTGCCGATCGAAAAGACCGTCAAGACCCTGATCGTCCACGCCGAAGAAGCAGGCAAGCTGATTGCCCTGATCATCCGTGGCGATCACGACCTCAACGAAATCAAGGCCGCCAACCAGCCCGGCGTTGCCAGCCCACTGGTCATGGCTTCCGACGCCGAACTGCGTGACGCCATCGGCGCCGGCGCCGGTTCCCTCGGCCCGTTGAACCTGCCGCTGCCGATCATCATCGACCGTTCGGTCGAGCTGATGAGCGACTTCAGTATCGGCGCCAATATCGACGACAAGCACTACTTCGGCGTCAACTGGGAACGCGACCTGCCGGTCCCGACCGTGGCTGACCTGCGCAACGTCGTGGCCGGCGATCCGAGCCCGGACGGCAAGGGCACCCTGGAAATCAAGCGCGGCATCGAAGTCGGCCACATCTTCCAGCTGGGCACCAAGTACAGCGAAGCGATGAAGTGCCAGGTGCTGGGCGAAAACGGCAAGCCGGTGACCCTGACCATGGGCTGCTACGGTATCGGCGTTTCCCGTGTGGTCGCCGCCGCCATCGAGCAGAACAACGACGACAACGGGATCATCTGGAGCGACTCCCTGGCACCGTTCCAGATCGCCCTGGTACCGCTGCGCTATGAAACCGAACTGGTTCGCGAAGCCACCGACAAGCTCTACGCCGAACTGACGGCCGCCGGCTTCGAAGTGCTGCTGGACGACCGCGACAAGAAAACCAGCCCGGGCATCAAGTTCGCGGACATGGAGCTGATCGGCATCCCCCATCGGATCGTGGTCAGCGACCGCGGCCTGGCCGAAGGCAACCTGGAATACAAGAGCCGCACCGAGGCCGAGGCGCAAGCCCTGCCGGTCGCCGAGGTGCTGGCGTTCCTTCAGGCCCGTATCCGTCGCTGAGCCCAGATAGAGAGCCCATGTTCAATCGAAGTACCTTAGCCCTCGGGGGCGCCGCCTTGTGCGGCGCCCTGCTGGTCAGCGGCTGCGCCAACCAGATGTCACAACGCAGCGAGCATGAGGAGCGCGTGGAGCGCAAACTGCTCGCCCACAGCCTGCAGATCGATGTCGGCGAGCCCAAGGTCCTTGAGCTGCCGCAACGTCGCGTGCGCATTCACGAGCAGAAGACGTTCGAAGTCACCGAGTTCGACGTTACCCGTCTCTATGAGCGCTATACGCCTTACCAGGGCTGGCGCAAGGTCTATGAAATGCCGCTGGGTGCCATGGCACTGCTCGCCGGTGTCGGTGCCAACGTGGCGAATATCTTTGCCCTTGGCCACCTGCCGGACAGCATCACCCATGGCTGGATCAAGGACGGACTCGACGGCGTCAACCCGTTCATGAACGTCGAGTCCGGCGGTCGTGCCCAGCAGAACCTGACCGCGGTCGAGGAAGTCCAGCGCGACAAGCGCATGGAATACTCAAGCCTGCCGTGGTCTGAACGGCCGGTGGAGGTTCTCACCGGCAAGCAGAGCTCGGAACTGACCACCGACCGCCAGGGTGTGTTGCGCCTCAACCTGCTGGACAGCCCCTTTGCCGAGCAGGATCTGAGTCGCATCGGCAAGCTGGAGATCCGCGTGGAAGATGCCCAGGGCGAAGTCCATTCGGATTCGAGCCTGACCCTCAGCAGCACGCTGCGCGGCAAGCTGCTGGAGGCCCACGACCTGATCTACAACGACCTGGAGGGCGACGACGTCAACCAATGGGTGCATCGGGTCAAACGCCTGTCACAGCTGGGGCTGGAGGAAGAAGCCAGCGAACTGGAACAGAGCCTGATCGAACTGACCCGCAACGATCCCGAGTTGCAACGTGAGTTTCTCAAGACCCTGACCAGAAAAGCCGGACGACTGGTGGCAGATCCTGGCGCCAATTGAGTTCCCGGGTGAAACGCAGAACCTGTAGGAGCGCCGGTCGACGCTCCTACAGGGTTCGCGGCGTATTCAAGAAAGCGAACGCCAGGCTGAACGCCTCAGCGGCTGAACAACTCCAGTTGTTCGTGCCCACCGCGCAAATCCTGCAAACGCACACCGATCCCCAGCAAGCGCACCGGCCTTTCCCCTCGGGCAAAGGCCTGGCTCAGCAACTGCCGATAACTCTCCAGATCCCGCCCGGCCCCGGCCTGCTCCAGAGTCGTCTGGGTAAAGTCGTGGAACTTCACTTTGACGAACGGCTTGCCGGGTCGATAGCTGCTGTCGAGTCGGGCAATGCGCTCGGCGAGGCTGTCCATCAGCTCGGGTAGTTTTTCCAGGCAACTGGCAAGGTCCGGCAGGTCGGCATCGTAGGTATGTTCGACACTCACCGACTGCCGCCGACTGTCGTTATGTACCAGCCGTTCATCGATGCCCCGGGCCAGCCCCCACAGGCGCTCGCCAAAACTGCCGAACTCGCGGACCAGCGCCAACTTGCTCCACTCGCGCAGTTGCAGGCAATCGACGATCCCCAACCGCCCGAGCTTCTCCGCCGTGACCTTGCCGACCCCATGCAACTTGCTGACCGGCAAGCCGGCGACGAAATCCTCCACCTGGTCCGGCGTGATCACAAACAGGCCATTGGGCTTTTTCCAGTCACTGGCGATCTTGGCCAGGAACTTGTTGGGAGCCACCCCGGCGGAGACGGTGATATGCAACTGTTTCGACACCCGGCGCCGGATGTCCTGGGCGATACGCGTCGCGCTGCCGGCAAAGTGCGGACTGTCGGATACATCCAGGTAGGCCTCGTCCAGGGACAAGGGCTCGATCAGGTCGGTGTAGTCGCGAAAGATCGCCTGAATATCCTTCGATGCCTCCTTATAGGCCTCCATCCGCGGCTTGACGATGAGTAGGTCCGGACACAGGCTCAAGGCATGGCGTGACGACATCGCCGAACGCACCCCAAAGGCCCGCGCTTCGTAATTGCAGGTCGCGATCACCCCACGCCGATCCGCCGAACCGCCCACCGCCATGGGTTTGCCGACCAGGCTCGGGTTATCACGCATCTCGATGGCGGCGTAGAAGCAATCACAGTCGACGTGGATGATTTTGCGTTGCGTCATGAAATCAGGCGTTCATTCAGGGAGCGGAAACGGTACAAGCCAGCAGTATCTCACCGACACCTGTATATAGCACCAGTAGTTTGAATCTTCTTCCTAACCTGTAGGAAATAGCACTTCTGAATTTAATTTCTCAATCGAAAAACATTCGCCAATAGAGCTGAAAGCCTTGCCCGGCATAGCCCAGAGCCTTGCTGCAGCGCTCGCCTTGAGCGCTAAGCATTTGAACAATAAAGGGGTTTTCTCAAATAAGGTTTGACAGCGCGGCGTTTCCCTGTAACATAAGCCCTATCAGACGCGGGATGGAGCAGCCTGGTAGCTCGTCGGGCTCATAACCCGAAGGTCGTCGGTTCAAATCCGGCTCCCGCAACCAAACATCAGAAAAGGCTGCTCGAAAGAGTGGCCTTTTTTGTATCCGCCGAAAAAACTTTCATGCAAAACACCGCAGGGCCGATCGAACCCTCGACGAATACCGGAGTCAATGGCTGCACAGGCTAAGCTGAGTTCGCAACAAATCCTCTACAAACTGCCCCGGGGCGTGGGTCGCCGTACAACGGCCAGACACGTTAATATTTGCACTTATTTTGTCCATAGGGATTGGTAACTTGGCTGGATACCCCCATCCTGTCGCGCACAATCCTCGAGGTGATTGATGCGCGCCAACTCGTCCGAACCACACGATGCTGTCACAGCGACACACCCGATCACCGCCACCCGTCTGCGTTGGCTGGATCTGCTGAGCAAGTACCGGCAATCCGTCGGCCTGGCCGTCACCCTGTTTCTGTTCGCCATCGCCTTGATTGCCTGTCGCCACCTGTTGATCGAACTCGACCTGGACGCCCTGCACGATTCGATTCTCAGCGTGCCCAAGCCAGCCCTGGGCGGTGCGTTGGCGGCAACCGCCATCGGCTTCGTTGTCCTGCTGGGCTATGAATGGTCCGCCAGCCGCTACGCCGATGTGAAGCTGCCGGGGCGCACCCTGGCACTCGGCGGCTTCACCGCCTTTGCCATCGGCAACGCCATCGGCCTGTCGCTGCTGTCCGGCGGTTCGGTGCGCTACCGACTCTATGCCCGCCATGGCCTGGGGGCCGCAGAAGTCGCGCGGATGACCCTGTTCGCCAGCCTGTCGCTGGGTTGCGCCCTGCCACCGCTGGCTGCCCTGGCAACCCTGAGCAACCTGCCCGCGGCGTCCGCAGCCCTGCACCTGCCCGCCTACCTCCTGGGCGGCATTGCCATGGCCGTGCTGGCCCTGATGGCCCTGCTGGCGCTCGGCATCTACCGCCGTCACCTGCCGGAGCAGCCGATCAAGGACAACCTGCTGGTCAAGGTCGGGCGTCGCACCCTGCGCCTGCCCAGCGCCCGCCTGACCCTGCTGCAACTGGTGATTACCGCCCTGGACGTGGCGGCCGCCGCGACCGTGCTCTATCTGCTGCTGCCCGAGGCACCGCCGTTCGGCGCGTTCCTGCTGGTGTACCTGCTGGCCCTGGCCGCCGGCGTGCTGAGCCATGTACCTGGCGGTGTCGGCGTATTCGAAGCCATTCTGCTGGCGGCCTTCGCCAATGAACTGGGCGCGGCACCGCTGGCCGCCGCACTGCTGCTCTATCGCCTGATCTATGTGCTGTTGCCGTTGCTGCTGGCCTGCCTGGCCCTGCTGAGCACGGAAGCCCAGCGCCTGATAACCACCCGGCAAAGCATGCGCGTCGCCTCGGGCTTCGCGGCGCCGATCCTGGCGGTGCTGGTGTTCCTGTCCGGCGTGGTCCTGCTGTTCTCCGGCGCGACCCCGGAAATCGACACCCGCTTGGAAGGCATCGACTTCCTGGTACCGGATCGCCTGATCGACGCCTCGCACTTCGGCGCCAGCCTGGTGGGCGTGTTGTGCCTGCTGCTGGCCCAGGGCCTGCGTCGCCGCCTATCCGCCGCCTGGATGCTGACCATGACCTTGCTGCTGGTGGGCGCCCTGCTCTCCCTGCTCAAGGGCTTCGACTGGGAAGAAGCCAGCATGCTGACGGCCACCGCCTGCCTGCTGGGGATTTTCCGGCGCTCCTTCTATCGCCCCAGCCGCCTCACCGAACTGCCGTTCTCGCCGCTCTACCTGGTGGCCAGCCTCTGCGTGCTCGGGGCCTCGGTCTGGTTGCTGCTGTTCGCTTACCAGGATGTGCCCTACAGCCACGAGCTCTGGTGGCAGTTTGCGCTGGATGGCGATGCACCCCGTGGCCTGCGCTCGCTGCTGGGGGCAGCCGTGGTGCTGGTCGTCGTTTCGCTGACCTGGCTGCTGCGTACGGCACGCCCGGTGATTCACCAGCCCACGCCCGAGGAAATGGAGCGTGCGCTCAAGGTCCTGATGGCCTCGGACCAGCCTGACGGCGGCCTGGCCCTGACCGGTGACAAAGCCTTCCTGTTCCACCCCAGCGACAGCGCCTTCCTGATGTACGCCCGTCGCGGCCGCAGCCTGGTGGCGCTCTACGATCCGATCGGGCCGGCCCGCCAGCGCGCCGAGCTGATCTGGCAGTTCCGCGACCTGTGCGACACCCATCATGCCCGCCCGGTGTTCTATCAGGTACGTGCCGAGAACCTGCCGTACTACATGGACATCGGCCTGACCGCCATCAAGCTCGGCGAAGAAGCCCGGGTCGACCTGCATCGCTTTGACCTGGAGTCCAAGGGCAAGGAGATGAAGGACCTGCGCTACACCTGGAACCGAGGCAGCCGCGACGGCCTGTCGCTGGAGATCTACGAACCGGGGCAGGCCCCGCTGGATGAACTCAAGGTCATCTCCGACGCCTGGCTCACTGGCAAGAACGTGCGCGAGAAAGGTTTCTCCCTGGGCCGCTTCAGCCCCGAGTACATCAACCACTTCCGCATCGCGATCATCCACTTCGAGGGCCGCCCGGTGGCGTTCGCCAACCTGCTCGAGACCCACAGCCATGAACTGGCCAGTCTCGACCTGATGCGCGCGCACCCCGAAGCCCCCAAGCTGACCATGGAGTTCTTGATGGTCGGCCTGATTCAGCATTATAAGGCTCACGGATACGCGCGCTTCAGCCTGGGCATGGTGCCGCTGTCGGGCCTGCAACCGCGGCGTGGCGCTCCCTTGACCCAGCGCCTGGGCTCGATGGTGTTCCAGCGTGGCGAGCAGCTCTACAACTTCCAGGGCCTGCGTCGCTTCAAGGACAAGTTCCAGCCTGACTGGGAACCCCGTTACATGGCCGTGCCGGCAGGACTCGATCCGCTGGTCGCACTGGCCGATACCGCCGCCCTGATTGCGGGCGGCCTGACTGGATTGGTGAAACGCTGATGATTCGACGCTCCTGGCGATTTTTACTGGTAATCGTGCTGCTCCTGGCTGCGCTCGCGGGAGGCGGCTACTGGTTCTGGAACCGCCCCGCGCCGGAACCCACCCTTGAACACCTGAGCCAGGCCGACGGTTCCACCCTGACCCGCCTGATCCCGGGCACCACGCCCAAGGCCCAGGTGGTGGTGGCGACCCTCGCCGAAGACGCCCTGAGCGACAAGCAATTGTCCGCCCTGAGCCGTGGCGGCGCGGCGCAGATCGTCCAGGTGATCCTGCCCAAGGATAACTGCGTGCTGCAGCAGAAAGCCCTGGACAGCGCCCTGCAACAGCTTAAGGGTCAGGCGACCCTGGTCAGCGGCATCGGCCCGGGCGCGTCCCTGGCCTGGAACTGGCTGGCGGCCCAGACCGACGACAAGGCCCAGGCCATCTCGGTGGGCTTCGTGCTCGAGCAAGAGGGTTGCACCACCCCGGTACCCAAGACCGCCGCCCACGGCCACTGGCTGGTGGCCTGGAACGACGGCCCGGATGATCCGAGCGCGGCGTTCGTGCGCGACCAGCCCAACGCCGAAACCAGCATCAGCGACTATGACGTGCACCTGCCCCAGGTGCTGAACAACGAACTGCGCAAGATGCTGGTGGGTTCGGACAATGGCGGCCTGGCCATTCCCGTGGTGGAAGTCCCGGCGGGCCAGACCACCGACAC
Source organism: Pseudomonas batumici (assembly GCF_000820515.1). Lineage (GTDB taxonomy): Bacteria > Pseudomonadota > Gammaproteobacteria > Pseudomonadales > Pseudomonadaceae > Aquipseudomonas > Aquipseudomonas batumici. The sequence continues at coordinate 228,324 of NZ_JXDG01000012.1, read as the reverse complement.
CGTCACCCTGTTCCTCTCCGGCGACGGCGGCTGGCGCGACCTGGACCGCGACGTGGCGGGGGAAATGGCGAAGATCGGCTACCCGGTGGTGGGCATCGACACCCTGCGTTACTACTGGCAGCACAAGAGCCCGGAGCAGAGTGCCACCGACCTGACCGAACTGATGCAGCACTACCGGCAGAAGTGGGGCACCAAGCGTTTCGTCCTGACCGGCTACTCCTTCGGTGCCGACGTACTACCGGCGATCTACAACCGCATGCCGGCAGCCGAACAGCAGCGGGTCGACGCGATCATCCTGCTGGCGTTCGCCCGCAGCGGCAGTTTCGAGATCCATGTTGACGGCTGGCTGGGCAAGGCCGGCATGGAGCTCGATACCGGTCCGGACATGGCCAAGCTGCCGGCGGCCAAAGTGTTGTGCATCTACGGGCAGGACGAAGTGAAGGAAAGTGGTTGCACCACCACGACCGCGGTGGGTGAAAGCCTCAAGTTGCCAGGGGGTCATCACTTCGACGAGAACTACCCGGCGCTGGCCAAGCGCCTGGTGGATGCGATACAGAAGCGTCAGGGTAAAAGCGAGTGATGCGAGCCCTGTAGGAGCGCCGGTCGACGCTCGATTGCCAGCGATGGCGGTGGTGAATCCAGCATCGTAATCGCCAGCAAGCCGGCTCCTACAGCACGGTGTTTCAGCGCAAATACCGTCCAACCAGCCCCAAAGAAAAAGCCCCCGCTGCCGCAAGGCAACGGGGGCTTTTTCATGCCCGGGACTGTCAGATCTCGACCTGCGTCCCCAGCTCGATCACCCGGTTCACCGGCAGCTTGAAGAAACGCAGGCTACCGTTGGCATTCTTCAGCATGAAGGCGAACAGGTTCTCCCGCCAACGCGCCATCCCGACGATCTTCGAAGCGACCACCGTCTCGCGGCTGAGGAAATAGGTGGTGCGCATCGGGCTGAAATCCAGCTCATCCAGATGGCACAATTTCAGCGCCTGGGGAATATCCGGCTCATCGATGAAGCCGAAGTGCAGGATGACCCGGAAGAAGCCCGTCCCATAGGAAGCCACCTCGAACCGCCGTTGTGCCGGCACCCGTGGAATATCCTCGTAGACCACCGTCAACAACACCACCTGCTCATGCAGCACCTGGTTGTGCAACAAGTTGTGCAACAAGGCATGGGGCACCGCATCCGGCCGACCGGTGAGGAACACCGCCGTACCCTGCACCCGGTGGGGCGGCTGCACCCGAATGCTCTCGATAAAGATCGGCAACGGCAGGGCCCCTTCGTCCAGGCGGTCCACCACCAGCTCCTTGCCGCGTTTCCAGGTGGTCATGAGGATAAACAGCACGATCCCCGCCAGTACCGGAAAGGCACCGCCCTGGACGATCTTGGGCACGTTGGCGGCGAAGAACAGCCCGTCCACCAGCAGGAAGCCCACCAGGATCGGCACGGTCAGGATCGGCGACCATTTCCACAGCAGCAGCATCACCGCCGCCACCAGGATACTGGTGATCAGCATGGTCCCGGTCACCGCCACGCCGTAGGCCGAGGCCAGGGCGTTGGACGAACCGAACCCGATCACCAGCAGGACCACACCGACCATCAGGGTCCAGTTTACCGCGCCGATGTAGATCTGCCCCTGCTCGGCACTGGAGGTGTGCTGGGTATACATGCGCGGGATGTAGCCCAACTGGATCGCCTGGCGAGTCAGGGAGAACGCCCCGGAGATCACCGCCTGGGAAGCGATCACCGTCGCCAGGGTCGATAGCACCACCAGCGGAATCAGCGCCCAGCCCGGCGCCAGCAGATAGAAGGGGTTGCGCGCGGCATCCGGGTTTTCCAGCAGCAAGGCGCCCTGGCCGAAGTAGTTCAGGACCAGCGCCGGCAGCACCAGGGCGAACCAGGCGCGGGCAATCGGCTTGCGCCCGAAGTGGCCCATGTCGGCGTACAAGGCTTCGGCACCGGTCAACGCCAGTACCACCGCCCCCAGGATCGCCACACCCACGCCCGGGTGGGTGGTGAAGAAGCGCACGCACCACATCGGGTTCAACGCACTCAGCACTTCAGGGCGCAGGGAAATACCGTAGGCCCCCATGACCCCCAGTACCACGAACCACGCCACCATTACCGGCCCGAACAGCTTGCCGATACTCGCGGTACCGTGCTTCTGGATCAGGAACAATCCCACCAGCACCACCAATGACAGCGGTACCACCCAGTGCTCCAGCCCGTCGAAGGCGATTTCCAGGCCCTCGACCGCCGAAAGGACCGAAATCGCCGGGGTGATCATGCTGTCACCGTAGAACAGCGCCGCACCGATCAGCCCGAGAATCACCAGCACCGACTGCAATTTCGGGTAGGACGCCGAGGCCCGCCGCGCCAGCGCGGTCAAGGCCATGATCCCGCCTTCGCCCTGGTTGTCGGCACGCAGGATGAACAACACGTACTTGATCGCAACCACCCAGACCAGCGACCAGAAGATCAGCGCCAGAATCCCCAGGACACCGTCTGGGCTGACCTGCACCCCGTAACCGCCAGTGAACACCTCCTTGAGGGTGTATAACGGGCTGGTGCCGATGTCGCCGTACACCACCCCTACCGCCGCTACCAGCATACCCAACGGCTTTGCCGTCGAGTGCCCCTGCCCCTCACTCACTGCGTGACCACCCATCAACTACTCCTACACCCCGGACCAAGGCTTCTTTCAAGAAGCACTATGCTTTTTTTTGCAGCATGCGCTGTTTTTCTTACAGTTGCCGACGATTTACAAGTCATCGGTTATTTTGAAACAAAAAATGACAGCATCTCGCATTGGCGCGAAGCATAGCGCAGCACTCGTCGCATTTCCCCGCATAAAGCTGGTCAAGTGCCTCAGCCATCGCTAGAATTGCGCACTTTTTGATCAGAGGCGCGCCAGCGCCCAAGCGATGCCCTTGCCCCAAGCGGCTCGACACCCTATACCGAGGTTAGACATGTCCACCCCTACCGCGCCAGCCAACCCGAAGGTCGGCTTCGTATCCCTGGGTTGCCCGAAAGCTCTGGTCGACTCCGAGCGCATCCTGACGCAACTGCGCATGGAAGGCTATGATGTGGTGTCCACCTACCAGGACGCCGATGTCGTGGTGGTCAACACCTGCGGCTTTATCGACAGCGCCAAGGCCGAGTCCCTGGAAGTGATCGGCGAAGCCATCAAGGAAAACGGCAAGGTGATCGTCACCGGCTGCATGGGCGTCGAGGAAGGCAACATCCGCGACGTGCACCCCAGCGTACTGGCCGTGACCGGCCCGCAGCAGTACGAGCAGGTGGTCAGCGCCGTGCACGAAGTCGTACCGCCGCGCCAGGACCACAACCCGCTGATCGACCTGGTACCGCCACAGGGCATCAAGCTGACGCCACGCCACTACGCGTACCTGAAGATTTCCGAAGGCTGCAACCACAGCTGCAGCTTCTGCATCATCCCGTCGATGCGCGGCAAGCTGGTCAGCCGTCCGGTGGGCGACGTTCTCGACGAAGCCCAGCGCCTGGTCAAGTCCGGGGTCAAGGAGCTGCTGGTGATCTCCCAGGACACCAGCGCCTACGGCGTCGACGTGAAGTACCGCACCGGCTTCTGGAACGGCGCGCCGGTGAAGACCCGCATGACCGAGCTGTGCGAAGCCCTCGCCACCCTGGGCGTGTGGGTGCGCCTGCACTACGTCTACCCGTACCCGCATGTCGACGAGCTGATCCCGCTGATGGCCGCCGGCAAGATCCTGCCGTACCTGGACATCCCGTTCCAGCACGCCAGCCCGAAAGTGCTCAAGTCGATGAAACGCCCGGCGTTCGAAGACAAGACCCTGGCGCGGATCAAGAACTGGCGCGAAATCTGCCCGGACCTGATCATCCGTTCGACCTTCATCGTCGGTTTCCCCGGCGAAACCGAGGAAGACTTCCAGTACCTGCTCGACTGGCTGACCGAAGCCCAGCTCGACCGCGTCGGCTGCTTCCAGTACTCGCCGGTCGAAGGCGCGCCAGCCAACGACCTGGGCCTGGACGTGGTCCCGGATGACGTCAAGCAGGAGCGCTGGGAGCGCTTCATGGCCCATCAGCAGGCCATCAGCAGCGCCCGCCTGCAACTGCGCATCGGCCGCGACATCGAAGTGCTGATCGACGAGGTCGACGAACAAGGCGCGGTCGGTCGTTGCTTCTTCGACGCCCCGGAAATCGACGGCAACGTGTTCATCGACGGCGCCGGCGACCTCAAGCCCGGCGACAAGGTCTGGTGCCGCGTCACCGATGCCGACGAATACGACCTGTGGGCTGAAACGATCTAAGCGCTGAAAAAACCTGAAAAGCCCCGCCCTTTCAACGAGATGCGGGGCTTTTTTCCGTCTATAGTCTGGCTCATGAATAACAACGACAGCGACGCAAGGAGCCTGCTGCATGCGCCAGCTCACGGTCATCCACACCCCCAAGCCCGGCGACTACCCGGAACTGGCCCGTCTCTGGGAAGCCTCGGTGCGCGCCACCCATGATTTCCTGCCGGACAGCTACATCGAACTGTTGAAGAACATGCTGCTGACCCATTACCTGGATGCGGTCATGCTGATCTGTACCCGCGACTCACGCCAACGCATCACCGGGTTCGCCGGGGTTGCGGCGGGCAAGATCGAAATGCTCTTCATCGACCCGAAAGAGCGTGGCAAAGGCCTGGGCAAGCAGTTGCTCAGCTATGCCATCGAGCACCTGAATGCCGACGAACTGGACGTCAACGAACAGAACCCCCAGGCGATCGGTTTCTATTTCAAGCAGGGCTTCGAGGTCATCGGTCGGTCGGAGAAGGATGGCATGGGCCAACCGTACCCTTTGCTGCATCTGCGCCTGAAACGCTGAGTGCGACAAATGTTGCCGGGCTTAACCGGCGCCAGGCAGGTACAATAGCCGCCCCCCTTTTTTACGGCCGCCGTCATGTCTGAACCCATTCGCCTCTCCAAACGCCTGATCGAACTGGTCGGCTGCTCCCGTCGGGAGGCCGAACTGTTCATCGAAGGCGGCTGGGTCACGGTCGATGGCGAAGTCATCGACGAACCGCAGTACAAGGTCGCGGCCCAGAAAGTCGAACTGGACCCCGAGGCCAAGGCCACCGCGCCGGAACCGGTCACCCTGCTGCTGCACCAACCGGCCGGCCTCGACCTCGACAGCGCGCTGCAACTGCTGCGTGCCGATACGCTCAGCGAGGAGCACCGCTATGGTAAGCGCCCGCTCAAGGGGCACTTCCTGCGCCTGACCGCGGGCGCCGACCTGCAAGCCGGTGCCAGCGGCCTGGTGGTGTTCACCCAGGACTGGAAAATCCTGCGCAAGCTCACCGCCGACGCCGCCAAGATCGAGCAGGAATATGTGGTGGAGGTCAGTGGCGACATCGTCGAGCACGGCCTCAACCGCCTGAGCCATGGCCTGACCTACAAGGGCCGCGAGCTGCCTGCAGTGAAAGCAAGCTGGCAGAACGAGAACCGCCTGCGTTTCGCGATGAAAAATCCGCAACCGGGGGTGATCGCGCTGTTTTGCCAGGCCGTCGGGCTCAAGGTCGTGGCCATCCGCCGGATCCGTATCGGTGGCGTTTCCATCGGCAAGGTGCCCGTGGGCCAATGGCGCTATCTGTCGGCCAAGGAAAAATTCTAACCCCTTTCAACGTCGCGCCAGACGCGCGGCGCCCACCTCTTACGGATGGCTCACATGATTCACAACGATGTACTGCGCAGCGTGCGCTACATGCTCGACATCAGCGACAGCAAGGTCGTCGAGATCATCAAGTTGACCGGCTTCGAAGTGAGCAAGGCGGCTATCGTCACCTACCTGAAAAAGGATGAGGAAGAGGGCTTCGTGCATTGCCCGGACGAAGTGATGGCGCATTTCCTCGACGGTCTGGTGATCTTCAAGCGCGGCAAGGACGAAAGCCGGCCGGCGTTGCCGATCGAGCTGCCGGTGACCAACAACATCATCCTGAAGAAACTGCGGGTCGCCTTCGAACTGAAGGAAGACGACATGCACGCCATTCTCAAGGCCGCCGAGTTCCCGGTGTCCAAGCCCGAGCTGAGCGCGCTGTTCCGCAAGTTCGGCCACACCAACTACCGTCCCTGCGGCGACCAGCTGTTGCGCAACTTCCTCAAGGGCCTGACGCTGCGCGTTCGCGGCTGATCCGCATCGGCGTGCATGGCGCATCATTGCGCCGCCCAATAGTGGCTCCGCTTTTGACACCTGGCGGCTAGGGTATGGAGACCTTTTCGCACTCAGGATTCGCCATGCACCCTTACTTCTCCCTGCAAGGCCGCACCGCACTGGTGACCGGCGGTACCCGCGGTATCGGCAAGATGATCGCCAAGGCCTTTGTCGAGGCCGGTGCCCAGGTCTACGTCTGCGCCCGGGATGCCCAGGCCTGCCAGCAGACCGCCGAGGAACTCGGCGCCCTGGGCCATTGCCAGGCCCTGGCCGCCAACCTGGCGACAGAGGAAGGCGTGCAGGCCTTGGCGACGCGCCTGGGTGAGCAGATCGATCGGCTGGATATCCTGGTCAACAACGCCGGCACCACCTGGGGCGCCCCGCTGGAAAGCTATCCGGTGAAAGGCTGGGAGAAGGTCATGCAACTGAACGTGACCTCGGTCTTCAATTGCATCCAGCAGTTCCTGCCATTGCTGCGCAAGGCCGGTTCGGCGGCGAACCCGGCCAGGATCATCAATATCGGTTCGGTGGCGGGGATTTCGTCATTCGGCGAAGAGGCCTATGCCTACGGCCCGAGCAAAGCCGCCCTGCATCAGTTGTCACGGATCCTGGCGCGGGAACTGGTCAGCCAGCACATCAACGTCAATGTGATTGCGCCGGGACGCTTCCCGAGCAAGATGACCCAGCACATCGGCAACGACGAGCAGGCGCTGGCCGAGGATACGGCCTTGATTCCCATGCAGCGCTGGGGGCGCGAGGAGGAAATGGCGGCGCTGGCGATCAGTTTGGCGAGTACCGCCGGGGCCTATATGACCGGAAATATCATCCCGTTGGATGGTGGGTTCAGCCTGTAACTATAGGAACTGCTGAGGGCTAACTTGTGGCGAGTGGGCTTGCCCACGCTCGACTGCGAAGCAGTCGTAAAACCCATCACCTCGGTCTACCTGATAGACCGAGTTCGCCGGTTTTAGGGGCGCTTCGCACCCCAGCGCGGCGGTGCGGCGTTCCGACAAGCCCGCTCGCCACAGATGTCAATTCCCCAGGAGTACCGGGCTCAGATCCCGGCCCGCAGCACGCTCTCGGGCAACGCCTCACCGCGCTCGACACAGGCCGCCACGGTCTCGATCAGCTCATCCAGCTCATACCCCTGCGCCGCCAGCCATTGCGGATCGTAGTAGGTGGTGGCGTAACGCTCGCCGCCGTCGCACAGGATCGCCACGATCGAGCCACTCTCCCCCGCCTCGACCATCTGCCGCGCCGCCATCAACGCGCCGATCAGGTTGGTGCCGCTGGATCCCCCGACCCGACGCCCCAGGTGCTGCGCCAGATAGTGCATGGCCGCCAGGGACAAGGCATCCGGCACCTTGACCATGGCATCGATCACCGTGGGCAGGAACGACGCCTCAACCCGCGGACGCCCGATCCCTTCGATCCGCGAACCGCAGTCCAGGCGCAGCCCGGCATCGCCGGTCTGGTAGAAATCGAAGAACACCGAACGCTCGGCATCGGCGCACAACACCCGGGTGCAATGCTGGCGATAACGCACATAGCGACCGAGGGTCGCCGTGGTCCCACCGGTACCGGGACTGGAAATCAACCAGCTCGGTTCCGGGTGACGCTCGAAACGCAGTTGCTGGAAAATCGACTCGGCGATGTTGTTGTTCGCCCGCCAGTCCGTGGCCCGCTCGGCATAGGTGAACTGATCCATGAAATGACCGCCGCTCTCCCGGGCCAGGCGCTCGGACTCGGCATAGATCTGCGTCGGATCCTCCACCAGGTGGCTCTTGCCGCCGTAGAAGGCGATCTGCGCGATCTTTTCCTGGGAGGTGGTGGCCGGCATCACCGCGATAAAGGGCAAACCCAGCAGGCGCGCGAAGTAGGCTTCGGAAATTGCCGTCGAGCCGCTGGACGCCTCGATCACCGGCGCTCCCGGATGCAGCCAGCCATTACACAGCGCATAGAGGAACAGCGAACGCGCCAGGCGGTGCTTCAGGCTGCCGGTCGGATGGCTGGATTCGTCCTTGAAGTACAGCTCGATGCCCGGCAGGCCCGGTAGCGGCAACGGGATCAAGTGGGTATCGGCACTGCGCTGGAAGTCGGCTTCAATGATCCGGATGGCTTCCCGGGCCCACTGTCGGTTGTCGATCATGATGGATTACTCGTCTTGGAACGGATGTGCTCGAAAACACTGACGGCTGGCTGCGCCACTGGCCCATGGCCAAACCGTTGGAGGATAAAGAAAGATCGGGTCTCTGACAGGCCCCACCGCGGTCATCCCCTCACTATAGGAAGTTTCCTACGCAGCGCACAGATACAGTGAAGACGCATTTAGACACATAACTGCTAGGCTCTTTGCCATCCACCCCTCAAGCACCCGCTTATAACAAAAAAGAATATAATTTTTGTTTTAACAACTAACAGTACGGGTTAGGGTGTCCTACCTTTTGCATTCACCGATGGAGAGCGACCTTGCCTCTGCGTAGCACTTTCACCCGTTTCTTTCAGTTGGAAGCTGCCAGCGGTCTGCTATTGATTGCCGCTGCAGCCCTGGCCCTGATCATCAACAACTCGCCGCTGTCGCACCTCTACGGCGGCCTGCTGGATGTGCCGGTGGTGGCTCAGGTCGGCGCCCTGAAAATCGCCAAGCCCTTGCTGCTGTGGATCAACGACGGCCTGATGGCACTGTTCTTCCTGCTGATTGGCCTGGAGGTCAAGCGCGAGCTCCTCGAAGGCCACCTGTCCAAGCCGTCCCAGGTCGTGCTGCCGGGCGCGGCGGCCATCGGCGGCATGGTGGTACCGGCGCTGATCTACTGGTTCCTGAACCGTGACAATCCGGCGGCCCTCGGCGGCTGGGCGATTCCCATGGCCACCGACATCGCCTTCGCCCTCGGCGTACTGGCCTTGCTCGGCAAGCGTGTGCCGGTGTCGCTGAAACTGTTCCTGATGACCCTGGCGATCATCGATGACCTGGGCGCGATCATCGTCATCGCGATCTTCTACTCCCATGAACTGTCGACGCTGTCGCTGATACTGGCGGGGGCCTGCCTGGTGGCGCTGATCGCGATGAATCGCCTGGGCGTGGTCAAGCTCGGGCCCTATCTGGTGATCGGCCTGATTCTCTGGGTCTGCGTGCTCAAGAGTGGTGTGCACGCCACGCTGGCCGGCGTGGCCCTGGCGTTCTGTATCCCGTTGCGCACCCGCAACGCCGAAAGCTCGCCGCTGCTGAGCCTGGAGCATGCGCTGCATCCCTGGGTGGCGTTCGGCATCCTGCCGCTGTTCGCCTTTGCCAATGCCGGCGTCTCCCTGGCCGGTGTGCAGTTGGAAAGCTTTACCCATCACGTGCCGATGGGCATCGCCGCGGGCCTGCTGATCGGCAAGACGGTCGGTGTCTTCGGCCTGACCTGGCTGGCGGTCAAGGCCGGTCTGGCGGCGCTGCCGAACGGGGCCAACTGGGGGCAACTGTTCGGCGTGGCGATCCTGTGCGGGATAGGTTTCACCATGAGCCTGTTCGTCGGCTCCCTGGCCTTTATTCCGGGCAGCAGCGACTACGCGGGCATGGACCGCATGGGAATTCTCACCGGCTCGATCCTGGCGGCACTGATCGGCTATGCCGTGACGGCGGCGGCCAGTCGCAAATCCAGCACGACCTGAAGGTCGGTTGCTACAAGGTTCGTAGCGACCTCCAGGCCAGCAACACAAAAAAAAGAAAACCCCGACCAGTTCCCTGGCCGGGGTTTTCTTTTGACAGCGGAAAGTGAAATCAGTGGGTCACGCGGCTGGTGCCGCCAACGGTGGCAATACGCACGCGCTCGCCAACCCGGAAGATTTCGTTCGGTTGCACTTCTTGAACATAGGCACGCATGCTGCCGTCATCTTCACGAACGGTGATTTCAACACCCTGGGCACTGGTGAGGCCTTTTTCAGCCATGTTACCCAGCACGCCACCGGCCACCGCACCGGCCACCGCGGTCACGATACTGCCACGGCCACCGCCGATCGCGCTGCCGCCGACACCACCGATAATTGCACCGGCACCGGCACCGATTGGCGAGTTGGTACCTTCGATTTTCACCGGACGCAGCGACTCGATGGTGCCCATGCGGATGGTCTGGACGCGACGCGCTTCGTCACGGGAATAGGAGTCGCCCGTCAGGCTGCTGGCGCAACCACCCAACAGCATGGCCATCGTGGAGAAGGAAGCAATCAACAAAACAGACTTACGCATAGGATCAACTCCATAGGATATGACTTTAATTAAACTCCGCAGCTTGATCCCTGTCACGGCAGCGCACGGATAAAATGGTTTTCATTCAGCACCCGTACAGCCACGGTGCCCAAATGAGCGGGGATATAGGGTAGCGCGATTTCGATCCGCCTGCCCGGGCTGCCCAGCAGTTGAAACAATCAGCGACAACTGAATCGCTACGACAACCACCGCAACCGGCCAAGAACCAACGACATGGACTACTTCATCATCGCAATCGCTACGGCAGCCGGACTGTATTTCCACGGCTGGCTGTATATCAGGATCAGACGTTGGACGGACCGCGATCTGGCGTTATCGCTAGCGGGAGACAACGAATTACACAAAAAGTTCATGCTCGAACGCCTGACTGCGGCCAGGGAGCAGAAGATCAAGCGCCGGGACTTGCAGCAATGGCTTGAGGCCGCGGCTGCAGGTTATCCGGATCAGGGCCTGGACAAGGATTTGCCAGGGAGGGATCAGGCGAACGCTCTTGCAACGCCGCCTGATCGAACCGCGAACGGCTCGCGCCACTAAGGTGCTAGACGCCGACGCGTCCAGCCCGCCTCTTCCAGACGGTAGTCGAGGCGGTCATGCAGGCGGCTGGCGCGACCTTGCCAGAACTCGATGCGCTCCGGCAGCAGACGATACCCCCCCCAATGCTCGGGGCAATGGGGCTGCGTATCGCTGAAGCGCGCTTCGGTGTTCTTGAGCAAACCCTCGAGTTCCTCCCGGCCGGCAATCACCTGACTTTGCGGCGAGGCCCAGGCCCCCAACCGGCTGCCCAGCGGACGCACCCGGAAGTAAGCATCCGACTCTTGCGCCGAGACCTTGACCACCCGCCCCTCGATCCGCACCTGCCGCTCCAGGGTCGGCCAGAAGAAGGTCATCGCCGCAAAGGGGCGGGCCGCCAGTTGCCGACCCTTGTCGCTGTCGTAGTTGGTGAAGAAGGTAAACCCCGCCTCGTCCAGCCCCTTGAGCAACAGGATGCGGCAATGAGGGCGCCCGTCCTCGTCCACCGTCGCCAGGGTCATGGCATTGGCCTCGACGGGCACCTGCTCGGTCTTCACCGCCTCGGCGAACCACTGGTGGAACAACGCGAACGGCTCGGCCGGGGCCAGGGCCTCGGTGAGACCGTCACGGGTGTAGTCGCGGCGCATATCCGCCAGGGCGTGAGTCATGAAGCGTTCCTTCTCGATCGTCAGGTCAGTTCTTGGTCGAGCTGTCGGCGCCGGCATCTTTCTTCGCCGGCGCAGCTGCCTTGTCCTTGTCCGCCGCGGCCTTGGTTGCCGCCGCTTTCTTGACCGGCGCTTTCTTATGGACCGGAGCTTTCTTGGCCGCGGCCTTGCCCTTGCCCTTCTTGGTCGATGCCGCGGTTTTCTTCGCCGCAGGCGCCGTGGCAGTTGCCGACTTGGCATCCGCAGCCGCTACCTGGGTGACCGGCGCCGGAGGTGGAACCGGAATGCTGTATTTGCTCAGCAGCGCAACCATGGTGTTCTGCGGAGTCAGGATGATTTCCACGCGACGGTTCAACGCACGGCCGTCACTGCTGTCATTGGCGGCACGCGGCATGTCCGCCCCCATGCCACGCAGCATCAGGCGATCACGATGCAGGCCGCTGAGGCCGAAAATCGCCGCCACGGACTGGGCCTGTTGCTGGCTCAGGGCCTTGGTCGATTCGGCGCTGGCGCTGTTGTCGCCATGACCCAGGATCACCACGGCGGTCTTGGGGTCACCCTCGACAGTCTTGGCGATCCGGGTGAAAGGACCGAGGGTGGCCGGCAGCAACAGTTCCGGACGCTTGGGATTGTAGAAACCATCCACCGGGGCAATGACCACCAGCACGTTTTCACGCCGTTCCAGCTTCAGGGAGCTGCCCTGGATCGCGGTACGCAGGCGCGGCTCGTAATCGTCAAGCCAGGCCTGGGTGATTTTCGGGTCGGGCATCGGCACGGCCTTGACCGGCGGCTGGGTAGCTTCCTTGCCACTGGCCTTGTTGTCCGAGCTGCCAAACGGCCACCACCAATGGGTGGCGGAGTCCGCCTGTGGCGCCGGAGTCGTGGCGGCGGCAACCGCCGTAGCCAGCGGCACGGGTTTGTCCGCACTTTGTGGAGTTTGCGCGCAACCGGTCACAATCAGACAGATGGCCAGGGCGAGAGACTTGTTCGATGACATGGGGAGATCCACAAAATGAGATAGAGAAACAAGGGCCGTCAGGCCCTATGGAACAGTGTAATAGAAAGCAAAAAAGTCACAGGGTTCCGGCCCGCGACTTTATGCGCGCATTCTACAGACAGGCGGCCAGAATCCGTACCAGCTTCTGTGCCCGCGGGTCCATCAGGACATAAGGACCGAGGGTATTGGTCACGAATCCGAAGGCGACATCGTGCTCGGGGTCGGCAAAACCGACGGAGCCACCGGCACCCGGGTGACCGAAGGCTTTTGCGCCCAGGCCGAAGGTGGCGTTGGCCACGTCCGGCTGATCGAGCATGCAGCCCAGGCCGAAACGGGTCTGGGTCAGCAGGGTCTTGTCCATGCCCAGGCTGTGCTGGCGCGTCAGTTCATCCAGCATGTCGGCCTCCAGCAGACGGCCGTCGAGCAGGCCACTGTAGAACCCCGCCAGGCTGCGCGCGTTGCCATGGCCGTTGGCGGCCGGCTGCTGCATGCGTCGCCACTCCGGCTTGTTGGTGCTGGTCATGATCGACGGTGGATTGGTGAAAGCCCGGGTGCTCATCGCCTCGGGCTCGCGCATCGTCACTTGCAGCAGGCGCTGGGCCGCCGCGTCGCCGATATTGCCCTTGCCCCGGGCGATATGCGCCACGCGATGGAACTCTGCGTCCGCCAGGCCGACATGGAAATCCAGCCCCAGCGGCTTGGCAATCCGCGCCACGATGGACTCACCCGGCCCGCGACCGTCGGCACGCCGCAGCAACTCGCCCACCAGCCAGCCATAGGTGATCGCGGCGTAGCCATGGCCCTCGCCGGGCGTCCACCAGGGCGCTTCGGCCGCCAGGGCGTCAACCATGGTCTGCCAGTTGTACAGCGCCTCGGGGGGCAGCAACTGGCGCAGGGCGGGCAGACCGGCCTGATGGCAGAGCAACTGGCGCAGGGTGACGCCGGCCTTGCCGGCGGCAGCGAATTCGGGCCAATAGTGGGCAACCGGAACATCCAGCTGCAACTTGCCCTCGGCCACCAGTTGCAGCGCGGTGACGGCGGTAAAGGTCTTGGTGCAGGAAAACAGGTTGGCAATGGTGTCGCTGTGCCAGGCCTCGGCCCCGTCCTTGTCGGCGGTGCCGGCCCAGAGATCGACCACGGTTTCGCCGCCGATCTGGATACAGAGCGCGGCACCGCGCTCCTGGGGATCGTCGAAAAGGGCCGCGAAGGCTTCGCGTACCGCCTCGAATTGAAGCTCGAAATGACCCTGAATCTGCACCCGTGAATCTCCCACCGCAACACCTTACAAAATGGCCTGCATTGTTCCAGCGATTGATGGGTTTGGGAACAGACGTGGATCAGACAATTCGTAACGCCTTGCAAGAACTGTCAGACGTTGCACGAATTGGAATGATCCACCGAAAACACCTCACCCCCAGTGCAAGAGCAACCGATCATTGGCCGTTGCCGGAATGGCCGCCGGGATGGCCGGCCTCTTCCCCGCCCGCACTGCCCGAGCGCCCCTTGGCGCCACTGTCTTCTTCCTGGTCGATACCCTTGGCGGCTTTCTGCTGCGCTTCCACCTTGGCTTTCTCGGCCTCCTTGTCGAGCAGCGCAAGGGCCTGCAGGTTGCTTTTGCGCACGCTCTCGACAAAGCCCTGGAACGGCACATCGGTAATGCCCACCAAACCGAAATGACCGTTTTCGCCGTCCAGCAGACGACCGGTCACCGGCTGGTCGAGGTACTGGAACCAGTGCACACCGACGACCGACGGCTCGGCCACCGCCTGCTTGAGGAACGCCGCATAGGCCGGGCCACGATCCTCTTCCCGGGCCAGTTCCGTTACCCCACCCCAGAACGGGCCGCGGTCCCTGGAACCGAAGTTGAACTCGGTGATCAGCACCGGCTTGTTCAACGCCTCCAACTGATCGAAGTCGTAACCGTCCTGGGGCTTGAGGGTGTAGAAGTTGAAACTCAACACATCGCAGTACTGGGCACAGGAAGCCACGGCTTCAGGGGTGCTGATGGCAAAACGACCGCCAAGCAACAGATGGTTCGGCGCATGCCATTTCAGCGAGTCGGAAATGGTCTTGAAGTAGGTATCGGCAAACGCTTTCTGGAAATACTTCAGGTCCGCCTCGATCTGCGGGTGCGCGGGATCCGGCAGCGGCGCCTCGAAGCCCGGGTCCTCCATCTGCTCCCAGGTGGGAATCTCCACGCCCCAGGCCTTGGACAGGCCCTGCTGGTTGCGGTACTTGTCACGCAACTGCTTGAGGAAAGCACGCTTGGCCGGCACGTCGGTGGTCATGCGCAAGGTACCGTAGGCCAGGGCGTAACGGGACTTCGGATCATCCCCATGAGCGGCCCAGGCCAGTTCGTTGTCGGCAAAATAGCCCACCAGCCAGGGATCGTCGCGATGGTCGCGGGTGGCAATCGCCACCGCGCGTTCGGTGGCCATGGCAAAACGCGGATCGAACGGGTCAGGCATGCCGCCCCACCAGTCGCCGCCAGTGCTGATACTGGCGTAATCGCCGACGATGGACAGCGGCAAGGTGTAAGGCACGCGATCGTTCAGGCCCAGGGCCGGATCGCTCCAGTTGCCGACCGTGTTGAAACCCCAGGCCTGCAGGCGGTCCAGGGTGTGTTTCTGCCAGCGCTGCGCGTCCAGGCCCGGGGCGCACGGCACCTTGGGCTGCTCCGACTCCGCCGCTACACACGGCGAGCCATAGGTCCGTTGCAGGTTGGCGCCATAGAAATCGAACCAGCGTCCGGACTTGAAGGCCCGCCCCTGGGAGGCCCCGGTGGCGATGCTGTTGTCGGCCTTGCCGTAGTAGGCGGCCAGCGGCTCACCCTCCTTGGGCAGGTCACTGAACATGTCTTCACGACCTTCGACATAGGTCTGCTGGTCGTGGGCGGTCACGGTATTCACACCCAGGGAATAGAACGGATGCCCTTCCGGCGTCACCAGGTACCAGCGACCGTCACGCTTTTCGGTCCGGAAGAAGCCCGAGGCCTCGAACTGCGGTCCCTTGAGCGAACCGCCGAACTTGTCCCGGGCACTGTGCTCGCGTTCGGCCAGCCAGGTTTTCAGTTGCTGGCTTTCCTTGCTCGCCGCGGCCTTGAGCTGATCGTCAGTGCTGACTTTTTCCGGCCATCTGGCCCGGGTCGACTGGCCGTAGCCATCCACCAGCGCGCCATAGACGGCCTTGGTCACATCGTCGCCGGCCTGCACGCCGAAACGCTCCAGCAGGATGTTCTGGGCGACCTTGGGCGCGTCCATCGACAGGGTCACGGACACCACCCGCTGGCGGTCCAGTGCGCCCTGGCTGCTGGCCAGCAACACCCGCTGGCCATCAACGGTCATCGGCATCGGTGGACCGGCGCGCATGCCCTGGCTCAACGGCGAACTGGCCTGCAGGGGCACCAGCAAGGTCTGGGCGGGGCCGGCAGGCAGGGTCACGCGGCTGGTGAGGGTCTTGCCGTCACTGCTCTGGATCGTCACATCGAGGGTCAGCGCCCAATCCATCGCACTCTGGATCCGCAGGCTCATGGCACCCGCCTGTGACCAGTCCCAGGCCCCGGTCTGGGGCGTGAGGCGCAGGCTCGGGCGCGCTGCCGGATTGAAAGTGATCCGCCGCAGCACTTCGCCTTCAGCCGTCTGCTCCGCGTTGTATTGCGGCAGGCTGGCATCCACGGTTGCCACCTGCACCACGTCGGCGGGACGAACGAAGTTGAACAACGTCTGTTGCCCCGCCGGCGCAGCCCATAGCGGCGCAGCGAACAACAAGGCGAAAACGGCGGGCAGCGTACGGCCAATCATATGAATCAAACTCTCCCTTACGGCCAGTCGAAGGCCAGCGTGGCGCCAAAGGGCGCCATCCGTAGACAACGAAATTGGTAATTTAGCCTACATCACATTAAGAAATTTCCCGCCGGAACGGCGGCAAGGCATTGAGGATAGCTTTCCCGTAGCGTTGAGTGATCAGACGCCGGTCGAGCAAGGTGATGATGCCCCGGTCCGCCTCGGTACGCAGCAGGCGACCGCAGGCCTGGACCAGCTTGAGTGAGGCGTCCGGCACGGAGATTTCCATGAACGGATTGCCACCCCGGGCCTCGATCCACTCGGCCAGCGCCGCCTCGACCGGATCGTCCGGGACCGAGAAGGGAATCTTGGCGATCACCACGTGTTCACAGTAGGCACCGGGCAAGTCCACCCCTTCGGCGAAGCTGGCCAGGCCGAACAGCACGCTGGAGTCACCGCCGTCGACCCGGGCCTTGTGCTTGTTGAGGGTCTCCTGCTTCGACAGGTTGCCCTGGATGAACACCTGCTTGCGCCAGTCGCGATCCAGGCCGTCGAACACGTCCTGCATCTGCTTGCGCGAGGAGAACAGCACCAGGGTGCCCTTGGAACCTTCCACCAGCTCCGGCAGGTCGCGAATGATCGCCGCGGTATGGGCCATGGCGTCGCGGGGATCGGCGTTGAGGTCCGGCACCCGCAGCACGCCGGCATCGGCATGATGGAAGGGGCTGGGCACCACTGCCGTCACGGCCTTCTTCGGCAGGCCGGCACGCATGCGGAAGCGCTCGAAGGTGCCCAGCGCGGTCAGGGTCGCCGACGTCACCAGGGCGCCATGGGCCACGTTCCACAGGTTGCGCCGGAGCATTTCCGCGGCCAGGATCGGACTGGCGTTGACCTCGATGTCGAACAGCGCACCGCTCTCGGCCAGGCTCAGCCAGCGGGCCATGGGCGGGTTGTCTTCCGGGTCTTCGGCGGTAAAGGCGGTCCACAGCTCCCAGTTGCCCTGGGCCCGGGACAGCAGGCTGCCGAACAGCGGATACCACTCCTCGGCCTGGTGGCTGGCGATGCCGATATTGACCTCGCCGTCCATGCCCTCCTTGAGCAACTCGGTCAGGCGGGTGAAAAGATCGTTGAGGCGGGCGAAGCCTTTCTTCAGCTCGATGCCCATCTCACGGATATGTTCCGGAATCACCCCGCCGACGAAGCGATGGCGTGGCCGCTCGCGGCCCTCGGTGTCTTCGCCGGTCTTGAAATCGGCCAGTTGCTCACAGGCGCTGAACATGAACTGCTGGAGGGTCTTGATCTCCCGTGCCAGTTCCGGCACCTGCTCGATCAGCTTGCCCAGGTCGCCGGGCAGCGGATGCTGGGCCAGCAGCTTGGTCAGGTTCTTGGCGGTCTGCTCCAGCCAGTCGGCGGTGGAGCGCAGGCGCGTGTAGTGGGCGAAGTGGCCGATGGCCTTGTCCGGCAGGTGGTGGCCTTCGTCGAACACATAGAGGGTGTCGCGCGGGTCGGGGAGCACCGCGCCACCGCCCAGGGCCAAGTCGGCGAGGACCATGTCATGGTTGGTGACGATCACATCGACCTTGCCCATGCCTTCGCGGGCCTTGTAGAAGGCGCACTGGCCGAAGTTGGGGCAATGGCGGTTGGTGCACTGGCTGTGATCGGTGGTCAGGCGCGCCCAATCGGCGTCTTCCAGGGCGCTGGGCCAACTGTCGCGGTCGCCGTCCCATCGATTCCCGGCCAGCTTCTCGATCATGCTGGTGAACAGCTTCTGGCTGGCCTCGTCGACCTCGATGCGAAAACCTTCCTCTTCGAACAACTGGGCGGTGGCGGTCTGCGCGTGGCCTTCCTGCAACAGCATATCGAGCTTGGACAGGCACAGGTAGCGCCCGCGCCCCTTGGCCAGGGCGAAGCTGAAGTTCAACCCGCTGTTGCGCATCAGGTCGGGCAGGTCCTTGTAGACGATCTGCTCCTGCAGCGCGACGGTGGCGGTGGCAATCACCAGGCGCTTGCCGGCGGCCTTGGCGGTGGGAATCGCCGCCAGGCTGTAGGCCACGG
This sequence comes from Pseudomonas batumici, assembly GCF_000820515.1. GTDB lineage: Bacteria > Pseudomonadota > Gammaproteobacteria > Pseudomonadales > Pseudomonadaceae > Aquipseudomonas > Aquipseudomonas batumici. Next base: position 209,882 of record NZ_JXDG01000012.1, on the reverse strand, counting down.
TCTTGCCGGTACCGGTGCCGGCTTCCACCGCGACCACGGCCGGGTCGCCGCTGCGCCGGCCTTCGTCATCGGTGTCGATATCGCCGAGGACCTTGGCCACTTCGGCGATCATCAGGCGCTGGCCGTAACGCGGCTTGAGGCCCTTGGCTTCGAGAAAACGCGAATAGGCGCCCTGGATCGTGGTTTTGAGTTCGGTGCTGATCATGAGTCTTCGGGCGCAAGAAACGCTGGATAAATTTTCAGTGGTTCGAATAGATGGCTATCATACCCCGCCAAATCCTCGCGTGCCGCACGGAGTACCTGAATGACCGCTTTTGCCCTCGCCTACAGCTTGCATGTCCTGGCCGCACTGGTCTGGGTCGGTGGTATGTTCTTCGCCTGGATGATCCTGCGCCCGGCGGCCATGGCCGCACTGGAGGGGCCGGCCCGGCTGAAGCTGTGGGTCCAGGTATTCCAGCGGTTCTTCGTCTGGGTCTGGGTCGCGGTGGTGCTCCTGCCGATCAGCGGCGTGGGGATGATCCAGTTGCGCTTCAGCGGCTTCGAGACCGCACCGCGTTATGTGCAGGTCATGATGGGCCTGTACATCGTGATGCTTGCACTGTTTATTCGTATCCAGTCGTTGCAACTACCGGATTTGCGCCGCGCGGTGGAGGCCCAGGACTGGGCGGCGGGTGCGTCGGCACTGGGGCGGATTCGCCGGCTGGTGGGGATCAATCTGCTGATCGGGTTGGCGCTGGTGGCCATTGCGGCGGCACGCCCGGGGTTTTGAGTGCTGGAACTAACTGAACGCAGGAGCACATTGTGGGAGCCGGCTTGCTGGCGATGACAATCGCAAAGGCGATGTTGCACTCAAGGGCCTCATCGCCGGCAAGCCAGCTCCTACAGAGGGCGGTGGTGTTTTCGCGGCGGTGTTACAGGCGCTGAACGGTCACACTACCCGCCGGTCCAGCCGGCCCCGGCTTGCCTGCCAACCCCGGACGACCCGGCTTGCCACCCTCGGTCTGGTACACGAAGCAGCCCTTGGCCTTGCCGCCCGCCCCCGGACGCCCCGCCGCTCCGGCAACCCCTCCCGTACCGCCATCGACCAGCACCTGGATCTGCGCCGCCGGGTAATTGCGCGGCAACTGCAGCCGAACCTGCGCCCCCGGCGCCCCCGGATGACCATCGCCGCCATTGTCGCCGTCCGCGCCCTGCCCGGCCGCGCCCCAGGTACACCCCGGCTCATCGCCATTCGCCCCATCGAGCCCGACGTACCCCGGCACGCCCGCGCCACCCCGGGCATCCACTGACAACAAGGAGCCGCTGAGCGCGTCGATCCGCAGATCCAGGTTACGTCCTGGCGAAGGGGCTTTCTGGTAAGTGCCCGGCGCCCCGCGCGCACTGATCTGGCTGCCGCTGCCCAACTCGGCACGGCCAGCCTTGAGCGCGAAAGCCTGCTCGCTCGGCACAATGGCGATACGCGCCTCATGCCCCAGGTGCAGTTCACCGATATTCAGTTGCGTCACGCTGGCGGGAACCAGCAAGGTGCCGAAGTCGGCAACGTCCAGACGCTCCAGTTGCAGCACCGGAGCATTGCCGGGCAAACGCAGCATGGAATTGGTTTCGACGGTCACGGCCTGGGCAAACGCCAGGGGGCTGCACAAGGCAGCCAGCAGACACAGGCTACGCATGTTGGCGCTCCTCACGATTGGGCAAAGGCAGGACTTGCAGGTGGAACATGCCGAACACCAGGATCTGCAGCCGATCGCGCCAGGGACGGGCCCGTTCCTGCACGCTACCGTTGAACAGCATGATCTCCAGCAGATGCGTCAACAACAGCATGCTCCCCGCCAGATCCACCAGAACCCGGAACGGATTGATCAGCGGATGCACCAGGTTGACCAGCACCACCAGCCAGAACACCAGCGTCAACACCTTGCCCAGCCCCCAAAGCACCTTCATACGCCCCCCTGATGAGTTATTCTTTGGCGCACAGTAAGGCGAGTCAGGACAGTTTGCCAGTGGCCGTTGAAAATTCGCCCGTCTTTGCCGTTCCGACCGAGGAATCCCGATGCTAGAAAGCCCTTCAGCCCGCACCCCCCAGCAAGCGCTGGCCGCCCTGCTGGACCGTTACGCCCCGCAAACCCTGCTGCTCGTGGGGGCTGGCAGCTTTCCGGCACTCGAGGCGTTCCAGGCAGCGCACCCCGAAACCCAGGTGGCCTTCGCCGAACCCGGCGCCCTGCCCGACGCCCTGGCCGCCCGACGCTTCGACCTGGCGCTGGTGGTCGACTGCCTGGAGCACCTGCCCAAGCGTGACGGCCGGCAATTGCTCGGCGGCATTCGCAACCTCAATGCCAGCCGCCTGGCGGTGCTGGTGGACATGGCCGCCAGCGGCTGGCAGGACAGCGACTTCTTCGCCCTGGCCATGCAAAGCGCCGAACGCTTTACCCGCGACGAGCAGGTACTGAGGTTGTTCACCTATGATCTGAAGGAATACAAACAGGTGCCGGACTGGCTGAACGCCAAGTTCTGGGCCAATCCGGAAAATTTCGGCAAGTACTGGTGGTGATTCCCGTGAGCACATCCATCTGTCCCTGCGGTAGCGGCAACCTGCTGGAGGCCTGCTGCGGCCATTATCACGCGGGCCATCCCGCGCCCTGCGCCGAAGCCCTGATGCGTTCGCGCTACTGCGCCTATGTGCTGGGACTGGTCGACTACCTGGTGGGCACCACGCTGCCGGTGCAACAACCCGGGCTGGATCGCCAGGCCATCGGTGAATGGAGCGCACAGAGCACCTGGCTGGGTTTGGAGGTGGAAAGTTCGGAAGTCTTCGGCGGCCAGCCCGAACATGCGTTCGTGACCTTTACCGCCCGCTGGCACGACAGCGGCGGCGAGCACAGCCACCGGGAAAAGTCGTCCTTCGTGCAAACCGGCGGGCGCTGGTATTTCATCGACCCCAGCGTGCCCCTCAAGGCCGGGCGCAATGACGCCTGCCCTTGCGGCAGCGGGCAGAAATACAAGAAGTGCTGCGCCAGCTACCTGCTCAACTGAGGCTCAGGTGTGAAATATCGGGTAGCGCAACGACGGGCGCAGCCGGCAGTTGTCCCATGTCGGCCCCCACGGGCGCCACGCTGAACGCCGACAGGTCCAACGCCACGACGACCGGCTCGGGCTTGGGGTCCTGCATGTCACTGCCCACCTCGGCGATCCCGAAGTCCGGCGCATCGACCTCGCTGAACGCGGCCATATAGGCATCGCGCGGCACCACCCGTGCCCGGCCAGGCACCACGGGCGGCGGCGCCATCTCGATTTCCTCCACGGCCATCTCGACCACCGCGACCACTGCCCCGGCCCGCTCGATCGTGGCCCGATATTTTTCGGCGGCGGCGGCATCGAGATTGCTCTTGAGGACCAGGCGCCGCCCGGAAAACAGCAGTTCGATACGCTGGGCATCGGCCTGGAACAGCCGGGCCAGGTTATTCCGGACCTGATCGAGCGGCGCCCCGGGCAGCGACTCGCCACTGAAGACAATCTCGTAAAGACTCATGACCCCACTCCTGTGCGCCTGGCTGATCCGTTGCGCGAATGATCGGCAGTATCACCCAGGTGGATTTACCGCCACAACCATGAGCTTTTTCTGTCACAGGCTTGCTATGCTGGGGCCTCGGCGGGAGGAACCCCATGTATTCACGAACATTTGGCATGCTCGGTCTGCTCATGCTGTTGACGCTTTCCGGCTGCGCGTCCTGGTTCGATACGGGCACCCGCGATCCCGAGGTTCGCCTGGTGCGCGTCGAACTGGTCAAGGCCCGCCTGGTGCAACAGAAGTTTCGCCTGCACTTTCGCGTCGACAACCCCAACGACGACAACCTGACCGTGCGCAGCCTGCACTATCGCCTCTACCTCGACGACTGGCTGCTGAGCGAAGGCGAGTCCGAGGGCTGGTTCACCGTGGAAGCCAACAACCACGCATCCCTGGTGATCCCGGCCAGGACCAATCTCTGGGAACACCTGCGCGACCTGACCAGGCGCCTGAAACATCCCCATGAGCCTATCCCCTACCGACTGGAAGGCGAGCTGGAAACCGGAATATTGCTCAGGCATGACGTGCACCTGGAGCGTAAAGGCGAGATAATTCCCGCCGAAATTACTGCGGAGTGACACCAGCATGACCCAGCAACCCCATGTCCACGGCCCTGATTGCAACCATGATCATGACCACCACGATCACGACCATGGCCACGTCCACGGCCCGAACTGCGGTCACGCTCACCAGGAGCCGGTACGCAACGCGTTGAAAGACGTGGGTCGCAACGATCCTTGCCCGTGCGGCAGCAGCAAGAAGTTCAAGAAGTGCCACGGGGCCTGAGCCCCGAAGGAATGCGTTTTTATTGAGAACGCGAAACCTGTAGGAGCCGGCCTGCCGGCGATGGGGCCCTTGAGCCTTGCGTCGCTCGCGCGCACGCCATCGCTGGCAAGCCAGCCCCCACAGGTGGATGAAGCGCTACTGGAACAGCGCTTCGCTGGACAAGCCGTTCTTCTCGAGAATCTCGCGCAGGCGCTTGAGCCCCTCGACCTGGATCTGCCGGACGCGCTCGCGGGTCAGGCCGATCTCCAGACCGACATCCTCCAGGGTACTGCTCTCGTGCCCGCGCAGGCCGAAGCGCCGTACCACCACCTCACGCTGCTTGTCGGTCAATTCCGACAGCCACTGGTCGATGCTCTGGGACAGGTCATCGTCCTGAAGCAGCTCGCAGGGATCGGTAGGCCGTTCATCGGTGAGGGTATCGAGCAGCGTCTTGTCGGAGTCCGGCCCCAGGGACACGTCCACCGAAGACACCCGCTCATTCAGGCCGAGCATGCGCTTGACCTCACCCACCGGTTTCTCCAGCAGGCTGGCGATTTCTTCCGGGGAAGGTTCGTGATCGAGCTTCTGGGTCAGCTCCCGGGCCGCCCGCAGATAGACGTTCAATTCCTTGACCACATGAATCGGCAGGCGAATGGTCCGGGTCTGATTCATGATCGCCCGTTCAATCGTCTGGCGTATCCACCAGGTGGCGTAGGTCGAGAAGCGAAAGCCACGTTCCGGGTCGAATTTCTCGACGGCCCGGATCAAGCCGAGGTTGCCCTCTTCGATCAGGTCCAGCAGGGAAAGACCTCGATTGACGTAGCGTCGGGCGATTTTCACCACCAGGCGCAGGTTGCTTTCGATCATGCGCTTGCGGCCCGCGGGATCGCCACTCTGCGACAGGCGCGCAAAATGAACTTCTTCTTCCGGGGACAGCAAGGGGGAAAAACCGATTTCATTGAGATACAACTGGGTCGCATCCAGCGCCCGCGTGTAGTCAATGTACTTATGCTGCTTGAGCGAAGCAGCATTTTTGGTCTTGGCACGAACTGGGGCTGGAGAACTGTCGTCCTCCGGCATCATATCCATGACGATGTCGGAGTCCATAAGGAGCACCTCATCATCGATGTCAAACCCCGGCGCTTCTTTGCTGAGAGCCATTGTTATAGTCCTTTGGTGAGTTCGACCTCAAGCTCAAGCGACGCCTTTATCCTTGGCAACGCTGGAACCTGTTCCCGCTACATCAGGAGAACAGGCTGGAAAACGGATCAACGACGCGGCAGGAATTGCAGTGGGTCTACGGGTTTCCCCTGGCGGCGAATCTCAAAATGCAGTTTCACCCGGTCTGTACCAGTTGACCCCATTTCGGCAATTGTCTGTCCGACCTTGACCTGCTGCCCCTCCCGAACCAACAGCCTACGGTTGTGGCCGTAAGCACTGACGTAGGTATCGCTGTGTTTGATGATGACCAGCTCGCCGTAGCCCCGTAACCCACTCCCGGCGTAAACCACTGCCCCATCAGACGCAGCTAAAACAGGCTGTCCCAAATCCCCGGCGATATCAATACCTTTATTCAAACTGCCGTTTGAAGAAAATTTTCCAATCAGGACTCCGTTCGAAGGCCACGCCCAGCCCTTCGGCGCGGGGCCGGCGGGCGCCGCCGGGGTTTCCACTGGAGCCGTCTGGGCCGCGGGTTGTGACGCCGTCGAGGGGGTCGCCGGTGAGTTGGCCGGACGCCGGGTGATGGTGAATTTACCCGAGGGCGAAGCCGTCGACGCCGATGTGGACGTGGAGGCGGACGAGGTCGAGGCGACGGCCGCCGGTGTTGAATTTGAACGGCTGTCGAAGCGAATCGCCTGACCGACGCGAATGGTGTAGGGCTCGGGAATATTGTTGCGCGCGGCCAGGGCTTTCCAGTCCCAACCATAGCGGAAGGCAATCGAGAACAAGGTATCGCCACGGGCGACCACATGCTGGCCGGTGGTGGTCATCGGCTTCTGCGGCGCCGCGCTGGCGGTTGTATTATTGCCGTTACGATCGACGACGCGCACGCCGCCTTTTGGAGCACTGGAGCAACCAGCCAGTAAAGCACTGAGGGCAAGGCCGATCATCAGGCGCTGAACGCTTGCTTTACCCATACGCTGCCGAATGACTGTGAGACTCACCCGCCGCTCCCTTTGTGGTGGCTGAAATAAGAGTGCCTGTACAGGCGATAATGTCGCGTAAGTATAACTGGCTGTTGGATTTTCACGGACAACAAAGCCAAATCGCAAAACGCCGGGCATTTTAAACATTCGTGCCGTGGCAGGTCCCGCTCTAAGACCTACGACCTTAAACAGAATTCATTGCCGTTCAACAAATGTTCAGGCCAGCGGTCCGTTGAGCAGCGGGACGAAACGTACCGCGCCTAATACACGACGGGAAAAACCCTGTTCTTCACGGACGATCAGCATCAGTTGCTGGACTTCGCCGGAGCCCACCGGAATCACCAGGCGTCCGCCCGGTGCCAGTTGATCGAGCAACGCCTGCGGAACATCCGTGGCCACGGCGGTGACAATGATGCCGTTGTAGGGCGCCAGTGCCTGCCAGCCCTCCCAGCCGTCACCCCAGCGGAACACCACGTTGCGCAGGTTGAGCTCGACCAGGCGCTCCTTGGCCCGGTCCTGCAGGACCTTGATCCGCTCCACCGAAAACACCCGCTCCACCAGCTGCGACAGCACCGCCGTCTGGTAGCCGGAGCCGGTGCCGATTTCCAGGACCTTGTCCAGCGGCCCGGCCTCCAGCAGCAGCTCGCTCATGCGCGCCACCATATAAGGCTGGGAAATGGTCTGGTTGTTGCCGATCGGCAGCGCCGTGTCTTCGTAGGCGCGATGGGCCAGCGCTTCGTCGACAAACAGGTGCCGGGGCGTGCGACGGATCACTTCCAGCACCTGGGCGTTGGAGATGCCCTCTTCATAAAGCCGCTGGATCAGGCGTTCGCGGGTTCGCTGGGAGGTCATGCCGATACCGCGGCGCATCAGGTCGTCTTGCTCACGGGTCATCAGGCCAGTCCCTCCAGCCAACCGCCCAGCGACTGGAAGGCACCGTTGAAGGTGCGATCCAGTTGCAGCGGCGTTACCGAGACAAAGCCTTGCATCACGGCATGGAAATCGGTGCCCGGACCGCCGTCTTCGGCATCGCCGGCGGCGGCGATCCAGTAACCGGCCTTGCCCCGCGGATCGACCACCCGGGTCGGCGCCGCCGCCCGGGCACGGTGCCCCAGGCGCGTGAGCTGGATACCGCGAATGCGCTCCAGGGGCAGGTTGGGAATATTCACGTTGAGCACTGTCCGTGGTGGCAGTGCCAGCCCTTCATGGGCCTGTACCAGCAGCCGGGCGAAATGCGCGGCGGTGGCCAGGTTGTCGACCTGGCGCGAGACCAGCGAGAACGCAAACGAAGGCCGCCCCAGGAAGCGCCCTTCCAGGGCCGCCGCCACCGTACCGGAATACAGCACGTCATCCCCCAGGTTGGCCCCCAGGTTGATACCCGACACCACCATGTCCGGCTCCTGCTCCAGCAAGGCATTGAGCCCCAGGTGCACGCAGTCGGTGGGTGTGCCGTTGAGGCTGATAAAGCCGTTGGGCAATGCATGGGGATGCAGCGGACGGTCCAGCGTCAGCGAACTGCTGGCACCGCTTTTGTCCTGGTCCGGGGCAATCACCGTGCACTCGGCATAGTCTGCCAGCGCGGCATGCAGCGCGGCGAGACCGGGTGCGAAAACCCCATCATCGTTGGAAATCAGAATACGCATGAGCTGTCCGTCTGCCCTGCCGGCACCAGATCGACGAGTTCGCGCACCAAAGCAGTGGCGAAGCATCCGGCCGGAAGGACGAATTCCAGTTGCAGAATGTCAGACTCGGGATAATGCCACGACAGCCGACCAATGGGCAGCCGCAGGATGCGACGTTCGTGTTCCATGGCGGCCTTGACCAGCCATTGGCACAGTTCAGCCTCGCGTTCGGCCACCGCCTGTTCCAGCGCAAAGGTCGCGCCCGACGCCGGTGACGGGCCTTCGCCCCACTGCGGACCGGTAGGGTGCAGGTCGAGAATGGCCAGGCGCGGGTCGCTGCACTCGGCCTCGGTGGCCGGGAAGAAACTGCGGCTGTCGGTGAACGCCAGCAGGTCGCCGACCTGGGCACGGTTCCAACTGCCGTCGGCGACCCGCGCCGCCAGCACCTGGTTGAACAGGTAGCTGCGGGCCGTGGACAGCAGCCGCGAGCGCACGTTGCGCTGCTCGGGCAAGGCCTGGCGGGCCGCATAGGCACGGGCCTCGCCCAGGTTACCGCCGAGGTGGCCGAAACGCTGGGCACCGAAATAATTCGGAATACCTTGCCGGGCGATCTGCTCAAGGCGTTGCTGCAGGCCGTCCTTGTCCGCGTTCAATTGGGTCAGGCGCAAGGTGAAGCCGTTGGCAGCATGGGCGCCGCGTTGCAGCTTGCGCTTGTGCCGAGCGGTCTTGAGGATGATCAGGCTGTCGTTCTGCGCCGCCGAAAGGTCCGGATCGGCCTTGCCCGGCAGTTGCACGCTGAACCACTGGCGCGTCAGGGCCTGGCGGTCCTTGAGGCCCGCATAGCTGACCGTGCGCAACGGCACGCCGGCGGCCTTGGCGATACGCCGGGCGGCCTCCTCGGTATTCAGGCCGCGTTTTTCCACCCACAACCACAGGTGCTCGCCTTCCCCGGTCAACGGGATATCGAGGACTTCATCGACCTGGAAGTCTTCAGCCGTGGCCTTGAGCACCGCGCTGCCCAGGACATCGCCATAGGCACGCGGGCCCAGCAGTTCCAGTTCGGTCATGCGCGCAGCAACAAGGCGACGCTATGCACCGCGATGCCTTCTTCACGGCCGGTAAAACCGAGCTTTTCAGTGGTAGTGGCTTTGACGTTCACTTGATCCAACTCAACTTCAAGATCCGCGGCAATCAGCGCGCGCATCGATTCGATATGCGGGGCCATTTTCGGCGCCTGGGCAACGATGGTGTTATCGACGTTGCCGACTTTCCAGCCCAGGGTCTTGATCAGCGACACCACGTGACGCAGCAGCACACGGCTGTCGGCGCCCTTGTAGCTCGGGTCAGTGTCCGGGAAATGCTTGCCGATGTCGCCCAGGGCCGCCGCCCCCAGCAGTGCGTCGCTCAAGGCATGCAGCAGCACGTCGCCGTCGGAATGGGCGAGCAATCCGTGGTGGTGCGCAATCCGCACGCCGCCCAGGGTAATGAAGTCGCCTTCGGCGAAACGGTGCACATCATAGCCGTGGCCAATACGCATAAAAAAACGCCCCGATGTTAGTCAGGGCGTGATTCTACCTGCTTTGCGGGAGATTAACCGCTAAGAGCTGCGCTGTGATGTCGCAGATGATCATCGATGAAACTGGCGATGAAGAAGTAGCTGTGGTCGTAGCCCGGCTGCAGCCGCAAGGTCAGCGGATGTTGCGCCAGCTTCGCCGCCTGCTGCAGCGCCTCGGGCTTGAGCTGGCTGGCCAGGAAATCGTCGCGATCGCCCTGATCCACCAGGATCGGCAGCTTTTCAGCGGCCTCGGCGATCAGCGCGCAGGCATCCCACTCACGCCAGCGCGAGCGCTCTTCGCCCAGATAACGGGAAAAGGCCTTCTGCCCCCAGGGACAATCCATCGGGTTGCTGATCGGCGCGAAGGCCGACAGCGACTGATAACGCCCGGGGTTGCGCAAGGCGCAGACCAGCGCGCCATGTCCGCCCATGGAATGCCCGCTGATGCCGCGCTTGTCCGAGGCCGGGAAATGCGCCTCGACCAGCGCCGGCAGCTCATGCACCACGTAATCGTGCATCCGGTAGTGCTGGGCCCAGGGTTGCTGGGTGGCGTTGAGATAGAAGCCGGCGCCCAGGCCGAAGTCCCAGGCCTTGTCCGGGTCGCCGGGCACGTCGGCGCCGCGCGGGCTGGTGTCCGGCGCCACGATGATCAGCCCCAGCTCGGCCGCCAGACGCTGGGCGCCGGCCTTGTGCATGAAGTTCTCGTCGGTGCAGGTCAAGCCGGACAGCCAGTACAGCACCGGCAGCTTGCCGCCCTGCTCGGCCTGCGGCGGCAGATAGACCGCGAACACCATGTCGCAGCCGAGGACTTCGGAATGATGCTTGTAACGTTTGTGCCAGCCGCCGAAGCTTTTCTGGCAGGACAGGTTTTCCAGGCTCATGACCGACCTCAGAAATGGATGACGCTGCGAATGCTCTTGCCTTCATGCATCAGGTCGAACGCCTTGTTGATATCTTCCAGGCCCATGGTGTGGGTGATGAAGGTATCCAGCGGGATCTCGCCCGTCTGCGCCATCTCCACGTAGCTCGGCAACTCGCTGCGCCCGCGCACGCCACCGAAGGCCGAACCGCGCCAGACGCGCCCGGTCACCAACTGGAACGGACGGGTGGCGATTTCCTGGCCGGCACCGGCCACGCCGATGATCACCGACTCGCCCCAGCCCTTGTGGCAGCATTCCAGCGCGGCACGCATCAGTTGCACATTGCCGATGCACTCGAAGGAAAAATCCACGCCGCCATCGGTCATGTCGACAATCACTTCCTGGATCGGCCGATCGAAGTCTTTCGGGTTGACGCAGTCGGTGGCGCCCAGTTGCCGGGCGATTTCGAACTTGGCCGGGTTGATGTCGATGGCAATGATGCGCCCGGCCTTGGCCTTGACCGCACCGATCACCGCCGACAGGCCGATGCCACCCAGGCCGAAGATCGCCACGGTGTCGCCCGGCTTGACCTTGGCGGTGTTGATCACCGCGCCGATCCCGGTGGTGACGCCGCAACCCAGCAGGCAGACCTTCTCCAGCGGGGCGTCTTTCGAAATCTTGGCCACGGAAATTTCCGGCAGCACGGTGTACTCGGAGAAGGTCGAGGTGCCCATGTAGTGGAAAATCGTCTCGCCCTTGTAGGAGAAACGCGAAGTGCCGTCCGGCATCAGGCCTTTGCCCTGGGTGGCGCGAATGGCCTGGCAGAGGTTGGTCTTGCCCGACAGGCAGAATTTGCACTTACCGCATTCCGGGGTGTAGAGCGGGATGACGTGGTCGCCCACCGCCACCGAGGTCACGCCTTCGCCGATCGCCTCGACAATCGCGCCGCCTTCATGACCGAGGATCGCCGGGAAGATGCCTTCCGGGTCCGCACCGGACAGGGTGTAGGCGTCGGTATGGCAAACGCCGGAGGCCACGACACGCAACAGCACTTCGCCGGCCTTGGGCAGGGCGACATCGACTTCGACGATCTCGAGGGGTTTCTTGGCCTCGAAGGCAACGGCAGCACGTGACTTGATCATCCAGCAACTCCTGAAAAGTGGATACGAAAGGCCCAAGTGTAAATCATCGACTATTGGTGGATAATTCAGCCAAAAGCAAAACATTATTGCTGTACAGGGATAATTGAATGAGCGAAAACCGCTGGGAAGGCATCGACGAGTTTGTCGCCGTGGCCGAGTGCAGCCAGTTCACCGCGGCGGCGGAGCGTCTGGGGGTGTCTTCTTCGCATATCAGCCGGCAGATCGCCCGGCTCGAGGAACGCCTGCAAACCCGCCTGCTCTACCGCAGTACGCGGCGTGTCACGCTGACGGAAGCCGGGCAGACGTTTCTGCAGCATTGCCAGCGCCTGCAGGATGGTCGCGAGGAGGCCCTGCGGGCGGTGGGCGACCTGACCAGCGAACCCAAGGGCATGTTGCGCATGACCTGCGCCGTGGCCTATGGCGAGCGCTTTATCGTGCCGCTGGTCACCACCTTCATGGGGCTGTACCCGCAACTGCGGGTGGATATCGAGCTGAGCAATCGCACCCTGGACCTGGTGCATGAAGGGTTGGACCTGGCGATTCGGCTGGGTCGCTTGCAGGATTCACGACTGGTGGCGACCCGGCTGGCGCCACGGCGGATGTATCTGTGCGCGTCACCGTCCTACCTGGCGCGTTATGGTCGCCCCCATAGCCTGTCGGAACTGAGCCGGCATAACTGCCTGATCGGCAGTTCGGATATCTGGCAACTGGAGCAGGACGGGCGGGAGTTTTCCCAACGGGTGCAGGGCAACTGGCGCTGCAACAGCGGCCAGGCGGTACTGGATGCGGCGCTGCAAGGGGTTGGGTTGTGTCAGTTGCCGGACTATTACGTGCTGGAGCATTTGTACAACGGCACGCTGATTTCCCTGCTCGAAGCCCATCAACCGCCGAACACCGCGGTGTGGGCGCTGTATCCGCAACAGCGGCACCTGTCACCGAAAGTGCGCAAGCTGGTGGATTACCTCAAGGAAGGCTTGGCCAAACGGCCCGAGTACACCACCTGATCCGCTTTTGTGGGAGCCGGCTTGCCGGCGATGAGGCCGGCAAGTCTTGCATCGATCTTGCGGACGCCATCGCCAGCAAGCCGGCTCCTACAGGTCCGTGTGTCATCGCAAAAATAGCGTCGTGCCGAGCTGCGGGCCAAGCGCCCTCAGTGTCGGTTCGCCCAGCGCAAACGCAACCACTCCAGGTCTTCGGGACGGGTGACCTTGATATTGTCCGAACGCCCTTCGATCAGGCGTGGTGCCTGCCCGGCCCATTCCATCGCCGAGGCTTCATCGGTGACGGTCGCATCGGCCACCAGGCTGTCGGCCAGGGCCCGATGCAAGGCGCCCAGGCGGAACATCTGCGGCGTGTAGGCCTGCCAGATCGAGGCCCGGTCGACGGTTTCCAGCACCCGCCCCTGCTTGTCCACGCGTTTGAGCGTGTCCCGGGCCGGCACGGCCAGCAAGCCGCCCACCGGATCATCGGCGAGTTCGGCCAGCAAGGTGTCGAGGTCGTGACGCGACAGATTCGGCCGCGCCGCATCGTGGACCAGCACCCAGTCATTGTCCGCCGCCCCCAGGGTATGCAGGTGCAGCAAGGCATTGAGAACCGAGTCGGCCCGCTCGCCGCCGCCATCGACCCGCTGGATACGCGGGTCCGTGGCACAGAGCAGGCCCGGCCAGTAGGGATCTTGCGCAGCCAGGGCAATCACCAGGCCCTTCAAGCCCGGATGATCGAGGAAACAGCCGAGGCTGTGTTCGAGAATCGTGCGCCCGCCCAGTGACAGATACTGCTTGGGACGGTCCGCGGCCATACGGGCACCCACGCCCGCGGCAGGAATCACGGCCCAGAAGGCCGGTAGAGAGAAGTCAGTCATTGCGCCAACTGATAGAGGGTTTCACCGTCCTTGACCATGCCCAGTTCATGGCGAGCGCGTTCTTCCACGGTCTCCATGCCTTTCTTCAGTTCAAGAACTTCCGCGTCGAGAACGCGATTGCGCTCCAGCAGACGCTCGTTTTCGGCGTGCTGGTCGGCAATCTGCTGTGTCAGGTCGGCCACCTGCGCCAGGCTCCCATTGCCCACCCAAAGGCGGTACTGCAGGCCAGCCAGCAGCAAGAGCAGAACGAGGAACAACCAATTGGGACTGCGCATCGAATTTCAGTTATCCAGTGGAAAAGACAGCCATGCCAACCATTTCGAACCGACTGATAGCACGAAGCCTGGAAGAACCAGGCTTGTGCTCTCAAAGCATCAGATTAGTGGTAAAAAACTCGCCATAGCGACTTTTCCGACACAATCCGGTGTCTTTTTACCATCTACCGCTTAACCGCGAAACTCGGAGCGACCGTTGTACTTGGCCTTGGCGCCCAGTTGCTCTTCGATACGCAGCAGTTGGTTGTACTTGGAAACGCGATCGGAACGGCACAGCGAACCGGTCTTGATCTGGCCCGCGGCGGTGCCTACGGCCAGGTCGGCGATGGTCGAATCCTCGGTTTCACCGGAACGGTGCGAGATCACCGCGGTGTAGCCGGCGGCCTTGGCCATCTGGATGGCTTCCAGGGTTTCGGTCAGGGTACCGATCTGGTTGAACTTGATCAGGATCGAGTTGGCGATCTTCTTGTCGATGCCTTCTTTCAGGATCTTGGTGTTGGTCACGAACAGGTCGTCGCCCACCAGCTGGGTCTTCTCGCCGATCTTGTCGGTGAGGATTTTCCAGCCGGCCCAGTCGGACTCGTCCAGGCCATCTTCGATGGAGATGATCGGGTAGCGCTGGGTCAAGCCTTTCAGGTACTCGGCGAAACCTTCGGCGCTGAACACCTGGCCTTCGCCGGACAGGTTGTACTGGCCGTCTTCGAAGAATTCGCTGGCCGCGCAGTCCAGGGCCAGGGTCACGTCGGTGCCCAGCTTGTAACCGGCATTGGCGACGGCTTCGGCGATGACTTTCAGGGCATCTTCGTTGGACGCCAGGTTCGGTGCGAAACCACCTTCGTCACCCACCGCGGTGCTCAGGCCACGGGCCTTCAGCACAGCCTTAAGGTGATGGAAAATCTCGGTGCCCATGCGCAGGCCTTCCGAGAAGGACTTGGCGCCCACCGGCTGGACCATGAATTCCTGGATGTCGACGTTGTTGTCGGCATGCTCGCCGCCGTTGATGATGTTCATCATCGGGACCGGCATCGAGTAGACGCCCGGCGTGCCATTGAGGTTGGCGATGTGCGCGTACAGCGGCAGGTCGTGGTCCTGGGCGGCGGCCTTGGCGGCAGCCAGGGACACGGCGAGGATGGCGTTGGCGCCCAGGCTTGCCTTGTTCTCGGTACCGTCCAGCGCGATCATCGCGTGGTCCAGGGCCTTCTGGTCGGCTGGATCCTTGCCCAGCAGCAGTTCACGGATCGGGCCGTTGATGTTGCCGACGGCCTTCAGCACGCCCTTGCCCAGGTAACGGCTCTTGTCGCCATCACGCAGCTCAAGTGCTTCACGCGAGCCGGTGGAAGCACCCGACGGCGCGCAGGCGCTGCCGATGATGCCGTTGTCCAGAAGCACGTCCGCTTCCACGGTGGGGTTGCCACGGGAGTCGAGAACTTCACGACCTTTGATGTCGACGATTTTTGCCATTGTTGTAAACACTCCAAAGTTGACGAAAACGACGCAGCTGAAGGAAATTTTTTATCGTCGGCAAGCGAATGAAAACGGGCAGTCTTGCAGACGAAAAGGCTCTGAACCAGGGTTCAGAGCCATGAATCGTGCGGTACTTTACCGGAGATTTAAGGATTACGCGGTTTCTACCGTCGGAAAACTCTTCACCAGTTCATCCAAAGCCTTGAGTTGGGTCAGGAACGGTTCCAGCTTGTCCAGACGCAGGGCGCAAGGACCATCACACTTGGCGTTGTCCGGATCCGGATGCGCTTCCAGGAACAGCCCGGCCAGGCCCTGGCTCATGCCGGCCTTGGCCAGGTCGGTAACCTGGGCCCGACGACCACCGGCGGAATCCGAACGACCGCCCGGCATTTGCAGGGCGTGGGTCACGTCGAAGAACACCGGGTATTCGAACTGCTTCATGATCCCGAAGCCGAGCATGTCGACCACCAGGTTGTTGTAGCCGAAGCTCGAACCGCGCTCGCAGAGGATCAACTGGTCATTGCCCGCTTCCACGCACTTGTTCAGGATGTGTTTCATTTCCTGGGGCGCGAGGAACTGGGCCTTCTTGATGTTGATCACCGCGCCGGTCCTGGCCATGGCCACCACCAGGTCGGTCTGGCGCGACAGGAAGGCCGGCAACTGGATGATGTCGCAGACCTCGGCGACCACGGCGGCCTGGGCCGGCTCGTGGACGTCGGTAATGATCGGCACGCCGAACGCCTGCTTGATGTCCTCGAAGATCCGCATCCCTTCTTCCAGGCCGGGGCCACGGTAGGAGGTGACGGAGGAACGGTTGGCCTTGTCGAAGCTGGCCTTGAACACGTAGGGCATACCGAGTTTTTCGGTGACCTTCACGTACGCCTCGCAGACCTGCATCGCCATGTCACGGCTTTCCAGCACGTTCATGCCGCCGAACAGCACCATCGGCTTGTCGTTGGCAATCTCGATGTCGCCTACGCGGATGATCTTTTGGGCCATGCTTCTATCTCTCCGAGATCACGCGTTCTTCTGGTGTTGAGCCAAGGCCGCCTTGACGAAACCGCTGAACAGCGGATGGCCGTCGCGCGGGGTCGAGGTGAACTCGGGGTGGAACTGGCAAGCGACGAACCATGGATGATCCGGGGCCTCGACCACTTCCACCAGCGCGCCATCACCGGAGCGACCGGAAATCTTCAGGCCGGCTTCGATGATCTGCGGCAGCAGCTTGTTGTTCACTTCGTAGCGGTGACGGTGACGCTCGACGATCACGTCCTTGGCATAGCAGTCGTGCACCAGGGAGCCGGCTTCGAGCAGGCAGTCCTGGGCGCCGAGGCGCATGGTACCGCCCAGGTCGGAGCTTTCGGTACGGGTCTCGACCGCGCCGGTGGCATCTTCCCACTCAGTGATCAGGCCGACCACCGGGTGAGCGCTGCTGCGATCGAACTCGGTGGAGTTGGCGTCTTTCCAACCCATCACGTTACGGGCGAACTCGATCACCGCCACTTGCATGCCCAGGCAGATACCCAGGTAAGGCACCTTGTTTTCCCGAGCGTACTGGACGGCGGTGATCTTGCCTTCCACACCACGCAGACCGAAGCCGCCTGGAACCAGGATCGCGTCGACCCCTTCCAGCAGCGCGGTGCCCTGGTTTTCGATGTCTTCGGAGTCGATGTAACGCAGGTTGACCTTGGTACGGTTGGTGATGCCGGCGTGACTCATCGCTTCGATCAGCGACTTGTAGGCGTCCAGCAGCTCCATGTACTTGCCGACCATCGCGATGGTGACTTCGTGTTCCGGGTTCAGCTTGGCGTCAACCACCGCCTCCCACTCGGACAGGTCGGCACCGCCGCATTGCAGGCCAAAACGCTCGACGACGAAATCGTCCAGGCCCTGGGAGTGCAGGATGCCCGGGATCTTGTAAATGGTGTCGGCGTCTTCCAGGGCGATCACCGCACGCTCTTCGACGTTGGTGAACTGGGCGATCTTGCGACGCGACGAGACATCGATCGGATGGTCGGAACGGCAGACCAGCACGTCCGGCTGCAGGCCGATGGAACGCAGTTCCTTGACCGAGTGCTGGGTCGGCTTGGTCTTGGTTTCACCAGCGGTGGCGATGTACGGCACCAGGGTCAGGTGCATCAGCATCGCGCGCTTGGCACCGACTTCGAAACGCAACTGGCGGATGGCTTCGAGGAACGGTTGCGACTCGATGTCGCCCACGGTACCGCCGATTTCCACCAGGGCCACGTCGGCATCGCCGGCACCCTTGATGATGCGGCGCTTGATCTCGTCGGTGATGTGCGGGATCACCTGGATGGTGGCGCCCAGGTAGTCGCCACGACGTTCCTTGCGCAGCACGTGCTCGTAGACACGGCCGGTGGTGAAGTTGTTGTTCTGGGTCATGGTGGTGCGGATGAACCGCTCGTAGTGACCCAGGTCCAGGTCGGTCTCGGCACCGTCGTGGGTGACGAAGACTTCACCGTGCTGGAACGGGCTCATGGTGCCCGGATCGACGTTGATGTACGGGTCCAGTTTGAGCATGGTGACTTTCAGCCCCCGCGCCTCCAGGATGGCCGCCAATGAAGCCGAGGCAATGCCTTTCCCCAATGAAGAAACAACACCGCCCGTGACGAATATGTAGCGCGTCATGAAAAACCCTAGAAGTCTGCGTTAAAGCGGTCCGAGCCGCCGGGGAAAGCGAAGGAAGGCCGAAGCCCCCGATTACCTGCGATCATCACAGTGCACCTTTCGAAAAACTGCTGCGTTGAAACGGTCCACGGGTCAAAACCCGCAGTACGGTACGCGCTACACATTTTTTGGAATCGCCCGGCAAAGACAGCCTGGTAATCGGCAACTCCTGCAATTGCTGGCAATCCACAGAAGTTGTATCAAGAAGGGAGCGTAGTCTACCGGAAAGCACCTTTCAGCTCAAACCTTGATCGCTCGAAGGTGGCTGCCAATGTAAATGCCAGTCGCCCAAGGCCCCGCCGTCCAGGCCCGGCAGGTTCGCCACGGCCAGCAGCTCCTCGCCCCGGTAGAGCAGCGGCAATCGGCCGCGGACAAACCAGGGCACGCCGCTTTCGTTAAGCAGGCGCTTCAGATCACGGTGTCCGCGGTCCGGCAGGTGCAGCACTTCGCCGCCCTGGCGATAGCGCACCTGCAAGGGACCTGCCGGCGCCTCGCCAACCACCAGCAGCTCGCCATTGTCCGGCAGTTCCAGTGGACGACTCGGACAGTTCCAGGCGATATCCGCCAGCGGCTGGCGCAACCAGGAACCGCTCAACCACCACAGGTGCTCGTCGGCCCGGTGCAGCTCGCCCTCGGCCAGGCGCCATTTGGGCCGGGCGTCGTGGGCGGCATCGCGCAGATCGTCCCAGCCGGCCCAGTGGTCGCTGTCCGGCAGCCGGGTCAGCGGTGCCAGCCAATGCCGCAGGGCGTTGCGCTGCCGGGCCGGGGACAGGTCGATCAAGGCGTCGAGGGCCAGCGACGGCATGCCCAGCCAGACGTGCCGGGAATGCGCCAAGGCATCGTCGAGGTCGACTTCGGCCAGCTCGTCGAGCAGTTCCTGGGCTTCGCGCAGGTGCGCGGCGCTGCGCACCATGCTGGTCACCGCCTGCGGCCAGCGCTCGGTCAGCCCGGGGAACGTCTGCTGGCGCAGGAAGTTGCGCGAGAACTGCTGGTCGGCATTGGACGGGTCTTCGATCCAGCGCAGGCCATGCTTATGGGCATAGCGCTCGAGTTCGGCCCGGGAGACATCCAGCAACGGCCGCACCAGATAGCCACCCCCAACCTCGCGCTGCGCCGGCATGGCGGCCAGGCCGCGCACCCCAGCACCGCGCAACAGACGGAAGAGCAAGGTTTCGGCCTGGTCTTCACGATGCTGGGCGGTCAGCAACACGTCATGCAACTGGGTGACGCCGGCAAAGGCCAGGTAGCGGGCATCGCGGGCGGCGCGTTCGAGGCTGGCGCCCAGCTGGACGCTGACCCGGATGACCTGCAAAGGCACCCCCAGCTCATCGCAGACCGCCTGGCAATGGGCCGGCCAGCCGTCGGCGACCGCCTGCAGTCCGTGATGGACATGCAAGGCGGCAAGCCTGGGCAGGGGCCGGGTTTTCGCCAGGGTGGCGAGCAGGTGCAGCAGGACGGTGGAGTCCAGGCCGCCGGAGAAGCCGATCCGCCAGGTCTGGGCAGTGCGCCAGGGCGAAAGGGCTTCGAGCAGCCTGGAGGGCAAATCGATATCAGGCTGACGCATGGGTTGCCCCCCGCGCTGGCTCACGAACGATAACGCGCGCTATCAGAGACCGTAGCTCATCAGACGCTCGTAACGACGAGCCAGCAGCGCATCGTTGTCGAACTTCTTCAGCATAGCCAACTGCGCGCTGAGTTCAGCACGGATCGACGCCGCGGCCGCGGCCGGATCGCGATGCGCGCCGCCCAGGGGCTCGGCGATCACCTTGTCGACAATGCCCAGGCCCTTGAGGCGCTCGGCGGTGATGCCCATGGCTTCGGCCGCATCCGGGGCCTTCTCGGCGGTTTTCCACAGGATCGAGGCACAGCCTTCAGGGGAGATCACCGCGTAGGTGGAGTACTGCAGCATGTTCAACTGGTCGCACACGCCAATGGCCAGGGCACCGCCGGAACCGCCCTCACCGATCACGGTGGCGATGATCGGCGTTTTCAGCCGCGCCATCACCCGCAGGTTCCAGGCAATGGCTTCGCTCTGGTTGCGCTCTTCGGCGTCGATGCCCGGGTAGGCGCCCGGGGTGTCGATGAAGGTCAGGATCGGCATCTTGAAGCGCTCGGCCATTTCCATCAGGCGGCAAGCCTTGCGATAGCCTTCCGGACGCGGCATGCCGAAGTTGCGACGGACCTTCTCACGCACTTCGCGGCCTTTCTGGTGACCGATGACCATCACCGGCTGGTCGTCCAGACGGGCAATACCGCCGACAATCGCCGCGTCGTCGGCGAAATGCCGGTCGCCGTGCAGTTCGTCGAACTCAGTGAAGATGTGGTCGATGTAGTCCAGGGTATAGGGACGACGCGGGTGCCGCGCCAGACGCGCGATCTGCCAGCTGGTCAGCTTGCCGAAAATATCTTCGGTCAGCGTGCTGCTCTTGTCCTGCAGGCGGGAAATCTCATCGCCGATATTCAGCGAATTGTCGTTACCGACCAAGCGCAGCTCTTCGATCTTGGCTTGCAGGTCAGCGATCGGCTGTTCGAAATCAAGAAAATTCGGGTTCATAAGCATCCGTCTTGGGTCGAGCACAGTAGTTTTTACACAGCCTGGCCGGCCGATTGATCTGTATCGCGCCCTACCTTACGGGATATGGCGCGCTCAGGTCGAGATTAAAAATAGGGTCAAGGTCGGAACGCAGCATGCGCCACCGTCCTAACGGTATTGGAGGAAGACGTTGTCTCGCCCGAACTGGTCACGCAATGCCTGAATCAGACTGTCCGCCGGGTCGATCCGCCAGCTCTCGCCGAACTGCAACAAGGCCTTGGCGTCAGTGCCGGTGTACTCCAGGGTGATCGGGCAGGCGCCGCGGTGCTTGCCGAGCAACTCGCCCAGCCAGCGCAGCTGATCGCCCTTGAGCGCGGCACTGCGCACTTTCAGGCGCAGGCTCTCGGCCAGGTTGGTCCGGGCATCCTCCATGCTCATCACGCGCTTGACCCGCAGGCGCAGGCCGCCGGAGAAGTCGTCGTTGCTGACCTCGCCCTCGACCACCACCATGGCATCGGTCTGCAACAGCGATTGGGCCGACATGAAGGCATCGGCGAACAGCGAGGCCTCGATCCGTGCCGAGCGGTCATCCAGGGTGATGAAGCCCATCTTGTCGCCCTTTTTGTTTTTCATCACCCGCAGGTTGATGATCATCCCGGCCACGGTCTGGGTATCGCGCGCCGGCTTCAGGTCGATGATGCGCTGACGGGCGAAGCGGCGAATCTCGCCTTCGTACTCGTCGATCGGGTGACCGGTGAGGTACAGGCCCAGGGTGTCCTTCTCGCCCTTCAGGCGCTCCTTGAGGGTCAGTTCCTTGGCCTTGCGGTGATTGGCGTAGACATCGGCATCCTCTTCGACGAACAGCCCGCCGAACAGGTCGGCATGGCCGCTGTCATGGGTGCGCGCGGTCTGTTCGGCGGCCTTGATCGCCTCCTCCATCGCCGCCAGCAACACGGCGCGGTTACGGTCGATATTGGCGTGGTAGGCCTTCGACTCGTCATGGAAATGCGGGCCGAGACGATCCAGCGCACCGCTGCGGATCAGGCCGTCCAGGGTGCGCTTGTTGATGCGTTTGAGGTCGACCCGGGCGCAGAAATCGAACAGGTCCTTGAACGGGCCGTCCTGGCGCGCCTCGGTAATCGCTTCCACCGGCCCTTCGCCGACGCCCTTGATGGCACCGAGGCCATAGATGATCCGACCCTCGTCGTTCACCGTGAACTTGAACTCCGAGGCGTTCACATCCGGCGCGTCGAGACGCAGCTTCATGGTGCGCACTTCCTCGATCAAGGTCACGACCTTGTCGGTGTTGTGCATATCCGCCGAGAGTACCGCGGCCATGAAGGGCGCCGGGTAATGGGCCTTCAGCCAGGCGGTCTGGTAAGACACCAGCCCGTAGGCGGCGGAGTGGGATTTGTTGAAACCGTAACCGGCGAACTTCTCCACCAGGTCGAAGATGTTACCGGCCAGGTCGGCGTCGATATTGTTGTTGGCACACCCTTCGATAAAGCCGCCACGCTGCTTGGCCATCTCCTCGGGTTTCTTTTTACCCATCGCCCGGCGCAGCATGTCCGCACCGCCCAGGGTATAACCGGCCATGACCTGGGCAATCTGCATCACCTGCTCCTGATACAGGATGATGCCGTAGGTCGGTGCCAGAACCGGCTGGAGGCCGTCGTACTGGTAATCCGGATGCGGGTACGCCAGTTCGGCGCGACCGTGCTTGCGGTTGATGAAGTCATCCACCATGCCGGACTGCAACGGGCCCGGGCGGAACAGGGCCACCAGTGCGATCAGGTCTTCCAGGCAGTCGGGCTTGAGCTTCTTGATCAGCTCCTTCATGCCCCGGGATTCAAGCTGGAACACCGCCGTGGTCTCGGCCTTCTGCAGCAGGCTGTAGGTCGGCTTGTCGTCCAACGGGATGAAGGCGATATCCAGCGGCGCCTCGCCGACCTTGGCGCGATCGCGGTTGATGGTCTTCAACGCCCAGTCGATGATCGTCAGGGTCCGCAGGCCGAGGAAGTCGAACTTCACCAGGCCGGCCGCCTCCACGTCGTCCTTGTCGAACTGGGTCACCAGGCCGTCGCCTTCCTCGTCGCAATAGATCGGCGAGAAGTCGGTCAGCTTGGTCGGCGCGATCACCACGCCACCGGCGTGTTTACCGACGTTACGCACCACGCCTTCGAGCTTGCGCGCCATCTCCCAGATTTCCGCCGCCTCTTCATCGACCTTGATGAAGTCACGGAGGATCTCTTCCTGCTCGTAGGCTTTTTCCAGGGTCATGCCGACTTCGAAGGGGATCATCTTCGACAGGCGGTCCGCCAGGCCGTAGGACTTGCCCTGCACCCGCGCCACGTCACGCACCACCGCCTTGGCGGCCATGGAACCGAAGGTGATGATCTGGCTCACCGCGTTGCGGCCATACTTCTCGGCCACGTAGTCGATCACCCGGTCGCGACCGTCCATGCAGAAGTCGACGTCGAAGTCGGGCATGGAAACCCGTTCCGGATTGAGGAAACGTTCGAACAGCAGGTCGTATTCCAGCGGGTCGAGGTCGGTGATCTTCTGCACGTAGGCCACCAGGGAACCGGCACCCGACCCCCGGCCGGGACCGACCGGCACGCCGTTGTTCTTGGCCCACTGGATAAAGTCCATCACGATCAGGAAGTAACCGGGGAAGCCCATCTGGATGATGATATCCAGCTCGAAATTCAGCCGGTCGACATAGACCTGACGCTTGGCGTCGTAATCTTCGGTGGTGTCCCTGGGCAGCAGCACCGACAGGCGCTCGTCGAGGCCGTCGAAGGACACCTTGCGGAAATACTCGTCGATGGTCATGCCATCGGGGATCGGGAAGTTGGGCAGGAAGTGCTTGCCCAGCTTCACTTCGATGTTGCAGCGCTTGGCGATCTCGACGGTGTTTTCCAGAGCGTCGGGCAGGTCGCTGAACAGCTCGGCCATTTCCTCGGCACTTTTGAGGTATTGCTGGTCGCTGTAGTTCTTCGAGCGGCGTGGATCGTCAAGGGCCCGGCCCTCACCGATGCAGACGCGGGTTTCGTGAGCCTCGAAGTCTTCCTGCTTGATGAAGCGCACATCGTTGGTCGCCACCAGCGGCGCGCCCAGCTTGTCGGCCAGGGCCACGGCACCGTGCAACTGCTCTTCGTCGTTGGGGCGATTGGTGCGCTGGATCTCCAGGTAGAAACGGTCCGGGAACACCGCCATCCAGTCGCGGGCCAGGGCCTCGGCCTCGGCGGCGTTGTCGCCGAGCAGGGCCATGCCGATCTCGCCCTCCTTGGCCGCCGAGAGCATGATCAGGCCTTCGTTGGCCTCGGCCACCCACTCGCGCTCGATGATGATCATGCCGTTACGCTGACCGTCGATAAAGCCGCGGGAAATCAGTTCGGTGAGGTTGCGGTAGCCGACGGCGTTCATCACCAGCAGGCTGATGCGGCTCAAGGGCGCATCGGGGTCCTTGTTCGACAGCCACAGGTCGGCACCGCAGATCGGCTTGATCCCGGCGCCCATGGCGGTCTTGTAGAACTTGACCAGGGAACACATGTTGTTCTGGTCGGTCACCGCCACGGCGGGCATGTTCAGGCCGGCCAGGGCCTTGACCAGCGGTTTGATCCGGACCAGGCCGTCGACCAGGGAGTACTCAGTGTGCAGGCGTAGATGAACGAATGAAGCCGGCATAGTGATCCTGTCTAATCTGTAAGAACAACAAGGCCCGGATTGTACCGGGCCTTGGATAAAACATCAGCAGCGTTAAAGTTCGCTCGACGACTCACGAGCCTCATAGGCCTGGCGCACGGGAGCGAAGGAACGTCGATGAATCGGCGTCGGCCCCAGCCGGCTCAAGGCTTCCAGGTGCACCGGCGTCGGATAGCCTTTATGCCCGCCGATGCCATAGCCCGGGTAGATGGCTTCGAAAGCCGCCATTTCACGATCACGACTGACCTTGGCCAGGATCGACGCCGCCGCGATGGCCGGCACCTTGCTATCACCCTTGACCACCGCTTCGGCCGGCATCGACAGTTTCGGACAGCGGTTACCGTCGATCATCGCCAGCTTCGGCTGGATGTGCAGGCCTGCGACTGCCCGCTGCATGGCCAGCATGGTGGCATGCAGAATGTTCAGCTCGTCGATTTCCTCCACCTCGGCTCGCGCGATGCACCAGCTCAGGGCCTTTTCACGGATTTCGTCGTAGAGCTTTTCGCGCCGGGCTTCGGTGAGTTTCTTCGAATCGTTCAGGCCAAGAATCGGACGCTTGGGATCGAGGATCACCGCCGCGGTGACCACCGCGCCGCAGAGCGGGCCACGGCCGACTTCATCGACACCGGCCACCAGGTCTTCGGCATCGGCCACCAGGGTGAAGTCCAAGCCCATCTGCATCTTCAGGTTACTCACAATGTCTCGCCGATCAGTTTCAACACCCCGTCGGCGGCCTGGTTCGAGGCATCCAGGCGCAGGGTGCGATGGATTTCGTCGAAGCCGCGGGTCTGCTCTTCGCCGTCTTCGATCAGCGGCGACAGGGTCTGCGCCAGGGTTTCGGGCGTGGCGTCATCCTGCAGCAACTCGGGCACCAGCAGGCGCTGGGCCAGCAGGTTTGGCAGGGAGATGTAGGGGCTTTTCACCAGCCGTTTGAGAATCCAGAAGGTCAGCGGTGCCAGGCGATAGGCGACGACCATCGGACGCTTGTACAGCAGCGCCTCCAGCGTCGCCGTACCGGAGGCGATCAACACCGCGTCGCAGGCGGCCAGGGCCTTGTGGGACTGACCGTCGAGCAGGGTCAGCGGCAGGTCGCGACCGACCAGCAAGGCCTCGATCTGGGTGCGCCGCTGCGGGCTGGCGCAAGGCATGACAAAACGAATCCCGGGGTGCATCTCGCGCAGCCGTTGCGCCGTGTCGAGGAACAAGCCCCCCAGGCGCCCGACCTCGCCACCGCGACTGCCGGGCATCAACGCCACCAGGGGACCGCCCGGCAGGCCGAGTTCCGCCCGGGCCGCGGCACGGTCGGCCTGCAAGGGAATGGCATCGGCCAGGGAATGCCCGACAAACCGTACCGGCACGCCCTTCTCTTCATAGAACCGCGCTTCGAACGGGAACAGCGTCAGCATCAGGTCGCAACCTTCGCGGATCTTCAGCACCCGCTTCTGCCGCCAGGCCCAGACCGACGGACTGACGTAATGCACGGTCCTGATCCCGGCACGCCGCAGTTTGAGCTCGATATTCAGGGTGAAATCCGGCGCATCGATGCCAATGAACACATCGGGCTTTTCGGCGATCAGCGTCTGGATCAGCAACTTGCGGCGCTTGAGCAGCTCCGGCAGGCGGCCCAGCACTTCCACCAGGCCCATGACCGACAAGCGCTCCATGGGGAAATAGGACACCAGGCCTTCGGCCTGCATCAGCGGGCCGCCGACCCCGATGAACTCGACTTCGGGATGCCGGGCCTTGAGCGCCCGCATCAGACCGGAACCGAGAATATCGCCGGAGGCTTCCCCGGCGACCAGCGCAATACGCAAAGTCGCCATGATCAGCGGGTGATGCCGCGGGTCGAGGACTGGATCGACTTGAGGAACACGTCCACTTCGGGGTACTGCGCGGCGGACTCGGCCAGTTCGGCGACGGCTTGTTCCACCGTCAGCCCCTGGCGGTACACCACTTTGTACGCCCGGCGCAGGGCATGGATCACTTCCTCGCTGAAACCACGACGGCGCATGCCTTCGAAGTTCATGCTGCGGGCTTCGGCGGGGCTGCCGAACACCGTGACGTAGGCCGGAACATCCTTGCCGATGGCGGTGCCCATGCCGGAAAA
This sequence comes from Pseudomonas batumici, assembly GCF_000820515.1. Classification (GTDB taxonomy): domain Bacteria; phylum Pseudomonadota; class Gammaproteobacteria; order Pseudomonadales; family Pseudomonadaceae; genus Aquipseudomonas; species Aquipseudomonas batumici. The sequence continues at coordinate 183,593 of NZ_JXDG01000012.1, read as the reverse complement.
GCTGTGGGCGCCGATATGGCAGAACTGATGGACCAGGGTGAAACCCGACAGGATCGCCCAATCGTCCATATGTACATGGCCGGCCAACGCGGTGTTGTTGACCAGGATGCAGTGGTTGCCGATGACACTGTCGTGACCGATATGCGCATAGGCCATGATCAGGTTGTGGTCGCCCAGGGTGGTTTCCGAGCGATCCTGTACCGTGCCCCGGTGAATGGTCACACCCTCGCGGATAACGTTGTGGTCACCGATGACCAGGCGTGTCTCTTCGCCCTTGTACTTGAGATCGGGGGTGTCTTCGCCTACCGAGGAAAACTGGTAGATACGGTTGTATTTGCCGATCCGGGTCGGGCCCTTGAGGATCACATGCGGCCCGATCACTGTCCCCTCGCCGATTTCCACACCTGCGCCGACGATCGACCAGGGGCCGACCTCAACGCCCTCGGCCAGTACGGCCGTCGGATCGATGATTGCGCGAGGGTCAATCAAACTCATACTTTCTGTTCCGCACAGATGATTTCGGCCGAGCAGACCGGCTTGCCATCAACCGAAGCCTGGCACTCGAACTTCCAGATCTTGCGCTTGCAACTGATGAACTTGGCTTCGAGGATCAACTGGTCGCCCGGCAGCACCGGCTGGCGGAAGCGCAGTTTGTCGGAACCGACGAAGTAGTAAAGGGTGCCATCGGAAGGCTTCACGTCCAGCATCTTGAAGCCCAGGATGCCGGCAGCCTGAGCCATGGCTTCGATGATCAGCACGCCCGGCATGATCGGATGCGCCGGGAAATGGCCATTGAAGAAAGGCTCGTTGATGCTGACATTCTTGTAGGCACGAATGCGCTGGGCCTCGACATCCAGTTCCACCACCCGGTCCACCAGCAGGAACGGGTAACGGTGAGGCAGGTATTCGCGAATCTCTTTGATGTCCATCATTTCGTGGGGAAGCCTGTAGTAAAGAGTGGGAGCGCGCCACGCGCGGCTCCTCTAGCAAATCAAGAAGGCACATTCGTACAGACTTTGGCGGCTACTTGATATGGAAAATGGTTTCAGCCATCTGATGAAGCATTACCGTCCGGGGTCACGTCCCCTACTCGCTTTTCCAGCTGCCGCAACCGCCGTGCCATGTCGTCGAGCTGGCGAATACGTGCCGCGCTCTTGCGCCACTCGGCGGCAGGTTGCATCGCCGTGCCGGAAGAATAGGCGCCCGGCTCGGTAATCGAGTGGGTCACCATGGTCATCCCGGTGAGGAAGACGTTATCGCAGATCTCGATATGCCCCACCAGGCCAACGCCACCGGCGAGCATGCAGTGCTTGCCGATCTTGGTGCTGCCGGAAATCCCGCAGCAGGCGGCCATGGCCGTGTGATCCCCCACCTGAACGTTGTGGGCGATCTGGATCTGGTTGTCGAGCTTGACCCCATTGCCGATGATCGTATCGGCCAGGGCACCGCGGTCGATGGCAGTGTTGACGCCGATCTCCACGTCGTCACCGATGGTCACGCCGCCGATCTGGGCGATCTTCTGCCAGACACCCTTTTCGTTGGCGAAACCGAAACCTTCGCCGCCGAGCACGGCACCGGACTGGATCACCACGCGCTTGCCGATGCGCACGTCATGGTAAAGCGTCACGCGTGGCGCCAGCCAACCGCCTTCACCGATTTCACTGCGGGCGCCAATAAAGCACTGGGCCCCGACGGTGACGCCGGCGGCAATACGCGCACCGCTCTCGATCACCACAAAGGCACCAATACTGGCGGCCGGATCGACCTGCGCATCGGCAGCGATCACCGCGCTCGGGTGAATCCCGGCAGGCGCCTTGGGCTTGGGATCGAACAGGTGCGAAATACGCGCATAGGCCAGGTAGGGGTCGGCCACCACCAGCGAATCCCCGCCATAACCTTCGGCATCGGCGGCCTTGAGCAGCACGGCGCCAGCCTGGCTGTCAGCGAGGTATTTACGGTACTGGGGATTTGCCAGAAAGCTCAACTGAGCTGGGCCAGCCTCCTGCAAGGTGGCTAGCCCAGTGATTGGCTTCTCCTCGTTGCCACGCAGGGTGGCACCGAGGATCTCGGCCAATTGGCCAAGCTTGATGGTCGCTGTCATGGATTACTTCAGCTGGTTCATACGCTCAATCACCTGACGGGTGATGTCGTACTGAGGCTTGACGTCAATCACCGCGCCACGTTCCAACACCAGGTCAAAGGCACCTTTCTTGATGACTTCTTCCACGGCGCTGTCCAGCTTTGGCTTGAGCTGCTTGAGCATTTCACGGTCAGCAACGGCTTTTTGCTCGTTCAGTTCCTTGGACTGGAACTGGAAGTCACGGGCCTTTTGCTTGAATTCCAGCTCAAGACGCTCGCGCTCGCCCTGCTGCATCTTGTCGCCACCGGCCACCAGGCGATCCTGGATGCCCTTGGCACTGCTTTCCAGAGCCTTGAGCTTGGTCAGTTGCGGGCCGAATTTCTTCTCGGCATCGACGGCGTACTTCTTGGCTGCGTCGGATTCCAGCAAGGCCATCTGATAGTTCAGGACCGCGATTTTCATTTCGGCAAAGGCCGGGGTCGCGACCAGAACAGTGGCCAGCAGAACCAGTTGAGTCAACTTACGCACGATAAACTCCTACAAAATCCATTGTCGTTATCTTGGGTCAGGCCGTTAGAAGGTCTGACCGAGGGAAAATTGGAACACCTGGGTTTCAGCGTTGTTCGGTTGCTTGATTGGCGCCGCCACGGCAAAGCTCAATGGCCCCAGAGCAGTCACCCAGGTCAGGCCCACACCCACGGAGCTGGCCATGTTGCTGAAACTGATGTCGTTGCACTGAGTCTGGGACAGCGTGCCATTGGTGTTCTTGACCTGCTCGCACTTGGAGTCGAACACGTTACCCACGTCCCAGAACAACGAGGTACGCAGCGAACGCTGGTCTTTCACGAATGGCAGTGGGAACAACAGCTCCGCACCACCCTGAATCAGCACGTTACCACCGAACGGCAACGGGTTCGTACTCGTATCGGCCACCGTACCGGCGTTACCGGTCACATCAACGCCACGGCTCGGCGTACCGCGAGGACCGAGGGTGCTGTCCTTGAAGCCACGTACCGAGTTGAAACCACCCGCATAGTAGTTTTCATAGAATGGCAGACCGCTGGTCGAACCGTAGCCGTCGCCATAACCCAATTCGGTGTGGAACCGCATGGTGTAGGTGTCGCTCAACGGCGCGAATACCTGGCCGCGGTAGTCGAGCTTGAAGAACAACAGGTCGCTGCCCGGGATGGTGCTTTCCAGGGTCAGGCTCTGGGAGTGACCACGGGTCGCCAGGACGCCCTTGTTCAGGGTCGACTCCGACCAGCCGGCCGAGGCCTTGTAGTTCAGGAACTGGTCGCCCTGGGTATTCACGAAGTTGAAGATTTCGTCAACGGTGTACAGGCCGGTCTTGATCTTGTCCTGCTGGGCCGTCAGGCCGAAGGTCAGGCGCGACGTCTCGTTGATCGGGTAGCCCATGCTGACACCGGCACCCAGGCTGTCCACGGCATAGCTGGCGACGCTGACATCGAGCTGGCTGTAGTCGGTGGTGCGGTAGAACACGTTGTAACCCAGGCTGACACCGTCCGGCGTCCAGTAGGGGTCGACATAACCGAAGTTGTAGCGGCTCTGGTACTGGCTGCGGGTCAGGCCGATGCTGACTTTGTTACCGGTACCGAGGAAGTTGTTCTGGGTAATCGAACCACCCAGGATCAGACCGGCACTCTGGGCAAAACCGACGCTGGCGGTGATCGAGCCCGACGCCTGTTCTTCCACGGCATAGTTCACATCGACCTGGTCGTCGACACCCGGAACGGCCGGGGTCTCGACGTTCACTTCCTTGAAGAAGCCCAGGCGCTCGAGACGGGTCTTGGACTGGTCGATCAGGTAGGTGGAAGCCCAACCGCCTTCCATCTGGCGCATTTCACGACGCAGCACTTCGTCCGCGGACTTGGTGTTGCCACGGAAGTTGATACGGTTGACGTAGGCACGCTTGCCCGGGTCGACCACGAAGGTGATATCGACGGTGTGATCGTCATCGTGCGGCGTCGGTACGCCGTTGACGTTGGCGAAGGTATAGCCATCGTTACCCAGGCGGCGGGTGATCAGTTCCGAGGTGGTGGTCATCAGCTTGCGCGAGAACACCTGACCCTTCTCCACCAGCAACAGGGACTTGACCTGGTCTTCAGGGACTTTCAGGTCGCCGCTGAGCTTCACGTCACGGACCTTGTACTTCTGGCCTTCGGTGACGTTGATGGTGATGTAGACGCTTTTCTTGTCCGGGGTGATGGACACCTGGGTCGAGGCGATATCCATGTTGATATAGCCACGGTCCAGGTAGTAGGAACGCAGGCGCTCCAGGTCACCGGACAGCTTTTCGCGGGCGTACTTGTCATCGTTCTTGAAGAACGACAGCCAGTTGGTGGTCTTGAGCTCGAACAGGTCGATCAGGTCTTCGTCCTTGAATACCGTGTTGCCCACCACGTTGATGTGCTGGATCGCGGCGACGGTGCCTTCATTGATCTTGATCTTCAGGCCAACGCGGTTACGTGGCTGGGGAACGACTTCGGTCTCGACCTCGGCCGAGTAGCGGCCTTGGGCCACATACTGACGCTGAAGCTCGTTACGCACGCCTTCAAGGGTCGCACGCTGGAAGATTTCACCCTCGGCCAGACCGGACTGCTTCAGACCCTTCATCAGGTCGTCGGTAGAGATCGCCTTGTTGCCTTCGATATCGATGCTGGCCACCGAAGGTCGTTCAACGACCGTGATGACCAGGACGTTACCTTCGCGCCCCAGTTGGATATCCTGGAAGAAACCGGTTTTGAACAGCGCACGAGTGGATTCCACCAGGCGACGGTCATCCGCTTGCTCCCCGACATTCAACGGTAACGCACCAAAGACGCTACCGGCGGATACCCGCTGGAGGCCATTGATGCGAATATCGGAGATAGTGAAGGACTCGGCGTGAACTTCAGCGATCATCAATACGGTGAGGACCGCAGTTAGCAGCAGACGTTTCATGAAGTCCTTTCTTATTCCAACTGGCAATAAACAAACTGCCGCACAATGCGGCAGATTCGCAATTTTTTCGCGAAGCGTTACAGTCGACCCAGATCGTTGACCAGGGCAAGCAACATCACCCCAACCACCAAACTGATCCCGATCTGCATCCCCCAACCTTGCACCCGATCCGACAAGGGACGACCACGCGCCCACTCGATCAGATAAAACAGCAAATGCCCCCCATCCAGTACCGGGATGGGCAACAAATTCAGAACCCCGAGGCTGATACTCAGATAAGCCAGGAAATTCAGGAAGTCAGCGACGCCCGACTGGGCCGAAGCGCCCGCCACTTTAGCAATGGTTATCGGTCCGCTCAAGTTTTTTACCGAGAGCTCGCCGAACAACATTTTCTTCAGCGAGTCCAGGGTCAGGACGCTCATGGTCCAGGTGCGTCGTGCACCCTCGCCAATGGCGACCAGGGGACCGTAACTCACTTCACGGACCATCTCCGGCGGCCAATCCACCGCCTTGACCCCCGCCCCCAGGTAACCGCTCGCCGCCTTGCCGGCGCCACGGCTGGCCAGGGTCAGCGGGACGTCGATTTGAGCACCATCACGCTCGACGCGCAGCACAATTTTGGTATCAGGACGTACACGGACCCAATCCACCACCTGCTGCCAATCGTTCAGGGACTGGTCATTCAAGGCCAGCAGACGGTCGCCGGTCCGCAAGCCGGCGGCCTGGGCCGGGCCTTTCGGATCGAGTTCAGCCAGCACCGGCGGCAGCGCCGGACGCCACGGGCGAATCCCCAGGGCCTTGATCGGATCGGGCTCATCGGCCCCTTTCAACCAGTGATCCAGCGCCAGTTCGCGCGGCGAGTCGGCCGTGGTGCCGGGCTCACGGACCCGCAACTGCAAGGTGCCGCTTTCCCCCAGGCGCCGCACGAGCTGGAGGTTGACCGCGCCCCAGCCGGTGGTGGGTTCGCCATCGATGGCGACAATTTCCTGACCGCTGCTCAACCCGGCCCTCTCGGCCAGACTGCCACTTTCCACGGCACCGATGACCGGACGCACCTGCTGGCTGCCCAGCATCGCCAGGACCCAGAAAAACACGATGGCCAGCAGAAAGTTGGCAATCGGGCCGGCAGCCACGATCGCGATACGCTGGCGGACCGACTTGCGGTTGAACGCCTGGTCGAGCAGATGCGGCGGTACTTCAGCCTCGCGCTCGTCGAGCATTTTCACATAGCCGCCCAACGGAATGGCGGCTACCACGAACTCGGTACCCTGGCGATCATGCCAACGCAGCAGCGGCATGCCGAAGCCCACGGAAAAACGCAGAACCTTGACGCCGCAACGACGGGCCACCCAGAAGTGGCCGAACTCGTGGAAGGTCACCAGCACGCCCAGGGCCACCAGGGTGCCGACTATCATATAGAGCGCGCTCATTTACTTTCTCCGCAATCCCAGGTGCCGACAGGCCCGAAGGCAGATTCATCGCCCGTGGCGACTGAGCCACTGTTCAGCCAGGGCCCGAGCCTTGGCGTCTGCCGCGAATACCGCGTCGAGTTCATTGACCGCGACCACCGGCTCCAGATTCAACACCTCTTCGATGATACTCGCGATCTCGAGGTAGCGGATGCGCCGTTCGAGAAATGCCGCCACCGCCACTTCATTGGCCGCATTCAACATCGCCGGTGCACTGTCACCGGCTTCGGCGGCCTCGCGGGCCAGACGCAGGCAGGGAAAGCGCTGCTCGTCCGGCGCTTCGAAGTCCAGCCGCGCCACGGCAAACAGGTCCAGCGGCGCCACCCCGGAGTCGATGCGCTCAGGCCAGGCCAGGGCATTGGCGATCGGCGTGCGCATGTCCGGGTTGCCCAACTGTGCCAGCACCGAACCGTCGACATAATCGACCAGCGAGTGGATCACGCTCTGCGGGTGGACCACCACCTCGACCTGGGCGGGCCGGGCATCGAACAGCCAGCACGCCTCGATCAGTTCCAGGCCCTTGTTCATCATACTCGCCGAGTCGACCGAGATCTTGCGCCCCATCGACCAGTTGGGATGGGCGCAGGCCTGTTCGGGGGTGACATCGGCCAATGCCTCCAGCGGCGTTTGTCGGAAGGGGCCACCTGAGGCCGTCAGAAGAATCCGGCGCACACCGACCGCCGCCAGACCACGGGCATGATCCTGGGGCAAGCACTGGAAAATCGCATTGTGTTCGCTGTCGATCGGCAGCAACACCGAACCGCTCTTGCGCACCGCCTGCATGAACAGCGCGCCGCTCATCACCAGCGCTTCCTTGTTGGCCAGCAGGATCTTCTTGCCCGCCTCGACCGCCGCCAGGGTTGGACGCAAGCCGGCCGCGCCGACGATCGCCGCCATCACCGCGTCGACCTCGGGATCGGCCGAGACCTGGCACAGCCCCGCCTCTCCCACCAGCACGACGGTCGCCAGGCCGGCGTCGCGTAATTGCGCCTGCAGGCCACGGGCCGCGGCCGCCTCAGGCACCACCGCATAGCGTGGGCGATGCCGCACGCACAGGGCAAACAGCTCCGCCAGCCGGCTGAAACCGCTCAAGGCAAAGGCCTGGTAACGCTGCGGATGGCGCGCGATGACATCCAGGGTGCTCAAGCCGATGGAGCCGGTAGCACCCAGCACGGTAACCTGCTGTGGCCGACTCACGATGCGGCGATCCACAGGAGCACGGCGAAGGTCGGAATGGCCGCCGTCAGGCTATCGATGCGATCGAGGATACCGCCATGCCCGGGCAACAGATGGCTACTGTCCTTGATCCCCGACTGGCGCTTGAACATGCTCTCGGTTAGGTCACCGACCACCGAGATCACCACGATCAGCGCCGCGCCCAGCAGGCTGGCAATCATCTGCCCCGCACCCCAGCCGCGCACGATCCCGACCACCGCGGTGATCACCAGGCTCACGACCAGGCCGCCATAGACGCCCTCCCAGCTCTTGCCCGGGCTGACCGACGGCGCCAGCTTGCGCTTGCCGAAGGCCTTGCCGGAAAAGTAGGCACCGATATCGGCGCCCCACACCAGGATCATCACCGCCATGATCAACCAGTTGCCCAACGGCTCCTGCTTGATCAGGATCAGCCCCTGCCAGGCTGGCAACAGGATCAGGAAGCCGATCACCAGCTTGCTGGCAGTCGTCGACCAGTGGACGCTGGTGCGCGGATAGGTCAGCACCAGGAATGCCGCCAGGCCCCACCACAACACCGCCGCCCCCAGCACCCAGGGTGCCAGGGTGGGCAGTATGTACATGAAGAACAGCAGCACCGCGACCAGCGCCGCATAGCCCACCCGGGCCGGCTGCGCCTCGAACCCCGCCAGGCGTGCCCATTCCCAGGCGCCGAGGGTGACGACCAGGCCGATGAACAGCGCAAAGCCGGCCCCTTCGAGCAGGAAAAACCCGCACAAGGCAATCGGCAGGAGGATGAGTGCCGTGATGATGCGTTGCTTGAGCATTAAAACCGGGCTCCCGCTTCGACCTGTTCGCTCGTTTTACCGAAACGACGCTGGCGGGAAGCAAAATCAGCCAACGCGGTGCGCATGGCCTCGTGTTTGAAGTCCGGCCAGAACAGGTCGGAGAAATACAGCTCGGCATACGCCAGCTGCCACAGCAGGAAATTGCTGATGCGATGCTCGCCACCGGTGCGGATACACAGGTCCGGCAACGGCAGGTCGCCGGTCGCCAGGCACGTCTGCAGCAGTTGCGGGGTAATATCGTCCGGACGCAGGTGCCCGGCCTGCACTTCACGGGCCAGACGCTGGGCCGCCTGGGCAATATCCCATTGCCCGCCGTAGTTGGCGGCGATCTGCAGAATGAAACGATTGCTGCCGACCGTCGCCGCTTCCGCCTCGCGCATGGCCGCCTGCAACTCAGGGTGGAAGCGCGAGCGGTCGCCAATGATCCGCAGGCTGATATTGTTCTCATTGAGACGCTTGGCCTCGCGGCGCAACGCCTTGAAGAACAGATCCATCAAGGCACTGACTTCATCGGCGGGGCGCTGCCAGTTCTCGCTGGAGAACGCGAACAGGGTCAATACCTCGACCCCGGCCTCGGCACACACTTCAATGACGGCGCGCACCGCGTCGACGCCCGCCTTGTGCCCGGCAACACCGGGCAAAAAGCGTTTCTTCGCCCAACGGTTATTGCCGTCCATGATGATCGCAACATGGCGCGGCACCGCGGACGGCACAGCTTGCTTGGTCTTTTCCATGAAAACGTCCTGACCCTTATACGGCCATCAGGTCCGCTTCTTTTTGCTTCACGGCCACTTCGATTTCCGCCACGAACTTGTCGGTCAGCTTCTGGATATCGTCAGCCGCACGACGCTCTTCGTCTTCACTGATCTCTTTTTCCTTGACCAGGTCCTTCAGGTCGCCGAGCACGTCGCGACGGATATTGCGCACGGCAACGCGAGCGTTTTCCGCCTCTTCACGCGCCTGCTTGGTGAAACCACGACGGGTCTCTTCGGTCAGCGCCGGCATCGAGATCAGCAGCAGTTCGCCCAGGTTGGTCGGATTGAGGTTCAGGCCCGCGCTGCCGATCGCCTTGTCCACGGCACCGAGCATGTTGCGCTCGAACGCCACGACCTGCAGGGTGCGTGCGTCCTTGACGGTGATGTTGGCCACCTGCTTGATCGGGGTGTCCGCACCATAATAAGGCACCATCACGCCTTCCAGAATGCTCGGGTGAGCCTGTCCGGTACGAATCCGGCCAAACGCGTGGGCCAGGGACTCCAGGGACTTCTTCATGCGCTCTTGAGCGTCTTTCTTGATTTCATTGATCATTGTTCGCCTTCCTCGATCAGGGTTCCTTCAGCACCGCCATGCACGATGTTCAGCAGGGCGCCGGGCTTGTTCATGTTAAATACGCGCAGCGGCATCTTGTGGTCGCGGCACAGGCAGATAGCGGTGAGGTCCATGACACCCAGCTTGCGATCCAGCACTTCATCGTAGGTCAGATGATCGAACTTCTCGGCATGCGGGTCTTTGAATGGGTCCGCGGTATAAACGCCATCGACCTTGGTCGCCTTGAGCACCACATCGGCATCGATTTCGATCGCACGCAGGCAGGCCGCCGAATCCGTGGTGAAGAACGGATTGCCGGTGCCGGCCGCGAAAATCACCACTTCCTTGCTGTTGAGGTGGCGCATGGCCTTGCGGCGATCATAGTGATCGGTCACACCGACCATGGAAATAGCCGACATCACGATGGCAGAGATATTCGCACGTTCCAGCGCGTCGCGCATTGCCAGCGCGTTCATCACAGTGGCCAGCATGCCCATGTGATCGCCGGTGACGCGATCCATCCCGGCGGCACTCAAGGCGGCGCCGCGGAACAGGTTGCCGCCACCGATCACCAGACCGACCTGCACACCGATGCCGACCAGTTGACCGACTTCCAGCGCCATGCGATCCAGAACCTTCGGGTCGATCCCGAACTCTTCCGAGCCCATCAGGGCCTCGCCGCTAAGTTTGAGTAGAATGCGTTTATAGCGAGCTTGATAACCACTGCCCTGCTGAGCCATTGCGAATCTCTCCTGCGGCGTTTTAAAAAAATCTTGCGAGCTGTTTGCAGCCTGCGCTTACTCTAGCTTGGCGCTACTACTGCGCCATCAGAACACGACTTTGTAAACCGGTTCCGAAAGAAAGAAGAGAAACCTCTCCTCCCATTTGAAAAGAGGCTGCGCGCGTAAGCGGGCAGCCTCTTGGGTCGACAGTTGAAAACCGTCTTATTGCTTGCTGGCAGCCACTTGAGCAGCCACTTCTTCAGCGAAGTTGTCGACTGGCTTCTCGATGCCATCACCTACCTTGAAGTAAGTGAAGGAAACGATTTCAGCGCCTTCTTTCTTGACCAGGGCACCAACGGTGACTTCCGGGTTCTTGACGAAAGCTTGCTCGACCAGGCTGGCTTCGGCCAGGAACTTGCTGATACGGCCGCCGACCATTTTTTCGACGATTTCAGCTGGCTTGCCTTTGATCTTGTCTTCGTTGAGGGTCAGGAAAACGCCTTTTTCGCGTTCGATGGCCTCAGCGGAAACCTGCGATGGCAGCAGGAACTCAGGGTTGGTCGCCGCAACGTGCATGGCAACGTCTTTGGCCAGCTCTTCGTTGCCGCCTTTGAGGGCCACAACCACACCGATCTTGTTGCCGTGCAGGTAAGCGCCGACCACGTCACCTTCGATACGAGCCAGGCGACGGATGTTGACGTTTTCGCCTACTTTGGCAACCAGGGCTTCACGCGCCGGTTCTTGAGCTGCGATCAGCGGAGCTGCGTCGGTCAGTTTGTCAGCGAAAGCTTTTTCAACGCTGGCAGCGACGAAAGCCTTGAAGTCGTCCTGCAGAGCCAGGAAGTCGGTCTGCGAGTTCACTTCCAGGATCACGGCAGCCTTGCCGTCGCCCTTGATGGCGATCGCGCCTTCAGCGGCAATGTTGCCGGCTTTCTTGGCGGCCTTGATGGCGCCCGAAGCACGCATGTCATCAATGGCTTTCTCGATGTCGCCGCCAGCCTTGGTCAAGGCTTTCTTGCAGTCCATCATGCCTTCGCCGGTACGCTCGCGCAGTTCTTTGACCAACGCTGCAGTAATCTCTGCCATTTCAAAATTCCTCTTGGATAGGTTATCAACCATTCCACCCGATCGAACGGGCGTTCAATTCTTCCCGACCCCGTTGTAGCGGCTGCACATTACAAAGGTTGTAGCGGCACCACCGACAAACGGTTTTCGAGGTGGCAAAAAGGGGGCCAAGCCCCCTTTTTGCTTACTGAGTCAACGCCAGGGCGTCAATTACTCAGCTGCAGCGACCGGTGCTTCTTCAGCAGCGAACTCGACGGTGCCACCGGCAACGTTGTTGCGACCGCGGATCACAGCGTCAGCCATCGAACCCATGTACAGCTGGATGGCGCGAATGGCGTCATCGTTGCCTGGGATGATGTAGTCAACGCCTTCCGGGCTGCTGTTGGTATCGACTACGCCGATGACCGGGATGCCCAGCTTGTTGGCTTCGGTGATCGCGATGCGCTCGTGGTCAACGTCGATCACGAACAGTGCGTCAGGCAGACCGCCCATGTCCTTGATACCACCCAGCGAACGATCCAGCTTTTCCAGATCGCGAGTGCGCATCAGCGCCTCTTTCTTGGTCAGCTTGGCGAAAGTACCGTCTTCGGCTTGTACTTCAAGGTCACGCAGACGCTTGATGGAAGCACGGATGGTCTTGAAGTTGGTGAGCATGCCGCCCAACCAGCGGTGATCGACGTACGGCGAACCGCAACGTGCTGCTTCTTCAGCAACGATCTTGCCAGCGGAACGCTTGGTGCCGACGAACAGAATCTTGTTTTTGCCCTGCGCCAGGCGCTCTACGAAGGTCAGAGCTTCGTTGAACATCGGCAGGGTTTTTTCAAGGTTGATGATGTGGATCTTGTTACGCGCGCCGAAAATGTACTTGCCCATTTTCGGGTTCCAGTAACGGGTCTGGTGACCGAAGTGCACACCGGCCTTCAGCATATCGCGCATGTTGACTTGGGACATGATAGTTCCTTGATAAGTCGGGTTTGGCCTCCACGTATCCCAATGACCAACCAGCAGCATCAGCTGAAGGCACCCAGGTCATCGTGTCGACACGTGTGTGGATTTAAGCTTCACGGGGCTATCCCCGGAAAGCGGCGCATTTTATACCACAGCAACGCCCAAAACGAAACCCGCATTCGCATTTCCCACCCCGGGCTTTTGCGCGCGCCCCGGATTCAGGCCAGAATGGCCCCAGCTTATAGAGAGAAGCGATGGCCGGATGCTCATGGTTTACCCCGTCCGTCTGGTAGAATCGCGCTATCAAGGGGCTGAAAACCCCGGCCGGCCGTCGCGGCACCGCCGTTTCAGTCCCACTTCGTGTTTATTCGCGCTCGGCGCGTAGAAAGAGAGCCTGTATGACCGTCACCCTCAAAACCCCCGAGGACATCGCAAAAATGCGTGTCGCTGGCCGCCTGGCTGCCGATGTACTGGAAATGATCGGTGAATACGTCAAGCCCGGCGTCACCACCGAGGAACTGGACCGTATCTGCCACGACTACATCGTCAACGTGCAGCAGGCCATTCCCGCCCCGCTCAACTACAAGGGTTTCCCGAAGTCGATCTGCACCTCGGTCAACCACGTGGTCTGCCACGGCATCCCGAGCGACAAGGCGCTCAAGGACGGCGACACCGTGAACATCGACGTGACCGTGATCAAGGACGGCTACCACGGCGACACCAGCAAGATGTTCCACGTCGGCAACGTACCAGTCTGGGCCGAGCGCCTGTCGCAGGTCACCCAGGAATGCATGTACAAGGCCATCGAGATCGTCAAGCCCGGCTGCCGCCTGGGCGACATCGGCGAAATCATCCAGAAGCACGCGGAAAAGAACGGTTTTTCGGTGGTTCGCGAGTTCTGTGGCCACGGCATCGGCAAGGTGTTCCACGAAGAACCGCAGGTCCTGCACTACGGCCGCGCCGGCACCGGCATGGAACTCAAGGCCGGCATGACCTTCACCATCGAGCCGATGATCAACCAGGGCAAGGCCGACACCAAGGTGCTGGGCGACGGCTGGACCGCGATCACCAAGGACCGCAAGCTGTCGGCCCAGTGGGAGCACACCCTGCTGGTCACCGACACCGGCTACGAGATCTTCACCCTGCGCAGCGATGAAACCATCCCCCGCGTCTCGGCCTGATCCCTTGCACCTGCCGCTTTATATAGAACGCCTATAGACCCCAAGGAAAGCCAATCGATGCCGCAGGTGGACCCCGAACTCTTCGACCGCGGCCAGTTCCAGGCGGAACTGGCGCTGAAGGCCAGCCCCATCGCCGCCTTCAAGAAAGCCATTCGCCAGGCCCGCGAGGTGCTCGACGAGCGCTTTCGCATCGGCCGCGATATCCGCCGCCTGATCGAAGACCGCGCCTGGTTCGTCGATAACATCCTGCAACAGGCCTGGGATCAGTTCAGCTGGAGCGAAGACGCCGACATCGCCCTGGTGGCGGTCGGCGGCTACGGTCGCGGCGAGCTGCACCCCTACTCGGACATCGACCTGCTGATCCTGCTCGACAACGACGATCACGAGATCTTTCGCGATTCCATCGAGCGCTTCCTGACCCTGCTCTGGGACATCGGCCTGGAAGTCGGCCAGAGCGTGCGCTCGGTCGACGAGTGCGCCGAAGAGGCCCGGGCCGACCTCACGGTCATCACCAACCTGATGGAAAGCCGCACCGTCGCCGGCCCCGAGCACCTGCGCCTGCGCATGCTCGACGTCACCAGCACGGCGCACATGTGGCCGAGCAAGGACTTCTTCCTGGCCAAGAGCGCCGAACAGAAGGCCCGGCACCACAAGTACAACGACACCGAATACAACCTGGAACCCAACGTCAAGGGTTCGCCCGGCGGCCTGCGGGACATCCAGACGATTCTCTGGGTCGCCCGGCGCCAGTATGGCACCCTGAACCTGCGGGCCCTGGCCGGCGAAGGCTTTCTGGTGGAGAGCGAAAACGCCCTGCTGGCCTCGTCCCAGGAATTCCTCTGGAAAGTCCGCTACGCCCTGCACATGCTCGCCGGACGCGCCGAGGACCGCCTGCTGTTCGACCACCAGCGCGTCATCGCCGGGCTCCTTGGTTTCAAGGGCGACGATGCGAAGCAGGCCGTCGAAAACTTCATGCAGCAGTATTACCGGGTGGTCATGAGCATCGCCCAGCTCAGCGACCTGATCCTCCAGCACTTCGAGGAAATCATCCTCGCCCCGGAAGACGAAGCGCCGCCGCAGCCCTTGAACTCGCGCTTCCAGCTGCACGACGGCTACATCGAGGCGAGCAACCCCAACGTCTTCCGGCGCACACCGTTCGCCATGCTGGAAATCTTCGTGCTGATGGCCCAGCAGCCGGAAATCAAGGGCGTGCGCGCCGACACCATCCGTCTGCTGCGGGAAAACCGCCATCTGATCGATGACGACTTCCGCCACGATATCCGCAACACCAGCCTGTTCATCGAACTGTTCAAGTGCAAGATCGGCATCCACCGCAACCTGCGCCGGATGAACCGCTACGGCCTCCTCGGGCGCTACCTGCCGGAGTTCGGCGACATCGTCGGGCAGATGCAGCACGACCTGTTCCACATCTATACGGTCGACGCCCATACCCTGAACCTGATCAAGCACCTGCGCAAACTGCAGTACACCCAGGTTTCCGAGAAATTCCCGCTGGCCGCCAAGCTCATGGCCAAGCTGCCCAAGCCGGAACTGATCTACATGGCCGGGCTCTACCACGATATCGGCAAGGGCCGTCACGGCGACCATTCGGAACTCGGTGCAGTGGATGCCGAGGCCTTCTGCGCGCGCCACCAACTGCCGGCGTGGGACACCCGCCTGATCGTCTGGCTGGTGCAGAACCACCTGGTGATGTCCACCACCGCCCAGCGCAAGGACCTCTCCGACCCGCAGGTGATCCATGACTTCGCCCAGACCGTCGGTGACCAGGTGCACCTGGACTACCTGTACGTGCTGACCGTCGCCGACATCAACGCCACCAACCCGAGCCTGTGGAACTCCTGGCGCGCCAGCCTGTTGCGCCAGCTCTACACCGAGACCAAGCGCGCCCTGCGCCGCGGCCTGGAAAACCCGGTGGACCGCGAGGAGCAAATCCGCCAGACCCAGAGCGCCGCCCTGGATATCCTGGTGCGCGCCGGCACCGACCCGGACGATGTCGAGCAGCTCTGGTCGCAACTGGGCGACGACTACTTCCTGCGCCACACCGCCGGCGACGTGGCCTGGCACAGCGACGCGATCCTGCAACAGCCGGCCGATGGCGGCCCGCTGGTGCTGATCAAGGAAACCACCCAGCGCGAGTTCGAAGGCGGCACGCAGATCTTCATCTACGCCCCTGACCAGCACGACTTCTTCGCCGTGACCGTGGCCGCGATGGACCAGCTCAACCTGAACATCCACGACGCCCGGATCATCACCTCCAGCAGCCAGTTCACCCTCGACACCTACATCGTGCTGGACAACGACGGCGGCTCCATCGGCGACAACCCGAAACGGGTCAAGCAGATCCGCGACGGCCTGAGCGGAGCCCTGCGCAACCCGGACGACTACCCGACCATCATCCAGCGCCGGGTACCGCGCCAGCTCAAGCACTTCGCCTTTGCGCCCCAGGTCACCATCCACAACGACGCCCAGCGGCCGGTCACGGTGCTGGAGCTGAGCGCGCCGGATCGCCCCGGGCTGTTGGCGCGCATCGGCAAGATCTTCCTGGAGTTCGACCTGTCGCTGCAGAACGCCAAGATCGCCACCTTGGGCGAGCGGGTGGAAGACGTGTTCTTCATTACCGACGCCGACAACCAACCGCTGTCCGACCCGCAGCTGTGCAGCCGATTGCAGGACGCCATCGTCGAACAGTTGAGCGTCGACGCCGAACCGCCCCTTGAAACGATGCGCCTGAGTATCTGACGCGCAGACACCTGAATGAAGCGAGCACCGTTACCGATGAACAATGCCCTGAACCAGTTGCAGCCCTACCCGTTCGAGAAACTCCGCGCCCTGCTGGGCGGCGTGACACCGAACGCGGACAAGCGGCCGATTGCCCTGTCCATCGGTGAACCGAAGCACCGTTCGCCGACGTTTGTCGCCGAGGCCCTGACCGCCAACCTGGAGAAGATGGCGGTCTACCCGACCACCCTCGGCGTACCGGCCCTGCGTGAAGCCATCGGCGCCTGGTGCGAACGGCGTTTCGGCGTGCCGAGCGGCTGGATCGACCCGGCGCGCCATGTGCTGCCGGTCAACGGCACCCGCGAGGCGCTGTTCGCCTTCACCCAGACCGTGGTCAACCGTGGCGACGACGCGCTGGTGGTCAGCCCCAACCCGTTCTATCAGATCTACGAAGGCGCGGCCTTCCTGGCCGGAGCCAAGCCGCACTATCTGCCGTGCCTGGACGAGAACGGCTTCAACCCGGACTTCGACGCGGTGCCGGCCGAGATCTGGCAGCGCTGCCAGATCCTGTTCCTGTGCTCGCCGGGCAACCCGACCGGGGCGCTGATCCCGCTGGAGACCCTGAAGAAGCTGATCGCCCTGGCCGACGAGCATGACTTCGTGATCGCCGCCGACGAGTGCTACAGCGAGCTGTACTTCGACGAACAGAGCCCGCCGCCGGGCCTGCTCAGCGCCTGCGTGGCCCTGGGCCGCAAGGACTTTGCGCGTTGCGTGGTGTTCCACAGCCTGTCCAAGCGCTCCAACCTGCCGGGGCTGCGTTCGGGCTTCGTCGCCGGCGACGCCGATATCCTCAAGGCCTTCCTGCTGTATCGCACCTACCACGGTTGCGCGATGCCGGTGCAGACCCAACTGGCCAGCGTGGCCGCCTGGAACGACGAAGTGCACGTGCGGGCCAACCGTGCGCTGTATCGGGAGAAGTTCGATGCGGTGCTGGAGATCCTGGCGCCGGTGCTGGATGTGCAGCGCCCGGACGGCAGCTTCTACCTGTGGCCGAATGTGCAAGGCGATGATGCGGCGTTCTGCCGTGATCTGTTTGCCGAGGAGCATGTCACGGTGGTACCGGGTTCCTACCTGTCCCGCGAGGTGGACGGCGTCAATCCGGGGGCCGGTCGCGTGCGCATGGCACTGGTTGCACCGCTGGCCGAATGTGTCGAGGCCGCGGAGCGGATTCGCGCGTTCATCCTGCGCCGCAAATAACCCACGGCCGAACACCCTCCTTGCAGGAGCGGAGCTTGCCGGCACGCAAGCCCCGCTCCCGTTCTTTTTATCAACTGGCCGTGTAGAATGCGCCGGACATCTTAATTGCGAAACCCTCGCATCAACACTGTAAAACTGGCTCATCAAGGAGAGAGAGTGTGGTAACGACTATTCCCCTGTGGAAAATGATCATGGAGACAAAGGGGAAGGTCGTTGGCCTGTTCATTCTGGCGATGATTCCTGTGCTCACGGCCGGTGGTATCGGGGTCTTTCTTGATGGTTTGCAAAACGGAAAAAACGGTTCCGCGGCACTAGGGCTTCTCGGTGCACTATTCTTTGGCGCGGCCGTGGTCCTGTTTATCCCGCAGAGAAAATACATCGCGGGAAAATCCTTCGTCGCTTACCGGTCAAAGCAGCTCCTGGCGCAGAAATCCGTAAAATATGGATACTGGATAGTCGCGTTGTTCGCCATTGTGTTTTTACTGCTCGACCCTTCCAGAATTGTGTTAGTCGGTGCTAGCACGATCACCGCCTTCGCTGGCTTCTACGCCTTGTCAAAATCCCTGAAGTTTCATGAAGACGTCGATTATTCAGCCAACGAATACCTCGCCTCTTCCCTGGGAATCAACACAGGGGAAAAAGCCCTGGCGAGCTACCAGAACTTTGATGCCGACAATATCCAAAGGGGCAGTAACGCTTTTGTCGCCACCGCCACCCAATTAGTCGTCGCCACCTTCAATGGCGAGTATTGGGAAAAGCTTTCTCGCCCTCTGAATCAGATTACTCGCATTGGCATCATCGGCGACGAAGACAATAGCCACTGCGTCAAATTGATATTCAATGATGGTAGCGGCACGTTGCTACGCATTGGCCTCCATGAGAAATTGACCTCAAGCCCGAGCCTGGTGATAAAACGACTGCTTGAAGTGATTGATGCCAACCTGCTTGGTGCCGACGCGGCGCCAAAGGCCCCACAAAGACGCCGAGTGGTTCTCACTGACGACACCACACCCTCCCAAACTTCCACGCTCGAACCGGAGACGTCAACAGCTGCCCGCGACATGGAACTTGCGCCTGCCCCGTCAAGCGACGCCAAGAACGCAGAGGTGGCCAGATCGGGCCGGAAGCTGGAGCTGTAGCATGTCGCACTGTACGAAATTCGAGTTCACTTATACCGACGAAGAAGCGATAGCAAAGGCCTTTGTAAAGCTTGGACTCGAACCGACGACCGCACTGGTTGCCGAATTCAACAGTGACTTCAGCAAGAAGGCCCTGGGCCCGCTGGGTTACATGGGCAAGCGCCAATTTCGCGCCATCTGCGCACGCGCTGAAAACGGCTTCAATTTTTTCGCCTGCAAAATTGAAGACCCTGTTTATACGCTATTAATCGAGCGCGAATCCCGTTCACCCGGTGATGAAGTGATCATGGCGGACCTGGCTTCACGTTTTCAGCGGGCTTATGTCGGCGTTGCCATCGATGCCACCCTTCGTCGTATAGAGGCAACCGGTATTCCGGCGCGCCTGCAAGAATCAGCCGACGGTTTTGAAGTTGAATTCGGCTCAAACTACGAATACAGCGTTCGTGTCACCCTGTCGGGCAATGAAGTCAAAGAAGAGGTCTTCGGCGTAAAAGGCGATATCTGCACGACGCTTACGCAAGAACTTGAATCACTCCTGGCCAGCCCTTCAGCCGAACTGTTGACCGAATGGAAACCGGAATACACGGTGGTGCACGAAGAACAGACGCTTCAAATACTGAGCGCGCGCCTGTAGATGAACATCAATCTGCATCATACCGAACTGAGTCGCGCCAACGGCCCCGGGTTGCGGTTGGTCGTATGGGTGCAGGGATGCGAGCTGAACTGCAAGGGCTGTTTCAACCAGCCCACCCATAACCCCGAGACCGGCCTGTCCATTCCCGTGAGCGCATTGGCCGAGCAGATAAACGCCCTGGACTCAATCGATGGCGTGACCATCTCGGGTGGAGAACCGCTCGACCAGGCCCTGGCCATAGAAGCCCTTATCAACGCTGTCCATCGTGAAAAAAACTGGGTGCTTTACACCGGCTACGCCCCCAAGGAGATTTTTCGGGATGCGACCATGACGCGCGTCGTCAAGGCCGTTGACCTGACACTCGCCGGCCGCTATCACAGCAACGCCATACACCCCTATCAACACAAGCAACTGATCAAGACCAGCGACAGGGTGGACATCGACTTTTTCAGGACAAAAAGAACCGTTGAATTCGTTGTTTCAAGCCTGAGCATGACCAAGACCGGTCTCCCCATACAACAGACATCGCCTGATGCAGTGAAGAGATGCCCCACATGAACCGCACCCAGCAAATCACGGACTATCTAAAAGCACGTTATGCGATTCTGGTGATCGAATCCTACGAAGAAGAGCGGGTTGTGGCGGAACTGGGGGAGATCGCCAAATCCCTCAATCACCGCTTGTTTCTCTGGAGTTCGACGCAGGGTGTCCAGACCAACGGTGCCGTTGTCGGCGATAAAACCTTTGACCTGAAACTGGCGCTGGACTTCTGTGAGGAAAAGGCGCGAGAAGACAACAGCAAGAACATTTTCGTGTTCCGCGATGCACACAACTACCTGACGACCAGTGCCAACCCTGTCTATCGACGCCGCCTTAAAGATTTCGCAATCAAAATCCGCTCACACGGCTACAGAAGCAACTGCATAATCGTTGCACCCAGTTTTGAAATCGCCAATGACCTCCAGAAGGAAGTGACGTTAATTGATTTTCCGCTTCCCTCCCGGGATGAGGTAAAGACCCAGATTGAGGGTTTTGTGGCGGCCTGGAAGAGCAACGACAACGTAAAAATCAATCTGCCCCAGGACAGCAAGGAAAAACTCGTCGACGCCGCGCTGGGACTCACAAGCCTGGAGATTGACAATTCCCTGTCGCGATCGCTTGTCTCCAACCTGATGCTGGATGAAAACACGGTCAAGGATCTGCTGGCCGAGAAAAAGCAGATTATCCGAAAAACCGGAATCCTGGAGTACATAGACTCCCAGCTGGATCTTGATGATGTAGGTGGATTGGCCACGTTGAAAAAATGGCTTCATCTTCGTAGCCAGTGCTTCGGTCAAGCCGCCAAGGAGTTCGGCGTGGGAACGCCCAAAGGCCTGCTGCTGACCGGTGTTCCCGGCTGCGGTAAATCCTTGACCGCCAAGTGCGTATCTTCGTCATGGAATATGCCGTTGCTACGCCTTGATATGGGGAAGATATTTCAAGGTGTCGTGGGGTCCTCGGAGTCGAATATCCGCTCCGCGCTTCGAACCGCCGAAGCTATTTCGCCTTGCATTCTATGGATCGACGAAATTGAAAAAGGCCTCTCCGGCTCCTCCAGTGGTTCTTCCGATGGTGGAACTGCTACGCGGGTGTTCGGCACGCTGCTGACCTGGATGCAAGAGAAAACCGCCCCGGTTTTCGTATTTGCCACTGCCAACAATATTGCCAGTCTTCCACCTGAGCTGCTGAGGAAAGGCCGGTTTGACGAAATATTCTTCGTTGATTTCCCCTCGGCGCTGGAAAGAAAGAAAATTCTTGAGATACACCTCATAAAGTTGAAGCGTGATCCCGGGCAATTTGATCTGGATCGTCTGGTGGCCTTGGGCGGAGAGGCCAATTTCGGACAAAACATCTCGCTCTCCGGCGCCGAGCTCGAAGCCTGGGTAGGCGACTCCCTGATCGACGCCTTCTCAAGGCGGGTCAGTGGTTCCGGCGACCCGGCTGACCTGGCAATGAGTGACTTTGAAGCAACGATTTCACGCATGGTCCCCATGAGCAAAGTGCGCAAGGATGAGTTTACAAAACTGCGGGAATGGGCAAACCAGAATGCAATCAGTGCTTCAGCGGCGACCTTCAATGAAGACGGGGCTGAAACACAGACAGGTGGCCGCCGCATAGACTTCTGATCCGGAGTTCATGCCTAACGGGCCCGCGGGGCGACCTCGGTTCGGTCGCCCCGCGTTCATGGGGTAGGCATTCCCGCTCAACGCGCGGCGGACATCATTCCCAGCGGTTATTTCACCGAACCGAGGTTCGCCTCGCTCAGGTCCAGCTCCGCCAGCACCTCGCGCAACACATCGTCGCCGATCTGGTGCTGGCGACTGAGCCGGTACAACTCCAGGCGCTGCGCCCGCAGCGCCGTCAAGCGCAAGCGGCGCTCCAGCAGGTCCATCTGCAACGCCAGCGCCTGGGCCTCGGCGGAGTCGTTGAACACCTCCAACTGATGCCGGTACTCGGCCATCAACCGCGCTTTCAACTCGGTCGCCAGCGCCGCCTGGGCCGCATCCTGAACCGTGTCCTGCTGCGCGCCCAGTTCCTCAGCCTCCAGCACATGGATCGCCGCCTCGGCGGTTCTCTTCCAGGCCTCGCGCACTTCGCCGCGATGCCGGTCATCCGAACGCTTCGGCAACTCGCGCAACAGCAGCGGCAAGGCAATACTGGCCGTCGCCAACGACAGCAGAATCACCCCCGCGGCAATGAAAACCAGCAAGTCACGCTCGGGAAAGTCCGCCCCGGGCGCGATCAGCAGCGGCACCGACATCACACCCGCCAGCGTCACCGCGCCGCGCACACCACCCACGGTCAGCAACCAGCAGGAGCGCGCCTTGGGCAGCCCCGACAGTTGGTCTTTGCCACGCCAGTAGCGCAACAGCTCCGACAAGCGCCAGATGCTGTGCACCCAGACAAACCGCAACGCCACCAGCGCCAGGAAGATCGCCAGCACCTCCAGGCCACGGTACAGCAAGGTCGGCCACAACGAGGTCGCATGGCTGGCAACCGCCTCGACGATATCCGGCAACTGCAGGCCCAGCAGCAGGAAGATCAACCCATTGAAGGCGAACTCCAGCAGCGACCAGACACTGCGGTTGAGCAGCCGGGTGCTGGTCTGGCGCGGCAACAGGTCGAGCCAGCTCTGCATCATCCCCGCCGCCACCGCCGACAGAATCCCCGAAACCTCCAGGCGCTCGGCCAACACATAGGCGGCGAACGGCAACAGCAGCATGAACACCACGTGGGTCGCCGGATCGTCCCAGCCGCGAGCGATCATCCACAGCCGAAAACGCCCCACCAGCCAGCTCAGCGCCACACCGACCGCCAGGCCGCCCACGGCCACCAGGACAAAGGTCAGGCTCGCATTGGCCAGGGAGAACGCACCGGTCACGGCCGCCGCCAGGGCGAACTTGAAGGTCACCAGGCCCGACGCATCGTTCATCAGCGCCTCGCCCTGGAGCATATGCATCAGCGGTGTCGGCAGGCGGTTCTGGGAGATCGCGGACACCGCCACCGCATCGGTCGGTGACAACACCGCGGCCAGGGCAAACGCCACCGGCAAGGGGATGGCCGGCAACAACCAGTGAATGAAACAGCCGGCGCCGACCACCGTGAACAACACCAGCCCCACGGCCAGGGTCAGGACCGGTCCGCGCAGGCGCCACAGCTCACGCTTGGGCATGCGCCAACCATCGGAAAACAGCAACGGCGGCAGAAACAGGAACAGGAACAATTCCGGGTCCAGCGCCACATGCAGCCCCAGGCTCGGCCAGGCCAGCACCGCCCCGGCGGCAATCTGCACCAACGGCAGCGGCAGCGGGATCACCCGCCAGAGCAAACGCGAGACGCCCACCAGCATCAACAGAATCAGGACGGTGTAGGCCGTCTGCATAAAAGCATTCCCAATCGATCAACCACACATCTCAGGCAACAGCTTGCCTTCGAAGTGCCATATTAGCCGCTTAAGCTGCCGCCCGGGCGTTGCACGAAAGTCGCAGGCGGCCAGGAAAGATGTAACCGCACGCGACTAAAGAACAGCCATCGACGCCGAAACCGCTCGGTCATGGCATAATCTTTCACCTTTCATCCCGCGTATCTCCAAAGGGGAGGCAATTGCTGTGACCGCTTCGAGCAAAACGTTGCACCTTTTCGGAATCAAGGCGTGCGACACCATGAAGAAGGCCCGCACCTGGCTCGACGAGCAGGCCGTGCCCTACGCGTTCCATGACTACAAGACCGCCGGCATCGACCGCGAACACCTGACCCAGTGGTGCAACGAGCACGGCTGGGAAGTGGTGCTGAACCGCGCCGGAACCACCTTCCGCAAACTCGACGACGAACGCAAAGCCGATCTCGACCAGGCGAAGGCGATTGAACTGATGCTGGCACAACCTTCGATGATCAAGCGCCCGGTGCTTGATCTCGGTGACCGAACCCTGATTGGCTTCAAGCCAGATAGCTATGCGGCGGCCCTCAACTGAGCCAGAGCGCTCAAGGCCCCCACTCATTTCGCAAGAGGTAACTGCATGTCCACTACTCTGTTCAGCCTGGGCTTCGGCGTTGGCACCCAGAATCGTCAAGGTGCCTGGCTGGAGGTGTTCTACGCCCAACCCCTGATCCAGCCTGCGGCCGACCTGGTCGCCGCCATCGCGCCGATCCTCGGCTACACCGGCGGCAACCAGGCGATCGCCTTCAGCACCGCCCAGGCTTCGCAACTGGCCGAGGCCCTGAAGGGCGTCGATGCCACCCAGGCCGCCCTGCTGACCCGCCTGGCCGAAAGCCACAAGCCGTTGGTCGCGACCCTGCTGGCCGAAGATGTCCAGCTGACCTCCACCCCCGAGGCCTACCTCAAGCTGCACCTGCTCTCCCATCGCCTGGTCAAGCCCCACGGCCTGAGCCTGGCGGGCGTGTTCCCGCTGCTGCCGAACGTGGCCTGGACCAGCCAGGGCGCCATCGACCTGTCGGAACTGGCCGCGCATCAACTGGAAGCGCGCCTGCGTGGCGAGTTGCTGGAAGTGTTCTCGGTGGACAAGTTCCCGAAAATGACCGACTACGTGGTCCCGAGCGGCGTGCGTATCGCTGACAGCGCGCGTATTCGCCTGGGCGCCTACATCGGCGAAGGCACTACCGTGATGCACGAAGGTTTCGTCAACTTCAACGCCGGCACCGAAGGCCCGGGGATGATCGAAGGCCGTGTTTCGGCTGGCGTGTTCGTCGGCAAGGGTTCGGACCTGGGCGGCGGCTGCTCGACCATGGGCACGCTGTCCGGTGGCGGCAACATCGTCATCAAGGTCGGCGAAGGCTGCCTGATCGGTGCCAACGCCGGTATCGGCATTCCGCTGGGCGACCGCAACACCGTGGAATCGGGCCTGTACGTGACCGCCGGTACCAAAGTGGCGCTGCTCGACGAAAACAACCAGTTGGTCAAGGTGCTCAAGGCCCGCGAGCTGGCCGGCCAGCCGGACCTGCTGTTCCGTCGCAACTCGGAAACCGGCGCGGTGGAATGCAAGACCCACAAGTCGGCCATCGAGCTGAACGAAGCCCTGCACGCGCATAACTAAGCAGGATTGCTGTTGTGGGAGCGGCCGGTCGACGCTCGATTGCCGGCGATGAGGCCCTTGAACCTTGCATCGTTCTTTCGGCCATCATCGCCAGCAAGCCGGCTCCTACAAAAGATTTATGCTATACGCAAAACCTGTGTTTGACGCCGTACTGTAGGAGCCGGCTTGCCGGCGATGGACGTCAACGATAACGCGGGGCACCTGAAACACTGCGGTGCCCCCGAGTTCATCGCGAACAAGCTCCGCTCCTACAGGTTTTGCGCCCCCGCCCACGCTCACCAGGGCCGAACACCATGTTGATAGCTTCTCCCTGGCGCGCCGATTTCCCGGCCATCGCCGCCCTGCAACGGCAAGACCAGGTCTACCTGGACAGCGCCGCCACCACCCAGAAGCCCCAGGCGCTGATCGATGCCCTGGCGCACTATTACAGCAACGGCGCGGCCAATGTGCACCGTGCCCAGCACCTGCCCGGCGCCCACGCCACCCAGGCCTTCGAGGACAGCCGGAGCAAGGTCGGCCAGTGGCTCAACGCAGGCAATAGCGGACCGATCGTCTTCACCCACGGCGCCACCTCGGCATTGAATCTCCTGGCCTATGGCCTGGAAGCCGTTTTCCAGCCCGGCGACGAGATTGTCATCAGCGCCCTGGAGCATCACGCCAACCTGCTGCCCTGGCAGCAACTGGCACAACGGCGGGGGCTGCGGCTCGTCGTCCTGCCGATCAGCGCCAGTGGCCTGGTCGACCTGGACGCCGCCCGCCAGTTGATCGGCCCACGGACGCGGTTGCTGGCGCTCAGCCAGCTCTCCAATGTGCTCGGTGCCTGGCAACCGTTGCCGGACTTGCTGGCCCTGGCCCGCTCGTTCAACGCCCTGACCGTGGTCGACGGCGCCCAGGGCGTGGTTCACGGGCGCCACGACGTGCAGGCTCTGGGCTGCGATTTCTATGTGTTTTCCAGCCACAAGCTCTACGGCCCCGATGGCGTCGGCGTGCTCTATGGCCGTCATGCCGCCTTCAGCCAACTGCGGCACTGGCAGTTCGGCGGCGAGATGGTGCTGGACGCGGACTACCAGCAAGCCCGTTTCCGCCCCGCCCCGCTGGGTTTCGAGGCCGGAACACCGCCGATTGCCGGCGTGATCGGCCTCGGCGCGACCCTCGACTACCTGGCGGGCCTCGACCAGCTGGCCGTCTCGGCCCACGAAGCGGCGCTGCACGCCCACCTGTTGCAAGGCTTGCAGGTGCGCAAGGGCATCCGCCTGCTGGGCGAACCGCAACTGGCCCTGGCCAGTTTCATCGTCGACGACGTGCACAACGCCGACTTGGCGCACCTGCTGACCGAACAGGGGATTGCCGTCCGGGCCGGGCACCACTGCGCAATGCCGTTGATGAAACAGCTCGGGCTGGCGGGCGCGATCCGCGTATCACTGGGGCTGTACAACGACTCCGACGACCTGGAGCGGTTTTTCGAGGCCCTGGACCAGGCCCTGGAGTTGTTGCGATGAGCCTGCCCGACGAGGCGCTGTCAGTCCTGGAAAGCTTCCGTAATCTCGCGGGTTGGGAACAACGGGCGCGCCTGCTGATGCAATGGGGCGAGCGCTTGCCGCCCTTGAGCGACGCCGAGCGGACCGAGGCCAACCGCGTGCATGGCTGCGAAAGCCAGGTGTGGTTGACCGGTCGGCTGCACGATGGTCAGTGGCAGTTTGCTGCCAGCAGCGATGCCCGCTTGATTCGCGGGCTGGTGGCGCTGTTGCTGGTGCGGGTCAATGGCTTGAGCGCCGACGAATTGCAGCAGGTCGACCTGCCGGACTGGTTCAACCAGCTCGGGCTGTCCCGGCAACTGTCGCCGTCACGCAGCAATGGATTGAATGCGGTATTGCAGCGGATGCGTGAACTAACACGATCCTGAAAACACCACAAATCTGTAGGAGCAAGCTTGCTCGCGATCGGCTGCGCAGCAGTCGTAAAACCTCAGGACGCAATTTTCCTGACACACCGAGTCAAGCGAATTGCGGCCGCTGCGCGCCCGATCGCGAGCAAGCTTGCTCCTACACGGTACAGCGTCGGATATCAGCTCCGGGAACGACGCAAATGCCCAAACGGCCTTATTGCGGCTTGAGCCGATCCGCGGGCCGGCGCACGCCCGCAACAATCTTGTCCACCGCCTTGGTCGCCGCCACCATGCCGAAGGTCGCCGTGACCATCATCACCGCGCCGAAACCACCGGCGCAGTCCAGTTTTACCCCGTCGCCGACAAAACTTTTCTGCAGGCAAATGCTGCCATCGGGCTTCGGATAACGCAGCTGCTCGGTGGAAAACACACAAGGCACGCTGTAATGGCGGGTCACCGTGCGCGAGAAGCCATAGTCGCGGCGCAAGGTCGAGCGCACTTTCGAGGCCAGCGGATCATTGAACGTACGATTCAGGTCGCACACCTGGATCAGCGTCGGATCGATCTGCCCACCGGCGCCGCCAGTGGTGATGATCTGGATCTTGCGCCGCTTGCACCAGGCGATCAGCGCCGCCTTGGCATTGACGCTGTCGATGCAGTCGATCACACAGTCGATATCCGGGGTAATGTACTCGGCCATGGTCTCGCGGGTGACGAAATCGCTCACCGCGTGGACCCGACACTCCGGGTTGATGCCCTTCAGGCGTTCGGCCATGACCTCGACCTTGGGCCGGCCCACGGTGCTGTCCAGGGCATGCAACTGACGGTTGCTGTTGCTGACGCAGACATCGTCCAGGTCGAACAGCGAAATCTCGCCGACACCGCAACGGGCAATGGCTTCGGCGGCCCAGGAGCCGACACCGCCGATACCGACGATCGCCACATGGGCGGCCTTCAACCGTTCCAGACCTTCAATGCCATACAACCGGGCGACGCCGGCAAACCGCGGATCTTCTGCACTCATGACCATTACCCAAAAAACCGGCGCGCATTATAGGACCCGGCGCCGGCGGCGGGCAGCCTTAGCCTATGAATGGCTACCGACGAACGCTAAATCACAACGTTTTGACGAGAATAGCGCTACAACAATCCAGGAAAGAACTTAAACCCCGCGCCATTGCCCAATATCTGCTCGCACCTGCGGTGCTGTACGGTCGACGGATAGCAAGTGTAGGATGCGCGCCGCTCCGTTCCCTGTTCTAGCCCTTTTCGGAACCCGAAATACCTATGCCATCGCGTAAATTTGGACTCAACCTGGTCGTGGTGCTGGCAATTGCCGCACTATTCACCGGTTTCTGGGCGTTGATCAACCGCCCGGTTTCGGCGCCTGACTGGCCCGAGCAGATTGCCGGCTTCTCCTACTCGCCGTTCCAGCAGGGACAATTCCCGCAGAAACAGCAGTACCCGACCGACGATGAAATGCGTCGCGACCTGGAGATCATCAGCAAGCTGACCGACAACATCCGTATCTACTCGGTCGACGGCACCCTCCAGGACATTCCCAAGCTCGCCGAAGAGTTCGGCCTGCGGGTGACCCTGGGGATCTGGATCAGCCCGGACCAGGAACGCAACGAGCGTGAAATCACCCGCGCCATCGAACTGGCCAACAGCAGCCGCAGTGTCGTGCGGGTGGTGGTCGGCAACGAGGCGATCTTCCGCAAGGAAATCACCGCCAAGGAACTGGGTGTGCTGCTCGACCGCGTGCGCGCAGCCGTCAAGGTGCCGGTGACCACCTCCGAACAGTGGCATATCTGGGAAAAGAACCCGGAGCTGGTCAAGCACGTCGACCTGATCGCCGCGCACATCCTGCCCTACTGGGAATTCATCCCGATGGACAAGGCCGGCCAGTTCGTGCTGGATCGCGCCCGCGAACTCAAGCGCATGTTCCCGAAAAAGCCCCTGTTGCTGTCGGAAGTGGGCTGGCCGAGCAACGGCCGCATGCGTGGCGGTGCCGATGCAACCCCGGCCGACCAGGCCATTTACCTGCGGACCCTGGTCAACAAGCTGAACCGCCAGGGCTTCAACTACTTCGTGATCGAAGCCTTCGACCAGCCGTGGAAGGCTGACGACGAAGGTTCGGTGGGCGCCTACTGGGGCGTGTTCAACGCCGCGCGCCAACAGAAGTTCAACTTCGAAGGCCCGGTGGTGGCGATCCCGCAATGGCGCGTACTGGCCATCGGCTCGGTGGTGCTGGCGCTGCTCTCGCTGACCCTGCTGATGATCGACGGCTCGGCCCTGCGCCAGCGCGGCCGGACCTTCCTGACCTTTATCGCGTTCCTCTGCGGTTCGGTGCTGGTGTGGATCGGCTACGACTACAGCCAGCAATACAGCACCTGGTTCAGCCTGACGGTGGGTTTCCTGCTGGCCGTCGGTGCCCTGGGCGTGTTCATCGTCCTGCTGACCGAGGCCCATGAACTGGCCGAGGCGGTCTGGACCCACAAGCGCCGGCGTGAATTCCTGCCGGTGGAAGGCGACTCGGACTACCGGCCGAAAGTCTCGATCCACGTGCCGTGCTACAACGAGCCGCCGGAGATGGTCAAGCAGACCCTCGACGCCCTGGCGGCCCTCGATTACCCGGACTACGAAGTCCTGATCATCGACAACAACACCAAGGACCCGGCGGTCTGGGAACCGGTGCAGGCCTACTGCGAAACCCTCGGCCCGCGCTTCCGCTTCTTCCACGTCGCGCCACTGGCCGGCTTCAAGGGCGGTGCGCTGAACTACCTGATCCCGCACACCGCCAAGGACGCCGAAGTCATCGCGGTGATCGACTCGGACTACTGCGTCGACCGCAACTGGCTCAAGCACATGGTGCCGCACTTCGCCGATCCGAAGATCGCCATCGTGCAGTCGCCCCAGGACTACCGCGACCAGAACGAAAGCACCTTCAAGAAGCTCTGCTACTCGGAATACAAGGGCTTCTTCCATATCGGCATGGTCACCCGCAACGACCGCGACGCGATCATCCAGCACGGCACCATGACCATGACCCGCCGTTCGGTCCTGGAAGAACTGGGCTGGGCCGACTGGTGCATCTGCGAAGACGCCGAGCTGGGCCTGCGGGTCTTCGAAAAAGGCCTGTCGGCGGCGTATCACCACGAAAGCTACGGCAAGGGCCTGATGCCCGACACCTTTATCGACTTCAAGAAACAGCGTTTCCGCTGGGCCTACGGGGCGATCCAGATCATCAAGCGGCACACCGCCAGCCTGCTGCGTGGCAAGGACACCGAGCTGACCCGCGGCCAGCGCTATCACTTCCTCGCGGGCTGGCTGCCGTGGGTCGCCGACGGCATGAACATCTTCTTCACCGTCGGTGCCCTGCTCTGGTCATCCGCGATGATCATCGTGCCGCAACGGGTCGATCCGCCGCTGATGATCTTCGCCATCCCGCCGTTGGCGCTGTTCGTGTTCAAGGTCGGCAAGATCCTGTTCCTCTACCGCCGCGCGGTCGGGGTCAACATGAAGGATGCCTTCGCCGCCGCGCTGGCGGGCCTGGCCTTGTCCCACACCATCGCCAAGGCGGTGCTGTACGGTTTCTTCACCAGCAGCATCCCGTTCTTCCGCACACCGAAGAACGCCGATAACCACGGTTTCTGGGTGGCGATTTCGGAAGCCCGGGAAGAGATGTTCATCATGCTGCTGTTGTGGGCCGCGGCGCTGGGGATCTTCCTGGTGCAGGGCCTGCCGAGCAACGACATGCGCTTCTGGGTGGTCATGTTGCTGGTGCAGTCGCTGCCGTACGTGGCGGCGCTGATCATGGCGTTCGTTTCCTCGCTGCCGAAACCGGCCAGCGAGCCGGAGCCGGCACCCGTCGCCTAAACGCGATGCTCAACACGAAACGGCGGCCTGCGGGCCGCCGTTTTGCTTTAAGATATCCCCCCTTTGCGCGCCTCTACCCCTGTAGGAGCGAGCTTGCTCGCGATGGACATCAACGATAACGCTGGGCACCTGACACCCTGCGGCGCCCTGACGACCTTCGCGAGCAAGCTCGCTCCTACAAAAAAGCACCGGAGCTTTCCCATGACGGCCCACGCCGACCTTTCGCCGACCCTGCAACTCGCTTGCGACCTGATCCGCCGCCCTTCCGTGACCCCGGTCGATGCCGACTGCCAGAAGCAGATGATGCAGCGCCTGGGCGATGCCGGTTTCAAGCTCGAGCCCATGCGCATCGAAGACGTCGACAACTTCTGGGCCACCCATGGCCAGCATGAAGGCCCGGTGCTGTGCTTCGCCGGTCATACCGACGTAGTGCCCACCGGTCCCGTGCAGGCCTGGCAGAACGATCCGTTCGATGCGCTGATCGACGAGCACGGCATGCTCTGCGGGCGCGGCGCGGCCGACATGAAAGGCAGCCTGGCGGCGATGGTGGTCGCCAGCGAGCGCTTTGTCGCCGACTACCCGGACCACAAGGGCTCGATCGCCTTCCTGATCACCAGCGACGAAGAGGGCCCGGCCCATCACGGCACCAAGGCCGTGGTCGAGCGCCTGGCCGCGCGTAACGAGCGCCTGGACTGGTGCATCGTCGGCGAACCGTCGAGCACCACCCTGGTGGGTGACGTGGTGAAGAACGGCCGCCGCGGCTCCCTCGGCGCCCGCCTCACCGTGCGCGGCGTGCAGGGCCATGTCGCCTACCCGCACCTGGCGAAGAACCCGATCCACCTGGCCGCCCCAGCCTTGGCCGAACTGGCCGCCGAGCACTGGGACAACGGCAACGCCTTCTTCCCGCCCACCAGCTTCCAGATTTCCAACCTCAACTCGGGCACCGGCGCGACCAACGTGATCCCCGGCGAGCTGGTGGCGCTGTTCAACTTCCGTTTCTCTACCGAGTCCACGGTCGAAGGCCTGCAACAGCGGGTCGCGGCCATCCTCGACAAGCACGGCCTGGATTGGCACGTGGAATGGGCGCT
Organism: Pseudomonas batumici; assembly: GCF_000820515.1. Lineage (GTDB taxonomy): Bacteria > Pseudomonadota > Gammaproteobacteria > Pseudomonadales > Pseudomonadaceae > Aquipseudomonas > Aquipseudomonas batumici. The sequence continues at coordinate 151,626 of NZ_JXDG01000012.1, read as the reverse complement.
GTCCGGCCTGCCGTTCCTGACCGAGCCGGGGGCGCTGCTCGATGCGGTGTCGGCGAGCATCAAGGCCGTCACCGGGCGCGAGACCCAGGCCTCCACCAGCGGCGGCACCTCCGACGGACGCTTCATCGCCACCCTCGGTACCCAGGTGGTCGAGCTGGGCCCGGTCAACGCGACCATCCACCAGGTCAACGAGCGGGTCCTGGCCAGCGACCTCGACGTGCTGACCGAAATCTACTACCAGACCCTGATCAAGTTGCTCGCCTGATGCTCACCTGCCCTCTCTGCAGCGCGCCCCTGGGCGCGGTCGACAACGGCGTGGCCTGTCCGCTCGGGCATCGTTTCGACCGGGCACGCCAGGGTTACCTGAACCTGCTGCCGGTCCAGCACAAGAACAGCCGCGACCCGGGCGACAACCAGGCCATGGTCGAGGCCCGGCGTGATTTCCTCAACGCCGGCCACTATGCGCCGGTGGCCCGACGCCTGGCGGCGCTGGCCGCCGAACGCGCGCCGGGACGCTGGGTCGATATCGGCTGCGGCGAGGGCTACTACACCGCCCAGCTCGCCGAGGCCCTGCCCGAGACCGACGGCTACGCGCTGGACATTTCCCGCGAGGCGGTCAAGCGTGCCTGCCGGCGCAACCCGCGACTGACCTGGTTGATCGCCAGCATGGCGCGGGTGCCGTTGGCCGATGCCAGCTGCCAGTTCATCGCCAGTGTGTTCAGCCCGCTGGACTGGCAGGAAGCCAAACGCCTGCTGAGCCCCGGTGGCGGCCTGATGAAAGTCGGGCCGACCAGCGGTCATCTGATGGAACTGCGCGAGCGTCTGTACGATGAGGTGCGCGAGTACACCGACGACAAACACCTGGCGTTGGTACCATCGGGCATGGCGCTGGAGCACAGCGAGGTGCTGGAGTTCAAACTGAGCCTGGCCAGCGCCCAGGACCGGGCGAATCTCCTGGCCATGACCCCTCACGGCTGGCGTGCCAGTGCCGAGCGCCGGGCGCAGGTCATCGAGCAGGCGGAGCCGTTCGAGGTCAGCGTGTCGATGCGCTACGATTACTTCGTTTTACAATAAACCCACTCTTCATGGCCTTGAACACGGGTTCAAGGCCGACAAAATCCGCGAATGGATTTTTCGAACAGCCGCAGCGAGGACCTCCATGCGCCAGCCCGATATCGAGATTTACCTCAAGGACGACGACGTCGATCACAAGGCCGTGGCCGCCTGGCTCGGCACCGCGCTGGGCCCGTGCAGCGACTGGACCCAGAAAGGCCAGACCTGGAAGTGCAAGGCCGGCGGCGTGCCGGTGACCTGGCTGCCCAAGGCCGTGGGCAAGTGGAACAGCCTGTACCTGGAAAGCGACCAGACGCCCTGGGACGACGACATTGCCTGCGCCCGCGCCGCCTTTGCCGCGCTGAACGTGGAAGTGCGCTGCGCGCCGGGGAGCTGGGTCGAGGAAGAAGGCGAGGAGATGGCCGATCGCTGGATCCGCATCAGTGCCGATGGTGAAGAAGAGATCACCTGGCGTACGGCGTAAACCGGGCTTGCCGGTCACACCGCACCTGTGGGAGCCGGCTTGCCGGCGATGACGTCCGCAAGATCGATGCACGACTCACTGGCCTCATCGCCGGCAAGCCGGCTCCCACAAAGACCGCGTTGCCCCTAATGATCAGTCAAGGGTCAAGAGGGTCCGCAGGTGTTACAGCCCCACCACATCCTCGGCCTGCAAGCCCTTCTGGCCTTCCACCACCGCGTACTCCACCTGCTGCCCTTCCGCCAGGGAGCGATGGCCTTCGCCACGAATCGCGCGGTAGTGCACGAACACATCCGCCCCGCCTTCACGCTGAATGAAACCGTAACCTTTGGCGTCGTTGAACCACTTCACATTGCCTGTCTCGCGAGTTGCCATGAATCCGTACTCCGTCTTGTTATTGTGGGGGCCCGGCTCGACGAGCCCTTCATGCGCTGTCGCCAGAACGTCATACCGTGCGGATGGTTCTTACTGCTCATGGCGAACCACTGAGTATAGGGCAGGTCAAAAAACTCTCAATCAATATTAGTTCGCCGCATTTTTGCCGATTTTTGGCGAATACGGCACACTAGCCCACCGAGCAAACGCTCGGTTCAGTCCACTTGCCTGCAGAAGCCGTATGACCCGTTCCCCGTTCCGCCGCCTCGTGTTTGGTACCTTGCGCCGCCTCCTGTACCTGTGGGTGCGTTCGGAGACGATCAACCAGTCGTCGCTGACCCTCAACCTCGACCGCAGCCGGCCGGTGTTCTACGTCCTGCAATCGCCGTCGCTGACCGACCTCGCGGTGGTCGACCGCGAATGCTCCAAGGCCGGCCTGCCGCGCCCGGTGCTGCCGGCGTCGGTCGGCGCGCTGCTGGAGCCGGCGGCGTTCTTCTACCTGACCCCCGAGCCCGACTGGCTGGGCCGCCAGGACAAACGCGGCGCGCCACCGACCCTGACCCGACTGGTCAGCGCCCTGACGCAGAACCCCGCCGAAGATGCGCAGATCATTCCGGTCAGCGTGTTCTGGGGTCAGTCGCCGGACAGCGAATCAAGCCCCTGGAAGCTGCTGTTCGCCGACAGCTGGGCGGTCACCGGGCGGCTGCGGCGGCTGATGAGCATCCTGATTCTCGGACGCAAGACCCGCGTGCAATTCTCCGCGCCGATCCACCTGCGCGGCCTGATCGAACACAACAAGGGCCATGAACGCACCGTGCGCATGGCCCAGCGCATCCTGCGGGTGCACCTGCGTAACCTCAAGGCCGCGGTGATCGGCCCGGACATCTCCCACCGGCGCAACCTGGTCAAGGGCCTGGTCAACGAACCGATGGTGCGCCAGGCGATCCTCGAAGAAGCCCAGCGCGAGAACATCTCCACGGAAAAAGCCCGGGCCCAGGCCCTGCGCTACGGCAACGAGATCGCCTCGGACTACACCTACACCGCCATCCGCTTCCTCGAAGTGGTGCTGAGTTGGTTCTGGAACAAGATCTACGACGGCATCAAGGTCAACCATCTCGAAGGCGTGCAGGCCGTGGCCCAGGGCCATGAGGTCATCTACGTGCCCTGCCACCGCAGCCATATCGACTACCTGCTGCTATCGTACCTGCTGTTTCGCAACGGCCTGACCCCGCCGCACATCGCCGCCGGGATCAACCTCAACATGCCGGTGATCGGCGGCCTGCTGCGCCGTGGCGGCGCGTTCTTCATGCGCCGCACCTTCAAGGGCAACCCGCTCTACACCTCGGTGTTCAACGAGTACCTGCACACCCTGTTCACCAAGGGCTTCCCGGTGGAGTACTTCGTCGAAGGCGGCCGCTCGCGCACCGGGCGCATGCTGCGGCCCAAGACCGGCATGCTGGCCATCACCCTGCGCAGCTTCCTGCGCTCCTCGCGCATGCCGATCGTCTTCGTCCCGGTGTATATCGGCTACGAGCGAGTGCTGGAAGGTCGCACCTACCTGGGCGAACTGCGCGGCGCGAGCAAGAAGAAAGAATCGATCTTCGACATCTTCAAGGTCATCGGCGCGCTCAAGCAGCGCTTCGGCCAGGTCGCGGTGAACTTCGGCGAGCCGATCAAGCTGGCCGAGTTCCTCGACCAGGAGCAACCGGACTGGCGGTCCCAGGAACTGGGCCCGCAATTCCGCCCAGCCTGGCTCAACGACACCACCCACCGTCTCGGCGAGCGCGTGGCCCGCCACCTGAACGAAGCCGCAGCGATCAACCCGGTGAACCTGGTGGCCCTGGCGCTGCTCTCCACCACCCGCCTGGCCCTGGACGACCGCGCCATGGCCCGGGTGCTCGACCTCTACCTGGCGCTGTTGCGCCGCGTGCCGTACTCGCCGCACACCACCTTGCCGGAAGGCGACGGCCGCGCGCTGATCCAGCACGTCAAGGACATGAACCTGCTGGCCGAACAAAGCGACGCCCTGGGCAAGATCCTCTATCTGGACGAGCAGAACGCCGTCCTGATGACCTATTACCGCAACAACGTGCTGCATATCTTCGCCCTGCCGGCGTTGCTGGCGAGCTTTTTCCAGAGCGCCTCGCGCATGAGCCGCGAGCAGATCCTACGCTACACCCGCGCGCTCTATCCGTACCTGCAGGCGGAACTGTTCATCCGCTGGTCACTCGACGAACTGGACGCGGTGGTCGACCAATGGCTGGAGGCCTTCGTCGAACAGGGCCTGTTGCGCCTGGAGAACGCCGTCTACCTGCGCCCGGCCCCCAGTTCCCGGCACTTCGTGCTGTTGACCCTGCTGTCCAGGAGCATCGCCCAGACCCTGCAACGCTTCTACATGGCCATCTCGCTGCTGCTCAACAGCGGCCAGAACAGCATCAGCGCCGAGGAGCTGGAAGACCTCTGCACGGTGATGGCCCAGCGCCTGTCGATTCTCCACGGCCTGAACGCCCCGGAGTTTTTCGACAAGAGCCTGTTCCGCCACTTTATCCAGACCCTGCTCGACCTCGAGGTGCTGCGCCGCGACGCCGCCGGCAAGCTGGGTTATCACGAACTGCTGGGCGAGTTGGCCGAGGGCGCGGCGAAACGGGTACTGCCGGCGGAAATCCGCCTGTCGATTCGTCAGGTGGCGCTGCATCGCAGCGAAGATGCCGCCGAGCAGAGCCCTGAAGCGGGTCCTGACGTGGGATAAGGCAAACCACCCTTGTCGGACCATTCGGCAAAGCAGCAAGGATGCTTCTCTGCCGGTTTTCAAGCGCAAAGGCCCGTGTAGACTCAATCCTGCGTCGCTTTTGACGCGTTCGATAAGGACATCGAGATGACTGCAAAGAATGTCGTGACCGCTGTTTTCCATTTCCCGCCGGACTATTCGATCCCGGCCAAGGCCGAAACCCGCATCACCCTGCGCAACCGCTGCACCGACACCCCGCTGGGGACCTGGACCAGCGCGCAACTTCCCGGCCAGTCGCCCTGGCGCTTCACCTTCGAACTGCCGGCCGATCTCAAACGCAACTGCAAGGTCGAGATCGATATCGACATGAGCGTCGCCGGCACCTCGCTGCTGCCGGATATCAAGTACAGCTTCCGCTGGCGCCGGGACAACCAGGAAGAAACCTTTCACCTGAGCCCACCGGGGTATCTGTACCTCAGCGCGGCACTGGTGCCGATGATCGGCACGCAGGACAATACCCTGGCCACCCTGCGCTTGGTGGCCCAGACCGAACCCGGTATTCCGGTGCATGTCCTCAGCGAGGAAATCACCTTCTTCAAGGGCTCCATCCCGCGCTACCTGCGCTACGACGTGAACAAGGTCAAGCCGGGTCAGGTCTACGAGACCCAGGGCACCTTCGGTAGCCGGCGAAAATTCACCATGAAGCCCATTCCGCGCACGGTGGTGCTGCTCAAAGAGAAGCCGCAAAGCCTGATCCTCAGCGCCTGAGTGCCGTGCCGCGTCTTTCAAAAACTGGCGTTTGTCGATAAATCCGTTAGATTCGTACCGGTTGGCGCCAGGTTTCCCCTGGCGCCACGGATTTCCCCACTGACCCAACAAGGAAGCGTCCATGCTCCGTCCCTCCCTTCGTCTGGCCGGCCTCTGCGCGGGCCTGCTGATTTCCGTCAACGCACTGGCCTTGTCCCTGGGCAGCCTTACCCAGGACCAGGCGTCCGGCGGCCTCAAGGACGCCCTGGCCCAGGGCGCCGTGGCGGCCGTGACCAACCTCGGCAAACCGGGTGGTTTCAGCAACAACCCTGAAGTGAAGATCGAGCTGCCGGGCAGCCTGGGCAAGGTCGCCAGCAAGATGAAACAGTTCGGCATGGGTGCCCAGGTCGATCAGTTGGAAGCCAGCATGAACAAGGCGGCGGAAGCGGCCATGCCGCAGGCCCAGGCGCTGCTGGTGGACGCCGTGAAGAAGATGACCGTGACCGACGCCAAGGGCATCCTCACCGGCGGCAAGGATTCGGCCACCCAGTACCTGGACAAGACCAGTCGCGAGCAGATCCGCGCCAAGTTCCTGCCGATCGTCAAGCAGGCCACCGACCAGGTGGGCCTGGCCAAGCAGTACAACTCGTTCGCCGGGCAGGCGGCAACCCTGGGCGTACTCGACGCCAAGAGTGCCAACGTGGAAGGCTACGTGACGGAGAAGGCCCTGGACGGCCTGTTCAAGATGATTGCCCACAAGGAAGAGGACATCCGTGCCAACCCGGCGGCAGCGGCCACCAGCCTGGCGAAGAAGGTGTTCGGCTCGCTGTGATGCTCCCTGGCTGGCACCCTGGATTCCTATCGCCAGCCAGACACCGCCCCCTGTAGGAGCCAGCTTGCTGGTGATGAACGTCACCACACCGCGGTCATGCTGATGCCCCGCGTTATCGTTGACGACCATCGCCAGCAAGCTGGCTCCTACAGGTCGGTGGCGCTTACCAGGCCAGCTCCGAACGGCTGCTCTTCATCGGCCGTTTTCTTCACCCTGAACCAGCCCGCATACAACGCCGGCAGGAACAGCAGGGTCAACGCCGTCGCCACGATCAACCCGCCCATGATCGCCACCGCCATCGGCCCGTAGAACACGCTGCGCGACAGCGGGATCATTGCCAGCACCGCCGCCAGGGCGGTCAGCACGATGGGGCGGAAACGTCGCACCGTCGCCTCGATGATCGCCTGCCACTGCGACATGCCCGCCCGGATATCCTGCTCGATCTGGTCCACCAGGATCACCGAGTTACGCATGATCATCCCCGACAGGGCGATGGTCCCGAGCATCGCGACAAAGCCGAACGGCTGGCGGAACACCAGCAGGAACAGGGTCACCCCGATCAGGCCCAACGGCGCGGTCAGGAACACCAGCGCCACCCGCGAGAAGCTGCGCAGTTGCAGCATCAACAAGGTCAGCACCACCACGATGAACAGCGGCACGCCGGCATTCACCGACGCCTGGCCACGCTCCGAATCCTCCACGGTGCCGCCGACCTCCAGCAGGTAACCGTCCGGCAACTCGGCGCGAATCGGGTCCAGGGTCGGCATGATCTGCTTGACCAGGCTCACCGGCTGTTCCTGGCCGTAGATATCGGCGCGGATCGTCACGTTCGGCAAGCGGTTGCGGTGCCAGATGATGCCCTCCTCGAAACCGTACTCCAGGGTCGCGATCTGCGACAGCGCCACGCTGGTGCCGTTGTCCGTCGGTACCGCCAGGCTCGGCAGCGCCGACAATTGGTTGCGCTCCTGGACAGTGCCGCGCATGAGGATTTCGATCAGCTCATTGTCCTCGCGGTACTGGCTGACGGTCGAACCGGTCAGCGACAGTTGCAGGAAGCGCGACAGGTTCGCGGTACTGACCCCCAGCGCCCGGGCACGGTCCTGATCGACATTGAGGTAAACCACCTTGCTCGGTTCTTCCCAGTCCAGGTGCACGTTGGTCACGTGCGGGTTCTCGCGCACCTTGGCCGCCACCTTGCGGGCCAGGGCGCGGACCACCTCGATATGCTCGCCGGTGACCCGGAACTGCACCGGATAACCTACGGGCGGTCCGTTCTCCAGGCGTGTCACCCGCGCCCGCACATCGGCGAACTGTTCGTCGAGCACCTTGATCAGCCAGGTGCGCAGCTCTTCGCGCTCCTTGATGCTCTTGGCCAGTACCACGAACTGGGCAAAGCTGGTGGCCGGCAATTGCTGGTCCAGCGGCAGGTAGAAACGCGGCGAACCGGTGCCGACATAGGCCACGTAGTTGTCGATGCCGGGGTGGTCCTTGAGCAGGGCTTCCAGGCGCGAAACCTGTTCGGTGGTGTTGTTCAGCGAGGCGCCTTCAGCCAGCTTCAGGTCGACCATCAGCTCCAATCGCCCGGAGGCCGGGAAGAACTGCTGCGGCACGAAGCGGAACAGCAGCACCGAGCCGACAAACAGCGCGATGGTCAGCACGATCACGGTCTTGCGCCGGCGCACACACCATTCCACCGTGCGCCTGACGCGCTGGTAGAACGCTGTGCCATAGGGATCCGGTTGCTCGCCGCCGTGCTTGGCGGCGTGGATCTTCGCCAAGTCCGGCAGCAGTTTTTCCCCCAGATAGGGCACGAACATCACCGCCGCGATCCACGACGCCAGCAGCGCCAGGGTCACCACCTGGAAAATCGAGCGGGTGTACTCACCGGTGCCCGACTGCGCGGTGGCAATCGGCAGGAAGCCGGCGGCGGTGATCAGGGTGCCGGTGAGCATCGGGAACGCCGTGCTGGTCCAGGCAAAGCTCGCCGCCTTGAGGCGGTCGAAGCCCTGCTCCATCTTGATCGCCATCATCTCCACGGCGATGATCGCGTCGTCCACCAACAAGCCGAGGGCCAGCACCAGTGCGCCGAGGGAAATCTTGTGCAGGCCGATGCCCAGGTAGTACATGGCGGCAAAGGTCATCGCCAGCACCAGCGGAATCGCCAACGCCACCACCATCCCGGTGCGCAGGCCCAGGGAGAAGAAACTCACCAGCAGCACAATGACCAGGGCCTCCACCAGCACCTGGACGAACTCGCCGACGCCGGTCTTCACCGCCGCCGGCTGGTCGGAGACCTTGCTCAGTTTCATCCCCGCCGGCAGGCCTTTCTGGATCCGGGCGAACTCGGCTTCCAGGGCCTTGCCCAGCACCAGGATGTCACCGCCGTCGTTCATCGCCACCGCCAGGCCGATCGCGTCTTCGCCCATGAAACGCATGCGCGGCGCCGGTGGATCGTTGAAGCCACGGCGGACATCGGCCACATCGCTGATCCGGAAGGTGCGGTCGCCGACACGGATCGGGAAGTTCCTGATCTCGTCGACCGTCTTGAAGTTACCGCTGACCCGCAGTTGCACGCGCTCGGTCGGGGTCTCGAAGAAACCCGCGGTGGACACCGCATTCTGCTCCTGCAAGGCCTGCTGCACGGCGGCCAGCGGCAAGCCGAGGGTCGCCAGCTTGACGTTGGACAGTTCGATCCAGACCTTTTCGTCCTGCAGGCCGAGCAGGTCGACCTTGCCCACGTCCTTGACCCGCTGCAACTGGATCTGGATACGGTCGGCATAATCCTTGAGCACGGCGTAGTCGAAACCGTCGCCGGTCAGGGCGTAGATATTGCCGAAGGTGGTGCCGAACTCATCGTTGAAGAACGGGCCCTGGATGTCCGGCGGCAAGGTCTGGCGGATATCGCCGATCTTCTTCCGCACCTGGTACCAGAGGTCGGGAATCTGCGAGGAATGCATCGAGTCCCGGGCCATGAAGGTCACCTGGGACTCCCCTGGCCGGGAGAAGGACACGATGCGTTCGTACTCGCCGGTCTCCATCAGCTTCTTTTCGATGCGTTCGGTGACTTGTCGCGAGACTTCCTGGGCCGTGGCCCCCGGCCAGTTGGTCTTGATGACCATGGCCTTGAAGGTGAACGGCGGGTCTTCGCTCTGCCCCAGCTTGGTGTAGGACAAGGCGCCGACCGCCGCGAGCAGGATCATCAGGAACAGCACGATCTGGCGATTGCGCAACGCCCATTCGGAAAGATTGAATGCCATCGGGGACTACTCCTTGGCCGCCAGATTGACCACGCGGTTGGAGCGATCCACCGGGCGCACCTTTTCGCCGTCATGGAGCACATGTACACCGGCCGCCACCACCCAATCACTGGCCGTCAGGCCTTCGAACACCGGCACGGTCTTCTCGCCAAAGGCACCGACCCGCACGGGGGTACGCTTGAGGGTATTGTCCGCCAGGATCCGCCAGACATAGGTCGCGCCGTTTTCCGCGGTCAGCGCCGACAGCGGCACCGACAACGGCACCACGCCAGCGGCCTGGACATACACCCGGGCGCTCTGGCCCAGCTCGGCCGGGACCTTGCCGGCGCTGAAGGCGATACGGGCGGCGAAGGTCCGGGACTTGGGATCGGCGGCCGGCGACAACTCGCGGATATGCCCGTTGAAACGCTGATCCGGCTGGGACCAGAGCTCCACCGACACGTCCTGGCCGATCTTGAAACGCCCGAAGGCCTGTTCCGGGAAGCTGATCAGCACTTCGCGCTCGCCATCGGCGGCCAGGGTGAAGACCGTCTGTCCGGCGGCCACCACCTGACCGACTTCGACCTGGCGCTTGGCGACCACACCGTCCTGGGGCGCCCGCAGCACGGCATAACCGGCCTGGTTGCTGGAGACGTCGAACTCGGCCTTGATCTGCTTGAGGCGCGCCTCACCCGAACGGTAGAGATTTTCCGCATTGTCGTACTGCGAACGGCTGACCATCTGCCGGTCGAGCAAGGTCTTGTAGCGATCACGCTCGGAGCGCACCAGGTTCAGGTTGGCCTCGGCGGCCGCCACCTGGGCGCGGGTCGCTTCCAGTTGCAGGCGCACGTCCTGGGGATCGAGCTCCGCCAGGGGCTGGTTGGCCTTGACCCGCTCGCCCTCCTCCACCAGTCGTCGACTGACCTTGCCACCGATACGGAAGGCCAGGTCGGGCTCGAAACGCGCCCGCACTTCGCCGGGATAGCTGTCCATGGCCTGGGCCGAAGGCTGTGGCTGCACCACCATGGCGGGACGCACGGAAACCTGGGCCGGCTCTTCATGACCACAACCGACCAGGAAAAGGGCTAGACTGGCGGGCAAAGCAAGGGGCAAGACATAGCGGAACATGGTGTGCGACCTTTCGCTAGTGGCGCTCAGAATATTTATACTGATGAGTATGGTATTAATACCATACTCACCAGTCCAGTATTAAGTCAGAAAATGTCCGACAATCTTTCAGTGCCCAGCGGCCCCGGCCGCCCCAAGGACCTGGCAAAACGCCAGGCCATCCTGCAAGCGGCGAAAGATCTGTTTCTGAGTAATGGATACGCCAGCACCAGCATGGACGCAGTCGCTGCAGCAGCAGGTGTTTCAAAGCTGACGGTGTATAGCCACTTCAACGACAAGGAGACCCTGTTCTCCGCCGCCGTGGTGGCCAAATGCGAAGAACAGCTGCCCGAGCTGTTCTTCGCCCTACCCGAAGGCGTGCCGGTGGAAAGCGTGCTGCTGAACATCGCCCGGGGCTTTCATCACCTGATCAACAGTGACGAGTCGCTGAACCTGCATCGGCTGATCATGACCCTGGGCAGCCAGGACCCGAAGCTCTCGCAGATCTTCTTCGAGGCCGGGCCCGAGCGCGTGCTGACGGAGATGGAGCGACTGCTGCAGCGGATCCACCAGAGCGGCGCCCTGGTGATCGACAAGCCGCACAACGCCGCGGAGCATTTCTTCTGCCTGCTCAAGGGCGCGGGGAACTTCCGGCTGCTCTTCGGCTGCGGCGGGCCGTTGAGCGAGGCCGAGGGCGAGGCCCATGTACGCGAGGTGGTGGGGTTGTTCATGCGCGCCTACAGGCCCTGAACACCCCGTTGTCTCAAGGCTTCAAGGCTTTCTTCGGATAGATATCGTAGCGGCTCGACTTGCCGTCGAGGCCATGACTCGGCTTGGGCCCGTCAATGCACGGCGCTTTGCGCGGGCGCTTGACCACCACCCGGTGGGTCGCCAGCGCCAACGCCGCCGCCAGCAAGGCCGGCGCATCCGGGTCATCGCCCACCAACGGGCGGAACAGGCGCATTTCCTTCTTCACCAGGGCGGTTTTCTCACGGTGGGGAAACATCGGGTCAAGGTAGATCACCTGCGGCGCCTCGCCTTCCCAATTGCGCATCACCTCGATCGAGTTGCCCTTGAGCAGGTGCATGCGCGAAACAATCGGCGCCACCTCGAAATCCTCCAGCCCACGGGCCAGGCCGTCTTCGAGCAAGGCACCGATCAGCGGCTGGCGCTCGATCAGGCTCATCTCGCAGCCCAGGCTCGCCAGCACGAAAGCATCCTTGCCCAGGCCCGCCGTGGCATCCAGCACCCGCGGACGCACGCCCGGCTGGATTCCCACCGCCTTGGCGATCATCTGCCCGCTGCCGCCGCCATACAGACGCCGATGCGCCGCACCGCCTTCGACAAAGTCCACGCGAACCGGCCCCGGCGCCTCCGGCCCCAGTTGCTGCAACTGCAAGCCCTGTTCCGACAGCTGCAAGGCGAACTCGGCTTCGGGCTCCTGCAATGGCAAGCCGAGGCGCTCGGCCCACGCTTCGGCCCGGGACTGCAACCCTTCGGCCAGGGCCTCGACTCTGATACGCACCGGCGCTTGTTGCTCACTCATGAAAAACACGCTCAAAAATTTAATGATCGGCAAAAGCTGCCGATAAAAACATTATCCGGCATTTTGCCAGAGCTGAGCGTCAATCGAGAGCCATGTCAGACATTCCCAGCACATCCATAGGTTATCTATCGCCCGTCGGCGATTATGGCCTGCGCAATTCCCAGGCACTGAGCGGTGTCAGTCACCTGTGGCAGGATTTCTTTGCCCGGGCGCTGGCCGAACAGGTGGGGGATGCGCCGGGTGAAAAGAATGTCCAGGCGCAATTGCCGGTCGATGGCCCGGTGGAGCCCACCGCCGGTGCCGAGCTGCTGGCGCAGATCGTCGACCAGCGTCAGTGCAACGTGCAGGAAACACCGGTCCGTCCACCGGAGCCACTGTTCCTGCCGATTGCCGAATTCGATCTGGACCTACTGAAGAAGCCCGTGCCCTATCCGCCGGAAGAAATCGTCGCCCAGCAGAAGCAGCAGGATTTCGAAAGCGGCTGGGTCCGCCCTATCGTCCTCAACGCCGGCCAGCCGCTGCCCGCACCGGGCCCTGCGCCGCAACCGCGTCCGCTGCACCTGCCGATTGCCGAGTTCGAGCTGGACCTGCTGCCCCCTCACGTTCCGTTCGACGAGGCCACCCTGGCCGAGCAGCAGAAGGCCATGGACTACGACCTGCACTGGGCACGTCCGCTGGTGGCACAGAATCTGCGCCTGGCGGCCTGAGTCCCCAGCGTCCTGTGTTTCCCTACCCCTTGAACATCTGGTTGATCCGCGCGAACGGAATCGCCTGATCCAGTGCGACAAACGTCCCCTGCCCACGAATCTCCTCGGCCGCCCGATAGAACGCACCGTACGCCGCCCGAGCCAACGCCGAACCGACACTGATGCGCTTGACGCCCAGTTCGCCCAATTCGGCCACCGACAGGTTAACCCCACCTGCCATCAACACGTTCACAGGCTTGGGCGCCACGGCCTTGACCACCGCCTCGATCTCCTCGCGCGTGCGCAGGCCCGGTGCATACAACACGTCCGCGCCGGCCTCGGCGAACGCCTGCAAACGGCGAATGGTATCCGGCAGATCCAGGCGGCCATGCAGCAGGTTCTCCGCCCGCGCCGTCAGCATGAACGGGAACGACAGGTCACGGGCCGCCACCACCGCGGCCTCGACCCGCTCCACCGCGTGGTTGAAGGCATAGATGGGGTCGTCGGCGTGACCACTGGCATCCTCGATCGAGCCCCCCACCAGCCCGGCTTCGGCCGCCCGCCGAATCGCCTCGGCACAACCGGCGGGGCTGTGGTCAAAGCCGTTTTCCAGATCCGCCGCCACCGGCAGTGGCGTGGCCATGACAATGCCCCGTGCGTTATCCAGCGTATCGCTCAGTGAATTGGCCCCCTCCGCATCCGGACGCCCAAGGGAAAACGCCAACCCCGCACTGGTGGTCGCCAGCGCCTCGAACCCCAGTGCGGCGAGCATTTTCGCCGATCCGGCATCCCAGGGGTTGGGAATCACGAAGGCCCCCGCACGTTCGTGCAGGGACTTGAACGTCTGGGCTCGAAGGGTTTGCGCATCCATGGGTCGACTCCTGGCAAAGAGAAAATGGCGCCGTCAGAGCAAGCCAAGTTGCTCCGAAGCAGGTCCTCTGTATAGCTCAGGCAGCGCCGGCAAGCCAGGCAAACGTGCCATCAGTCGCGCGTGGAAACGTTGCGCCAGCGCTGGTGCGAGGCGGTTGTCGGAGGTGTGCAGAAACACATAGGGCGTGCGCCCTTCCTCGATCCAGCCGGCCACTTTTTCGACCCAGGGGGTCAGGAAAGGCTCATTGGCCTGCAATTCCGGGTGGCCGATGAAACGCACCTGCGGGAACAGCGTGAACGCCGCCGGACGAGGTGGCACCTTGGGCTTTTTCGACTGGGCGTGCAGCACCGAAGCCTCCGTGGAGGTGCAACTGAACAGTGCCCGCGGGTCGAGGCAGATCCGTTCGACACCCCGGTCCAGCAGCATACGGTTGAGCATCCGCTCGGCGTCGCCCTTGGCGAAGAATTCGCGGTGGCGGACTTCGACCGCCAGCGGGCGCTGCAGCGCGTCGATGAACCCGGCCAGTTCGGCCAGGCGCTGTGGCGCGAAACTGGCCGGCAACTGCAGCCACAGCGGCGCCACTCGAGACCCTAGCGGCTTGAGCAGTTGCAGGAAGTCCTCGGCGGCCTGGGCCTGGTCGCGCAGGTCACCCTCGTGGCTGATATCCCGGGGAAACTTGGCGGTGAAGCGAAAGTGCCCGGGCATGGTCTGCGCCCAGCGCTCCACCGTGGCAGGCGCGGGCCGGGCGTAGAAGGTGGTGTTGCCTTCGACGGCATTGAACACCTGGGCGTACAGGTCGAGAAAGTCGTTCGCGCGCGCCGTTGGCGGGTACAGGTACTCGCGCCAGGCGTTTTCGCTCCAGGAAGGGCAACCGAGGTAGTAAGGCAGGACAGGGTCAGTCATCGACCCGATTAAATCAGATATGCAGGTCGAGCCCCAACACTTCCATGTCCCACTCGACGAAACCGGCGGTGGTCAGGTAGCTGGCCAGGGCGGTGGCGACACTTTTGCTCATGGCGCGATGGAAGATCATGTCCTGCGGGCGGGCGGGCAGATTGGCCAGGCGGCTACCGGCCGCTTCGGCGCGCGCCGCCACCTCGGACAGGTCCTCGTCATCAGCCACCAGCACATCGACGTCGTCGTCGAGCACGACCCCGCTTTTACGCGGTTTGCGCTTGATGGGGTAGGACTGTGAGGAAACGCCGTCTATACGCATTGGGGCATGCTCGGTGTCGATGATGGCAATTTAGCAGCAGGCGCCGCACTTAGCTATTGCCCGAGTGATAACTGGACCACAGAACCTGGAAAAGGTTTTCACACCCCGGCGCCCGGGTGGGGAAAACATGACGAACGGCACATTTTTGACTGATCCGGGCGACTTTCCGGCTGATCGGCTTAACGCTCAGTCTAGCCTGGAATTTATCGATGACCGCCGCCCCTGTGGGATCCGGCTTGCCGGCGATGAGGCCAGTGAGCCTTGCAGTGTTCGAACCAACGCTATCGCCGGCAAGCCGGCCCCTACAAGGACCGTATTCAGTCTTGACGCCTCAACGGGCTTTGGGCGTCGCCACCTTGTCGCGCAGGTAGACCGGCTGGGCCTCGTCGGCGGGAATCGCCTCGCCGCGCTCCCAGGCAAAGCGCGCCAGGGTCAGCAGGTCTTCGGCGTGGGGCAGCAGGCTGGCATCCTGGCCACTCAAGGCGACCTGGATCCGCTCGCCATAGCCCCACCCCGTGCCCGCCCCGAACCACTCGCCAGTGGCAGCATCCGGCAAGGCGGCCAGCTGCGGTGCCAGCACCGCCTCGACACCCACCAGACGCATCTCCCCCGCCTCTTCGCGGTAACAGCCCCAGTACACCTCGTCCATCCGTGCATCGATGGCCGCCGCCACCTGGCGCGCACCGTGCTCGCGAAATGCCCGCTGCGCCAGGACCGCCAGGTTGGACACCGGCAACACCGGACGCTCCAGCGCAAACGCCAACCCCTGGACCACACCGATGGCAATCCGCACCCCGGTAAAGGCCCCGGGGCCACGGCCAAAGGCAATCGCCTCCACCGCCGACAGGCTGATACCGGCGTCCGCCAGCAACTGCTGGATCATCGGCAGGAGTTTTTGCGCGTGCAGGCGCGGAATCACCTCGTAGTGGCTCGTCACCTTGCCGTCGTGCAGCAAGGCGACGGAGCAGGCTTCAGTCGCGGTGTCCAGGGCCAGCAAGGTGCTCATCGATGTGTCCGTCAGGTCGAAATGAAAAAAAGTGCAACAGTATAAACAACAACAGCCCGCAAGCGGGCTGTTGTCGAGGCAGCGACTACAAGGATCAGCTCAGGGCTTCAAGCACCTTGCCCGTAATCGATTCGACCGAACCGACGCCGGCGATATGGCTGTACTTCGGCTTGCCCTGGGCGGCCGAGAGCTTCTGGTAGAAATCCACCAGCGGCTTGGTCTGGGAATGGTAGACCGACAGGCGATGACGCACGGTTTCTTCAGTGTCGTCCTTGCGCTGCACCAGGTCGTCACCGGTCAGGTCGTCCTTGCCTTCGACTTTCGGCGGGTTGTAGACGGTGTGGTAGACGCGCCCGGAAGCCTCGTGCACACGACGGCCGGCAATACGCTGGACGATTTCTTCGTCGTCGACGGCGATCTCGACCACGTGGTCCAGCTCCACGCCGGCGTCCACCAGGGCTTCGGCCTGGGGAATGGTGCGCGGGAAACCGTCGAACAGGAAACCCTTGGCGCAATCGGCCTGGGCGATACGGTCCTTGACCAGCGCGATGATCAGGTCGTCGGAGACCAGGCCGCCGGCGTCCATGATGCCCTTGGCCTTGAGGCCCAGCTCGGTGCCGGCCTTGACCGCGGCGCGCAGCATGTCGCCAGTGGAGATTTGCGGGATGCCGAATTTTTCGGTGATGAACTTAGCCTGAGTACCTTTACCGGCCCCGGGAGCTCCCAGCAGAATGACGCGCATCGATGTGCTCCTCAATTTTTTATTTAGAAACGCTCGGATTCGCCTCGTGGGGCCAATCCCAAAAATAGGGTCATGGCCGTAAAAACGGCCAAAGGCTGATCAAGATACACAGCCGACCGGACCCACACAAGCCGCCGAAAGTCGCAGCAACCCATGCCTGCACGAGCGGTGAAACCTGCTACGCCAGGTCGCCCCCCGGCAATAAAGTGTCGCCACACAAAAACGACCGCCTCTGACTGGGCGGTCGTTCTTGTCCTGCTTCCTGTAAGGAATCTTCCTGCACACCTCAACCCGTATTGCGCAACCCGGCGGCAATTCCCGCCACAGACACCAGCAAAGCCTGTTCCAGAGGGCTGTCCTGTACCGCTTCCTGACGTCGCGAGCGGGCCAGCAATTCGGCCTGCAACAGGTGCAGCGGATCCAGGTAGGTGTTGCGCAGGCGAATGAACTCCAGGGTCTCGGGGCTGTGGGCGAGCAACTGCGACTGACCGGTCAGCCCCAGCACCACCGCGCACGCCTGCGACAATAGGTCGCGTAAGTGAACACCCAGTGGCAGCAGTTCGGCATCCACCAGGCGCTCGTCATAGGAGCGGGCGATGTCGCTGTCGGCCTTGGCCAGGACCATTTCCAGCATGTCGATACGGGTGCGGAAGAATGGCCACTGCTCGCGCATCTGCGCCAGCAGCTCGCCTTCGCCACGGGCCAGCGCCTTGCGCAGCGCCGCTTCCCAGCCGAGCCAGGCCGGCAGCATCAAGCGGGTCTGGGTCCAGCCGAAAATCCACGGGATCGCCCGCAGGCTTTCGATCCCACCGGCGCGGCGCTTGGCCGGACGGCTGCCCAGCGGCAGGCGCCCGAGCTCCTGTTCCGGGGTGGATTGACGGAAGTATTCGACGAACTGCGGATTGTCCCGCACCTCGGCGCGGTAGGCGTGGACGCCGTCCGCCGCCAGTTCGTCCATCAGTTTGCGCCAGGCCGGTTGCGGCGGTGGCGGCGGCAGCAAGGTGGCTTCAAGCACGGCGGCCAGATAGAGGTTGAGGTTCTGCTCGGCGATGTCCGGCAGACCGAACTTGAAGCGAATCATCTCGCCCTGCTCGGTGGTCCGGAAACGCCCCGCCACCGAGCCCGGCGGCTGCGACAGGATCGCTGCGTGGGCCGGACCGCCGCCGCGACCGACGGTGCCGCCGCGACCATGGAACAGCAGCAGTTCGACCTGCTGCTCGCGGCAGATCTCCACCAGCCGCTCCTGGGCCCGGTACTGCGCCCAGGCCGCCGCCGTGGTGCCGGCGTCCTTGGCCGAATCGGAGTAGCCGATCATCACTTCCTGGGGACCTTGCAGACGCGCGCGATAGCCCGGCAACAGCAACAGCCGCTCCATCACCGGCCCTGCGTTGTCCAGGTCGGCCAGGGTTTCGAACAAGGGCACCACGCGCATCGGCCGGAGCACGCCGGACTCCTTGAGGAGCAATTGCACCGCCAGCACATCGGAGGCGGCCCCGGCCATGGAGATCACGTAGGAACCGAGGGAGTCCGCCGGCGCGGCGGCGATTTCCCGGCAGGTCGCCAGCACTTCGGCGGTGTCGGCGGAAGGTTTGAACCAGGCCGGCAACAGCGGGCGGCGATTGGCCAGCTCGCGCATCAGGAAGGTCAGGCGATCTTCTTCATTCCAGTCTTCGTAACGCCCCAGCCCCAGGTAGTCGGTGATCTCGGTCATGGCGGCGGCGTGACGGGAGGAGTCCTGACGCACATCCAGACGCACCAGGAACAGGCCGAAGGTCACCGCCCGGCGCAGGCAATCGAGCAGCGGGCCGTCGGCGATCACGCCCATGCCGCATTCGTGCAGGGACTGGTAGCACAGTTGCAGCGGCTCCAGCAGTTCGCGGTTGTGCTGCAGCACCTCGTCCGACGCCGGCTGTGTCGCGGCGAGGGAGGCCTGGGCCCAGTTGCGGGTCGCTCGCAGCCGCTCACGCAGTTGCTTGAGCAGCGCCCGGTAAGGTTCGGCGCTTTCACCGGCGCGGGCGCGCAGGGCCTCGCTGGCCTGTTGCATCGACAAGTCGGCGGCCAGGTGATCGACGTCGCGCAGATAGAGGTCCGCCGCCATCCAGCGCGCCAGCAACAGGACTTCGCGGGTGACCTTGGCGGTGACATTGGGGTTGCCGTCGCGGTCGCCGCCCATCCAGGACGCGAAACGGATCGGCGCGGCCTCCAGCGGCAGGCGCAGGCCGGTGGCGGCGAACAGCGCCTGATCGGCGCGGCGCAGGTAGTTGGGAATGGCCTGCCAGAGGGAATGCTCGATCACCGCGAAGCCCCACTTGGCTTCGTCCACCGGGGTCGGCCGGGTGCGGCGGATTTCCTCGGTGTGCCAGGCTTCGGCGATCAGGCGCTGCAAGCGCTGGCGGATCTGCTCGCGCTCGGCGCCGGTGAGGTCGCGGTGGTCCTGCTGCGCCAATTGCGCGGCAATGGCATCGTATTTCTGGATCAGGGTCCGCCGCGCCACCTCGGTGGGGTGCGCGGTGAGCACCAGTTCGATCTCCAGGCGCGCCAATTGCCGCGCCAGGGATTCGGCGCCATGGCCTTCGGCGAGCAGCCGGGCCAGCAACTCCGGCAGGACCCGCGACTCGAAGGGCGCCGGCTGCGACTCGTCACGGCGGTGGATCAACTGATACTGCTCGGCAATATTGGCCAGGTTCAGGAACTGATTGAAGGCCCGGGCCACGGGCAGCAATTCGTCGTCGCCCAGACCGTCCAGGCTGGCGCTGAGTTCGGCGGTGGCCGAACCGCTGCGATCGGCCTTGGCGCCCTTGCGGATACGCTCGATCTTGTCGAGGAACTCGTCACCGTGCTGGTCACGAATGGTATTGCCCAACAGCTCACCCAAAAGGTGGACGTCTTCACGCAAACGTACATCAATATCGGACATCGACAGACTCTCCAGAGGATGCTGAGACGGCTCACGGGCTCAAGAGTGCACCACGGCGACGAAGGCTTACAAGCCGAGCGAATTATTGATGCCCGGCAAAAAACCGCGCGGAACCTCGTCGCCCAGGGCTAGTCTGATAATAAGCCTCGCGAGGGCTTTATCGCCGGTACAGGCCGGTCACTCATCAATACCCGCCATCAACGGGGTGCGAATTGAGGTCGATATGAAAATCCGTGAGCTTGCCCAGCACTGGGAAGAAAACGCCAAAGGTCGGCTGACCGACACCGGCTATGCCATTCATCTGGATGTGGAAGCCGCGGCGCGCCTGGCGGCGGTAATCGACATGTACCCCAAGCGGCGCCCGGAAGAACTGCTCGGCGAGTTGATCGGCGCGGCACTGGAGGAACTGGAAGCCAGTTTCCCCTATGTCCAGGGCGCGCAGGTGGTGGCTACCGACGAGGAAGGCGATCCACTCTACGAAGACGTCGGGCCGACGCCGCGCTTCCTGTCGTTGTCGCGACGACACCTGCATGACCTGGCCTCCCAGGACAAGCCGAAACACTGAGGGTCCATGCAGCTCCCTCATGGATAGCGCCTGCAACGACGGTCTGTAGGAGCCGGCTTGCTGGCGATGAGGCCCTTGAGCCTTGCATCGCTCTTGCGGGCGTCATCGCCAGCAAGCCGGCTCCTACAATTTTGCGTAACGCCAAAGTATCGGGCTGCCACACCCGGAGCGGCGGTCGACGGGGGTTACTGCAAAAGCTGCGGCGTTTCCTGCCCCATGCAGCGCACCGCCTGCTTCTTGCTGTTCACCAGCACGCCGGTGAGGCCTTTCTGTTCCGTGTCGAACAGCACCAGCACGCCATCGACGCATTGCGCCGTTTGCGCCGCCGGCTCCAGCGAGACCTTGTAGTCCTCCCCCGGCACCGTCTTGAGCATGGTGAACTCGTTCAGCAGCAGCGCATCCGCAGGCGTTGCGAAATGCAGGTAGCCGTAGTACCACAGGCACCCCACCGTACCGATGATGCTGCAGATACCGGTGATGATCAGGGGAATGGCGTTACGTTCTTCAGTCATTGCGGGCTCTCTGGTTCAACATTCGAATTCGGGACAGGCGGATAATTCGGGATCTCGCCCAGGCGACGCAGGCCGTTGAAGTGCTGCGGGTCGTCGAGATAACGCAGCATCACCTTGCGCCAGACCGGGTCGCCGAAGGTCTGCACATGACCGCCACGGGTCAGTTGCAACACCCGCGGCGGTGGCGCCGCCTGGTACAGCTGGATGCCATTGGCCAGCGGCACGATCGGGTCGTCGAGGCTGTGGAAGATCAGTTTCGGCACGCCGGTCAGGCGCGGCATGGCCCTGATGGCGCTGTCGCCATCGGGGACCAGCCAGGACAGCGGGATCTGCAGGGGCCAGGTCAGCCAGGACGAACCGAGGGCGTCACGGCCCACCGAACGGTAGCTGGCCGGTACGCCATCGAGCACCAGGGCCTTGAGGCGCGGCTGGTATTCTGGGTGCCGTTCCACCAGGTAATGCACCATGAGCGCCCCACCCAGGCTCTGCCCCAGGACCACCAGGGGCTTGTCTTGTACTTCGGGGGCCTTTTGCAACCAGTCGAACGCCGCATCCAGGTCCTGATAAACCTCCGGCAGGCTCGGGTCGCCTTCGGACAATCCATAGCCGCGATAGTCGAGCAGCAGCACCTGGTAACCCTGCGCCGGCAACCACCAACTGCCACCCAGCTGGGTGGACAGGTTGCCACCGTTGCCATGCAGGTGCAGCACCGTGCCCTTGACCGCCACACCGGCCTTGACCGGCAGCCACCAGGCACGCAGGCGCAGGCCGTCGGCGGTGGTCAGGGTGACATCGCGGTATTCGAGATGGACTTTCTCGGGGGTGAAGGGTAGACCGGGATCGGGATAGAACAGCAGGGAACTGCAACCGCTCAGGGTCAGCAGCAGGCACAACAGGCCGAGGATTCTCATCCGTTTGAAGCCTCGCTAGACATGTAGAGAACACCACTACCCTACCCTGTAGGAGCAGCCGGTCGACGCTCGATTGCTCGCGATGGAGGCACAGACACCGCGGGGCACCAGATGCCCCGCGTTATCGTTGACGCCCATCGCGAGCAAGCTCGCTCCTACAGGGGTCAGCGGTCACAGGATATTAGAGTAATCCGCCTCGATCCGATCCAGGCTCAAGTGATTCAGGAAGTTGCTGAAGCACATCCAGGCCGACAGCGCATTCATGTCGCGGAACTGCTCCGGCAGGTACTTGGGCGGCACCACCAGGCCCTCATCCACCAGCTGGCGCAGGGTGCGCATATCTTCCAAGGTGGTCTTGCCGCAAAACAGCAACGGCACCTGTTCGAGCTTGCCCTTGCGCACGGCCAACTGAATATAGTTGTAAACCATGATGAAGCCCTTGAGGTAGGACAAGTCTTTGGTGAATGGCAGCCCCGTGGGCGTCGAGCCACGGAAGATCCGACTGGCATTGCCGTAGCTTTCCGCCATCTCGAAACCCTGCTCGCGGAAGAATTCGAACACCTGCAGGAAATCCGCGCCCTGCTCCACCATGTCGATGGCGCGGGTGCGGTTGGTCAGCTTGCGCAAGCGGGTGGGATAGGAGGCGAAGGCAATCACTTCCATCAGGATCGCCAGGCCCTCCTGGGTCACCGTCGACGAGGGCGGGCCCTTGGACAGGAAGGTGCAGATCGGCTGGTTCAAGCCGTTGAGGGTGGTGCCGACATGCACCAGCCCCTCATGCACCTCCAGCGCCCGCACATCCCGCGAGTTGAACATCGCATCGGCGCGGATCTTGATGTAGTCGGCGCCCGCCGCCGCGTCGGCGACGATACCATCGGACTCGAACACCCGGATGGTTTCCTCGGCCTCGCCGAACACCTTGTTCAACCGGTGCTGCAGCAGGTCGACCGCCTCCTTGGCGGTGAGGGTCTTGGGTTCGTCCTTGAGGTCACCGCGGATATCGATATTGTTCAGGTAATCGGAGAGCATCAGCCCGAGGTCGGCCAGGGTCGGATCACCGGCGTGGAAAGCATCCGACGCGGCGCCGTACAGCTCCTGGGAAATCAGCCCGAAATCCGCGGTGCCACGGGCTTCGAGCATCCGCACCACCTGGCGGTACTCCCGGCACATGCGCCGCATGATCTGCCCGACCGGGTTGAACTGGCCGAGCCGACGGGTGATATCGCGCTCGATGTTCTGGAACTCCAGCTTCACCGCAGCGGAATCGAACGACAGGGGCCGCGAGGTGTAATAGTCGCGGTCCACCGCCGGCATTTCCTTGCCCTTGGCCTTGAGAAAACCCTTGCGGATGTTGTCGTCCCACTTCACCGCATCGAGCACGCGAATCGGTGTCTGCGCCAGCACAATGCGATCGGAGAGGCTGCGTATCGTCTGCTGGTAATCGTCCAAGGGTGACTCCTGAAGGTGGCTGCGCTGGATCGCCCTGCAAAGAGCCTAGGGTCTGTACGAGAACTCGCCGCGCAGGCAGTTTTCGTACAGCGCCTAGACCGACGCCAGCACCAGATGCATGTAACGCGAGACAATCCCCAGCATGTCCTGCTCAGCCTGGGCCTCGTCGTCGTTGAGAAGCCCCTGATATTCCATCCGTCCGATAATCGCCGTCAACACTTTGCCATCCTGCTGTGGCTCCTTGGACCCCAGAACATGGAAAAACTGACACGTCCCCTGTAGGAGAATCTGCTGATGCGAACGCACCAACGCCGCCAGGCGCGGATTGAGCAGCGCCTCTTGGCGAAACGCCTGTTCGGCCATCAGGTACTCACGGCGGTTGTGCAGTTGTCGCAGGATATAGTCGGTGGCCATGTGGGCAATATCGTCGGCCAGTTGGGACCGCGACGCCGCACTGCCGTCACCGTAGGCGACCATTTCCCGCAATACGCCCTCGGTGTTTGCCCACAGCTTGGCCATGTAGGCCGCACTGCGCTCGACATACTGGGCGAAGGTATCGGTGAGCAGGTCATCGATATCCTTGAAGTAATAGGTGGTGGCCGACAACGGCACCCCGGCCTCGGCGGCCACCGCCCGATGGCGCACACCACGCACGCCATCGCGCACGACAATCCGCATGGCCGCGTCGAGAATCTCCTGTCTCCGTTGCTCGCTACCCTGTCGGCTGGCCTTGCGTCCCTGGTACTGGACACTTTCAGCCACCGCAGTGGCGACGCCAGCTGCTCCCTTTTGCGCCATTGCACGCTCCACTACCGGTCTTCCTCTCTTGTAATTTTTTGAAACGTCAGTACCAACGGACAATAAAAAAGCCGCCTTGCGAGGGCGGCTTTTTCAACAACGGTTTTATGCTTGTGGCCGCATGTGCGGGAAGAGGATCACATCGCGAATCGACGGCGCATTGGTGAGCAGCATCACCAGGCGGTCGATACCGATGCCCTCGCCCGCCGTCGGCGGCATGCCGTACTCCAGCGCACGCACGAAGTCGGCGTCGTAGTGCATGGCCTCGTCGTCGCCGGCGTCCTTGTCCGCCACCTGGGCCTTGAAGCGCTCGGCCTGGTCTTCGGCATCGTTCAGCTCGGAGTAGGCGTTGGCGATTTCACGGCCACCGATGAACAGCTCGAAACGGTCGGTGACGTTCGGGTTCTCGTCGTTGCGGCGCGCCAGCGGCGACACTTCGAACGGGTACTGGGTGATGAAGTGCGGCTGTTCCAGCTTGTGCTCGACCAGCTCTTCGAAAATCATCACCTGCAGCTTGCCCAGGCCTTCGAAGCCGAGCACCTTGGCACCGGCCTTCTTGGCGATGGCGCGGGCGGTGTCGATGTCCTGCAGGTCGGCGGCGGAAATTTCCGGGTTGTACTTGAGGATCGAGTCGAACACCGACAGGCGCGCGAACGGCTCGCCGAAGTGGAACACCTTGTCGCCATAAGGCACGTCGGTGCTGCCCAGAACCGCTTGCGCCAGTTCACGGAACAGTTCTTCGGTCAGGTCCATGTTGTCTTCATAGTCGGCGTAGGCCTGGTAGAACTCGAGCATGGTGAACTCGGGGTTGTGCCGGGTCGAAACACCTTCGTTACGGAAGTTGCGGTTGATCTCGAACACACGCTCGAAGCCGCCAACCACCAGGCGCTTGAGGTACAGCTCCGGCGCGATGCGCAGGTACATGCCCATGTCCAGCGCATTGTGGTGGGTTTCGAACGGCTTGGCCGCGGCGCCACCAGGGATGGTCTGCAGCATCGGCGTTTCCACTTCCATGAAATCGCGCTGCATCATGAAGTTGCGGATATGCGCGATGACCTGCGAACGCACGCGGAAGGTCTGGCGCACTTCTTCGTTGACGATCAGGTCGACGTAGCGCTGGCGGTAGCGCTGCTCGGTGTCGGTCAGGCCGTGGTGCTTGTCCGGCAGCGGGCGCAGGGACTTGGTCAGCAGGCGCACGTCGGTCATTTCGACGTACAGGTCGCCCTTGCCGGAACGGGCCAGGGTACCTTCGGCGGAAATGATGTCGCCCAGGTCCCAGGTTTTCACCGCGGCCAGGGTCTCTTCCGAGAGGGTCTTGCGGTTGACGTAGACCTGGATGCGCCCGGACATGTCCTGGATCACCATGAAGGAGCCACGGTTGAGCATGATGCGACCGGCAACCTTGACCGGGATCGCCGCTTCTGCCAGTTCTTCCTTGGTCTTGTCCGCGTACTGTTTCTGCAAGTCTTCGCAGTAGGCGTCGCGACGGAAGTCGTTGGGGAAGGCCTGACCCTTGGCGCGCTCGGCAGCCAGCTTTTCCTTGCGCAGGGCGATCAGGGTGTTTTCTTCCTGTTGCAGGGCTTGCGGGTCGAGTTGTAGGTCGCTCATGTCTTTAGATTTTCCATCACAGGTTCGTTGCCCCCGGCCTTCGGCAGGGGTTCACGGCCGCGACGCGCCTTGATGCGCGCCGCCGCCGCAGTGCCTTAAAGCCCTTGCTTGAGGCTGGCTTCCAGGTATTCGTCGATATCGCCGTCCAGCACCTTGTCGCAGTCGCTGCGTTCGATGTTGGTGCGCAGATCCTTGATCCGCGAGGCGTCGAGTACGTAGGAGCGGATCTGGTGACCCCAGCCGATATCCGACTTGGTGTCTTCCAGGGCCTGGGAAGCGGCGTTGCGCTTCTGCACTTCCTGTTCGTACAAGCGCGCCCGCAACATTTTCATCGCGGTGTCTTTGTTCGCGTGCTGGGAGCGTTCGTTCTGGCAGCTGACCACGGTGTTGGTCGGTACGTGGGTGATCCGTACGGCCGAGTCGGTGGTGTTAACGTGCTGGCCACCGGCACCGGAGGAGCGATAGGTGTCGATCCGCAGGTCTGCCGGGTTGATTTCGATTTCGATGTTGTCGTCGATTTCCGGGGATACGAAAACCGCCGAGAACGAGGTGTGGCGACGGTTGCCGGAGTCGAACGGGCTCTTGCGCACCAGACGGTGCACGCCGATCTCGGTGCGCAGCCAGCCGAAGACGTACTCACCCTTGATATGCACGGTGGCGCCCTTGATCCCGGCGACTTCGCCGGCGGACAGTTCCATGATGGTGGCGTCGAAACCGCGCTTGTCGGCCCAGCGCAGGTACATGCGCAGCAGGATATTGGCCCAGTCCTGGGCTTCGGTGCCGCCGGAACCGGCCTGGATATCCAGGTAGGCGTTGTTCGGGTCCATTTCGCCGCTGAACATGCGACGGAATTCCAGTTTCTCGAGGGCTTCGCGCAGGCGTTCGACTTCAGCGGCAACGTCATCGACGGCGCCCTGGTCTTCTTCGGCGGCGGCCATTTCCAGCAGGTCGCGGGCGTCGGCCAGGCCGCTGGACATGTCGTCCAGGGTCTCGACGATCAGCGCCAGCGCGGAGCGCTCGCGGCCGAGGTTCTGCGCGTATTCGGGGTTGTTCCAGACAGACGGATCTTCAAGCTCGCGATTGACTTCGGTCAGGCGCTCATGCTTTTGATCGTAGTCAAAGATACCCCCGAATGGTTTCGGAGCGCTCGGACAGGTCCTTGATACTGTTAAGGATCGGGTTGATTTCCATGGCGGGCAGCACTCGTCGGTGAACTTTTGAAAGCCGGCGAGTATAACCGGTTTGTACGCGTCCCGGCAGCCCGCTTGGCGGGGTGAAGGCATAAAGTGACGCCTGGAAGGACAGCCATTCTCCAAAAACCGTGAATGGGCGGTTATTGTATGCGCCCCAAAAAGGAAGATTTGCGCAAGGAACGCTGGCATGACGCTTCACGAAACGATCCTGGCCCTGCTGGTGGCCCAGGGCCTGATGGGCGCGTTCGACGTGATTTACCATCACGAACTACGCTGCGCCCTGCCCCAACAGGCATCGGCCGCCTATGAGCTGCGGCTGCACGCCATCCGCTCGCTGCTCTACGGCGTGCTGTTCGGCGGCCTGGCGTGGTTTGCCTGGGGTGGCGCCTGGTTAGGGGTGCTCTGGGCCATTGTGCTGGTCGAAATCACGCTGACCCTGATGGACTTCGTCGAAGAAGACCGCAGCCGCCGCTTGCCGCCCAGTGAACGCATCACCCACACGGTGCTGGCCATCAATGCGGGCGTGCTGTTCGGCCTGCTGGCCCAGCTTTCACTGGACTGGGCGACGCTCCCCAGTGCCCTGCACTGGACACCCCAGGGCCTATGGAGCCTCGTACTCAGCGTGATGGCCGTGGGCGTCACCCTCTCCGGTGTCCGCGACGGCTTTGCCAGCCGGGCCCTGAGTCGCGCTGCACCTCAAGCGGCCTTCGACTTCGGCCCGCCAGCCCAGACCTTCCTGATCAGCGGCGGCACCGGATTCATCGGCCAGGCGCTGGTGCGCAGCCTGCTGGCCGCCGGACAGGTCCCCGTGGTACTGGCACGCGACCCGCTCAAGGCCGCCGCCCTCTTTCAAGGACGCGTACGCTGCATCACCACCCTGGATCAACTTCATCGCCAGACACCGGTGGACGTGGTGATCAATCTCGCGGGGGAAACCATCCTCGGTCGCCCCTGGAACCCCGCGCGCAAGGCCAGCCTGATCGCCAGCCGCGTCGAGACCACCAAGGCCCTGGTGGCCTGGGCCCGCAACGCCAGCCGAAAACCACGTTTGATGCTGTCGGCCTCAGCCGTTGGCTTTTATGGCGAGCAGGCGCTGGATGACCCGCGTACGCTCGATGAGTCGAGCCCCGGGCAGAACGGCTTTACCACAGAGCTTTGCCAACGCTGGGAAGAGGCGGCCCGTGGCGCTCTCGACGCCGGTATCGCCTTGAGACTGATGCGCCTGGGGCTGGTGTTCGGCCAGGGCGGCGCCTTGCCGGCCATGCTCATGCCCATACGGCTGGGATTCGGCGGGCCGCTGGGCAGCGGCCGGCAGATCATGAGCTGGATTCACCTGCAAGACGTACTGGCGGCCATCGCCTGGTTCTGCCGCAGCGCCCCAGCTGAACCGGATGCCATCGTCTACAACCTGGTCGCGCCGGAGAACCCGAGCCAGCAGGCCTTTGTCCGCGAAGCGGCCCGGCTGCTCAAGCGACCGGCCTGGCTCCCCCTGCCGGAAGCCCCCGTGCGGGGTTTGCTGGGCGAACAGTCCTGCCTCTTGCTGGACGGCCAACGGGTCAGCCCGCGCCGGCTTCTGGAAGAAGGCTTCGACTTTCAGTATCCGACGCTGTCATCGGCACTGGTTGAAGTCTGCGGGATAACACCCCGATGAAGAGCCTTTACCAGCAGATTCTCACGGAGGATTTCGCCAAGCTGGCGCCGGTCCTGCAAGCCTTGCATGGCGCACAAGGGGCTCAGGTCCAGGGCACGCTGGCGGTTGGCTGGACCCGCGCGTTCTGGCCAAGGCTGCTGCCGCTGTTGGCGAGGATGCCGGCCGCGTCGCCGGCCGCCTCATGCCGCGTGGATATTGCGCCAGCCACCCGCACCTCGGAGCGCTGGCAGAGAGTCATCGGCGGCCGGGCCATGAACAGCCTGATGCAGGCCGGAACCGGTGCCGTGATCGTCGAGCACGTGGGGCCGATTGCGGCGCCGCTCAGCACGTGGGTCGATGCCGAAGGCGGCCTGCATCAGCGCTGCGAACGGGTCGTCCTGCGCGGGCTTGGCTGGCCGGTGCCCGGCCTGACGATCAGTGCGAGTGAGCAACCCATCGACGCCCGGCGTTATCACTGCCGGGTCAAGGTCGACCTGGCCCGCTTCGGCACACTCATTCACTACAACGGCGTATTGAGCCTGGTCGAGCCCACCTTTTCATCAACACAGACGGAAAACCCATGACGTACCTGTTCCCAACCCGCACCGCGCCCGCCTGGATGTCCTGGATCCTGCGCATCGCCGCGCTCTACAACCTGTTCTACGCCGTGCTGCTGGCGGTCTGGCCCAGCCAGGTCTTTGCCTGGCTGCAGATGCCGACCACGCCGGACGTGATGGTCCGCTGCATCGGCATGATGGTCGGCGTGTATGCGCTGGGCTACTGGATTGCCGCCCAGGACGTGGTTCGCTATTGGCCGCTGGTGGCCGTCGGGATAGTCGGCAAGACATTGGGCCCCATCGGCTTCGTGCAATCAGCCATGAGCGGCGTTCTGCCCTGGCACAGCGGGATCATGCTGATGTGCAACGATCTGGTCTGGTGGCTGCCGTTCTGGATCATCACCCTGTATGGCTGGAAGCGTTCGAACCAGGGGTGAAACAAGACGCGGAACCGGTGCCACTGACGTAGCCGGCAGTGGCACTTTCACTTCTTTTGGCAAAACTTTCCGCTGCCGCGTCGGCCTTTTTAACCTTGATATGTAAGGCCTTTCTGTTTTTTTACAGACCTATTCAACGCACTCCCGAGGACAAGCAGACTCCCCCCTTACCGCTTGAGTAAGGGACTACGCATGTTCATTTCAGCGCCGCCAAACCGCTTTATCCTCACCCTTCCGGGTTTTGAACCTGAACTCCAGGTATTGGCCTTCACCGGCAGCGAAGCCATCAGCCAGCCCTACCGCTTCGAACTGGAGCTGGTCAGCCGACGCTCGGACCTGAACCTCGACGCGTTGTTGCACCAACAGGGTTTTCTCGCCTTCAACGATGGCGGCGCGGGTATTCACGGCCAGGTCTACAGCATCGGTCAGGGCGATACCGGCCAACGCTGGACGCACTATCACCTCACCCTCGTCCCACAACTCGCTTACCTGGGCCATCGCTTCAACCGGCGTATTTTCCAGAACCAGAGCGTGCCGCAGATCATCGCCCAGGTGCTCAAGGACCATGGCATTCTCGGCAACGCCTTCAGTTTCAACCTCGCCACGCCCTTCCCCGCCCGCGAGTACTGCGTGCAGTACAACGAGTCCGACCTGGATTTCATCCAGCGCCTGTGTGAGGAAGATGGCCTGCACTATCACTTCCAGCACAGCCCGGCGGAGCATCACCTGGCTTTCGGCGATGACCAGACCTTCTTTCGCCGTCTGCCCGAAGCCGTGCCCTATGTGCCGGACAGCGGCACCGTGGCTTCGACACCCAGCATCAAGTCCTTCGACCTGCGCCTGGAAACCCGCAGCAGCCATGCGGCCTTGCGTGACTACGACTTCGAGAAGCCGCATACCCTGCTGGAGCGGACGGCCCACTGCACGGACTCCACGCCGAAACCGGAATTGGAAGACTATCGCTACCCCGGCCACTTCAAGCATGACGATGCCGGCAAACACCTCAATCGCCGCCAATTGGAACGCCATCGTGCCGACTATCGACAGGCGTCGGGCAAGAGCAATGCCCCCAAACTGGTCAGCGGCCATCTCCTGACCCTGAGCGAACATCCACAGCCGGACTGGAACGACCTCTGGCTGCTGACCCATCTGACCCACGAAGGCAAACAGCCTCAGGTGCTGGAGGAGTCGGCACCGAGCCCGGGCAGTGCCGGCAGCGATTTCCACCAGGGTTACCGCAATAGCTTTCTCGCCACGCCCTGGGATGTGTTCTTTCGAACACCGCTGCAAGCACGCGAATCCCGTCGCCTCAATGCCCAGACCGCCATCGTCACCGGCCCGCCCGGTGAAGAAATCCACTGCGACGAATACGGTCGGGTCAAGGTGAAGTTTCACTGGGACCGTTCGGACGAAACCGGTGAGCGGAGCAGTTGCTGGTTGCGGGTGGCGTCCGGCTGGGCCGGGGCCGGTCATGGTGCCGTCAGCTTGCCCCGGGTCGGCATGGAAGTGCTGGTGACCTTTCTGGAAGGCGACCCGGATCAGCCGCTGATCGTCGGTTGCCTGAACAACGCGGTGCAGCAAGTCCCCTACCCGTTGCCCGCGCACAAGACCCGCAGTGTGTTCAAAAGCCTGAGCAGCCCGGGCGGTGGTGGCGGCAACGAAATCCGTATCGAAGACCTCAAGGGCCAGGAGCAGATCTATGTGCATGCCCAACGGGACTTCGAGCAACACATCGAACACGACCAGCACGTGCAGGTTGGCCATGAGCGGCATGAACGCATCGGTGCCAACAGCTACGCCGAGTTTCAGGCCGAGGAACACCACACCGTTCACCTGGATCGTCGCTGCGAGGTGAAAGGTGATGACCATCTGACGGTGGGCCAAAGCCAGCAGGTGAAAGCTGGGCTGTCCTACCTGATCGAGGCGGGCGAGGAAATCCACCTGTCCAGCGGCTACAAGCTCGTCATGGACGCCGGTGCCGAATTGACCCTCAAGGCCGGGGGCCACTTTATCAAGATCAATGGCAGCGGCATTACCTTCAGCCAGCCGTTCGACACGGGAGGCCGCCCAGGCGAGGGTTCGGGCGCGATGCCTTGGTTACCCCGACAGACCGAGCCGATAAAGAAAGCGACGCTGTCGCTGGACACCGTGGTGAAGCAGGCCCTGGCACTGCGCAAAGCGCAATCGGGGGTTTGCGAGGTGTGCGAAGCGGCGAAGGACAGCCAGGGCAAACAACCATGATCGAGACGATGAATCACCCCGGTTTCCTGCTGATCGAAGGGACCTGCTTTCGCGCTGCCAAAGCCTGGTTTCGTCAGCACTATCCCACTCATCAGCCCGTCTCCCTGTTGATCAACACACCCTACGTGGCCATTGCCGATGCAGGTCCTTTTTTGCTGGAGGCCTTGCCGGGAAGCCCGATACGGCTCGATTGGTGGCAAGGCGATTCTCCTCTTGGCCGAGGTGTCTGGCTGAGTTCGCGACTGTCGCCTGCCAAGCTGCTCCTCTCGTTGCAACGCCGCCTGAAAGTCCAAGCCCCCCTGGGCCGCGAGTACTGGCTGCGGCTGGGGGACGCGGGCGCCCTGCTACGAACCTGGGAATTACAAACACCTTGGCCGACAGGCTTCTGGCACGGCATCGACAGCGTCTGGTTGCACCGCCACGGCACACCGCTCTGCGCGTGGCAAAACTCCGCCCCCGAACAGGACGCCGCACCGGTCAATGCCGGTTTCGAGGCACAAATCGTTTTGCCGGATGCGTTGCTCTGTGCGCTTTCCGGCGAGTCTGAGGAATACCTCCATGTCTAAATACACCTTCAAACCCGCCGGTTGCCCGCTATTGGCAGCTGTATTTCCGTTGCGCTACGCCATTGGCCCTTCGCTCCCGCTCGATTTGAGCGGCCATGGAGTCGCCCCCCTGAGCGGGAATTTCCCGGCCCTCGGCGAAGGCTCGGAAAATACCAGCAGCAGGCCGATGCACTACACGGCCCGTCTGCTGCGGGATGGCTGGCTGTATGTCTGGCAAACGAACATCAACATGATGATCGAGTTCCAGGTGACCGGAGCGCTGCTGAAGGAAACAGCGCGCGGCGGTAGCGTGATCGACCCGCGCCACAAGCCTTTCTTCATGTTGAGCGCAGGAGCACCGGCGATGATGGTCTGGTCGCCGATCCGCTG
Source organism: Pseudomonas batumici (assembly GCF_000820515.1). Taxonomy (GTDB): domain Bacteria; phylum Pseudomonadota; class Gammaproteobacteria; order Pseudomonadales; family Pseudomonadaceae; genus Aquipseudomonas; species Aquipseudomonas batumici. The sequence continues at coordinate 119,247 of NZ_JXDG01000012.1, read as the reverse complement.
GAGCGATGCGCAATTCGAGACGGCCCAGACGGATCCGGCGATGCGCGAGCGCGTCATGCGGACCTTTACCCCCGGCATGGCGCCGATGAGTGGGCTGGTCAGGGACATCCATGAGTCCATCGGCGACTACATGGATCTCGATGGTTATGGTTGGAGCCAGGATCCCGTCAGCCAACCGCCGGACTGGCTCAAGACCCTCGACGACATGAAAGCCTGCGAGTTCCAGACCTATGCGGTGGTCGACGACACCTGGGGCGTGTTGCAGGACCTGGCCCGCTTGCTACAGGTGCAAATGGCAGCGTTCGAGGATCGTCGCAAGGAGCGCAGCGATGACTGGGCCATCGCCGAGTTGATTCGGTCATTGAGCGAGAACGATAAGCAGATTCGCAAAGTCCTGCCTGACGCTACGCGCTATCACCTGCTGGAACGGACTTGGAAAGAGCATGACAATGAAACCCATGGCTACGAAGCAGACCTGCGCTATATCTCGCTCTTGTGGGGGGCATGGTTCAACACGCTGAGCCTGAAAAGCCCCGCAACGCTGGCGACCGCCTGCGGACATTTCGACATAACCCAACCTGCTGCCTTGGAGGCGCTGGGAGAGGAATTCGCCCGGGCGTGTACCGGTGCCTCCAGCACCAGCTTTGGGGTAAAGACGCTGAGCAAGGCGCTTGATCCAGAGGAAGCAACGGAAAAGCCGTGGTTGATCTGGGCAGTGCTTGGTCTGCCCAACCAACCGGGATTGTCAGAAATAAAGCGTTTGATCGACATGAGCGACGCGTTCGTGGATAACGCAGAAGCCTTGCTCAAGCTCGGTACAAGGCTCGCGCACGCTTTGAACATAAGTAGGACCTTCAACAAAAGTGCCGATCATCTCGCCCAGCACAACCCCATTCCAGCTTCAGAACAACTATTCACGGCCTTGAGCCCGGTATTCGCGGTACAACTACGTAAATCCGAAGAGTCCGCCAATAATGTCGCACGGTTGTATATGGGGGCGGCCTTAAGCCGCAGTCAACAAAGAATAGATCTGGTAGCCGCCACACCTAAACAGATAGCACTCTGGCTAAGCTCCTTAATGGAGACGCAATCGACAGCACCGCCCAAAAGCCCACCATTGAAGCCGGTCATAGGTTTGGGGCAAGAGATGCTGCCATTTTTTCATTTGGTTCCTGTATCGCAACTAAATATCACGGGGAAAAATTTACCGTCGCTCGTCGATTTGGCTAGACCCGAGGGAGACTTAACGAGCCTGCTGAAAATGGGCAGGGACATAATAAATGAAGCTCCTTTGAAATGCTTGGTATTGGTGATAGCAGGATTGAGTTTCGCCCTAGCCGTGAAAGACTTAATGAGCAATAGCTCCACAAAAAACGCCTTCAATGTCCTAGGCGGTTTTGTGGGAATTTTTGCCGCTGGAACTGCGATAGCGCAAAAAGCGTCAGAGATACAGTGGGCAGCTGCGTCTAAAGCCACAGAAAAAAAAGCGCATGGTGCGCAGAAAATCTTACTTGAAGCACTTACAAGAGGGTCTACGGTTGCGCTTATAAACTCTGCCGTAGCAGCGATAGATGTCATTATATTTGGTCTGGAAACACTGGAAGCATACAAAGCCGGGGATTTAGACACCGCCACAATAAATTTAGGGTTGAGCTCAGCGTCGGCAACAAACGTTGTCATCTACGTAAAAGCTTTCCGTGCCGTGCGTGCAGCACGTGCGGCTAGTGCAATGGGCAACGCCCTTGCAGCCGCCCAAGCAATAAGCAGAGCCAACCACTTATTTTGCTGGGCGATCGCACTGACGATCATAATAGTCAGTGGTGTTATCGCTCGTCTTTATACGACGGACACACCATTAGAAAAATGGTTAAAAAACAACCGCTTTGGCATTCGTCCTGAAACGTGGGAAAACGACTATGAAAAATCAATGACCGAGCTATACAAAGCTCTCTTCCCCATTCATATTGAAGCTTGTCGAGTCAACGAAATACACCCCTATAATGGCCCGATATATTCCACTTATCTGTTCCTTCACCTGCCGGGGGAACACAAACTGCGTGACGAAACTATTCGATTCGAAGGTGCCGAAATTTGGGGTGGATCCTACGACTCAAAAAAATACCGTCAACCCGTGCTCTGGACTGGCGATGACTTTCAAGCTCATATCGGCACACGAACACCTCTGACCAAGGGCCTAAACACCTATAGACGTGTTTACCATAAAAACCAACTAGGCTTGGAGTTGAACGAGATTCAAGGCCGGCTTTTTTACTCTCCAATGGATGGTTTGACTCTACCGGCTATAGACATCGAGGAGTTGGCATGGATATGAAAACCTTTAGTGAAAAAATACAATCTTTTTATAACGGTGTGCCACCTGCAATTTTGAAAGCCGACGAGCCCACTGGTGAGCCACCTATGGAGTTATTCATTACTGACGAGCATACCGAATACTTTCTCACACTAAAAACAGGCTCAGAGTCAAACCATGGACTTCTCACCGGAATTTTAAGTTTGACTTCGCTGAGTGGTTTTATACTAGCACTACTGTTTGCATTTATTGGAAAATGGGAAAGCGCCGGATTACTAGTGCTTTATGGAACACCTCTAGCACTGATCCCTTTCCTTTGGGAGTCCAGAAGAAAAATCCCTTTACCGATCATTTTCAACCGCCGAACTCGTGAGGTCTACTTCGACCACAATGGAAAGCTGTTCCATACACCTTGGGATAACATTCAGGCCCTTGCCTATGAGTTCGAGGTCTTTAGCCCCTATGTCGGCAGTATGAGCAATGCCTCTCTTGAAATATTGATTCGCCGCCTTGGTGAACCAGAGACTGCGCTGATGCTGAGTTTAGGTGCCCCTATGGGTAAGAACTTGGAAATGCAAAAAGGCTTCTGGGAGTACCTCCGCGCCTATATGAATAACGGCCCCTGGTTTGATGAGAATGGAAATCACAGTGAATCCGATACATTCATAAGAAGCCACTTGTCCATAGACACACGAGGGTCGAGCTTTTTAGCAAATACGCGTCAAGATTTAGCTCAAAAAAAAGCCGCTGCTGAGGGTAAAAACTATCTCAGCGGGACAGATGCTTTCCTATTGATCTCCACATTCGTATTCCACCCTGCATATGTCGTTCAAGACCTCACCTACAACATCGCCAAACGCCGCTCCCGCAATTGCTGGCCAGAAATCGTATTGGAACGCCTGCGCCCCGACGGCCCGACCACGCGCCTAATCGATCTGGAACGCGAGCGAGGGCTGGAGGTTTAACCTGTACGCGCTCGGGCCTGCCCCGCCCATACCACTTACTCGGCCATCAACTCATTGAGCGCCACCACCAACGGCGCACGCACTGACGCACGCTGCCAGACAATCCCCAAGGTGCGAAACAGCCGGGGCCCCGGAACCTCACAACGGCGCACACCCTGCGCCTCGTGATTGGCCGCCGGCCGGTCCGGCACCAGCGCCACCCCCAGCCCTTCGGCGACGAACTTGACGATGATGTCGATGCCATCCAGTTCGAACTGGGCCTTGGGCTTGAGGCCATGACCTTGCAGATACGTCTCCACCAGCTTGCCACCCACCACCTTGCGGCTGAAGCGGATAAAGGGTTCCCTGGCGATAGTCGCCAGCACATCATCGACCTGCATCGTCGCCGGGGTGATCAGCACCAGCGGCTCCTCCACCAGCGCTATCCAGTCACAGCTCTTGGGCAAGGCAAACAACGGATGCACGATCAACGCCGCATCCAGGTCCCCCCCCACCACCTGTTCCATCAGTTCCTGGGAGTTGCCGGGCTCGATATAGATTTCGATCTCGGGATAACGCCGACGCCACTCATGCAGCGCCGGCGGCAGCAACTGCATCAAGGCATATTGGGTCGCCCCCAGCCGCAAGGGGCCGGCCGGCAGCACGCCGCTGGAGGCACTGGCGCACAGGTCGCGGGCTTCGCGGACAATCAGCCGGGCCCGCTCGACGATCCGATGGGCCGCCGGGGTCGGCTTCACGGTATGGCCGCTGCGCCTGAGCAAGGCATTGCCAAGCTGTTTTTCCAGGGCCTTGATCTGCTGGGCCACGGTGGTCGGCGCCAGGTCCAGCTGGCGCGCCGCCGCCGCGATGGAACCACAGTCGATCACGGCCAGGAAGGTTTCGAGAAATTGAGTATCCATCGACGGATTTTACGTTTTTCAATAGCGCTAACAAGCGCTTTTCAAGGGTCGTGGAAAACCGCAGATTAGCCCTTTGCAAACCTCAGGAGCGCCATATGACCTCACATCCCATTCAACTGGCCGATATCGAACAGGCTGCCCAGCGTATCCAGGGACACGCCGTGGAAACCCCACTGCTGGAATTCCACAGCCTGAACGAACAGTGCCAGGGCCGGGTGCTGATCAAGCCGGAGGTGTTGCAAAGAACCGGTTCGTTCAAGTTCCGGGGTGCCTACAACACCCTCGCCAGCCTCAGCCCCGAAGAACGCGTACGTGGCGTGCTGGCCTTCTCCTCCGGCAACCACGCCCAGGGCGTGGCCTGCGCGGCCAGGCTGCTGGGCATCGGGGCAACCATCCTGATGCCCAAGGATGCGCCACCATTGAAGATCCGCCGCACCCGCGAATATGGCGCACAGGTGGTGCTGTTCGACCGCGAGACGGAAGACCGCGAGGCCATCGCCGCGACGCTGACCGCCGAAAGCGGCGCGGTGCTGGTCAAGCCCTACGACGACCCACGGGTAATGGCCGGCCAGGGCACCCTGGGGCTGGAAATCGCCCGCCAGGCCCAGGCGCTTGGCCTGCGCCCCGAGGTGGCCCTGGTGCCCTGCGGCGGTGGAGGCCTGATTGCTGGCGTCAGCGTGGCCCTGCACAGCCAGTTTCCACAGATCGCGGTGTATGCGGTGGAGCCGGACGGCTTCGACGACACCGGCCGCTCCCTGGCCGCGGGCAGCCGACAAACCCTCGCACCGGGCGGACACTCCATCTGCGACGCTATCCTGACCGCGGCACCGGGCGAGTTGACCTTCGAGATCAATCGCCGACTGCTCAGCGGCGCGCTGACGGTGACCGACGCCGAAGTCCGCTTCGCCCTGAGATGGGCGTTCGAGAACCTCAAGCTGGTGGTCGAGCCGGGCGGCGTGGTCGGCCTCGCGGCCCTGCTGGCCGGACGCATCGCGCTGGAGGGCCGCTGCGCGGTGGTGGTGTTGTCGGGGGGCAATGCCGACCCGGCGCTCTTCGCCGAGACATTGTTGACGACCGATTGAACGCCGCCGTTGCAGGAGCCCCGAACGGCGGTTCCTGCACCTGGGCGGATCCGCGACCGTCAGCCCTTCCCTTCCAGCGCCTGCAAGCGCCGATACAAAGTGCGCTCGCTCATCCCCAGGGTTTTCGCCAGTTCGCTGCGCGGTCCGTCGAACACCGCCAGCGCGTGGGCCAACTGTTCCAGCTCGTTACGCCCGCGCCGCCCCTGCGCTGCCACCATCGGTGTTTCACGGCGCAGTTCGGCAGGCAGGTCGGCTACGCGAATCACCCCGTCATCGGTAAACAGGCGGGCCCGCTCCAGCACATTGCGCAGTTCGCGGATATTACCCGGCCAGTCATGCAGCCCCAGGGCCTTCATCGCCGACGGATCGATACGCGGCACCGCCGTCGGCGCCAGCCGCTGCAACAGGCTGTCGAGCATCGTGTAGAACAGCACGAGCAGGATGAGGGTCAGGATCAGGCTGCGGGCAAAGCCGTTGATCAGGGTGACCTCGGCCCGGTGCAGGAAACGGATGCCGAAGGTGTAGGTGTCGATATCAAGGTGCAGGGTGCCCAGGGATTCGTCGGGCAAATGGCTGAGAAAAAGCCGGTCTTCGAAGCTGCGATTGGCGCCGAACAGCCAATCGCTGATCAGGCGGTAGCTGCCTTCCTGGCGGGGCCGTTCGACGCTGGCCAGGACGACATTGTTGTTATCGATCAATTGCGCGCGCAACACGGCCGGCGAGCGTAGCAGTCCCAGGGCCAGTTCCTGCGCCAGTTCGGCGTCGATGTTGTAGGCGATCCTCGACGCCGGGTTGTGGCTGATTTCCATCAGGGAGAGGATTTCACCGTTGATCGAGGCGCTTTCGCTGGCATAATCGATGCCGATTTGCAGCAGACTGAGCAGTGTTCCCAGAATGAAACCGACCAGTACCGTCAACCGGGCTTGCTTGTAGGACAAGCGGTGGGTGAATTTTATATCCATGGGGTGCTGTACCACTTTCCTTTCCCTTCGCCCGGCAAGCATAGCCGATCCGGTATGCGCACCGTCAGGGGGGAACTCGATACGCGTGGCGTGCGGTCTGCCAGCGCTTGCCGGCGCCCGGGGGCGCCAACGCGACATCATCGTATGAATTTGCCTGAGGAAAAGTCGTGGATTCTCGATTGAATGCCTTTCTTGAGCGTGCCGAGGCGGTGCTCGCCCGTCTCGAACCGCTGTTGCCCGCACCGCGCCAGGCCATCGACTGGAGCGGCTGCCTGGCGGCCCGCTGGCAGCGTGAAGGGCGCAGTGGCTATCTGTTGCCGCTGGAGGTCAGCCTGGACATGCGTCTGTCCGACCTGATCGGTGTCGACAAGCAGCGCGAGCAGTTGGCGCGCAACACCCGGCAGTTCCTCGACGGCTTGCCGGCCAACCATGCCTTGCTCTGGGGTTCGCGCGGGACCGGCAAATCCTCGCTGGTGCGCGCCTTGCTCGCCGAACATGCCAAAGCGGGCCTGCGCCTGATCGAGATCGAGCGCGATCACCTGGCGGACCTGCCGCGGGTGGTGGAACAGCTGCACAAGCTCCCCCAGCGCTTCGTGCTGTTTTGCGACGACCTGTCCTTCGAGGCCGGAGAGGGCGACTACCGCGTGCTCAAGAGCGTGCTCGACGGGTCCCTCGAACAGGCTCCGGACAACGTCCTGCTGTATGCCACCTCGAACCGCCGGCACCTGGTGCCGGAGAAAGAGAGCGACAACGAAAACTGGAAGCGCGTCGACGGCGAGCTGCACCCCAGCGAAGCCGTGGAGGACAAGATCGCCTTGTCCGACCGTTTCGGTCTGTGGCTGTCGTTCTACCCCTTCACCCAGGAGCACTTCCTCAGCGTGGTCGAGCACTGGGTGGGCGAGTTGGCGCGCAAGGCCGGGCTGACCTGGCAGCGTGACGAAGAACTGGATATCCAGGCGGTCCGTTGGGCGACCGGGCGGGGCAATCGCAATGGGCGCTGTGCCTATCAGTTTGCGCGCTACTGGGTGGGATTGAAGTTGTTGGAGCAGACACCATGATCGATTTGCAGAACGCGGGTGCGGGCCTGGACGGCTACGGGCTGTTGCACGCCCAGTTGGAATCGCTGCTGGCGGATGAGCGGGATTTCATCGCCAATGCCGCACAGTTCTCGGCCTTCCTGTTCAATCAGCTGGATGACCTGAACTGGGCCGGTTTCTACCTCAATCGCGACGAGGAGCTGGTGCTCGGGCCGTTTCAGGGCCAGATTGCCTGCGTGCGCATTCCCTTCGGACGCGGTGTCTGCGGCACGGCCGCGGCCAGCCGGCAAACCCAGCGGGTCGAGGACGTGCATGCGTTTGCCGGGCATATCGCCTGCGACAGCGCCTCGAACAGCGAACTGGTGGTGCCGCTGGTCAAGGACGGCCGCCTGATCGGTGTGCTCGACCTGGACAGCCCGCGGCTGGCCCGGTTCACGCTGGAAGACCAGGCGGGTATCGAGCAACTGGCGGCGATTTTCCTGCGCCTGACCGACTGCTGAGGCGGTTCAGGCGACCAGGCCGGCCTTTTCCAGCAGCGACTCGGCATCCACCGTGTCGATCTGCTGGGGCGGGACGTACTGCCGGGCGTATTCCAGGTAGATTTCTTCGCGGATAAACAGCTGGAACAGTTCCGGATCGATATGGGCATCGCGGCACATGCCGGCCATGATGCCCAGCGCTTCGCTCAGGGTCTTGCCCTTCTTGTACGGGCGATCGGCGGCGGTCAGCGCCTCGAAGATATCGGCAATCGCCATCATCCGCGCCGGCAGGCTCATGTCTTCGCGCTTCAGGCGCTTGGGGTAACCGGTGCCGTCCATTTTTTCGTGGTGGCCGCCGGCGATCTCCGGAACGGCGGTCAGGTGCCCGGGAAACGGCAATTGATCGAGCATCAGGATGGTCTGCACCATGTGATGGTTGATGATGTAGCGCTCTTCGCGGGTCAGTGTCCCGCGGCCAATGCTCAGGTTGTACAACTCCCCTCGATTGAATTTGTAGGGCGGCACGTCCAGTTGGAAACCCCAGCGGTTGTCGGTGGGGATCAGTTCGGCCTCGTTGCGTTCGAACAGGTGCTCGGGCTTGTCCGCCAGCAAGCTTTCGGTGGCCGGCAAGGGGACGGCCGGGCGGCGTTCCTGGCGTTGCTTCTCTTCCCAGGAAACCCCGAGGCGGTCGTCCAGCGTGCGGGTCCAGGTGCGTTGGGCAATGCGCTCCAGGCGTTCCTGGTCGGCCTCGGCCATGGCTTCGCCGCCCAGGTTGCAGTGAGCGACGAAGGCGAAATCCTCGTCCAGGGCAGTGAGGCTGGCATCACGGGCCTGGCTCAAGGCCGCTTCGTTGCCACCTTGCGCCCGGCCTTGCCAGTAATCGACCCAGGCATCGCGCTTGAGCACTTCGAAGCGGGTGCGGATTTCGTGAATGCGGTCGTACAGGGTTTCCAGCTTGGTGGCCTTGTCGACCACGTATTCGGGGGTGGTGACCTTGCCGCAGTCATGCAGCCAAGCGGCGACGTGCAGGGCCTCCCATTCGTCTTCCGTGGGTTGGTAGCCCTTGAACGCGGGCGTCTGGCTGGCCGCGGCGGCCTCGGCGAGCATCAGCGTCAGCACCGGGACGCGTTGGCAGTGGCCGCCGGTGTAGGGACTCTTGGCATCGATGGCGCCGGCCAGCAACTGGATGAAGGCGTCCAGCAGCTGTTTCTGGCGGGCTTGCAGGCGCTGGCTCTCGATGCAGGCGGCCGCGGTGCCGGAAATCGCGCTGATGAAGGCGATCCGGTCGGGCTGCAGGTTCTCCAGGTCCGCCTCGGTGCCGGTGTCCGGCAGCAGCAGGGTGAGGACGCCGACGGTTTCGCCATGGCGGTTGTGCAGGCGAATACCGATCAGGTGAATGCGCGGACTTCCTAGGGCGAGCATCACCTGTTGCAGGTCGGCCGCCTGCTCGAAGCCCAGGGTGGCGACCACATTGTCTTGCTTATCGAGTGTCTTGAGCCAGGCCGGGCGCTGTTCGTCGGCCTCGGCGGCGTTGCGGATATCGAATCGTCGGGGCTCCTGCGACAGGCCATCGATGACCAGGGCATGGGCCTCCAACTGGCGGCTGTCGCTGTCCAGCAGGTAGATCAGGCCGGCCCGGGCCTGGGCGATTTTCAGGGTCTCTTCGAGCACCCGTTGCAACAGCGGGTCGAAGCGGGTCTGCGCCGAGAGGCTGGAGGCGATTTCGAAGAAACTCGCCAGGGTCTGCTTCATGCGGGTCATCGAGATCGCCAGCCGGTCCACTTCCAGCACCGGCGAGCGCGGCGTCGCCGGGTGGTTGAAGTTGAAGCTGCGAATCGCATCGGCCTCCTGCACCAGGGCGTGCAACGGCTTGACCAGCAGCCTGGAGGTCAGCCAGCCGAGGGGCAGGCACAGCAACAGGATCGTCAGGGTGATCAGCGCGCCTTGCCAGCGGATCCGGTAGGCGTCCGCCAGAAGCTCATCCTCCGGCACCAGCAGGGCCAGTTGCAGGCCCTTGGGACCGCCTTCGGCCAGTTGCGTATGGGCGACTATCCATTGCCGCTGCTGGGTGTCCAGGTGGTGGTCGGTGGTGCTGCCCGGCTCCATGAAGCGCCGCAGGATCGGGCTCAGGTCCCGGACCCGGGGCAGGTCTGCGTAGTGGCTGCCGCCGATCAGCCTGGCGTAGTCGGGGTAGGCCACCGCGGTGCCGTTTTCATCGAACAGGACGATCTCGGTCGAGGGCGTGACCTTGTGCTTGTCCAGGGTGGCGGAAAGCTCGGCCAGGGTCAGGTCGGCGGCGATCACCACGTTCGGGCCGCCGCGCCGGGCAAGGGTGGTACCGACATTGTGGGTGGAGAAAAACAGGTAGGGCGCGGTGGTGATCTGGTCGCTGTCGTTCAGGGCGCTGTTGAACCAGGATCGCACGCGGGGATCGAAGGCTTCGCGGTGATTGTCCTGGCGGCTGATCAGTTGCAAGGCCGCGTCGTAGAACAGCGATTCGGACTTGACCTCGTCGACCCCGGGGTCGCGCTCGATGCTCCAGACCTGGAAGGCGGCGTTGTCCGGTGCCTTGAAATAGGCGCGCAGGGCGCTGTCGCGCAGCGGCCGGACCATGAAGAAATCGCCATCGGCGTAACCGAGGTACAGCGACGCCAGGTTCGGATTGTCCTCCAGTGCCTGGGTGAAGGGCTTGAGCAGTGCCAGCCGTTGCGCAAGCGTCAGGGCCTGGGTGCGATCGTCGATGGCCAGCAGGCTCAGCAGATGGCGAATCGGCTGGTAGGTGTTCTGCAGATCAAGCTGCACATCTTCCTGGACCCTGCCGAAGAGCTTCTCGCTGCTGGAGAGAATGATCTGCGTGGTTTGCCTGTAGTTGAACAGCCCCAGCAGGGTGCCGGTCAACAGCAGCAGGCAGGTGAACAGGATACTGATGTGCACGTGCAGCGCCAGCCGACGTCTTTCGCGTTGCATGGGACGGGGCATCGCCTATCTCCCTGGGTGATGGGGTGCACTGCTCAGCGCCCAAGGATAGTCAATGTCGGCTGTCAGGTGGTGTCCTGGCCGGGCATTTTTTCAAGTGGCCGATCCGTGTGTTCGCGCAGGGCCGTTTCGAGTTCGCGCAGCGTGCGCACAATGGCCTGCCGGGCGGCTTCGATCCTCGCTGTCGGGGCTTCCTGCTGGCATTGCTGTTCCAGGGTTTCGCAGTGTTCCACCAGGTCGTTGGCCTGGGCGATTCGTGCCGCGCCCTTGATCTTGTGGGCCATGTCGATCAATGGAATCAGGTCGCCGCTGATGGGCAGCACTTGCAGTTCCTCGCGGTCGGACTGGCAACTGCTCAGCAGCTCGTCGATCAGGCGGCGCAGCAGCAGCGGTTCGCCCCCGGTCAGGGCGTTCAGGCCGTCCAGGCTGAAGGCGCTCTGGCGTGGGCGCGGTGTGACGTCGGCCAGCTTCTGGTTGAGGGTGGTCAGGCTGATGGGTTTGAACAGGCAGTCATCCATGCCGGCTTCCTTGCAGCGGGTGCGTTCCTCGGGTTGGGCGTTGGCGGTGAAGCCGAACACTGCGCAGGGCGCGAGCCCCTGGCTGGCTTCATGTTGGCGAAGCTGGCGGGTCATCTCGTAACCGTTCAGGACCGGCATGTTGCAGTCGACGATCACCAGGTCGAAATGCCCGTCTTTCCAGGTCTGCAATCCGATCGCGCCATTCTGCGCGGTGCTGAACGAGTGGCCGAGAAATCCCAGCTGCTGGCACATCAGCAAGCGGTTGGCGGGATGGTCGTCCACCACCAGGACATTCAGGGCCTGGAGCGGCAGGGCCAGCTCCGGATCGCGGCTGGCGACGCCTTGCGTGGCTTCGAGGCTGTCCAGCTCCAGGGTCACCACCACGCGGGTACCTTCGCCGGGCTGGCTGGAGAGGCTCAGGGTGCCGCCCATCATTTCGCACAGGCTGCGGCAGATCACCAGGCCCAGGCCGGCCCCGCTGCGGGCCAGGTGTCCCGAGTTGTCGGCTTGCACGAAGGGTTCGAAGAGCCGGGCCTGGTCGGCGGGGGTGATGCCGATGCCGGTATCCTGGACGGTCAGGGTCATGTTCGTCCGTTGCGCGACACCGGTGGGCTGCATGAGCAGCCCGATCGTGACCTGGCCCTGCTCGGTGAACTTGATGGCGTTGCTGATCAGGTTGGAAAGGATCTGCTTGAAGCGCAAGGGATCGATCAGGATGTCGCCGATGCTGTGCCGTTCGGGCAGCTGGACCACCAGGTCCAGCTGCTTCTGGCGCGCCAGGCCATCGAAGACCCTGACCACCGACTCCACCAGCTCGCTCAGGTTGACCCGCTCGGGGGACAGGCTCAGGCGTCCCGACTCGATGCGGGCGATATCGAGGATGTCGCCGATCAGTTCCAGCAGGTCCTTGGCCGAGTTGTAGGCGACTTCGATCGCAGGGCGATCCAGATGGCCCTGGTCCGCCCGCTTGAGGGTCAGCTCGAGCATGCCGATCACCGCGTTCATGGGGGTGCGGATCTCGTGGCTCATGGTCGCCAGGAACGTGCTCTTGGCGCGGTTGGCGCTGTCGGCCTGATCCTTGGCCGCGCGCAGTTCTTCGAACAGTTCGCGGCGGTCGCTGATGTCGATCCAACCGCCGATGATGCCTTGCACCTCGCCCAGCGAGTTGCGGTAGGGCAGGATCCAGTGATAGAGGGTCAATCTCCGGTCGCCGATATGCAGCGTGCGGTCGCAGATCTGCGCGGTGCCTTCGTCCATCACCCGCTGGTAGTCGGCCTGGTATTCCCGGGCTTCGAAGGCATTGCCCTGGTAGGCGTCCGTGACCCGCTTGCCGATCACATCCTCCAGTTTGCTCGAGAAGGCCTGCAGGTAGCTGTCGTTGCAGGTCTGCAAGCGGCCTTCGCGATCACGCACATAGATCGGGTGCGGCGTGCCGTTGACCAGCGCGCGCATGAATTCGAACTGGTCGCTCAGGGCCCGTTCGGCCAGTTGGCGTTGCCGGATCTGCCGGCGCATGTAGGCGTTCCAGCCCAGGGAGAGCAGCAGCAGCGCACCGGCCCCGATGACGATCTGCAGGATCAGCCGATGGTAGTTGCGCCAATAGCTGTCGGAGGCCGGTGAGTAGCCGCGCCAGCGGCTGTTGATGATGCCCAGTTCGTCCGGGGCGATGCTCAGCAGCGCCTTGTCGAGAATCGAGCTCAGTTCCGTGGCGCCACGGGCGGTGGCCAGGGCGAAAATGGCCTGCTGGGTGCCGATGGTCGCGCTGATCTGCAGCTTGTCGTCGAAGGTCTGCGAGGCGATCAGGTAGTTGGCGATCACCAGTGAACTCACCGCGCCGTCTGCCTGGCCCTGGGCGAGCAATTCGACCGCCTTGAGGCTGTCGTCGGTTTCGATCAGCTTGATCTGCGGGAAGTCGTTGCGCAGGTAGTCGAGCAGCGGGTTGCCGCGGATAACGGCCAGGCGCCGGCCTTGCATCTGCTCCAGGTTGCTGGCGCTGTCACGACCCTTGGCGGTCAGCAGCACGAACGAGTTTTCCATGTAGGGCCGGCTGAAATGCAGGACGTTCTCGCGTTCATTGGTCGGGCTGACGGCGGCAATGATGTCGGCCTGGTTGTTGTTCACCCGATTGATCATGTCTTCCAGGCTGCGCGAGCGTTGTATTTCGAAACGCAGGCCGGTGCGCAGGCGGATCAGTTCCAGCAGGTCGGCGGTGACGCCACGGAAGGTGTTGTCGGCGTCGAAGAACGTGATCGGCGCCAGGGCTTCGTTGACCACCACGCGAACCACCGGGTGCTCCTTGAGCCAGCGCTCTTCGCGCGCCGTCAGTTGCAGCTTGTGGTCGGTCAGCAGGATGTCGCTGCCGGCGCTCCAGCGGTGGGCGATGCTCTCGCGTTCGCTGGTGGGGATCGCCTTGAGGGTCGCGTTGACGGCGCCGAGCAGGGCGGCATTGTCACCGCGTACGGCAAAACTGAAACCGTAGGCCTCGTGCTTGCCGAAATTGGCCATTTTCACATTGCGCAAATAGCCCTTGTTGATCAGGTAGTGGGTCGAGATGGTGTCCCCCAGGAACACGTCGGCCTGGTCGAAGGCCACGGCGTTGAGCGCGTTCAGGTAGGAGGGGTAGAACTGCAGCGTGGCATTGGGATACAGCGCCTTGATCTCGTCCAGCGGCAGGTAGTGGTAGACCATGCTCAGGCGCATCCCGGCCAGGCCATCGCTGAGGGTGCGGGTCTCGTCTTCACGGGTGACCAGCACCGGCTGGTCGATGGCATAGGGGGTCGAGAGCGCGATGTTCTTGTTGACGGCCTCGAAGCCGTTGGCGCTGCCGAGCAGGTCGATCCGGCCTTGTTCGAGGGCGCTGATGGCGGCTTCCCGGGTGGCAAAGCTCTGGACCTTGATGGACAGGCCCAGGGCCCTGCCCAGAATGCCGGCGTAGTCGGCGGTGATGCCTTCGTAGTCACGCCCGCTGACGGTCATGTCGAAGGGCGGGTAGTCCGGGACGGAGGTGCCGAGCACCAGTTCACGCCTGTCCTGGATCCAGCGCCGCTGATCCTTGTCCAGCGCGACCTCCATGTGGCTGGCGCTTGAGCGGCTGAGTAACGAGAAGTGGGTGACACCTTGGGTATCTGCAAGCGCTGACAGGCACAGGCACAAGCCTGTGATCACCATCAGATAGTCCTTTATGCGCATGGGCATTGGTTTTCTCACACTACCGCGTTGCGTTTGGCCATCTCGATAAGCTCTACCAGGGATTTGGCCTTGAGTTTTTGCATGAGTCTCTTCTTGTAGGTGCTGACAGTCTTGTTGCTGAGAAACATGCCCTTGGCAATTTCCTTGTTGGTCCGTCCCTGGGCGAACAGTTGCAGGACCATCAGTTCCCGGTCGTTCACGAGTTTGAATAATTCGATCTCCGGGTTTTCCGGCCCCTCTTTTCGCGCACCGATCAGCGCCTGGCTCGGGAAGTAATTGTAGCCGGACAACACCGCCTTGATCGCGCTCAGGAGTTCGCTCAAGTCTTCGGCCTTGCAGACATAACCCGAGGCGCCGGATTGCATGCAGCGCATCGCGAACAGGTTGGGCGTCTGGGCGGTCAGCACCAGGGTCTTGAGTGGCGAGTTCATGGCATTGAAGCGGGCCAGGACCTCCAGGCCGTCCAGTTTGGGGATGCTGATATCCAGGATCACCAGGTCCGGCATGCACTCGCGGACCATTTGCATCGCGTCGACACCGTTATCGGTTTCCCCGACTATTTCATAACAATCCTCCTGTTCCAACAATATCCTGATGGCCAGGCGGACAACGGGGTGGTCGTCGACGATAAAAACCGAGTTCATAATAAAGTCCCATACGAGCTGCTTGGAAAGCGCGAACCTTAGCTCAGTTGGACAAGCAGGCGCATGAAGGGAGGGCCCTACAGAGGTAGTATAGGAATATTCCTACTCTAAATAGGGTTTTGACTTACGATTGATACAAGTTTGAAAGAGAAGAACTATTTAAGTCTTGAGTTAAATGGTTATACGGAAAGATGAGTTCTTTGTAAGGTCTTAGGGTTCTTTGGGAAATATCCTACTTATAGGTCGGCGTGCTTTTGCAGTGATCCGCCCCCGGGGTAGAAACCCGGGGGCTGGCGAGTGGGCGTCACGAAGACGCGGTGGGGCGAGGCAGGTCGGACCGTTCGGGAGGAGCGGCTGTCCCATGGGCATCGTTGTCCAGGCCCAGTGCGGCCTCCAGGGCGTCGCCGTTCAGCGGTTTGCTCAGGCAGCCGAGCAACGGCAGGCGCCGCTCCAGCGCAAGCGCGCTGAGGACAGCGAGTTCTTCGCTGCTGAGACTGCTGAGCAGGATCGCTTGCTTGATCATGCCGCTACGGCAGGCGGTTTCGATCAGGTCCAGCCCCAGCACGTCCGGCAGGCACTGGTCGCACAGCATCAGGTCGAACGGCGTGTGTGCCGAATCCAGCGCGTTCAAGGCTTCCCGGGCCGTGAGCGTCGGTGTCAGGGCGTGGAAGCCATAGCTGTTGAGCAGGCTCTGTGTGGCGGCCAGTTGAAAGGGATGATCCTCTACCAGCAACACGCGTAAGTTGTGTTTGGGCATGGTGTTTTCCGGGCGACCTGTCGACTCGGGAAAGGCTACATAGGTAGGCGCTGTGTAGGAAAATATGCCTGGAATCGGGCGCTTGTTGAATGGCAGGTCAGCTTGAGTGTGGGCGGCAGACATAAGAGGACAGCAATTATTTCAGTGGGCCGGAGCCACGATCAATCAGTGGATTCTCTCGCCTGTGTAGGCGTTGTCGCGCCAAGCGGCCCGCCTTGATCAAAGGCGGGCGCCATGGGCTTACACCGGACTGGAACGACCGGTCATTTCCCGGGCCATTTCACTGGCGTAGCTGTCCGTCATCCCCGCGATGAAATCGATCACCCGCAGGAACGAAGTGTGCAGTGGCCACTCGGGCCGTGGGGCGTTGTTGCCCAGCAAGTCGAGGATGCGCCGATGCTTGAACGATGGCGTACGTCCGCCGTGTTGTTCCAGGGCGGCGCCACAGAAGGCGTTCAAGAGGATTTCCAGGGTGGTGTAGGCACCGATCTCATGGAGCGTCTTGCGCTTGTCCTGGAAGATCTTCTTGCGGGCGATGTCCTTGGCATTGAGGACGCAGCGTTTGGCCGGACCATGCATGTGTTCGACCAGGTCCCCCGGCAGGGTCCCGGCCAGCAGCGCGTCCTGTTGCTCGACGAAGGCCCTGGCCGCGGCGTTGGTCAGGTGTTCGATGGCCTTGCCGCGCAGGATCGCCAGCTTGCGCCTGCGCGAATCCTGCGGCCCGAGTTGCCGGTAGGTTTCCGGCAGGTCGTCGCCCACCAGGCCCAGCAGCAGGGATTCGACCTCGGCATAGTCGAGCAGCCCCATTTCCAGGCCGTCTTCCAGGTCGATCAGGGCGTAGCAGATATCGTCGGCGGCCTCCATCAGGTAGACCAGCGGGTGGCGTGCCCAGCGTTGCTCCTCCAGCTGCGGCAGACCGAGCTTGTGGGCGATCTGCTCGAGGATCGGCAACTCGCTCTGGTAGCAACCGAACTTGTGCTTCTTGTAACCCAGCGAATCGGCGTGCCGCGCGGTCCACGGGTACTTGAGGTAGGTGCCGAGGGTGGCGTAGGTCAGGCGGGTACCGCCTTCGAACTGGTGATACTCCAGCTGGGTCAGCACCCGGAAGCCCTGGGCATTGCCTTCGAAGTTGAGGAAGTCGTTGGCCTCGGCCGTGCTCATGGCGTCCAGCCAGCCGCGTCCGGCCGCCTGATGGAACCAGTGGCGAATGGCGTCCTCGCCGGAGTGGCCGAACGGCGGGTTGCCGATGTCGTGGGCCAGACACGCCGATTGCACCACCATGCCCAGGTCGCTGGGCTCGCACCAGTCCGGCAGGGCGTCGCGCAGGGTTTCACCGACGCGCATGCCCAGGGAGCGTCCGACGCAACTGACTTCCAGCGAGTGGGTCAGGCGCGTATGGATATGGTCGTTACTGGTCACCGGGTGCACCTGGGTCTTGCGTCCCAGGCGGCGGAAGGCACCGGAGAAGATGATGCGGTCATGGTCTTTGTGGAAGGGGCTGCGGCCCAGTTCTTCAGGGCTGTGCAGCGATTTCCCGAGGCGTTCGCGGGTAAGCAGGGTGTGCCAATCCAAGGCGGGGCTCTCCGTTGGTGACTGATGCCCCAGCTTCCCGTTTAGTACGCCTGCCTGCAAGCAAAACCATGCAAGCAAACATTATAAGCCGGCGGCATCGATGTCGATCAGCAACAGCCGCTGGCCGTTGTCGAAGAATTGCCCGGCGGTCAGGCAATACTGGTTGCTGGTGGCGTCGCGATAGGTGCTGGACAGGATCAGCCGCCGTTCGTCCCAGCCTTCGGCCAGCAGCTGATAGAAGTAGGGCCGCCAGGACCAGTTGTGGCCCAGGTAGCTGTTGTCGGCCTGCCAGGCCTGGTTGCGCCATTCCAGGTTGGGGGTCAGTTGGGTGCCGTGGCGATCGCATTGGTAGAAGCGCAGCAACCAGGGGTAGCTGTCGGGCCGGGGCAACTGGCTGAGCGGCGCCTGGGCCTGGGCCCAGCCCTGCAGCGTGGCCATGAGACCGACCAGTTGCTGGCGCAGGGTCATCAGGCGGGCGCGTTCGGCCAGCTTCTGCCGCACATAGCGCTCCCTGAGTTCGGCGAAGCGGGCGACAAAGGCATCGGTGGCGAAGAACTCAAGCTCCGCCTTGGCGAACAGATAGCCCTGGACGTAGCGCGAGCCGCATTCCAGGGCGAAATTCAGCTCGGCCTCGGTTTCCACGCCTTCGGCGATGATCCAGCAGCCGGTCTTTTCCGCCATTTGCGCCAGGGCCTTGACCACTTCGCTGCTGGGGCCGCCACGGGCCGCGGCCTGGAACAGGCGCATGTCGAGCTTGAGGATGTCCGGCTGCAAGGCCAGCACCCGATCGAGTTGTGAATAACCGGCACCGAAATCGTCGATGGCGATGCGCGCGCCGGCGGCACGATAGCGGCTGACCACTTCGGCCAGGCGCAGGCTGTCGCCCCCCAGTTCGGTGATTTCGAAGACGATGCGCCGTGGATCGACATCGTACTGCGCCAATTGCTTGAGGCTGGGCAGGGCCTGGCCGTTGCTCAGGCGGCTGATCCAGCGTGGCGACATGTTCAGGCTCAGGAACCAGTCCCGGGGCGCTTCGTGCAGCCGGCTCAGGGCGTTGTCGCGGATCTGCCGGTCCAGGCGTCGCAGCGCGGCCGAAGGGCTGCGCGGATCGGCGAACAAGGGTCCCACGGAGGTCAGTTGGCCGTTGGCCTGGCGCAGTCGGCCGAGGGCCTCGACGCCGGCGATACGGCCGGTGGCGGTATCGATGAACGGCTGAAAACAGGCGAGCGGTTGCCCGTCGATCACGGAGCCTCCTTGGACTGGGTCTGGTTGCGGCGGGCAGGGCCGACGGAGCGCGAGCCCGAAGGCTCGCACTCGATCCGCTGGCTACTGCAAGAATGCAGCCAGCTTCGCCGCCATCACTCTTTGGGGGAGGTTGCGCGCAATGCCAGCCGAATCAGCGGCAACAGGCCGGCACCCAGGCGGACCCAGCGTGACAGGCGCTCCACGCCGCCACCCTTGGCCCCCTTGGCGCCGAGGAACCCCAGCAGCGCGACGATACCGATTCCCCACAACGGCGCGTGCTTGAGGCCGAGGTTGGCCTGCCAGTTCCGGCCCAGGCCACGCATATGCTGCAAGGGCTGCAGCAGGTCCCGGGACTCATGGCGGATTTCCTGGCGATGCAGTTCCATGCGCAGGCGGATCAGTGCCTTGCGCATATCCCGGCGTGAATGGACGTGGGTCAGGTCGGGCAGGCTCATGGCAGCAGTCGCTCGCGGTCGTTGGCCAACTCTTCAAGGGTGGCCTGGAAGGGCGACGACTCATCGGCGACCAGCGCTTTCAGACGCAGGGCGCAGAACAGCGCGGCCAGGCAGTAGAAGACGCACAGGCCGATGATGCCGGCCAGGCGCCAACTGTCCCAGAGCAGGATCAGCACCAGCGCCGACAGTCCCACCATCAGCAACAGGGCGAATACCAGGGTCAGTCCGGCGCACAGCAACAGGCTGACGGTCCGGGCTTTCTGCTCCTGGAGTTCGATGCCGAACAATTCGACATGACTGTGCAACAGACCGAGGAAGGCCGCGCCCAGGCGGCGTGTCGAGGAGCCGCTGGCGGTCGATTCATCACCCGCCATATCAGCGCCGCGTCGCCAGCAGGCCGACGATAAAGCCGATACCGGCGGCAATCCCGATGGACTGCCAGGGCTTGGCCTGGACGTAGGCTTCGGTCGCCTCGACCGCCGCCTGGCCGCGATCGCGCAGGGAGGCTTCGGTCAGTTGCAGGGTCTCGCGGGCCTTGAGCAGGCTTTCGCGAATCTGCTCGCGCAACTCGTCGGCCTGCTCGCCAGCCAGGCTGGAGGTGTGCGCCAGCAGGCGCTCCGTGTCATTGACCAGGGTTTGAAAATCCGCCATCAGGATTTCTTGAGTCGTCTGTGCCGTTTTGCGGGTCATGGGGTTGTTTCTCCGTGAAAAGCCATCCGTGAAAAGCCTGTACAGGTTTCGAGTGCGGACCTTGAGTGAAGGTTCACCGCGATTGTCTGGTACAGCTTTTGCTTTGTGCTGGTGCGTTGCGCCGGGCACGTGCGCTGTATTTGGGCGCCCTGGAGCCTTGGCCTGCGAAAACCATACCTTAAATAATCAAAAAACGCGGAAAAAACCCAAGGATGGCTCACGCTTCGTTTTTCGCCCTGCGCCAAACCGGTTCGCCATCGGTTTTGGGTGGCGCCAATCTGGTGCGAAATGCGCGGCGAGCGAACTGCTTTGGTGCTTTTCCCTGACTTCAGGTCTGCCGTCTCCATGGAAAACTTGCAAAGCGCTGTGGACACTCTGGTCCATGGTTCCAACACCCTGTTCATTCTGATCGGCGCGGTCATGGTTCTGGCCATGCACGCCGGTTTCGCCTTTCTTGAGGTTGGGACCGTTCGGCAAAAGAACCAGGTCAACGCCTTGTCGAAAATCCTCAGCGACTTCGCGATCTCGACCCTGGCCTATTTCTTCATAGGCTACTGGATTTCCTACGGCGTCAGCTTCTTGCAGCCGGCGGCGCAAATCAGTGGCGACCACGGTTATGGCCTGGTGAAGTTCTTCTTCCTGCTGACGTTCGCGGCGGCGATTCCGGCGATCATTTCCGGCGGGATTGCCGAGCGGGCGCGTTTTGCCCCGCAGTTGTGCGCCACCGCGTTGATCGTGGCCTTCGTCTATCCGTTTTTCGAAGGCCTGGTCTGGAACGGCAATTTTGGCCTGCAGGCGTGGCTGCTGGCGCGCTTTGGCGCCGGCTTCCATGATTTCGCCGGCTCCGTGGTGGTGCACGCCATGGGCGGCTGGCTGGCGCTGGCGGCGGTGCTGTTGCTGGGGCCGCGCCAGGGTCGCTATCGCGAGGGGCGGTTGGTGGCGTTCGCGCCGTCGAGCATTCCCTTCCTGGCCCTGGGGTCGTGGATCCTGATCGTCGGCTGGTTCGGTTTCAACGTCATGAGCGCGCAGACCCTGCAGGGGGTGAGCGGGCTGGTGGCGGTCAACTCGCTGATGGCAATGGTCGGCGGCACCGTGGCGGCGCTGATCATCGGGCGCAATGACCCGGGCTTCCTGCACAACGGTCCCCTGGCCGGTCTGGTGGCGGTCTGTGCCGGTTCCGACCTGATGCACCCGGTGGGTGCGCTGGTGACCGGCGCGGTGGCGGGCGGCCTGTTCGTCTGGTGCTTTATCGCGACCCAGAGCCAATGGAAGATCGACGATGTGCTGGGTGTCTGGCCGTTGCACGGCCTGTGTGGGGTCTGGGGCGGGATTGCCTGCGGGATCTTCGGCCAGCAGGCGTTGGGCGGCCTGGGCGGTGTCAGTCTGGTCAGCCAGTTGCTCGGCACCGCGCTGGGGGTGGTGGTGGCCCTGGTCGGCGGCTTCGCGGTGTACGGTGTGATCAAGGCGCTGCATGGCCTGCGGCTGAGCCCGGAAGAGGAGTACCATGGCGCCGACCTGTCGATTCACAAGATCGGCGCGGTGAGCCAGGACTAATCCGCCCCGGTTCGTTATGCTCGACCCCTGCCTGGGGACATGCGGCCAGGTCCCCCTCGAACGGAGAGGTCTATGGAACGTCTGTATTCACTGCAAGGGTTGAGAGGCATGGCAGTGCTGGGCGTGGTGCTGTTCCACATGGCGGCGGTCGAGCACAAGTACTCCGGCGGCGATACGTTGCTGCCAGGGTGGGTGGACTTTTTCCAGTTGGGCGTGGACCTGTTTTTCGTCATCAGCGGCTTCGTCATGGTGATCGTCACCCGCGGCCGCTTCCAGGACCGGGTCCAGGCCCAGCGTTTCCTGTTCAACCGGCTCTCGCGGATCTACCCCAACTACTGGCTGTACTTCTTTATCACCCTGGCGATCTATCTGGTCCAGCCGATGCTGGTCAACAGTTCCCATGGCGGCTCCAACCTGTGGCTGTCGTTCCTGTTGCTGCCCAATGACCGGGTACTGCTGGTGATGGTGGCCTGGTCGCTGGTGTTCGAGCTGTGGTTCTACCTGGTCTTCACCCTCCTGCTGGGGTTTCGCGAGCGCGGCCTGCCGTTGCTGCTGCTGGCCTGGGCGATGGTGCTGCTGGGGTTCAACCTGCTGGACTCCTGGCGCGACTATTCCTCGGCCCTCAAGATCGTGCTGCACCCCTATGGGCTGGAGTTCATCGTCGGCAGCGCGGCGGCCCTGTTGTTCTATTCCCGTCACAGCGCGAAGGTGCCGGACGCCGTGCTCTGGCTGGTTCTGGTCATGGCGCTCGGGCCGGGTTTCGCCTTGATCGGGCACTATGAGCTGTTCTCGACCGAGGGCTTGCCGAGGATGGTCCTGGTGGGGCTGGTGTTCGCTGCCCTGACCTTGTCCCTGGCATTGCTGGAGCGGCGTCAGTTGATCCATTGCCCACGGTTTCTGGTGTTCACCGGTGACATGTCCTACACCATCTATCTTTCGCACCTGCTGGTACTCGGGGTGGTGGGGCGCGCCTGGCAGATCATTGGCAACTGGCCGACCCATCTTGAGGACAATCTGCTGTTCCTGGTCCTGATGATGATTGCGGTGTGGTGCTACGGCTGGGTCGGCTACAGCTTTTTCGAGAAGCCGGTGCTGGACCGGGCGAGCCGCTATGGCCAGCGCAGATTCCGGCCGGCGGCGTCGGGCAAGCACTACGATGCGGTCTGAGCGGGCGTCCCTGGCTCGACGGTTGCTCGACCCCGGCCTAAAATACAGGTCTCTCTTGTCCCGGACCTTGTCCCATGCCTTCTGAATGCCAGTTGTTCGGCACCTTGGGTTGCCATCTCTGCGAACTTGCCGAGGCGCAGCTGATGCCGTTGGTCGTCGAATACGGCCTGATGCTGGAACTGGTGGACATTGCCGACGACGAAGCCTTGTTCGAAGCCTATGGCTTGCGTATCCCGGTCCTGCGCCGCGTGGACACGGGGGCCGAACTGGGCTGGCCGTTCGACGTCGAGCAGGTCGTGGCCTTTCTGAGCTGAACCTCTTCCTGCGCGTCGGCAGCGGATCGGTTGACCCATTGCCCGCTTGCCGAGCCCTTCTGTTTCATCAAATTACCCGCGGTTGCGCTTGAAAAACGACTGTGCTTACGTCGCTGCATGACGTTTGACGCAGCACGTTCCGGTGCTGCAAGGGAGGAAATGAAATGAAAGGGAGGTCGATTCTGCTGGTCAACCAACTGGGCGGTCGCAAGTTTCTGGCCACCGTGGTGGTTGGCGTAAGCACCGCGACGTTGACCTGGTATGGAAAGATCGATGGTGGGACCTACGCCATGGTGATCCTCGGCACGGTGGGCTCGTTCATCGGCGGCAACGTCTATGGGAAGGTCCATCCCAGGGAATCCTGAGGGCTGCCGGCGGGCGGCAATCGGTTGGCGGGTCATCAGAAAATCAGTTACTGTATGTTCATACAGTTTTCGTTCCGGTGTTGGGACAGGATGCCCACCCTGGCGTGCGCACCCGGGAACGGAATCCAGAGAGATAAAGAGGGTTAAAGCATGCTCAATGTCGAACAATTGAAATCCAGCGTGAACCGCATGTCCGCTGATGTGGTGCGTGAGGCGGTCCTGGAGTTGCGCCTGGACGGGTTGGTCACGGAAGGCAAGACGCCGTTCAACAAGTTGCACTTCAATACCTGTTTCGCTGAAATCGAAGCCCTGTTCCAGCGCGCGGGCTATCACCGGCAACTGGACGTGGTGGGCTACCAGGGGTTGTTGTACGCACTCTATGACCCGGGGCGTTGGGAGGCGGTGGATGTGTTGCGCTGGCTGAAGGACTACACCGAGGCGGCGGGCGCCGTTCGGCTGGGCAGCAAGATCGCCTCGGGTTGAGACTAGGTTCTGTTGGGAGCTTGCTGGATAATGCAGGCTTGCCCAACCGTTCGAGTCCTGTCATGTCCGCCTTGCCCTTCAATGCTGCCGAGCACCAGGCCAGCACCTTGTACCTGCCACCCGGTTCGTGGACCACGGTGCTGGACTGCCTGTGCGAACACTTCAAGGCGATCAGCCGTGAGCAATGGCTCGACCGCATTGCCCGCGGTCGGGTGCTGGACGCAGCGGGCGCGGCGATCAATGTGCAGTTGCCTTATCGCGAGGGCCTGCGCATCCACTATTTTCGCGAGGTGCCCAACGAGACGCCGATTCCGGTCAGCGAGACGATTCTCTACGCCGATGAGCATCTGGTGGTGGCGGACAAGCCGCATTTCCTGCCGGTGACGCCGGCCGGTGAGTATGTCGAGCAGACCTTGTTGCGACGCCTGATCCGCCGCCTGGACAACCCGCACCTGGTGCCGTTGCACCGGATCGATCGGCACACGGCGGGCCTGGTGTTGTTCTCGGCCAATCCCGGGAGTCGCGCGGCCTATCAGGCGCTGTTTCCTACCAGACAGATTGAAAAACGCTACGAGGCGATTGCCCGGGCCTTGCCGGACCTGTCGTTCCCCCTGGTCCATAAAAGCCGGCTGGTGGAAGGCGAACCGTTTTTCCGGATGCGCGAAGGGGCCGGTACCAGCAATACCGAAACCGCGGTCGAGGTGGCGGAAAAAAAGGGTGAGCTGTGGCGCTATGGGCTGTATCCGGTCACGGGCAAGAAGCATCAACTACGGGTACATATGGCGGCCCTGGGGGCGGGGATCTGCAATGACCCGTTTTATCCACAGGTGCTCAAGGATGCCGAGGACGACTACGCCAACCCGCTCAAGCTGCTGGCCCAGGGCTTGCGTTTCATCGATCCGGTCGATGGCCGGGAGCGCCGGTTCGAGAGTGAGATCGTCCTGCATTGGTGACGCCCACTGCCGTCAACGGCAGTCCTGTGCCGCATTCACCGCCGCCCGCAGGCCCAGCAGGTAGCTGTCGAGGCCAAAACCGCAGATCTGCCCGCGGGCCACTTCGGACAGTACCGAAGGCTGGTGCAAGGGTTCGTTGCGATGGATATTGGCCATGTGCAACTCGATCACCGGTACCGACAGGTGGGCCAGGGCGTCGCGAATGTCGTAGCTGCTGTGGGTCCAGGCGCCGGCATTGATCAGCACCGCGTCCACCTGTTCGCGGGCACCTTGCTCGATGCGTATGCACATCGCCCCTTCGTTGTTGGTCTGGAAACTGGTGAGGTCCACGTCAAGCTCCCTGGCCAGCGCCCGCAGGCGGTCGTCGATCTGTTCCAGGGTGATGCCGGCATGACGGATCGGTTCGCACTTACCGAACAGATCGTGATTGATGCCGTGCAGCATGAGGACTTTCATGGTTCAGCTCCCGGAAGGGGAATGAGCCCGGGTGAGGGATTTTCATAGAATAGGCCGTCGCCGGGCGTTATGCCCACGGGCGGCGGCTGCCGTCGGGCGGAAACGACGGAGCCCGCGCAAGGCGGGCTCCGTGCTGCCAGCGTATGGGGGCAGGGCTTACAGCTCCTTGACGGTACGCACCTGGTCCTTGTTGATGCGGGTCTTTTTACCGTCCAGTTGCTTGAATTCGTAGAACCCTGAGTCCTCGTCGTATTTCGGGGTGTCCACCGCCTGGATTTCACGTCCGTCGTTCAACGTGATCACCGTCGGCGACGAGCAGCCGGCGAGGGCGGCGAGGCCGGCGGTCAGCAGGAATGCGGCAAGGGTCCGTGGCGTCATGGTACTTCTCCGGAAAAGGATTTCTCTTGAGGATAGCGTTGATTGATGTCAGAACTGATGGATTGCAACGCTCATTGATAGTTTCTGACGGCCATAGGCTCAGCAAGTTCCTTGCGAATGCCTATCATCAGGCGAATGATTCGCGGATTGCAGCAACTGCGGCGTGTTCAGATTGGCCAACCTGGGATCATCGGGCAGGCACTCCAGGGCCTGCGCCTGGAGTTGCAGCATGACCTTGCGCGGGCTGCGTTCCCCCAGGGTCCAGGCGTTTTCGAAGGCCCCGGCCAGCGCCGTGGGGATCACGCACAACAGCGGTTCCCAGTGTTCGCCCTGGCGCAGCATCAACGGTTTTGTCGGATCGCGGCGAACGGCATCGAGCATGGCCGTGAGCAAGGCGCTGTCGATCTGCGGCACATCGCAGGGCAGCACCAGCAGATGTCCGTGGCGAGCCGCCGCGAGCCCTGCGCGGATCCCGGCCAGGGGGCCGGGAAAGTCGTCGCTGTCGTCGGCCACCAGCCGGTCGGCGTAGGTGGCGTAGCGCGCCTGGTTGCGGTTGCAGGAAATGATCAGGTCATCGGTGAGCGGCCGTGCCACGGCGTGCAGGTGCGCGATCAGCGGCTGCCCGCGCCAGTCCAGCAGGCCTTTGTCCTGGCCGCCCATGCGTTGGCCGCGACCGCCGGCCAGGAGCAGAATGGAAAGGTCGTTCTCGGGCATGGGCACTCTCGATGGCAGCGATGACAGCAGTGAGGAAAAGGCACGCTGTGATATAACACCGGGCTGTTCCTCCTTACAACCGGACCGAGCCTATGAAAGCCAAGGCTGATACACCTTTCGTACCGCTGAATATCGCGGTCTTGACCGTCAGTGACACCCGTACCTTCGAAACCGACACCTCGGGACAGGTCTTCGTCGACCGCCTCATCGCCGCCGGGCACCGTCTCGCCGAGCGGGTGTTGCTCAAGGACGATCTCTATCGGATTCGCGCACAGGTCGCCAGCTGGATCGCCGAAGACGTGGTCCAGGTCGTGCTGATCACCGGCGGCACCGGCTTTACCGGGCGCGACAGCACCCCGGAGGCCGTCGCCTGCCTGCTGGACAAGCAGGTCGATGGTTTTGGCGAGCTGTTCCGGCAGATCTCCGTGGCGGACATCGGCACCTCCACCGTGCAGTCCCGGGCGCTGGCCGGCCTGGCCAACGGCACCCTGGTCTGCTGCCTGCCGGGTTCGACCAACGCGGTGCGCACCGGCTGGGACGGGATCCTCGCCGAGCAGTTGGACGCGCGCCATCGCCCGTGCAACTTCGTCCCCCATCTGAAACAGGCGGCGCCTTGTGAATCCCGTGGGTAAGCCGGGCAAGAGCGGTGCGTTGATGCCGGTGGAAGTCGCCCTGGCCCGCCTGCTGGCGTTGGCCGAGGCGACGCCGATCCGTGAGGTGCAGCGCGTGTCGTTGGCGCAGGCCGACGGGCGGGTGCTGGCCGAGGACCTGGTGTCCAGCCTCGACCTGCCGCCCTGGCCCAACAGTGCCATGGATGGCTACGCCCTGCGTCTGTCCGATTGGCACGGCGAGCCGCTGCCGGTCAGCCAGCGCATCTTTGCCGGGCAGGCCCCCGAGCCTTTGCAACCGGGAACCTGCGCGCGGATCTTTACCGGCGCCCCGGTGCCGGCGGGGGCCGATTGCGTCGAAATGCAGGAAAACGCCGAGGTGCTCGCCGATGGGCGGGTACGCTTCATCGAAGCGTTGGCGGTTGCGCAGAACATCCGGCCCCAGGGCCAGGAAACCACGGTGGGCGAAGTGGTGCTGGCCGCCGGAACCCGGTTGGGGCCGATCGAGCAGGGCCTGGCGGCGTCCCTCGGCTGCGCCGAACTGAACGTGGTGCGGCGGGTGCGGGTGGCGGTGCTGTCCACCGGCGACGAACTGGTCGAGCCGGGCCAGCCATTGGGGCCGGGGCAGATCTACAACAGCAACCGCGTGTTGCTGTGCGGCTGGTTGACGCGCCAGGGCTGCGAGGTACTGGACGCCGGGATCCTCCCGGATGACCTGGAGGCGACCCGCCAGCGCCTGGCGCAGCTGGGTGATGTCGACCTGATCCTGTCCACGGGCGGGGTCTCGGTGGGCGAAGCCGATTTCCTTGGGATCGCCTTGCGCGAGGCGGGCGAGCTGGAGTTGTGGAAACTGGCGATCAAGCCGGGAAAACCCCTGACTTTCGGGCATTTTCGCGGCGTGCCGGTGATCGGCCTGCCGGGTAATCCGGCTTCGACCCTGGTCACCTTCGCCTTGTTGGCACGGCCTTATCTGCTGCGCCGCCAGGGCGTGCAGGCGGTCCAGCCGTTGCAGTTCAAGGTGCTGGCCGGCTTTGTCTGGCCCAAGCCGGGCAATCGCCGCGAATACCTGCGCGCGCGCCTGGAAAACGGCCGGGCGACGATCTATCGCAACCAGAGTTCCGGTGTGCTGCGCAGTGCGGCCTGGGCCGAGGGCTTGGTCGAGGTGCTGGAGGAGAGCACTTTGGTGGAGGGGGACTGGGTGAACTTTATTCCGTTGAGCGAAGTGCTGGGCTAGCCCTGATACTGTTCAGTTAAGGGCTAACCTCAAGTCTCGGCCCGACTTCAGCCTTCCAGCGAGCCGCCAGCCAGGGCGCAGAGCTGGATCGGGTCGAGGATGTGCACTTCCTTGCCTTCGGCGGCGATCAGCTCGTTGCTCTGGAAGCGGGTGAAGACCCGCGAGACGGTTTCCACGGCCAGCCCCAGGTAGTTGCCGATCTCGTTGCGCGACATGCTCAGGCGGAACTGGTTGGCCGAGAACCCCCGGGCACGGAAACGCGCCGACAGGTTGACCAGGAAAGTGGCAATGCGCTCGTCGGCGGTCTTTTTCGACAGCAACAACATCATTTGCTGGTCGTCGCGAATCTCCCGGCTCATCACCCGCATCAACTGGCGACGCAGTTGCGGCAGTTGCAGGGCCAGTTCGTCCAGGCGCTCGAAGGGGATTTCGCAGACCGAGGTGGTTTCCAGCGCCTGGGCCGAAACCGGATAGGTCTCGGTGTCCATGCCCGACAGGCCGACCAGTTCGCTCGGCAGATGAAACCCGGTGATCTGTTCTTCGCCGCCGTCGCTCAGGCTGAAGGTCTTCAGCGCACCGGAGCGCACCGCATAGACCGAGCCGAAGGTATCGCCCTGGCGAAACAGGAACTCGCCCTTCTTCAGCGGGCGGCCACGCTTGACGATCTCGTCCAGCGCATCCATGTCCTCCATATTCAGCGAAAGTGGCAGGCAGAGAGGGGCCAGGCTGCAGTCCTTGCAATGGGCCTGACTATGGGTGCGCAATTTCACTGGGTCGGACATTTCTTAAATCCTTGTGGGAGAACACACATAAGACGTAAGGGTAACCCAGCAAGGGCCGCTCGGGCCAGCCTGCGCCAAAATGGCGCACCCGTTCAGATGGTCTCACTGCCGAAAGCGGCTCGAACCGTCAGATCACCCGCGAAAAGCGCTGGCGGTTCTGCTGTTCCAGGTAGGCATCGAAGACCATGCACACCGAACGGACCAGCAGGCGTCCCGCGGGCAGGACCGTCAGGCGCTCGCGGTCCAGTTCGATCAGGCCGTCCCCGGCCATCTCCATCAGGCGCGGCCAGAGCGCGGCGAAATAGCCGCCGAAGTCGATATTGAACTGCTGCTCGATGTGGGCGAATTCCAGGCTGAAGTTGCAGATGATCTGCTGGATCACTGCCCGGCGCAGGCGGTCGTCGGCGTTGCACAACAGGCCCCGGCTGGTGGCCAGTTGCGCGCCGGCGAGGGTGTTCTGGTACTGGTTCAGGTCGCTGCTGTTCTGGCAGTAGAGGTCGCCGATCTGGCTGATGGCCGACACCCCCAGGCCGATCAGGTCGCAATGGCCGTGGGTGGTGTAGCCCTGGAAATTGCGTTGCAGGGTCGATTCTTCCTGGGCAATCGCCAGCTCGTCGTCGGGCAGGGCGAAGTGGTCCATGCCGATATAGCGGTAGCCGGCGGCGGTAAGCTGCTCGATGCTGCGGTGGAGCATTTCCAGCTTGTCGGCCGGCGTCGGCAGTTCGTTGCCGTCGATCCGCCGCTGCGGCATGAAGCGCTCGGGCAAGTGGGCGTAGTTGAACACCGACAACCGATCGGGCTGCAGGTTGATCACTTCGTCGACGGTGCGGGCGAAGTTGTCCGGGGTCTGCCGGGGCAGGCCGTAGATCAGGTCGATATTGATCGAACGGAACTGCAGGGTGCGCGCCGCCTCGATGATCGCCCGGGTTTCCTCCAGGCTTTGCAGGCGGTTGACGGCGCGCTGCACGTTGGGGTCGAGGTCCTGCAGGCCGATGCTGACCCGGTTGAAGCCCAGTTCGCGCAGCAGGCCCATGGTCGACCAGTCGGCTTCCCGTGGATCGATCTCGATGCCGTAGTCGCCGGAATCGTCGTCCAGCAGGTTGAAGTGCTGGCGCAGCCGGGTCATCAGTTGCCGCAGTTCGTCGTGGCTGAGAAAGGTCGGGGTGCCGCCGCCCAGGTGCAGTTGCTCGACTTTCTGCGCCGGGTTCAGGTGGCAGGCGACCAACTGGATTTCCTGTTCCAGGCGTTGCAGGTAGGGCAGGGCACGGCCACGGTCCTTGGTGATGACCTTGTTGCAGGCGCAGTAGTAGCAGATGTTCGCGCAGAACGGCACATGCACGTACAGGGACAGGGGGCGCAGGGCCTTGCGACTGTCGCGCAGGGCGTGGAGCAGGTCGAAGGCCCCGACCTGGCTGTTGAACTGCACCGCGGTGGGATAGGAGGTATAGCGCGGTCCCGCGAGGTCGTAGCGGTGGATCAGGTCTGGGTCCCAACGGATGGCGTCGAGCATGCGGGCATTCCCCCGGATTGGCTGCAATATCCGGAGTCTAGGGGCTGCGGGGAGGGACCATCTTGACCTGTATCAACGGCTGTCAGTGCCCCATCAGCCAGTGCTGGTGCGGCCCCGGCAAGGTCCACAGGCCGAACAGCAGCACCAGCAGGCCGCCGCTCATGCGCACGCTGCGTTTGCGCAGCAAGGCCGTGACCCGTTCCGCCGCCAGGCCAGTGGCCAGCAGCACCGGCCAGGTGCCCAGGCCGAAGGCCAGCATCAACAGCGCACTGTCGAGCGCATTGCCCTGGCTCGCCGCCCAGAGCAGGGTGCTGTAGACCAGCCCGCACGGCAGCCAGCCCCACAGCGCGCCCAGCAGCAGGGCGCGGGGCAGGTTCGACACCGGCAGCAGGCGGTTGGCCAGCGGCTGGATATGCCGCCACAGGCCGCGTCCGAGGCTTTCGATACGGGTCAGGCCGCTCCACCAGCCGGCCAGGTACAGGCCCATGGCGATCAGCAGCAGTCCGGCGATCACCCGCAGCAACAGCGCCGCCGGGCTGCTGGCCACGGCCCAGCCGGCCAGGCCGATCAGCAGGCCGGCGGCGGCATAGCTGAGGATCCGCCCCAGGTTGTAGGCCAGCAGCAGGCGAAAGCGCCGGCTGCGTTGCTCCGGGGGAATCGCCAGGGTCAGGGCGCCCATCAGGCCGCCGCACATGCCCAGGCAATGACCGCCGCCGAGCAGGCCGAGAATCACCGCCGAGACCAGCAGGGGCGCCAGTTCAAGCATGGGGTGGGGCCTTGTCGTGCTTGTCCGTGGTGTCTTCGACGGCGGCGGTGTGCTTCGGGTCCTGGTCGTCGAACAGGATGCTGTGGGCCGGGCCTTCCAGGTCGTCGTACTGGCCGCTGTCCACGGCCCAGAAGAAGATATAGACGGCGATGGCCACGATCAGCAGGGCGGCGGGGATCATCACGTAGAGAGCTGGCATGGGAACTCCATGCCCGCGCGGCTCAGGCCGGCAACGGGCGGGTATCTGGCGTGGCAGTGAGCACCGGCGCGCCGGGCAGGCGAGTCAGGCGCAGGGCATTGAGTACCACCGTCAGCGAGCTGATGGACATGCCGACCGCGGCCCACACCGGGGTGATCCAGCCGAGGGCGGCGAACGGCAACATCAGGCCATTGTACAGGCTGGCCCAGATCAGGTTCTCGACGATGATCCGCCGGGTCCGCCGGGCCAGGCCGATGGCTTGCACCAG
The DNA here is from genome assembly GCF_000820515.1 of Pseudomonas batumici. Taxonomy (GTDB): domain Bacteria; phylum Pseudomonadota; class Gammaproteobacteria; order Pseudomonadales; family Pseudomonadaceae; genus Aquipseudomonas; species Aquipseudomonas batumici. The sequence continues at coordinate 87,715 of NZ_JXDG01000012.1, read as the reverse complement.
GGCGCCCAGGCGGTTGGACAGCAGCACGGCGTCGGCGCTGGTCTTGGCCAGGTCGGTGGCCGAGCCCATGGCCACGCTGATATCGGCGGCGGCCAGGACCGGGACGTCATTGACGCCGTCACCGAGCATCAACACCTTGCGGCCCTGTCGATGCAAGTCCCACAGCATCTGCAATTTGTCGTCCGGACGCAGGCCGCCGCGAGCTTCGTCGATGCCCAGTTCGGCGGCGACACTGGCGACCATCGGCGAGCTGTCGCCGGACAGCAGCAGCGTGCGCCAGCCCCGCGCCCGGCAGGCCGCCAGCAGCGCGGGGGCGTCGTCACGCAGGCGGTCGTCGAGGACGAACCAGGCCAGCGGCCCGTGGCTGTCGCCCAGCAGCAGCCATTGTCCGGCTTCGTCTGGCGTCGGTGGCAGCGGGCAGGCCGCGAGCGCGCAGACATACGCCGCCTGGCCGATGCGCAGGCATTGCTCGCCCACCCGGCCTTCAAGGCCCAGGCCGGGGCTGCCGTGGACCTCCTCGGCGGCTTGCGGGGCGCGGCCAAAGGCCCGCGCGATCGGGTGTTCGGAGCGGTTTTCGAGGGCGGCGGCGAGGCCCAGGCAGCGCTCGCTGTCCAGCTCGCGCAGCGGGCGGATGGCGCGCAGGGTCAGGCGGCCTTCGGTCAGGGTACCGGTCTTGTCGAAGATCACCGTATCGATCTGGTTCAGGCCTTCGAGCACATGGCCGCGGGTCAGCAGCAGGCCGAGCTTGTGCAGGGTGCCGGTGGCGGCGGTCAGGGCGGTGGGCGTGGCCAGCGACAGGGCGCAAGGGCAGGTGGCGACCAGCATCGCCAGCACGATCCAGAACGCCCGGGACGGCTCCAGCTGCCACCAGACCAGGCCGATGACCGCCGCGGCGATCAGCGAGAACAGCAGGAACCACTGCGCGGCGCGGTCGGCGATCTGTGCCAGGCGCGGCTTTTCGCTCTGGGCGCGATCGAGCAGGCGGACGATGGCGGACAGGCGGGTGTCCTGGCCGAGGGCCAGGACCTCGACGGTCAGGGCGCTGTCGACATTCAAGGTGCCGGCGGTGACGGCATCCCCCGTTGTGCGCGGTTGCGGCAGGTACTCGCCGGTCAGCAGGGACTCGTCGATGCTCGAGCGGCCTTCGACAATCCGTCCATCGGCCGGCAGCACGGCACCGGGATGCACCAGCACCCGCTCACCCAGGCGCAGCTCACTGAGCAGGATGCGTTCGCTCTGGCCGTCGGCCCCCAGGCGCAGGCAGGACGCCGGCAACAGGTTGACCAGTTGCGCGGTGGCGGCGGCAGTGCGCTCGCGGGCGCGGCGCTCCAGGTAGCGGCCGGCCAGCAGGAACAAGGCGAACATGCCCACGGCGTCGAAGTAGAGTTCGCCGACTCCGGTGATGGCGGTCCAGATGCCGGCGCAGTAGGCGCTGCCGATGGCCAGCGAGACCGAGACGTCCATGGTCAGGTGGCGGGTGCGCAGATCACGAAAGGCGCCGCGAAAGAACGGCGCACAGCTGTAGAAGACGATGGGCGTGGTCAGGAACAACGCCACCCAGCGCAGGATGGTGTGCAGTTCCGGGCTCAGGTCGATATTGAATTCCGGCCAGGTGGCCATGGTCGCCATCATCGCCTGGAACCACAGCAGGCCGGCCAGGCCCAGTTGGCGCAGGGACTTGCGGTTCTCGCTGGCAAGCTGTTCGCAGGCCTGGTCGGCCTGGTAGGGGTGCGCGGCGTAGCCGATCTGGCGCAGTTCGCCGAGGATCCGGCTCAACGGCAGTTGGCTGTCCGCCCAGCGCACCTGCAGGCGGTGATTGGACAGGTTCAGTCGCGCCTCGGCCACGGCGGGCAGGCCGAGCAGGTGCTTCTCGATCAGCCAGCCGCAGGCGGCGCAACTGATACCCTCCATCAGCAAGGTGGCTTCGGCGAGTTCGCCATCGTGGCGGACAAAGGGCTTCTGCACCTCGGCGCGGTCGTACAGCGCCAACTCATCCGCCAGTTGCACCGGCAGGGCCTCGGGGTTGGCCGAGGTTTCGCTGCGATGGCTGTAATAGTGCTCCAGGCCGCCGGCGACAATGGCCTGCGCCACCGCCTGGCAGCCCGGGCAGCAGAACTCGCGGGGTTCGCCCAGGACGACAGCGGTGAAGCGACTGCCGGTAGGGACGGGCAGGGCGCAGTGGTAGCAGGGTGTCGGGGTCGTCATAGGCGCCATCGGAGAATGTGACTTTGCACCGCTCCCCCCTGTAGGAGCGAGCTTGCTCGCGAAAAGAGCGTCAACGATAACGCGGGGCATTTGAATGACCGCGGCGGGGCGACTTTTTTCGCGAGCAAGCTCGCTCCTACAGGGGAGAGAGGCAAGCAGGTTACATGTTTACTTGCCCTGGCTTTCAGCGCCTTGCAGCGGTTCGTCGCCCAGCTTCAGGTCCTTGTCGTGGCTGATCTGCTCTTCTTCGAACAGGCGCCAGGTCTTGTCGCCCTCGACCCCCAGCAACTCGACGAAACGCCGGCCCTCGAGCTTGTCCGCCAGTTGCCCGATATAGCGTCCCGGTTCGCTGTCACTGCGGCTCAGGGTGACCTTGCGGTCCTTGTCCGGCTGGGTTGGCGAGATCAGGTTCAGCTCCAGGCTGGACGGACGGCTGTCGCCCGTCAGGCGCAGGTCGACTTCGCCGGTGACCTCGTCCAGGTGCACCTTGGCATGCAGCTTCAGGCCCTGGGCCAGCAGCTCGCGGTCCAGGGAGCGGTTGATGCCCTTGCCGGCCTCGTAGTAGTTGTCGTTGACCAGGTTGTCCGGGTTGTTGACCGCGATGGTGACCATCGACAGGGTCAGGGTCACCGAGCAGGCCATGATCCCGATCAGGATCCAGGGCCAGAGGTGCTTGTACCAGGGGCTTGCGGCAGTGGCTGCGGGCATCGGGTCTTCCCTTAACGGATTTGCGGGCCGATGAATCGGCTCTTGGCTTCAATGTGGACGCTGGCGTCATCGGCGTCGCGCAAGGTGAATTTCACCTCGTTGGTGCTCGACGGCAGTTGATCGGGGGCGCTGGACAGCTCCATCGGCATGTTGAAGATCTCGCCGGCGGGCACGTGGATTTCGCGCTTGCCCTGGAGTTTCAGGTCGGGCAGGCCGCTGGCGTCCAGTACATAGGTGTGGTCGCGCTGATCCTTGTTCATGATCTTCAGGCTGTAGACGTTTTCGATCCGCCCTTCGGCATTCTCGCGATACAGCACGCGGTCCTTGCTGACATCGAAGCCCACCAGCGAACGCATGAGGAACGCTGTCACCAGCAGGCCGATCATGGTCAGCAGGACCAGCGCATAACCGATCAGGCGCGGCCGCAGCGTGTGGGTCTTCTGCCCGGAAAGGTTGTGTTCGGTGGTGTAGCTGATCAGTCCGCGCGGGTACTGCATCTTGTCCATGATGCTGTCGCAGGCGTCGATGCAGGCGGCGCAACCGATGCACTCGATCTGCAGGCCGTCGCGGATGTCGATGCCGGTGGGGCAGACCTGCACGCACATCGTGCAGTCGATGCAGTCGCCCAGGCCCTGGGCCTTGTAGTCGATGCCTTTCTTGCGCGGGCCACGGCCTTCGCCACGACGCGGGTCGTAGGAGACGATCAGGGTGTCCTTGTCGAACATCACGCTCTGGAAGCGCGCATAGGGACACATGTAGATGCACACCTGTTCGCGCAGCCAGCCGGCGTTGCCGTAGGTGGCGAGGGTGAAGAAGCCGACCCAGAAGTAGGACCAGCCATCGGCTTCGCCGATGAAGAAACTGATGGTCAGGTCGCGAATCGGCGAGAAGTAGCCGACAAAGGTCATCCCGGTGACAAAGCCGATCAGCAGCCACAGGCTGTGCTTGCTGAACTTGCGCAGGAACTTGTTGGCGCTCATGGGCGCCTTGTCGAGCTTGATGCGCTGGTTGCGGTCGCCTTCGGTGACCTTTTCGCACCACATGAAGATCCAGGTCCAGACGCTTTGCGGGCAGGTATAGCCGCACCAGACCCGCCCGGCATAGACGGTGATGAAGAACAGGCCGAAGGCGGCGATGATCAACAGGCCCGAGAGCAGGATGAAATCCTGGGGCCAGAAGGTGGCGCCGAAGATGAAGAACTTGCGTTCGGGCAGGTTCCACCAGACGGCCTGGTGACCGCCCCAGTTCAGCCACACGGTACCGAAGTACAGCAGGAACAGGACGGCGCCGCCGGTCATCCGCAGGTTGCGGAACAGGCCGGTGAAGGCACGGGTGTAGATTTTCTCGCGAGAAGCGTAAAGGTCGACGGTGTCGTTGGCAGGTTTGGCAGGTGGAGTGACGTCGTGCAGCGGAATCTGGTTGCTCATTATTGCGTCCCACGGCTGGGGGAAATGCCTCGGTCAGTACATGCCGACCGCGATCAGAAAGCGTAGTGCAGTGGCGCAATGATACGCCGGTCCCTGTGGTCCAAGGGTGCGACCTTTGGTCGCGTTGGGTGACGCGTCCGGATGGTGTAGCAGATGTAACAAAGCATGATGCAGGTCAATTGACTATAGCTGATGGATCGTGTTCGGGCCTGGTCATGGTGGCGTGCGATAGCCGGGGTGGCGGGGTGTTTTTCAGCCGATGAAGAGGGCTCGCACCTAATGAAAACGGCCCCGCCAGGGGGGCTGGCGGGGCCGTCGGTTGTGGCTCGAGCGCACTTACTCGGCGGGCTTGTTGTCGCCGTGGGACAGGCTGTAGACGTAGGCGGCCAGCAAGTGGACCTTGTCGTTGCCCTGCAACTGCGCCTGGGCCGGCATCTGGCCCTGGCGACCATGGCGGATGGTCTGCTGCAGTTGCGCAAAGCTCGAACCGTAGATGAACGCGCCCGGGTTCGTCAGGTTCGGCGCGCCCATGGCCGGGGTGCCCTTGCCTTCAGGGCCGTGGCAGGCCACGCAGTTGCCGGCGAAGATCTTCTGGCCCGCCACCGGGTCGGCCTTGGCGCCTTCCGGCAGCTGGCGATGGTGGAAGTTGGTCAGCACGAACGAGGCGACATCGGCCACGCCCTGTTCGCCAATGACGTCGACCCAGGCCGGCATCATCGCGTGGCGACCGCCCATGATGGTGGTCTTGATGGTTTCCGGCTCACCGCCCCAGCGCCAGCCCACGCCGGTCAGGTTGGGGAAGCCGTAGGCGCCCTTGGCATCGGAACCGTGGCACACCGAGCAGTTGGAGGCGAACAGGCGACCGCCCATCTTCAGTGCTTGCGGGTCCTTGGCCACGTCCGCGATGGGCATGGCGGCGTACTTGGCGAAGATCGGTCCGAACTTGGCATCCGACCGGGCCATTTCCTTTTCCCATTCGTGCACGCCGGTCCAGCCGGTCTGGCCGTTGGCGAAGGCGGTCTGCTTGTCGTTGTCCAGGTAGGCGTAGCCCGGCAGCAGGCCTTTCCAGTTGCCCAGGCCCGGATACAGGACCAGGTAGCCGAGGGCGAAGACGATGGTGCCGACGAACAGCATGAACCACCATTTGGGCAGCGGGTTGTCGTACTCCTCGATACCGTCGAAGGAGTGGCCGACCGTCTCCTCGGTCTGATCGGCGCGCTGACCCCGGCGGGTGGAGAGCAGCAGCCAGGTCAGGGCGAAGATGGTACCCAGGCTGAGGACGGTGACGTACAGACTCCAGAACGTAGTCATTCTTTGTTACTCCTAGACGCTTTTTCGACCTGCTTGATGGCTTCGGGATCATCCGCGAAAGGCAGCAAGGTCGCGTCGTCGAACTCCGACTTGCGCCGTGGGCTGAACACCCACAGCGCCAGGCCGATAAAGGCCACCATCACCACGAGGGTGCCCAGGCCACGAATCATCCCGATATCCATCCAGATCACCGTTTGCTTTTGATGATGGTGCCCAGGCCTTGCAAGTAGGCCACCAGCGCGTCCATTTCGGTCTTGCCCTTCACGGCGTCCCTGGCCCCGGCGATGTCTTCGTCGGTGTAAGGCACGCCCAGGCTGCGCAGGACTTCCATTTTCTTCGCCGTGTCCTTGCCGTCGAGCTTGTTTTCCACCAGGAACGGGTAAGCCGGCATTTTCGACTCGGGCACCACGTTGCGCGGGTTGTACAGGTGCGCGCGGTGCCAGTCATCGGAGTAACGACCGCCGACCCGGGCCAGGTCCGGCCCGGTGCGCTTGGAACCCCAGAGGAACGGGTGGTCCCAGACGCTTTCACCGGCCACCGAGTAGTGGCCGTAGCGTTCGGTCTCGGCGCGGAACGGCCGGATCATCTGCGAGTGGCAGCCGACACAACCGTTGGCGATGAAGATGTCGCGGCCTTCCAGTTCCAGCGCCGGGCGCGGCTTCATGCCTTCGACCGGCTTGTTGGTGACGTCCTGGAAAAACAACGGGACGATCTGCGTCAGGCCGCCGATGCTCACGGCGATGACCATGAAGAAGGCCAGCAGGCCGATATTCTTCTCTACGGCTTCGTGCTTCATCAGTGAGCTCCAACGACAGCGATCTGAGCGGCGGCGTCTGCATCAGCCGGGTTCGAGGCGCGAACGGTACGGAACACGTTGTAGGCCATCAACAGCATGCCGCTGGCGAAGAACGCACCGCCCAGGGCGCGAACGATGTAGCCGGGGTGGCTGGCCTGCAGCGCTTCGACGAACGAGTAGGTCAGCGTGCCGTCGTCGTTGATCGCCCGCCACATCAGGCCCTGGGTGATGCCGTTGACCCACATCGAGGCGATGTAGAGCACGGTGCCGATGGTGGCGAGCCAGAAGTGCGCGTTGATCAGGCCGATGCTGTGCATCTGCGGACGGCCGAAGATTTTCGGGATCATGTGGTAGATCGCGCCGATGGAGATCATCGCCACCCAGCCCAGCGCCCCGGCGTGAACGTGGCCGATGGTCCAGTCGGTGTAGTGGGACAGCGAGTTGACGGTCTTGATCGCCATCATCGGGCCTTCGAAGGTCGACATCCCGTAGAACGCCAGGGACACCACCAGGAACCGCAGGATCGGGTCGGTGCGCAGCTTATGCCAGGCGCCCGAGAGGGTCATCATGCCGTTGATCATGCCGCCCCAGCTCGGGGCCAGCAGGATGATCGACATCGCCATGCCCAGCGACTGGGCCCAGTCCGGCAGGGCGGTGTAGTGCAGGTGGTGGGGACCGGCCCAGATGTACAGGGTGATCAGTGCCCAGAAGTGCACGATGGACAGGCGATAGGAGTAGATCGGCCGTTCGGCCTGTTTCGGCACGAAGTAGTACATCATCCCGAGAAAGCCCGTGGTCAGGAAGAAGCCCACGGCGTTGTGGCCGTACCACCACTGGATCATGGCGTCGGTCGCCCCGGCATAGGCCGAGTAGGACTTGAAGAAACTCACCGGCAGGGCAATGTGGTTGACGATGTGCAGCATCGCGGTCACGACGATGAAGGCACCGTAGAACCAGTTGCCGACATAGATGTGCTTGGTCTTGCGCTTGACGATGGTGCCGAAGAACACCAGGGCGTAGACCACCCAGACAACCCCGAGCAGGATAGCCAGGGGCCATTCCAGTTCGGCGTATTCCTTGGTGGTGGTGTATCCCAGGGGCAGGGTGATGATGGCGCCGATGATCACCGCCTGCCAACCCCAGAAGTGGAAGGCCGCGAGGCTGTCGGAAATCAGTCGTACCTGGCAGGTTCGCTGCACGACGTAGTAGGAAGTGGCAAACAACGCACAGCCCCCGAAGGCGAAAATCACCAGGTTGGTGTGCAGCGGGCGCAGGCGTCCAAAACTCGTCCAGGGCAGACCGAAGTTCAATTCCGGCCAGACCAGTTGCGAGGCGATGAAAACACCGAGCCCCATGCCAAGGATCCCCCAGACCACCGTCATGATGGCGAACTGGCGGACTACCTTATAGTTATAAGCAGTCGGACTGATTGCTGTGCTCATTCTAAGGTTCCACGGTTTGGTATATTTATTAGGCGTAAAATCGGTCGCAAGTATGGATAAAGTGTAGGGTCATTGCAACGCGCCATGACCTGGGTCAATACCGTGCGACGCTGATTCTGCGGCCTTTCCATGCTCGGAGTAAGGTCAAAACGCACCCTCGAAAAGGCCGGGATCGACCGGCAGGCGGGGGGATACGGTTCGATCGGAATTCGCAAAGCTTAGTACCGATTCCCGGGAGTGGGTAGGCGGACTAAAAGAGAGGTGCGACACTGGGTCGCGTACAGGCGGGGAACTGCCGCATCCTGATCGATGCGGCAGGAAACATCCGGTATTTATTGAGCTTTCTTTTCTCCTTGACCGCCGTGGGAGAGGCTGTAGACGTAGGCGGCCAGCAAGTGAACCTTGTCGTTGCCCTGCGACTGCGCCTGGGCCGGCATCTGGCCCTGGCGACCATGGCGGATGGTCTGTTGCAGTTGTGCCAGGCTGCTGCCGTAGATCAGCCCGGCGGGCCGGGTCAGGTTCGGCGCGCCCATGGCCTGGGTGCCCTTGCCTTCAGGGCCGTGACAGGCCACGCAATTGCTGCTGAAGATCTGCTGGCCGGCTTGCAGGTTGGCGTCGTTGCCCTCGGGCAACGGCTGGTGGCCCAGTTCATGACGCACATAGGCGGCGACGTTCTTCACGCCGTCTTCGCCGAGGATTTCGCCCCAGGCCGGCATCGCCGCGATACGACCGCCCATGATGGTTTGCTTGATGGTGTCGGCACTGCCGCCCCAGCGCCAGGTGGTTTCCACCAGGTTCGGGAAGCCGTAGGCGCCCTTGGCGTCCGAGCCATGGCACACCGCGCAGTTGGAGGCGAACAGGCGCCCGCCCATTTTCAGCGCTTGCGGGTCCTTGGCCACTTCTTCCACGGGCATGGCGGCGAACTTGGCGAAGATCGGCCCGAACTTGGCATCGGCCTTGTCCATCTCCTTTTCCCACTCGTGAACGCCGGTCCAGCCGTTCTCGTAGCCGGGCAGGATACCTTTCCAGTTGCCCAGGCCCGGGTAGAGGATCAGGTAGCCGACGGCAAACACCAGGGTCCCGGCGAACAGCATGAACCACCACTGCGGCAACGGGTTGTCGTACTCCTCGATGCCGTCGAAGCTGTGGCCCATGGTCTGGTCGACGCTGCCCTTGGTTTCACCCTTGCGCGTGCCGATCAACAACCAGGTCAGGCCGATCAGGCTGCCGATGGTCAGTACGCAGATGTACGTACTCCAGAAGGTGGTCATGGCCGGGGGCTCCTTGTCGCAGTAGGGTCTTCAGGGGTGTCGGGAAGCGGCTCGCCGTCGGCGAAGGGCAGCATGCAGGCCTCGGCGAACTCGGGCGCGCGCCGGGCGTTGAACACCCAGAGGGCCAGGCCGACGAAGGCGATAAAGACCACCAGGGTGCCGAGGCCACGGATCATTCCGGTACTCATCTCCATGACTCACCTCTTGCTCTTGATCGCAGTGCCGAGCACTTGCAGGTAGGCGACCAGGGCATCCATCTCGCTCTTGCCCTTGACGCTGGCCACGGCACCGGCGATGTCGTCGTCGGTATAGGGCACGCCGAGGGTGCGCATGGCCTTGAGCTTGGTTTCGGTCAGGCTGCTGTCCAGTGGGTTGGCCACCAGCCAGGGGTAGGCCGGCATTTTCGACTCCGGGACCACGTTGCGCGGGTTGTACAGGTGCGCGCGGTGCCAGTCTTCCGAGTAGCGGCCGCCGACCCGGGCCAGGTCCGGCCCGGTGCGCTTGGAGCCCCAGAGGAACGGGTGGTCCCAGACGCTTTCACCGGCCACAGAGTAGTGGCCGTAGCGTTCGGTCTCGGCGCGGAACGGCCGGATCATCTGCGAATGGCAGCCGACGCAGCCTTCGCGGATGTAGATATCGCGGCCTTCCAGTTGCAGCGCGGTGTAGGGCTTCATGCCTTCGACCGGCTTGTTGGTGATGTCCTGGAAGAACAGCGGGACGATCTGCGTCAGACCGCCGATGCTTACGGCGAACACCATCAGCAGCATCAGCAGGCCGACGTTCTTTTCAATCACTTCGTGTTTCATGGCGAGCTCCTCAGGCCATCTGCGCGGCGGCGGTCACGGTGGCGGGTTGCGCACTGCGCACGGTGCGCCAGGTGTTGTAGGCCATCAGCAACATGCCGCTGAGGAAGATCGACCCGCCCACCAGCCGGACGACGTAGCCGGGATGGCTGGCCACCAGGGTTTCGACGAAGGAATAGGTCAGCGTGCCGTCCTCGTTGACCGCGCGCCACATCAGGCCCTGGGCGATGCCGTTGACCCACATCGAGGCGATGTAGAGCACGGTGCCGATGGTGGCGAGCCAGAAGTGCGCGTTGATCAGGCCGATGCTGTGCATCTGCTGGCGGCCGAAGACTCTCGGGATCATGTGGTACAGCGCGCCGATGGAGATCATCGCCACCCAGCCCAGCGCCCCGGCGTGAACGTGGCCGATGGTCCAGTCGGTGTAGTGGGAGAGGGCGTTGACGGTCTTGATCGCCATCATCGGGCCTTCGAAGGTCGACATGCCGTAGAACGCCAGGGACACCACCAGGAAGCGCAGGACCGGGTCGCTGCGCAGCTTATGCCAGGCCCCGGAGAGGGTCATCATGCCGTTGATCATGCCGCCCCAGCTCGGTGCCAGCAGGATCAGCGACATCACCATGCCCAGGGACTGGGCCCAGTCCGGCAGGGCGGTGTAGTGCAGGTGGTGGGGACCGGCCCAGATATACAGGGTGATCAGCGCCCAGAAGTGCACGATGGACAGGCGATAGGAATACACCGGCCGCTCGGCCTGTTTCGGCACGAAGTAGTACATCATCCCGAGAAAGCCCGCAGTCAGGAAGAAGCCCACGGCGTTGTGCCCGTACCACCACTGCACCATGGCGTCGGTGGCGCCGGCGTAGACCGAGTAGGACTTGGTCAGGCTGACCGGCAGTTCCAGGTTGTTGACGATATGCAGGATCGCCACGGTGATGATGAACGCGCCGAAGAACCAGTTACCGACATAGATATGCTTGGTCTTGCGTTTCATCAGGGTGCCGAAGAACACGACGGCATAGGCGACCCAGACGATGGCGATCAGGATATCGATCGGCCATTCCAGTTCGGCGTACTCCTTGGAGCTGGTGTAGCCCAGCGGCAGGCTGATGGCTGCCAGGACAATCACCAGTTGCCAACCCCAGAAGGTGAACGCCGCGATCTTCGGCGAAAACAGCTGGGTCTGGCAGGTGCGTTGCACCGAGTAGTAGGAGCTGGCGAACAGCGCGCAGCCACCGAAGGCGAAGATCACCGCATTGGTGTGCAACGGGCGCAGGCGACCGAAGCTGGTCCACGGCAGGTTGAAGTTGAGTTCGGGCCAGACCAATTGGGCGGCGATGAAGACACCGAGCCCCATGCCGACGATGCCCCACACCACCGTCATAATGGCGAATTGGCGGACCACCTTGTAGTTGTAGGCGGTACTGATTGAAGTGTTCATGGTTCCCCATCCACGGTTCAGACCCGGCCGGCGCTGTTGCATTCGCAGGATCTGGAGTTATAGGCAGACTAAAAGCCAGCCAAGCATGGGCAAATAGCCAGCGGGGGGTATTGACGGGGGTCAATGGGGTAGGCGTTGCCGGTGGCCAGGGGGCCACCGGCGGGGTGCTCGGCTGCGGGCATGGCCTTGCCACAGGCCGCTACCCGCTATCGAAGACTTGGGCTCAACTCAGGCCCAGGCCATAGGCACTGCTCAGATCGAACAGGATCGACTCCTTGCCGCTGGGCAGGTGCACGACGTAGTACTTGATCGGCGGCACCACGGTCGCCCGCGCCGTGGACCAGGTCAGGCCGAAATCCCGCGTGGTCGTCGACTCCGCTTCCCGCGGGGTGTCCGCCAGCCATTCGCGCTGGGTACCCAATGGCCAGCGGTGGGCGTAGAGGCGATGGATCTCCGCGAGTTCGGCGCGGGTCGGCAGCCGCTGATGACCGGCGCTGGCCTTGGCCTGCATGTTGGCGAAGGTTCCCAGTCCCAGCCCATGGCAGTGGATCACGCCGCTGACCGACAGGCTGTAGCTTTTCGTCTGTCCGCCGCGATCGCGCACCGTGATGCGGGTGCTGCCGTTGCCGCGCACGGTGACCAGGCCGGACGTGTCGACCACGGCAATCGCCGGATTGCCCGAGGTGTAGCTATAACCGGGGGTGCCGCCGCTGGCCTGGCGCCTGAGCGAAGTCGTCGGGCCGAAGGCCGGCAAGACGGTCGGGTGGCTGGGGATCAGGTAGATCTGGCCGCTGAGGGTTGCCGGGCGTTGGTCGAACGCCAGTTCCGGACGCTCGCCGCTTGAGAGTCGCAGCTTGACGGTGACCGGTTGCGAGGGCGCCGACAGGTTGCCCGCCCGGTCCCTGATCCGGTAGGACACCGGCCAATCGGCATCCGGCCCCAGCGAGACGAGGAAGGCGCGGGAAAACTCGATGACGAGGGTCTTGAGTTCCGTGACCAGCATGCCCGGTCCCTCGACATCGCCCCAGAAGGTCGTCACCTGGTCACCGATCTCGAAACCGTTGTAGCTGGCGATGGTGCCCGGTAGTACATTGCCCAGTCGGGTCAGCTCCGCCGAAGTGAGGCCGTCGCTGATCCGGGGTGGAAAGGCCATGGCCGCCAGCAATGGCTGGCCGGGTTGTTCGCGGTCGACCTCGATCAGGGTGGGGAACGAATCCGTCGAGGTCTGGCTGACGGTGCTGTAGGCCCGGTACCTGAGTTCATGCCGGCCGTGGGTGAGGGCCGCGACGGGAATGTCCAGGCTGAGGGTGTCGCCGGGGTTGTCGCCCGGGGCAATGAATACCGGGCTGCCGAGCAATTGCGTCCCCAACAGCAACTGATAGGTCTCGTCCGTGGCGGGGTTGGCCCAGACCGGGAAGGTCACTGCGACCGGAGTGTCGAGCGCGCTGACCGGCAGCAGTCCCTGGCCGTCGTCCAGGGCGGCCTCGACCCTCGGCCTTTCCAGTTCGCGGGCATCCGCGGGCAGGCTCCGGGCGGTTTTGCAACCGGGGAGCCGCGCGGGACCGATGCCCAGGCCGCTGGCCTCATGGATCAGGCCCAGGCCGGCGGTGATCTTGATATAGGGACCTTCCGGCTCGACGACATCCAAGGTCATGTCCAGCACCGCATACACCAGTCCCAATGGCGTCTTGGTGGTCGATGACCAGGTTTTCGGCTTGAGCGGCGACTGCAACGGCCAGCGCTTGCCGTAGGCCGTGCGGATGCTGATCAGTTCGTCCAGTGACGGGATGCTCAGGCTTTTTTGTTGCGCCTTGCGCAGGGTTTCGTCACTGGTGCCTTCGCCCAGGTTGTAGCACTGCACCACGCCGCTGACGCTGACCTCGTAGCTTTTGCGTTGCCCGGCGCTGTCGCTGACCCGGATAGCGGTCTTGCCATTGCCGCGCACGGTGACTGTGCCGCTGTCGTCGACCACGGCGATCCGTGGGTCGTCGCTGCTGTAGTGATAACCGGGCACACCGCCGCCGGCCGCGCGCTGGATCGTTGTGCCGGGGCCGAAGGCGGGCAGCACCCGCGGGTGGCAGGGGATCAGGTAGATCGTGCCGGGCAGGCTGACGGGGCTGGTGTCGAAGATCAGTTCAGGCGCCCGTTTCCTGGCCCTGAGCGTCAACGACAGTCGGGGGAATGCCAGGGCGTCCGCTTCATCGCGACTGCCGTCGAAGGCCACCTTGAAGATGAAGGTCAGGCCGCTCAGATCGCGCAATTGATCGAGGTGGGTGCGTGCAAGCAGGCCTTCGATCACATCCGAGATACTGCTGACTTCCTCGGCATTCCACAGCGTCAGGGTGAAAGGCCTGCCGTTGCTCAGGGTGCCCTCGATCCGTAGCCATATCCGCTGGCCGACCTGGATATGCGGCCATTTCCTGACTTCGACATGGGCATCGCCGGCAAAGGTGTTGAGGTCCAGCAGCAGATTGTCCGGCGCCTCGCGAACGAAGGGCGGCCGCAGGTCTTCGTGGGCGATGGGCAGCACGTCCAGCGGCAGGCTTTTTGAGGGCGCCGGGATACCCTGGCGGGTGACGCTATAACCGACCTCCACGCGCTTGCCGATATTGGCACTGACGGCGCTGGCGGGCACGGCAAAGTCGACGGTGCCACTGGCGCTGCCGGGCTTGACCTCGATCGCCGGGGTTCCGTTGCCGGGCGTGCCGCGCCAGTAGGCTTGAATGCTGTCCCGGGTCTCCATGGCATAGCTGACCCGAATCGTCGCGCCGTCGAGCGCCTGGAGTGGGAACAGCACGCTGTCATGGGCCTCCAGCACCCTGGGCGGACCGAGGTCCAGTGGCCTGGCGCTGACCGGCAGCAGGCGCGCCTGCGAAGCGAAGGGTTCCGGAGCCTCGGTCTTGACGTCATAACGCACCACGACAGAGCCGCCGGCCAGTATGCTGACCTTGTCGTCCGGGATCGTGAAGTCGATGTCCTTGCCTATGTCCATGACAGGCAGGGTCTGTTCGTGGCGGATCTCCGTGCCCATGGCAGTCGTACCGATCCAGACCAGGGTCACCGTCTGGCCCGGCGCGATGAACGAATAGCGCTCCACCCGGGCAATGACCCCGGTGGCCGTCGGGTCGAGCACATTGCCGTTCTGTTCGGCCACGGGCACCCGTGGCGGCTTGAGCGTCAGGGCCTGGCCGACGATTTGCAGCGACAGGCTCTTGGAACGGCGTGAAGGCCGGTCGGGTTCCTCGACATAGTAGTAGAACCGCGCCTGTCCCTGGATGATCAGGAGGAACTGCTCGTTCGGCACCTCGAAGGATACGAACGCATCGCTGTCGTGGCCGGGCATGGCCGCGCTGTACGCGGGCAGCTGTGCGCCGAGGGCGGTTTCCCGTTCAACCAGCAGGCGCAGGGTCTGGGCGCTGCTCATGCCTTCATAGCGCAGCACCAGGGTCTGCACGTCGGCGCCATTGAGTTGATCCAGGTTCAGCAGCATGCCCTGGGCACGCGGGACCACCGGGGCACGCAGGTCCGGATCGCCGATGCCGACTTCGACCAGGGCAGGGCGTGACCATCTCGACCAGTTGTTGACCACATCGCGGATCTCATAACGCACCAGGATCGCGTCGGAGTTGCCGGCCTCGCGGATGATGGCCGGATCGATCGGCACCACCACTTCGTCGCTCGGTTCGCTCAAGGGCGGATGCTGCACGAGGCGGCCATGCCAGGAGACGACGAGCGCATCGCCCGCGGCCATGTTCGCATAGCGCTTGACCACCACGCTGACGCCCTCCGGGTCTTCGATCACCCCGGGCGGCAACACCACGGGCAGTTCGAGCTTGTCGTTGACGGTGGGCGTCGCGGATTGGGTGTCGGGGTCGCCGGGCACGTCCAGCTTGATCCGCACGCGGGTCTCGGCGGTTTCCGGGGTGCCGCCGGGGAAGGGCGTGAGGACATAGCGCACCGGCACGTCTTGCGCCGACATGATCCAGTGGGTGGCGACCCGCAGGGTGAGGTGGCTGGCGCCGGGCTCGCTGCCCTGGGTATGGCTGGCGACGGGATCGGGATGGCTGCCCCAGTACAGGTCAATGCGATCCCTGGGTTTCAGGTCCAGCGGGGCGATCACCACGGGCAGGGGCCGTTGCGGGTCGATCACGTCGGTGGCCCCGATACCGCCGATATTGAAACTGTTGATCAGCGGTGGTACCAGGTCGCGGGTGGCGCGCGGGCGTCGATCCTCGACGGCCCATGCCGGTGTCCAGCCGGGTTCGACCGGGCCAGGTTCTGGCCAGAGCCGGCTGGTTTCCAGCACGCTCAGCTTGCCCGCAGCGGCGACTGCATTCACCAAACGGACATCGGGTGGGGTAATGCTTTTGCCGGGATCCCTGTCCGATTCGCTCGGCACGCACAAATCACGTTGTGCACTGGAGTCCCGGGGCTCGTACTTGAGCAGGGCGCCTTCCTGGCTGGAGTAGTAGATGCCGTTGAGGAAGAGGTTGTCCTCCAGCAGGGTCCTGGTGACGAAGCAGATATCCTCGGCGCAGAAGAAGTCGACAGTGGGAGTATCGCTGGTCTGGTACCGGGTAGGGGCGACCGGCTTGGCATAGTGAATACTGTCCAGCGGGGTTTTCCCCAGGGTCAACTCCAGGCGTTGCTTCTCCAGTTCCTGTGTCTTCAGGTCGGCCAGGGTGCGGGTGACCTTGATCGCCTGGCCATCGACGAAAGGCTCAAGGGTGACATAGCCATCGGGGGCGGATGTTCGGTAGATCGCGTCGACCAACAGCGCGCCGCGACCGCGGCCGATCTTGCCATGGGTATAGCGGGCGGCATCGTCCGCGTGAGCGAACAGCGGGCTGAGGGCATAAGGTTGCGTTTCGCTCGAGGCATCGTCGGACGCGTCCCAGGTGGCGCTGACCAGGCCTTTGCGCCGCCACAGCGTACCGGGTTGCAAGACGCTCAATTTACCGCTCGCCGCCACGCGGCGAACATAGTCACGACCGGACAGCGAGCCGTTCTCCAGTTGGCCCTGGGTATCAATGCCGTCGTTGTGAAAGACGCCGCCCCGTAGCACTTCGTCGGCATCGGGGACCAGCGGCACCTGATAGTCCAGCAAGGCTCCGTCGACGGTCGACAGATAAATCCGGGTGCTGCTCAGATGCCCCGGCACGATCGCCGTTTCACGCGCGGTCTTGATGGCGTGGGCGAAGTCGCGCGCGGAGATGAAATGCTGGTAGACCGGGTCGCTGGGCGGTGCCTCCAGCCGGGGTGCCGCCACATAGAGGCCGTCGAGGAGATAACCGGGAATCAGGCTGAGGACGGCGATCTCCGGCGGCAGTATGAGCGTTCGATCGAAGTTCGCGCCGGTATCGAGGGCGGGGGCGGTGGCGACGTATTCTTTCTCGGTTTTCTTGAAAATGAAGCCGAAGCTGCGCCGGGTTCTCTGGTTGGTGTGCCTGAGCGCATGGCGCACGGCATCCTCGGCCGCGATGAACACCGGGCTGAACGCGGGGGCATGGCGGGCGACGAGTGCCTGGTCAGTCTCGACCCGCACCCCGGCGGCGGTGTCACGAATCGACAGCACTTTCCCCGGGGTTGTCCAGATATCGCGACCACTGACCAGCACCCGCAGCTCGGCGGCTTTTACCAGGTCGCGGACGAACGCCAGCACGGCGCCCTTGTCTGCGTCCCTGCCACTCTTGAAACGCTGCTCCGTGGGATTGTCCGTCAGGTTCAGCGGGTTTTCCGGTGACGGCAACAGCGTCTTGTACAGCTCGATTTCATCCGGGGAGTGCTTGCTGGTGTAGCGGATCAACGAACCATCCTGGCCTGAGAAATAGCGCAATGGAATCGAACGATCCTTGATCGCCCGATAGATATCCCAGGTTGGAAACAGGTTCAGGTAAAGCCGGCCCTCGGTTTCCGGCAGCGAGAAATCCAGGGTGCCCAGGCGGGAGCTGTAGGTCCCGACAATCGTGTGATCTTCCAGGGGAAAACCATTGCTGATGGGGAATATCAGCGTGTGATCGAAGATTTCGGTGGCCGAGACCCGCGGTGCCGTGGCGACGAACAGGCCGTCCTCGCGTTTCAGGATCACCCCGCCATGGACCTTGTCGTAGCGCCGGGCTATCTGCCCATGGGCGTGGCGCGCCGCGTCATCGGCGCTGGCGAAGAGTGGGCCGAGAGGGCGCCGGCGCAGTTGACGATAGGCGTGCCATTCGCTGCTGACCCGACCTGGCGGGCCCCACAGTTCACTGGGATGGAGCACGCTCAGTTCACCGCTCCCGGCCAGCGAGTGAATGAAGTTCAGCGGGTCGAGTATGCCCTTGACCAGGCGTTCGCCGTAGCTCGGAACGTTGCCGGAGCCGGCGAGCAGCAGTTGGTCGAAGCGGCTGTCCAGCGACCGGTATTTCAGTTGCGCGCCATCGAGGGTGCTCAGGTACAAGGGTAGGGCGCGCGCGCCCGGGGCTGGACGATAGGCTTCGATCTGTTTGAGCGCCGCCAGCAGCTCATCGGGCAGAAAGCAGTTGCGGTACATCCAGACGTCCTTGCACGGCAAGCGTTGCGGATACAGCGCCGCACTGTAGTAGAGGCCGGCCAGGCGATAGCCGGGCGGTAATGACAGTGAACCGTCGGCGGCGGTGGGCAACAGCGGGTCGGCTGTAAACAGCGGTTCCCTGGCCGCCACCGGTTCGCTGGCCACGTAGCGGTTGTGGTGATCGGTGATGATGAAGCCGACCCGCCGGTCGCGGTATTGGCCGTTGATGCGTTCGTGGGCATACAGGGCGGCGGCATCCGCGCTGTCGAGCAGCGGCCCGAAGGTTGGCAAGGCGGGCCCCGAGGCTTTCCTTGGTGGGTAGGGCATCCAATCGCCGGGCACCTTGCCTGGCGGCCCCCAGTAGCTATCGCCGCGGACGACATGGAGCCCGCCGGTCTTGGCCAGGGACTTGATGAATTCGCTCGGCAGCAGTTGGTCAAGGTCGCTGAGGTCATTGCCCGGCAACAGGCGCGGGATCAAGGCGTCCTCTTCGTCAGAACCGCTGGGCATGTATTTGATGATGTTGGTGTCGGTCATCAGTACATAAAACGCCTGTACACCTTTCGACCGGGCCAGGAGGGTCGTGAGCACTTCGTCAGGGGTGATGCTTTTCAGCTTGAGGCGTGGCTCTTGTTCGGAAAGCGTCGATGGCGTGTCGAGGTGTTGCTCCCTGATCGCCGACAGGCTGATGTTGGAGCGGTACACGGCATGTAGCCGGTGCCCGGGGGGAAAGCTGGCCATACCGGTTTCGGTGATCGAATACAGGCTTTCGCTGTTGAAGCGGCGGTTGTTGCCGGTGGTGGGTACCGTTGCGACAAAGGCCCCATCCTGGCGCTGGAAGATCAGCCCGCCGAACTCCTTGTCGGTGCCGCCCTGGATGAGCTGCTGGGCATGGCGAGCGGCGTCGTCCGCCGAGAGAAAGGCCGGACCCAGCGCGGGGAGCATGGCGTCGGCGAACGGCGTCCACTTGAACGGGTCTACCTCGCCCAAGCGATTCCACAGGTGGCTGGTGCGCAGCACCCGCAGCTGGCCGGCGGCGGCGAGGGTGCGGACGAACTGGTTGGGGGGCAGTACACCGCTCAACAGTTGTTCGCGGTAGTGCCCGGCCCGCGCCTGCCAATCCGCGCCTTCGGGCAGCAGCGCTTGCTCCAGCTCGCTGTCCTCGGATCGATAGGCCAACAGCGCACCGTCGGGGGGGCCGAGGAATAACGCCGGTGGGTGCGCGGCGGACGCTGATGGACGTGAGCGGCGTGCATGATGGAGCCCCGCGAGCAAGTCGTAGGGGCTGAAAAAGTTTTCGTACAGCCCGCTTTCCCTGGGGGGCAGTTGCTCGTGGGCGGTCTCGGCCTGGCAGTAGAGGCCGGCGAGGATAAAGCCTTCGGGCAATTGCAGTACGCCCTGGGTGTCCCGGCCGAAGACGGCGGCTGGGTCGAAGGGGGCCGTTCCCGGCGCCTCGGTTGCCTTGAATTCATCGCGTTGCGCCTGCTTGAGGATAAACCACGACTGTCGACTCGAACCTTTGAAAGCGGCCTGGCCGTGGGCATACTGGACGGCTTCGTCGAGGCTGGCGAAGGCGCGGCTGAGCTGCGGTGCAGCCGTCTTCCGGCGCACTGGCGCGAGCGGACGATCCGGTTGAGGGCGACTGGCGCCGGGTTGTTCGGCGTGGGTGAGGGCGTCTTGAGGCATGGCAATACTCGTCTGAAAATGGACCGGGGAGTCCCGTGTCGGCGCCGCCGGCCTTGCAGTGTCTGGGCTGGCAGATAAGGTGTTTTCATTTTCAGGAAAAGCGGCGCAGCGATGCGTTACATATCTAGCTTGCCGACGCGGCCCCATCCGGGCCCTGCTTTCGGCGCGGACAGTGAAATGAGAGGTGACATGTCGACCCTGCAAGCAACCCGCTCCCCGGCACCCTGGGCCGCGGACTCGGGCTATCTGTACAACGCCGCCGGGGAAGACGGCCCGGTTGCCACGCTGATCCTCGCCCACGGTGCCGGGGCACCGATGGACAGTGACTTCATGAACGCCATGGCCGAACGCCTGGCGCTGCAGGGTATCGCCGTGCTGCGCTTCGAGTTTCCCTACATGGCCCAACGGCGCCTGGACGGTGGCAAGCGTCCGCCGAACCCGCAGGCCCGCTTGCTGGAATGTTGGCGCGAGGTGTACGAGGGGGCGCGGCGGCAGGTCCAGGGGCCGCTGTTCATCGGCGGCAAGTCCATGGGCGGACGCATGGCCAGTCTGCTCGCCGATGACCTCGGCGCGCAGGGGCTGGTGTGCCTCGGCTATCCGTTCTACGCGGCAGGCAAACCGGAAAAACCACGGGTGGCACATCTGGCCGATATCGCCACGCCGACTCTGATCGTGCAGGGCGAACGCGATGCCCTGGGCAATCGGGAGACGGTGCCGGGTTATGCGCTGTCGGCAGCGGTGCAGGTGAGCTGGCTGGCAGCGGCCGATCACGATCTCAAACCACTGAAGGCCAGCGGTTTCAGCCATGAGCAGCATCTGGACACGGCGGCGCGGCAAGTCCACGACTTTATCCGGCACCAAGGAGCGTAAAACGCCGGTTGCCTGGCTTGGGGCAACCGGCGTGGGTGGTTTCAGTGCGCGCCGAGACTGACCACGACCTCGGTGGCGGGTGAGCGCTTCGACCAGTTGCCGACCACATCGCGGATCTCATAACGCACCGGCAGGGCGCTGGCGTTGCCGGCGGCCTCGATGATTGGCGGCGGGATCGGGATGACCACCTCCAGTTCCAGGTCCGCTGCCGTCAAGGCCGGGTGGTGGATGCTGTGCTGATCCCAGGCCACGCTGATCCGATCGCCTTCGCTCATGTGCGGGTAGGGCGCGACGATCACGCTCACTCCCTGCGGATTGACGATAACGCCGGATGGCTGTACCCGTGGCGGGCGCAGGGCTTCGTTCTCATAGGGTGTCGCCGGGTCGATGTCGACGCCGCCGGGGGATTCCAGTTTTACCCGGATGCAGGTGATATCGGACTCTTCGGCAGTGCCGCCGGGAAACGGCGTGAAGCGGTAGCGAACCGGCAGCGGATCCTTGGCTGACTCAAGACTTCGGGTGTCGACGGACAGGGTCGCGAAACCATTGTCCGGTGGGGCATCCAGGGGATGCTCGTAGCTGACGGTCGGCTCCGCGGCGTGTCCCCAATACAGGTCGATACGATCCCCGGGTTTGAGGTTCAACGGCCCGACCAGCACGGCCAGGGGTTTTTCCGGGTTCTCGACGTCGATGGCACCGACACCGGCGGGGTTGGCGCTGAGGACCAGGGGGCGGTCCAGGTTTCGCGCTTGGATGGGCTTGGACATGATGAGGTCTCCGGGGGAAAGGGGCGGGCGGATCATGGGTGCAAGGCTGCCGGACAGACGCCGGCCACACGCATGTCCACATAGGCGTTTTGCCGTTTCGAACGACCGGTTCCGGTCACGCTGTCGACGCTGAACGAGGCTTCCGTGTGGCCATAGCAGGTGGCGTCCAGCACTGTTCGCGGAATCCGCAGGTCGTAGCCGTTGCGGGTCTGTTCCTCGGTCAGGGGCTCGGAGGTGTGCGGCCACTGGTTTTTCGGGTTGCCGCCAATCAGCTGGTCGAAGCCTTCGTAGAGAAAATGGATGACATCGCCTGCCTTGATATTCAGGTACGGGGCAATGTGGACCGGCGCGCCGTCCTGGCCGTTGACCGGGTTGATCGCGCCATGCTCGTTCAGCTCGGTGAACACTGGGGCCTCCGGTCCGACCGGTCCTCCGGGCAGTTCCTCCCGGGAGCGGACGATGATGCTTTGCTCCAGCGATCGCGAGGTATTCGGATTGCCGGCCTGGGTGACGCTGTACTGCACGCGGATATCGGTGCCGGTGCCCAGCGGACGGAAGCGGCTATTGAGGACCGGGCGGTTCAGGTCGCGGGCAGCGGCGACATCGCTGGCGCTGATGGGATAAGGCGGTTCGAACATTGGTTGTCCGCCCCAGTACAGCTGAATCAGCTGCCCTACGCTGAAACCGGGATTCCAGGCAATGACCGCGGTTGCATCGCGTTCGAAGTCGTTTTCATCGATCAGGTTGTCCGTGGCCCCGGGCGAGGCGCCGCGAATGACGGGGCGTTGCATGTCGCCGGGCACCGGCAGCCTGGCCCTGACGACGATATCCAGTGGCAACGAGTAGCCGATGGGACGACCGTCACGGCTGAGGTCATAGCTCAGGCGGATGGCATCGTCGCCGGCCTGTTCGATACTCTCGAAGGCTACGTCGATGCGCAGGATGATCGGTTGGCCGATGGACTCGGCGTCGAAGGGACCGAGGGGCACGCTGCCCCAGTGCAAGAGGATCTGGTCGCCGGCTTGCGCCAGGTCCGAACTGGGAATCCACACTTCGATACCAGCTTGCGCCTGTTCGTGGTCGATGGGCTCGATATAGCCGTCGATGATCGGCGCGGGGAGGTCTGTCACCGGTTCGTTGAGTAACAGGAGCACATCGATGGCGGTCGAATCCTGGGAGATATTCCCGGCCCGGTCCGTGACCGAATAGAACACTGGGCCGTTGAAGTCGTCCAGGGATTCGAGAAAGGCGCGGGGAAACTCGATGATGACTTCCCGGGGTTCCTCCATGTCATCTTCCTCGACCTCGCCGCCGGGACCTTCGGTGGCGCCCCAGAAGGTCCTGACCCGGTCGCCGATGGCGAAGCCGCTGTAGCCGTGGACGGTGCCCGGCAATACATCGCCCAGTTGCGTCAGTTCTTCCGAGGTGAGGCCGTCCTTGACGGCTGGGGGGAAATCAAGGGGGGCGAGGGTGGTGGGATAGCCGGGGGCGGTGGTGTCGATTTCGAGGGGGTAGGGGAACGAGTCTGTGTATTCTTCGCTGAGTGAATCGGTGACACGATAGGCCAGTTGATACTTGCCCTCGATCAGTGCTTCGACGGGAATATAAAGTTCCAATGTATCACCGGGTTTGTCTTCGGCTTTGATGAGCTCGCTATCACCGATCGGTACTTCGTTCCAGAGCAACTGGTAAGTTTCGCTGGTTGAAGGATTGTCCCAGACTTTGAAGGTGACAAGGACCGGAGCATTGAGTGCACTGATGGGTAACAAGCCATCTTCGAAAGCGGCGGGAACATCGGGGTGATCGAAAACGGGCGTGCTGGAAGTTGTCAGGGTCATAGTCATTTCCTTGTTTGAATGCGGCCTTCCAGAGAAGGCCGCAGGCACACTGAGGCGCTTGATAAGCGTTAACTTATAAAGGGCTTGTCGAGTTTTTCGGTGGGTGTAACTTTGTAGTGTTAACTGCAACCTATGCCGGGCCGGTTCATACTGACCGGGGCCGAACCGGGCAGCGAGTTGGCCGGTTCCTGATTATGTTCAGGGCGCGGTTCGACCCGATAAGTGACTACTGCATAGCCTTTGCAAATGCTGATCAAGTTGGCCAGTGGAATCTGAAAGGTCAGGCCGGTGTCGATATTGGTCGGGTTGATGGTGTCGGTCTTTTCCCAGTGGGCTGCCGGGATGGGCGTTCCATCCAGCTCGAACCCATCGAACGTCAGGGCAATGTCGTGGTAGAGCTTGATGTTGTCATATGGCCTGACCAGTACCGGCGTGCCGTCCGGATTCAGGCCGGGAATCACATGGCCGGCGTCGGACAGGCGGGTGAATACCGCTTCCAGAAGGCCAAGCTCGCCACCGGGTTGTTCCATTTTCGAGCGCACCACCACCGCTTGGGTCGGCGCCGGTGCCGGGTTGGGGTTGGTGACGCGGGTGACGGTGTAGGTCACCGGGATGGCGGCACCGGTACCCTCGAGTTTGATGACCAGGTTGCTCACTGGAATGTCGATATCGACACCGGCATTGAAGTCCGCCTGGGTGATCTGATACCACTGATCCACCACTTGCTGGCCCCAGCGCAGGTTGATGTAGTCGTCTACTCGCAGGCCGTTTACCCAACGGAAGATGGCCCGCCCATCCAGCTCATAGTCGTCCGGGTCGATGAAGTTGTCCTGGCGGTTGGGGTTGTCGCTGGTGCCCTGGATCGTCAAGGGCTGCAGGCGTTCCTCCGGGACGGGCAGCGTCAGGTAGACCTCCACTGGCAGAACCAGCGAAGTACCGACCAGTTGGCCGTTGCGGCGCACTTCATAGTGGACATTGACCGTGGCCTCGGGGAAGCGGTTGATAACGTCGAATTGCAGGACTGGCGAAAGAATCGGATCGTTGTCTTCCTCGCCGTCCTGGACCGGAATGGCCGGCAACGGGTTGCTGTCGCCCCAGTAAAGTGTCACCAGATCCTCGGGCTCGGCGCCCAGGTAATGGGGAATGTCGACGGTGACGCCCGTGATCGCGTCGCTGTAACTGATCAGCCCGCCTTGCCCGGGGCTGGCCTGTTCGACGATAGGTCGCGGCAGATCGTCCGGGATCTCGGCCAGCAGCAAGCGGATCTGCCGCGCCAGGGAGGGCGGCGAGACGTTGCCGGCGCGGTCGGTGATGATATAGGTCACATCCGACAGGGCGTTGCCGACCTGGGACTCGACGTTTTCAAGAAAGGCGCGACTGAAGGAAAGGGGGACTTCCTCCAGCTCGATATCGTTCGTCTGCACGGTGGCCGTGGGACCTGGGATGTCACCCCAGAACGTCTCGATGAAATCACCCTCATCCATGGTGCTGTAGCTGCTCACGATGACATCGAGTGTATTGCCCAGCGCGGTCAATTCCGCCGAGGTCAAGCCATCATCGACCTCCCTGGGGAAGGCCATTGGGCCATGGCTCGGCAGGCCTGGACGGGTGGTATCGATCTCGATCAGGGTGTCGAACGAAGGGGTTGTCTGTTCACTTTCTTTGTCATAAATCTGATAGCGAAGCTTATATTTTTTATCGGTTGGATTCGCTGGATCATTCTTTTCAACCAGCAGTTCCACAGGAATATCCAGGCTCAGGCGGCGCTCCGGGTTTGACAGGTCATCTTCCAGGACATCGGTGGGAGTGCCAATGGCATTATTATCCCAGAACAATTGATAGGTTTGTTCGGTGCTGGCGTCATCCCATAACTGGAACGTCACGGGAAGTGGTGCATTGAGTGCACTGAGGGGGAGCAGGCCGTCTGGAAATGCGCCCTCTACATCTGGTTTGTCCAGGTCCTTGTGATGGGCTCGGATGTAGTTGTTTTGCGTGAGAATAAGGCGTTTCTTGTTCGTGCACATATTTCTATTCCTGATTGACGTGAATAATGACAGGGCGACTGACTGTGTCGGATGTTGATAAGTCAATGTCGAGTCATTTCGAGTTTTATCGATAGGTGTTTTCCTATCTGGGTTTCACGTAATAGGGGTTTTTGAAGGGTGTCAAGTGTTGTTTCTGGTTTTTTCATGAAAGTAAATGCGTGAAGAATGAATGCTCTGTAAGTTAATGTCTTGTGTGATTTGGGAAAATTCCGACTTTTTTGACGGCCTTTTTTAATATTAAATCGTGGTCGCCGCTCATCAAACTATGAGTTCTTGTTGTTTGGTGGAGAGGAAGTAATGCTACGCACGACTTATCGATTGACCCCGTTCTGCTATCGATATAAAAGCCTCGGGAAAGTTGCTTGCTTCATGGGCGCTGTGTTGGGAGCCCCGGTGAGCCTGGCGCAAGATTCGTCGGACAGTGAAACCCAGGGAGTAGTGGACAATCGCCGGGAAACGGTCTCGGCCGAGAGCGAGGTCACTTCATGGCAGGTGTTCAATGGCGGCATATTGGAAATTGTCGACGGAGGAGCGGCAACTAGCATCAGGGCCGATGGCCCGACCTCTCAGGTGAAAGTCAATGGGGGGCAGGTCACCGAAGGGATCCACCTGGCTGCCGCGAGGGCCACTCTCGATAATGCGGATATCCGCAACGATACCGGGACGGCACTGGTGCTGAGCGCCGTGACGTTCGCGGGTACGACCACCGGCTCCCGGGCGGATATCCGGGGCAGTATGCTGTCCGGGGCTGGGATAGGGATTGCGGTGGCGACTCAGGGGCAACTCAGCCTCGACAATACCCGGGTGATCGGCAGTGGCGTTGACGGTGTCGGCGGCGTGGGTATCCGCCTGCTCGGCGCCACGCTGAACATGAGCAACAACAGCTATGTGCAGGGCGATTCGATCGGCTTGCAACTCGATGGCCGAACCGCAGCGCCGGGACAACCGATCGTTCCCCGGGAGGCCGACATCGTGGTCGACAACTCGACGATAGAAGGTCTTGCCGGCCCGGCCATCTCGACGGAGAACGGCACGATTGCGCGGATCACGGTGCAGAACGGTACGAGCCTGCTGACCGGCAACGGCATTTTGCTGGATGCCACGGGCGCCAGCACCGTCGGCTTCACCGCTGACAACAGCCTGCTGCGCGGCGACCTGGTGGCCGACGACACCAGCACCCTGGATGTCACCCTGCAAAACGGCGCGCGACTGTTCGGCAACCTGATCAACAGCAACAGCGTGGCCATCAACAGCAACGCGAATTGGACGCTGGCTGGCGATGCCGAGGTCAAGTCGCTGGCCATGGACGGTGGCAGCGTGACGCTGGGCTCGGCCGAACAGTTCTACACCCTGTCGTTGGGCGAGCTGTCCGGGACCGGCCTGTTCAATATGCACGTCAACCTGCTGGACAACAGCGGCGACCGCCTGGATATCAATGGCCAGGCCAACGGCAACTTCCTGCTGAATGTCCAGAACACCGGGCTGGAGCCCAACTCCCCGGAGATCACCCCCCTGCACCTGGTGCATACCGAAGGCGGCGATGCGCTGTTCGAGGTGGTCGGTGGCAGCGTCGACCTGGGCGTCTATTCCTATCAGTTGGAGAAGCAGGGCGACGACTGGTTTATCGTCGGTTCCGGCAGGACCATCAGTCCCTCGACCGAGGCCTCACTGGCGCTGTTCAGCGTCGGCCCGACCCTCTGGTACGGCGAGCTGGCCACCTTGCGCAGCCGCATGGGCGAAGTGCGCACCAGTGGCGAGGGTGGGGGCTGGATCCGTGGTTACGGCAACCAGTACAACGTCACCGCCGAAGCGGGCTTCGGCTACAAGCAGCGCCAGAGGGGATTGTCTTTCGGGGTCGATCTGCCCGTACCGGTGAGCGACGGGCAACTGCTGGTCGGGGTCATGGCCGGCCACAGTCGTTCCGATCTGAGCCTGAGCCGCGGCACCTCCGCCACGGTGGACAGCTACTCCCTCGGTGCTTACGGCACCTGGCTGCGGGAGGACGGCTATTACCTCGACGGCGTGCTCAAGTTGAACCGCTTCGATAACCAGGCCGATGTCTCGATGACCAACGGCACCCGGGCCAAGGGCAGCTACGACAACTTCGCCTACGGCGCTTCGCTGGAGTTCGGCAAGCACATCAAGTTGCGTGACGATGTTTTCGTCGAACCTTATACCCAGCTGTCCTCGGTCCTGGTCAAGGGCGACAACTACCAACTGGATAACGGCCTGCGCGTGGATAACGGGCGTACCGTCTCGGTGCTCGGCAAGGCCGGCGCGACCCTGGGGCGCAACCTCGAACTGCGCGACGGCGGTTTGCTGCAGCCGTACCTGCGGGTGGCCATGGCCCATGAGTTTTCCCGCAACGACAACACCGTGAAGGTCAATGGCACGGCCTTCGACAACAACCTGTTCGGCAGCCGCGGCGAATTGGGGGCGGGGGTCTCCGCTGCCTTGTCGAAGAACCTGCAGCTGCATGCGGACTTCGACTACATGAAGGGCGAGCACATCGAGCAGCCCTGGGGAGCCAATATCGGCCTGCGCTACGCGTTCTGATACCGCTGGTCACTGAGGACAGCGTTTACCGAAGCCCTTGACGGAGAATCGTCGAGGGCTTTTTTCATCGCTGGCGCTCAACGCGCGGTGACGGTTGCCCGTGAGGAGACATAGACATCGGCGGGTAATGAGGTGATCCGCCCCAGCTCGCTGATCACCTCATAACGCGCGCGGCCACGACCATGTTCGATGGCCATCAGGCACGCCAGCGGCACGCGGATCCGGCAGCCATTGCGCAGCTCGTGCTCGCTGACCCGGCGTTCGGCGCTGAAGGTCGCGGCGTCGATCTCGTTGCCCCCGGTGAGGGCGTCGAAACCGCAAAAGCGCAGGACGACCCGGTCGCCGACTTTCATGTTGCGATAGGGGCTCACCAGCACCACGGTGCCCTCCGGGTCCTTGCGCGGGTCCACTACATTCAGCACGTTGGCCCCGGTGAACACCGGCTCCATCAGGCCCGCCGAGCCGCCCGGCAGCTGCATCTGGAAAATCACCGCGACCGATTGCTTGGGGGAGTAGGAGGTGTTCGGATTGCCCTCCCGGGTCACGGTGTACTGCACGTTGATCGCCACGCCGCAGCCCTGCTCGACAATCAGGCTGCTCGGTACGTTGATTACCAGATAGCAGGCGGCGTCGACATCCTTCTGGGTGATCGGGCGTACCAGCGGCCGGCTGGACTGGCCCCAGAACAGGTTGAGCTGGTCGCCGGCGCGGAACGCCTTGCGCCAGGCAATGACCGCGTCGGCCGAGAGTTGCGCGTTGTCTTCATCGAGGTAGTTGTCCTGCCGGCGGCCATTGGGGTTCTTGCCCTTGATCAGCGGCGCGGCCAGCGCCTCGTTGACCACCGTCTGCGGGGTCGGGTCCTGCGGGCCGGGCAACTGCAAAAAGACCTCGAGTTCCAGCTCCGCTGAAGTAAACACCTGGCCATTGCGCCGCACCTGGTATTTGACCCTGGCCGGGCCGTCGCCGTGGCGGGAGATCACCAGATAGCGCGCCACGACGTTCAGCAGCAACGGCTTGTCCAGTTCGTGCGCGCTGATGACGCGCCTGGGGGCGGCCCGTTCGTCGTTCCACAGCACGCAGATTTCGTCACCGATGGCGACATGGGTGTAGGTGGGAACCGCGATCTTCACGCCCACGCGGGCATGGGCGTCATGCACCCGGCCATGGTCGAGCTGCAGGGCAATGGGCGCCTGCAGGTTGGCCGGTACTTGCTGCAACTGCAACTTGAGCATGACCGCTTGCGAGCGCACTGAGGTATTGCCGGCGCGGTCGCGGACACTGTAACTGAGGGCGAACTCGCCATTGCCCAGGCGTTCGAGGAAGCTTCGCTCGACGCTGAGCTGGATTTTGTCGCTGCCGAGTTCATCGGCCCGGACCCGATGCGTGGGGCCGGGCTGTTCACCCCAGTAGCTTTGAATCACATCGCCCCATTGCATGTCGAAGTAGCCGGGGACGGTGACGCTGAGTTGGTTGCCCAGTTCGACCAGTTCAGGGTCGGTCAGGCCGTCCCGGGCGACTGGCGGGAGGATAAGGGCCGCCAGAAGAGCGCCGCCGGGAGGGCGGCGATCAATGATAATGGGGGTGGTTTGAGACATATAAGCTATATCGCTTGAACCTGCCATTATTCGGTAACCGAGTTGATACGTTCCTTCGACGGCGAGTGTGGCGACAGGGATGTGCGAATAGAGGATATCGCCAGGTTGCAGAGCGGGCGCAAGTTGAATGGGTTCGCCAATCAATGAATGGTTCCAGGTGAGTTGATAGGAGTCATCGGGTCTTGCATTTGGCCAGAGCGGTAAAGACACCGTGATCGGCGCGTCAAGTTCGCTGGCCGGCAGCAGCCCATCCTCCGGGGCGGCTTGCTCGACACGTGGGGCGATAAGGTCCTCTTTCATGAAGCGAGACTGTAGAGTGTTCACTAGATCCATCATAAGGATAGTCCTGCTATCTAATTGAGTGTTGTCAGGTGTTTTCACGGTCAGACGCTTTACCGATTATTGTGAGTATTTGGCGTCGTCACGTGTGGGGCTGGCAAATAAGGCATGAAAATCTCAAATGGGTAGTAACTATCTATGCGATGTCATGCCGGAGTCTCAACGAATAGCAAGTGCGATGGCTTGTCAAGAGTTTTGCGTGAGTGGATTTAATAGGGTGTTTTGTGTCAGTGCAAAGTTTGCAAATGTTGGGATATTTCTTACTTTAAAAAAGGAACCTGTTCGCTTTTCTTTGGGTAATAAAAAACCCGATGACTATTAATCATCGGGTTTTGTACGGCTCTTTAACGATCAGCGGTTAAAGCGCTCCACCAACGAATACTGCGTGTTGGCCGTGCGGGTCAACTCCTCGCTCAAGTGCGCGGAGTCGTGCGCCTGTTCCGAGGTCTGGTCGGCCAGTTGCGCAATGGTGCTGATGTTGCGGCTGATCTCTTCGGCCACCGAGCTTTGCTCTTCGGTGGCGGCGGCGATCTGGGTGGTCATGTCGGTGATATTGGCCACCGCTTCGCTGATCCCCACCAGTGCGGCATCGGCTTCCATGACCCGGGCCACGCCTTCCTGGGCCTGGCGGTGGCCGGCGTCCATGGTTTGCACGGCATTGCCGGCGGTCTGTTGCAGCTTGGCGATCAGGGCGTGGATCTGCCCGGTGGATTCGCTGGTGCGTTGCGCCAGTTGCCGCACTTCATCGGCGACCACCGCAAAACCACGACCCATTTCCCCGGCGCGGGCCGCTTCAATGGCCGCGTTCAAGGCCAGCAGGTTGGTCTGGTCGGCAATGCCCTTGATCACATCGACCACGCCGCCGATCTCGTCGCTGTCCTTGGCCAGTTGCGTCACCGTGCTGCCGGTCTCGCCGACCACCACCGACAGGCGCTCGATGGCCTCGCGGGTTTCGCCGGCGATATCGCGACCGCGACCGGTCAGGCGATTGGCTTCCTGGGTCGCATCGGCGGTGCGCTGCACGTGGCTGGCCACTTCCTGGGTGGTGGCGGCCATCTGGTTGACGGCGGTGGCCACCTGCTCGGTTTCCTGGCGCTGGCGATCCAGGCCGGTGGAGCTTTTCTGGGCCAGTTCGTCGGACGTCTTGGCCTGGTTGGTCAGGTGTTCGGCGGTGTCCTGCAGGCGGGTCAGGCAGGTTTTCAGGCGTGCCTCCTGGCTGAGGATGGACATTTCCAGGCGGGCCTGGGCGCCCCGGCTGTCGGTGTACATCTGGGCGATCAGCGGGTCGGAGGTGGTCTGCTCGGCCAGGCGCAACAGGCGCTTGAGACCGCGCTGCTGCCAGCTCAGGCCCAGCAGCCCCAGCGGTACCGAGACCGCCGCGGCGAGGGCGAAGCCCCAGTAGGAATTGAGCCAGACGCCGATCAGGAAGCTGACCTGGCTGACCAGGATGAACGGCAGCCAATCCTGCAGCACCGGCAGCCACTTGTCGCGCCGCGGGATGGCCGACTTGCCCTGGTTGATGCGCTGGTACAGCGCCTCGGCGCGGCGGATCTGCTCGGCACTGGGCTTGACCCGCACCGACTCGTAGCCGATCACCTGGTTGCCTTCGAAAATCGGCGTCACATAGGCGTTGACCCAGTAATGGTCACCACTTTTGCAGCGGTTCTTGACAATGCCCATCCATGGCAGGCCTTGTTTCAGCGTGTTCCACATATGCGCGAACACCGCGGTCGGAACGTCCGGATGCCGCACCAGGTTGTGGGGTGCGCGGATCAGTTCTTCGCGGGAAAATCCACTGATCTCGACAAAAGCGTCGTTGCAGTAGGTGATCACGCCTTTGGCGTCGGTAGTGGAAATCAACCGTTGCTGAGCGGGGAAGGTGCGTTCGCGTTGGGTAATGGGTTGGTTATTACGCATGGTTTTTCAATCCGCAAGGCTTTGACAGGTTTTCGGCAAGGCAGGGGAAATATTGAATAGTTTTTTCAACTTTCAGCGCCGGTTCACATGTTGGTCCTTGCGCACTCGTACTCGTCCTTGAATACGAGTCGAATACGCGTGAAGTTAACGAGCTCATTTTCCGTTTTGGGGTCTGACAGAACGAAAGCACCCATTGGGTACTTCCGTTCCATTTATCACGGTTGCAACATCGGATAAGTAAAGAATACGAAGTGCAATGTATTGAGCGCGACATGGGTGGCGATGGCTGCGGCCAAACCGCCAGAACGGTAGGCCAGACCATAGCCGACACCGGCCAGTGTCGCCAGTAGCATCCATTGCCAGCCGGCACCCAGATGCGTCAGCCCGAAGATCAGCGCAGCGCCCAGTAGCGCCAGGGCCTGCCCCTGTGGCAAGGAGCTGAAGCAGCGGCTCAGGCCGCCCTGGATATAGCCGCGAAACAGGACTTCCTCGACCAGGCTCACCAGCAGCAGGTTGTTCAGCAGCCAGAGTCCTCCCTGTTCGGGCCATTTCGGCGCCCAGCCGACGATGCCCAGGGTGATGGCGCCGCCCAGGGCCAGCAACGATGTCACCGCCCAGGCAAGCGCCGTGGTGCTCAGCACCCGTCCCGGCGAGCGGCGATTGACCAGCCACGGGCAGACCAGCAGCAGCCAGAAGCCGATCAACGGTTTATCGAGGTTGAGGTACATCGTGAAAGGCACGGCGTCCGGGGTGAAACGCACCGCGCTGATCATCCGGCCATTCTCGAAGCCCGGCAGCCAGTGCAGGGCCAGGCCGATGGCGACCAGCAGGAACAGGCCGTGGCCCAGGTAGCGCACAGGGCGATTGCGCTGCTGGAGTGCCGCGGCACCAGCGGCCAGCAGCAGGGCGAAGGCGATCAGGCTGGGCAGAGCCAGATGGCCCACGCTCAATGCCAGGGCATAACCAAGGGAAAGCAGGGCCAGGTAGGCCCAGGGTAAAGCAGGCATGCAGGGTCCTCGAGTCGTTGAACAGCAACGCCCGGTCGTGTGGGCGAGCGATTATAACGTGCGGCCCAGAGCGCCTGGATAATGAAAAACACCGGACTGGCCGGTGTTTTTTCAACTGTGGTTGAGGGGGTTACGGTTGTGCGGCGGGCGGGTACTTCCCGTGGTTTGATACGATCTTGAGTGGCTCCTTGAATTTTGAACCTTTCAAGGGCAGGTCAGGCATGACGCCATTCTGGAGAGGGCCTTTGATCAGGAAAATATTGTCACCCGAGAGCCCCGGGCCGGAAATCTTGTGCAGTGTCCAGCCTTCCGGCAGTTCGGAAGTTCTCAACTCGAAGTAATGAGAGGCGCGTGCCTTCTGTTGCGTGCGACCGCGCAACTTGCCAAAAATACTCTGGGAGAGTTGCTCGTGGGGGAGGCTGCCCGGTGCCAGGTCGGTCACATAGATGCCGTAGTCGGTGCGGGTAAAGTCGCCCAGCGGACTTTGCCGGGTGACAGGCAGGTGCATGTGCAAGGCGGTACCGTATCCACCTCCGCAAATAGCGGCGTATTTGTCCCGGCCCATGTATTTGTACATGAACTCGCTCCACTCCGATCTTGGAATCTCTCGGCTTCTCAGGTCCGGGCAGTGAGGGACACTGTCGAAATGCCGGGTTGTCGCGGGAGGCGATGCGGGGCTTTCAGGTGCGGTGCGTTTTAGCCTTGAAGTCGCGGGTGTGCGTGCTTCATGCAATGTTGTCTCATGAAGTTTTTTCCACGAGGGTGACTGAAATGTGCCTCCTTGCATGTGCAAATAGAATTTACCGCGCAATGCACGACTTGGAAGAATGCTTTCTATTTTTTCATGGTAAAGCGTGAGTTGTCTGGAGGTGAGCGCCGCCCAGGCGTTATCCCGATCACGGACGGCAATGCTCCAGGTCTCGTCCGGACTCTTCACCAGGAATTTTTGCGTGAACACGACATCCGACTGACTATTGGCTTTCTTTTTATAGGCCGCATGTACGTCGACCGAGTTTGCCTCCGGCAGCCGTTTCACCAGGATTTCCGGGCTATCCGAGCCAAGGAAGAAGTCGATCCTGGAAGCGGGTCTGATAGGCAGCGTGTCCTTGAGGGCAACGCAGTCAAGGACTCGAATGGAAAGCACTTTATCGAATGGCAGCGTGGTCGCACGCGGGGCGCGACGAACAGGTAGCGGGCAGCCGTTGTTCTTCTGGAACCTGCTGGTGATGCGGCTTCCTGCCGAGTCAAGTTGCTGTCTGAACGCCTGCCTGGCGTTGTTCAATGCTTCCGTCGCCTGGCCCCCGGCATTGCGGATGTTCTGCCAGAGCTTGTTGGCGGTACGCGCGAGGGTCCGCGGGCTGTACAAGGGAATGGGCGAAGCGGAAAAAATGCTCTCGCCAACGGCATAAGTCAGTTGCAGGCCGCTTTTGCGCAAGCCTTGCCGGAATGCCTGATCCGCCAGGCCCGCGCTGACGCTGCTGCCCACATTATTCAGGGTCTGCCACAAACCGCCAATGGCGGTTCTGCGGACAGTCGCTCCCGCCGAGGTCGTGAGCGTGTGTTGTCCAATGGAAAAAAACGGCCTTTTCAGCCCTTGGCCAAGGGCTGTTTGCAGGCCCGCCCGGACGGCCGTGCCCAATGTCTTGACGGCTGTACCCGCGCCTTTGGCTCCAGGCAGCGCCGTGAGTACGATCTCCAGCGTGAGGCCCAGGTGATCTTCGTTGTTTCGCTCGGCGGCGGGTTTTGAAAAATAGTCATAGAACGGGATAAGCGACAGGAGGTTGAAGCGTTCTCCTCGATTCCGTGCCGGCAGGATATCTTGCTCCTTGGAATAATCGACCTCCCATATCATGGGCGCATCCCATACGGGCGTGATCAGTTTGTCGATTATCTGGTAGGCCGTGCTGCTGGGGTCGCTTGGGCAGAGCCTGCTCTGGTTCAGTCCGGCATGCCATTCGCCGGCTTCCAATCCGACACCGGCGGGGATGCCCGACCTGATCAGCCGGCCTCCAACGGAGGGTGGTTTGGGCAGCAGCATGGCGGAGCGGCTCCAGATATCAATCCAACTGGTCCCCAGCCCTTCATTCGACTTCAGAATATTCAGAAACTGGCGTTGATTGCCTTCCGCGGGTTCGAATTCGACGATGGCCAATGTTCCTGCCTTGTAGAATAACGAGTTGCGTGACGAAGGGGAGAGGATGCGCCAGCGGCCTCGATCAAGGGTATGCAGTTTCAGCAGTGGCAGGTCCTGGAAGATCAATTCGAGCTGCGACTTGATAATGGGGTGGTATCTCTCTCTGTAGTGGGTCGAATCAGTCGTGAACTTTTCGAGGAGAGCGTTTCTCTGGGCTTGGAAATAGTCGTACTGCACGGTGTTCAGGCCGCACAGGAAAGCGTCCAGCATGCTGATGTCCTGATCCCCGAAGCGCGCCTCAGGATCCGTACCCAGGACCCAGAGTTGCGTGCTTGCCATGCTGCGCAGATCCGGCGCCTGCTCATGTTTCACTGACAGCAGATGCGCCTGGTTGCGTTCTTCTGCTTCCTTTGTCAGGTTGAGCCACTCCAGGGCGTTTTCATAACCCCAGGCGCGCGCGGTGGCGGCGGTCTGTTCGCCGAGGATGAGTCCGCTCAACTCACTGAGCGGGTTCTGTGCCGGGGACAGCATTTCGGCGTCGTTCATTGCCTGCGAGTCGATATCGATACCGTTCTGCCTGGCGATATCCTTCGCCATTGTCACCACCTCGGCGATCGAACAGGCCATGGAGGTGCGGGGACTGATTTCGTTCAGCAGCCTTGCCGCCCAGCGCAGGGTGATCGCGGCAGGATCACTTTGATAATTCAGGGTCAGGCTGTTGCTGTCCTGCAGGAACAGCTCCGGGCGTGCACGTTGCAGCAGAAGACCGGCGAGAAAGCTGGCGTGCCCTTCCTGGTCGGTCACTTTCTTGTCCATGAGGCGTTCATGGATGGACGCAATCAACCGCTCCTTGAGGTTTCCCCATGTCTGGCCTTCGGGGCTCGGGACCGTGCCGCAGAGCGCGGGTCCCAGTTGCCAGAGGTCTTGCACCGCTGGCCAGGCGATATTCAGTAGCGTTTCCACGAACAGGTAGGCTTGCTCGCCTGGTGTCAACGCCGTTGGCGTCGAAGACGCGGGGTCGCGTACCATGTTCGCGGCCCATTCAGCGAATTTCGGCATGCCTTGAAGCAGTTGGTAGTGCTCGAGCGTACCCCATGCCGGCAGTGCCTGGATAAAGGTGGCACTCAAGCCGATCTTGTCGAGCAAGCGCGAGGCGAATGCCGGTGTCGAGGCCGTTTCCTTGATGGTGTCCTGCAACTGCTGTCGATTGGCCGCGAAAGTGGCGTCCGGATCTTCCAGAAAGAGCAAGGTTTCGGGCAAGGGAATTTCAGCCGGTTTCGGCGATTCGCTGCCGGGTCTCCAGGCACTGGCAGGGATGTACTGTCGTGTCAGCAGGGTGCTTCTGAAAATAAGCTCCAGCAAATCCGTTTGCGGATCAGCGGCGACCCACGGCGCGATAAAGGCCGGCATCGAGGAAAACCCGTTATCGGCAATAGTCCCCGCGGGGGCTACAAGGCAGCGCACCAGTCGACGAAGAATATCCCAGCTCCCTTCAGCCGATTGAATCCGCATGCCGGTGAAATCTGACAGGAGGACGTGCAGATCGGCTTTGCGACAGAGATACGAGAGTGCCCGGGTGGCGTCATCGATGGTCGGTACCTGTTTCAGCGCCATCAAGGGTGTCGGCGTTATCCCCGTCATATCCTGGTGCATGACCACGTAAGGGTAGAAATCGTAGGGGTAGAGCGCCACGGTAAGGCTATTGATCTGTCCCCAGCGCTCATTGGCCATGTCACGCAGTTTTTCCTCACTGAGCACGCTGGCACAAGGATCCTGGGGAAGGGTTGAAAAAAACGACTCGCCGTTTGCGCCCGACAGAGCCTTGAACGTGCTGTCGACTTGCCTCAGGCCTCCGGCATGGGCGTCCAGTGCGATACGCTGGAGTCCCCGTGCGAAATGAATGTCCACCGGCTCCGCAGCGGGCGGGATCGGCAAGTCCAGCACATCACTTGATTGTCTGTTTTCAGCGCCTTCGATATTTTCCGGGGCGGAGGACCAGAGTTCGCCGTCGATATGAAAAGGCGCCAGCGTATCGTCGTATGACCAGCGGGCCATGGCATAGGCGGTCAATCGCAAGTTGGTCCGGCTGCCGATCTGATTGGAATATTCAGGGATCATTTCCTTGAGCAGTCTGGCCGCGAATATTTGCACGTCCGCACGTTCGAGAAAGTGCAGGCAGCGCTGCAACAGGTCTTTTTCGTCCTTGAAGGGAGTTTTGTCGATACTGCCCAGGTTTTTGCTGATCCAATCACTGAACAGTAAATACGGCTCCCGGTAATTTCCATGTGCCGTGGCTGCATCGACTGCATCCATGAACGCCTCCCGTGATGAATACAAGAGGTTGTTGCGCGCGGAGGCGTACCAGGGAGTTTCAACCTTGCTTGCCGTGTAGAGATGCCCATCGGGCAGGGGGCGTGAGCTGTTTTCTGTCGCGCCGGCGAGCAAGGCTCGCGCCTGGTTGGCGATCTTGATCAGGGGGTGGCTGATGTCGGCCCAGTAACTCTTCGGACCCTCGTAGTGATCATCGGACAGGAAGTTATCGGGCAGGTCGTTTTCAGTCTTGAACAGGCTGAAGGCGTGGGTGAGACCGCTATCTGTCTTGCTGAGCAGTGTGCGCAGAGTGGCCGAGGGCTGGCGGTATTCATCTTTCACGGTGAGTAATGTCGAATGGACGACATCGCTGAGCGATGCTGAAAGACCACCGGTTATACCGGCCTGATCGACCATCGACAGAAAAGAGGCTTCGACGATGGCAATGCAGCTTTCCGCCGTGTATTCCAGTGTCGAAAGTTCGGCCTCGGGTTGTGACTGCGAAGTGACCTGGGTTTGATCTGTTTTCAGGAGTGTCTGTTCATGTTGTGTTGAAATTGTATTCATGGGCGTTCTCTTTTTCTGGTTGTGGCGTGTTGTCTCCAGTTTATGAGTTGGCGAATTTTAATTGAAGGCGTGGGAAGTTGTGCTGTGTTACCGGTTTGCGTGCGAGAGAATATCGAGGAGAGAAAGAAGTTGTTTAGTTGCTTGTAAGATAATATTCGAGAGTCAAGGGCGAGGGCGGCGATAACCACGATCTGGAATACGCACCGGCCAGCGCCGGTGCGTATTCGCGCCCTATTTCATGGAACAATCAAGAAGCAATGAGTTGCCGCAATACATAATGCAGGATTCCCCCGGCCTTGAAGTATTCCACTTCATTGAGCGTGTCGATCCGACACAGCACGTCGATTTTTTCCTGGCTGCCATCCTCACGGGTCAGGGTCAGTGGCAGGTTCATTCGCGGTTGCAGTTCGGTGCTGCTCAGTCCCCCGATACTCAGGGTTTCCTTGCCGGTGAGGTTCAGGCTCTTGCGGTTCTGGTCGAGCTTGAATTGCAACGGCAGTACGCCCATGCCCACCAGGTTGGAACGGTGGATACGCTCGAAACTCTCGGCGATCACCGCCTTGACCCCCAGCAGGTTGGTGCCCTTGGCGGCCCAGTCACGGCTCGAACCGGTGCCGTACTCCTGGCCGGCAATCACCACCAGCGGCGTGCCTTCGGCCTGGTAGCGCATGGCCGCGTCATAGATCGACAGCTTCTCGCCGGACGGCACATGGAAGGTATTGCCGCCTTCCTCGCCGCCGAGCATCTCGTTGCGGATACGGATATTGGCGAAGGTGCCGCGCATCATCACTTCGTGGTTGCCGCGGCGTGAACCGTAGGAGTTGAAATCCCGCGGTTCCACGCCCAGCTCGCGCAGATAACGTCCGGCGGGGCTGTCGGCCTTGATATTGCCGGCGGGGGAGATGTGGTCGGTGGTCACCGAATCGCCGAGCAGGGCCAGCACCCGTGCGTCCTGGATGTCTTCGATCACCGGCAGGGGCCCGGCGATATTGTCGAAGAACGGTGGGTGCTTGATATAGGTCGAGTCCTTCTGCCAGACGTAGGTGGCGGCCTGTGGCACTTCAATCGCCTGCCACTGGGCGTCGCCGGCGAAGACTTCGGCGTACTCCTTGTGGAACATGGCGGTATCGACCTGGGCCACCGCGTCGGCGATTTCCTTCTGGCTGGGCCAGATATCCCGCAGGTACACCGGCTTGCCGTCCCGGTCCTCACCCAGCGGCTCGCGGCTGATATCGATGCGCACGCTGCCGGCCAGGGCATAGGCCACCACCAGCGGCGGCGAGGCCAGCCAGTTGGTCTTCACCAGCGGATGCACCCGGCCCTCGAAGTTGCGGTTGCCGGACAATACCGAGGCGACGGTGAGGTCCGACTGGGTCACGGCCTTTTCAATCGGTTCGGGCAGCGGCCCGGAGTTGCCGATGCAGGTGGTGCAGCCATAGCCCACCAGGGCGAAGCCCAGTTCGTCGAGGTAGCGGTTCAGGCCGGCGGCCTTGTAGTAGTCGGTCACCACCTTGGAGCCGGGGGCCAGGGAACTCTTGACCCAGGGTTTGCGTTTCAGGCCTTTTTCCACGGCCTTCTTCGCCACCAGGCCGGCGGCCATCATCACGCTGGGGTTGGAGGTGTTGGTGCAGGAGGTGATGGCGGCGATCACCACGGCACCGTTCTTCAGCCGGTAGGTCTGGCCTTCGTCGCTATAGTCGACTTCACCGACCAGATCGGCATTGCCCACCGCGACACCGCCGCCGCCTTCGCTTTCCAGGCGGCCTTCGTCCTTGTGCACCGGTTTGAATTGCAGCGCCATGAAGTCGCTGAAGGCTTGCGCGACATCCGGCAACGACACCCGGTCCTGCGGGCGCTTGGGCCCGGCCAGGCTGGCTTCGACGCTGCCCATGTCCAGGGCCAGGCTGTCGGTGAAGGTCGGTTCATGGCCTGGCAGCCGCCACAGGCCCTGGATCTTGCTGTAGGCCTCCACCAGCTGGACCGTTTCGCTCGGCCTGCCGGACAGGCGCAGGTAGTCCAGTGTCACCTGGTCCACCGGGAAGAAGCCGCAGGTGGCGCCGTATTCCGGGGCCATGTTGGCGATGGTCGCCCGGTCCGCCAGGGGCAACTCGGCCAGGCCGTCGCCATAGAACTCGACAAACTTGCCGACCACGCCTTTCGTGCGCAGCATCTGGGTCACCGTCAGTACCAGGTCGGTGGCGGTGATGCCTTCCTTGAGCTTGCCGGTGAGCTTGAAGCCGATCACTTCGGGAATCAGCATCGACACCGGCTGGCCGAGCATCGCCGCTTCCGCCTCGATGCCGCCGACGCCCCAGCCGAGGACGCCGAGGCCGTTGATCATGGTGGTGTGGGAGTCGGTGCCGACCAGGGTATCGGGGAAGGCATAGGTGCGGCCGTCCTCGTCCTTGGTCCAGACGGTGCGGCCCAGGTATTCGAGGTTGACCTGATGGCAGATCCCGGTGCCCGGCGGGACCACGCTGAAATTGTCGAAGGCGTTCTGGCCCCAGCGCAGGAAGGCGTAGCGTTCGCCGTTGCGCTGCATTTCGATATCGACGTTCTGGCCGAAGGCCTGCGCCGTGGCGAACTTGTCGACCATCACCGAGTGGTCGATCACCAGGTCGACGGGGGAGAGCGGGTTGATCCGCTGCGGATCGCCGCCGGCCTTGGCCACGGCGGCGCGCATCGCGGCCAGGTCGACCACCGCCGGCACCCCGGTGAAGTCCTGCATCAGCACCCGGGCCGGGCGGTACTGGATTTCCCGGTCGGAGCTTCGCCTCTTGAGCCAGGCGGCGATGGCCTTGAGGTCGGCGCCGGTGACGGTCTTGCCGTCTTCCCAGCGCAGCAGGTTTTCCAGCAGGACCTTGAGCGACATCGGCAACTTGTCCAGGTGGCCGAGGGACTTGGCGGCAGCCGGGAGGCTGAAATAGTGGTAGGTCTTGCTGCCTACATCCAGGGTTTTAAGGGCTTTCAGGCTATCGAGGGAAGACATGAAATGACTCCTTGGAGGCCCGCACGGCACGGGCCGGGTGGAACGAACAGAGCCTTAAACCTAGCTCCGATTGGGACATCTGGCTAATGACTGGACTCTATGGACACGTCCAAGGTTCCGAACTCGGCTATGATGCGCCGGTTTCTGTGACAGGCTGAGCCCAATGAATACCCTCTTTATGCATTGCCGACCCGGCTTCGAAGGCGAAGTCTGCTCGGAGATCGCCGAGCATGCCGCGCGCCTGGACGTTCCGGGCTACGCCAAGGCCAAGCCCAACAGCGCCTGCGCCGAATTCGTCTGCACTGACGACGACGGCGCGGCCCGTCTGATGAACGGCTTGCGCTTCGCCGAGTTGATCTTTCCTCGGCAGTGGGCGCGGGGGCGTTTTATCGACCTGCCGGAAACCGATCGCATCAGCGTGATCCTCGCTGAACTCGCGGCGGGACCGACCTTCGGCAGCCTCTGGCTGGAAGTGGTCGATACCAACGACGGCAAGGAACTGTCGAACTTCTGCAAGAAATTCGAAGGGCCGTTGCGCAAGGCCCTGACCCAGGCCGGCAAGCTGCTGGAGGATCCCCGCAAGCCGCGCCTGCTGCTGACCTTCAAGAGCGGTCGGGAAGTCTTCCTTGGTCTCGCCGAGGCGGACAATTCGGCGATGTGGCCCATGGGCATTCCCCGGCTCAAGTTCCCCAAGAGCGCCCCGAGCCGCTCGACCCTCAAACTGGAAGAGGCCTGGCACCATTTCATTCCCCGGGACCAATGGGACGAACGGCTGCACAGCGACATGACCGGCGTCGACCTCGGCGCCGCGCCTGGCGGCTGGACCTGGCAACTGGTCAACCGCGGCATGCTGGTGACCGCCATCGACAACGGCCCCATGGCCGAAAGCCTGATGGACACCGGCCTGGTCCAGCACCTGATGGCCGACGGCTTCACCTTCAAGCCGAAACAGCCGGTGGACTGGATGGTCTGCGATATCGTCGAGAAACCGGCGCGCAACGCCGCCTTGCTGGAGACCTGGATCGGCGAGGGGCATTGCCGCGAGGCGGTGGTCAACCTCAAGTTGCCGATGAAGCAGCGCTACGCCGAAGTCCGGCGCTTGCTGGAGCGTATCGAGGAGGGCTTCAAGGCCCGTGGCATCAGGGTCGCCATAGGCTGCAAGCAGCTGTATCACGACCGTGAGGAAGTGACCTGCCACCTGCGTCGACTGGATATGAAAAAAGCTGGATAATGCCGACCTGGTTTCAGGAGTGAAGAATGACCCAGCCCCACGACCCCGCCGTTGACGGCACCCTCGACGCCACCGGGCTGCATTGCCCGGAGCCGGTGATGATGCTGCACCAGCACATCCGCGACCTGCCGCCCGGGGGGCTGCTCAAGGTGATCGCCACCGACCCGTCGACCCGTCGCGATATCCCCAAGTTCTGCGTGTTCCTCGATCACGAACTGGTGGAACAACGGGAAGAGGCCGGCACCTACCTGTACTGGATCCGCAAGAAACTCCAGTAGGACGGTCAACGCCAGGCCACTGAAACCCAGTGACCTGTAGGAGCCGGCTTGCCGGCGATGGCGGCGGTGAATGTTCCATCGCAATCGCCAGCAAGCTGGCTCCTACAGGGTTCGCGGCGATCGAGCCGAATGCATCCGGATCCGTCGGCGCGCACTGCGCACCAGGCGGATCGAGAGCATCAGCGCCGCGCACGACAACCCGACGATCAAACCCTGCCACAGCCCGCTCGGGCCGCTTGGCGCCCCCAGCCAGTCGGTCAGGCCCAGGGCGTAGCCCACCGGCAAGCCGATGCCCCAATAGGCGAACAGCGTCAGGATCATGGTCACCCGGGTGTCCTGATAACCGCGCAACGCCCCGGCAGCCGTCACCTGGATCACATCCGAGAACTGGAACAGCGCCGAATACACGATCAGCATGGTCGCCACCCGGATCACCAGCGGGTCGCTGGTATAGACGGTCGCCAAGTGCTCCCGGAACAACAGCATCAGGCTGGCCGACACACAGCCATAGGCCAGCGCCGTGGCCACCCCTACCCCGGCGGTGAAGCGCGCTTCGCGCGGCTGTTCGCGGCCCAGGGCCTGACCGACCCGCACAGTAATGGCCATGCCCAGGGAGTAGGGGATCATGAACACCAGCGAACTGATGTTCAGGGCGATCTGATGCCCGGCCACCACCGTGGCCCCGAGGCTGCCGATCAGCAGGGCGATCACCGAGAAGATGCTCGCCTCGGCGAACACCGCAATGCCGATGGGCAGGCCGATGTCCAGAAGCCGCTTGATAACCGCCCACTGCGGCCAGTCGAACCGGCTGAACACCTGGCTCGGCCGATAGACCTTGGCCCAGCGCACCCAACCGGCCATGCCGAGCAGCATGCACCACATCACGATCGCCGTGGCCCAGCCGCAGCCCGTGCCGCCCATGGCCGGCACGCCGAAGTGCCCGTAGATGGACACCCCGTGGATGAACAAGTAGTTCAGCGGAATGTTCAGTGCCAGCCCGCACAGGCCCAGGACCATGCTCGGGCGGGTGCGGCCCATGCCGTCGCTGCAGCAGCGCAGCACGTGATAAAGCGCCACCGTCGGCAAACCGGTGCCGATGCCGCGCAGGTAGTCCATGCACGGGCCGATCAGTTCGGGGTCGACCTTCATCAGGTGCAGGACCGGTTCGGCGTTGTACAGGATCACCCCCGCCGCCAGGCCCACCACCAGCGCCAGCCACAGCGCCTGGCGCACCAGCGGGCCGATCTCGGCGGGTGTCCCGGCGCCATGGCGCTGGGCGACCTTGGGCGTGGTCGCCAGCAGGATGCCGGTCATCAGCAGGAACACCGGCACCCAGATCGAATTGCCCAGCGCCACCGCCGCCAGGTCACGCGGGCTGACCCGGCCGGCCATCACCGCATCGACGAAGCCCATGGCGGTATGCGCCAGTTGGGCAATGATGATCGGCAGGGCCAGGCCCAGCAGGTTGCGCATTTCCAGGCGTACCCGGGCCGGGCGACTCAGGAGCGGGGTGTCAGGCGTTGCAGTGAGGCTGTTCACCGATGATGTATCCAGGTATGACGCGAAAAGCCGCGAATTCTACCTGTTGACGGAATAGTCAGGAAATGTCCGGTTGTAGCGCATTTGTAAGGCTCCGATCAGCGGCCGACGCGGTCGCTCGACGCGCGGCTGGCTCTCGGACGCCGACTGCGCCTACACTGCGCCCTCGCCAAAGGAGCCTGCCATGTTGATTGTTGCCGACGAAAATATCCCCTTGATCGATGCCTTCTTTGCCGGCTTCGGCGAGATCCGCCGTCTGCCGGGGCGCGCTATCGACCGGGCGGCGGTGGCCGAGGCGGATGTCCTGCTGGTGCGCTCGGTGACCCAGGTCAGCCGGGAGCTGCTGGAAGGCAGCGCGGTGCGCTTCGTCGGCACCTGCACCATCGGCACCGATCACCTGGACCTGGACTACTTCCAGCAGGCCGGTATTCACTGGTCCAGCGCTCCTGGCTGCAATGCGCGGGGGGTGGTCGACTATGTGCTGGGCAGCCTGCTGACCCTGGCGGAAATCGAAGGGGCCGACCTCGGCGCGCGCACCTACGGGGTGATCGGCGCGGGTGAGGTCGGCGGCCGGCTGATCAAGGTCCTGCGTGGGCTGGGCTGGAACGTCCTGGTCTGCGATCCGCCACGCCAGGCGGCTGAAGGCGGCAATTATGTCAGCCTGGAGCAGATCATCGAGCGGTGCGATGTGATCAGCCTGCACACCCCATTGACCCGCACGGGGGCGCAATCCACCTGGCATCTGCTGGATCGCCGGCGTCTGGAGCAACTCAAGCCCGGTACCTGGCTGATCAACGCCGCGCGCGGCCCGGTGGTGGATAACGCCGCGTTGCGCGAGGTGCTGCTGGCCCGCGAAGACCTGCAGGCGGTGCTGGACGTCTGGGAAGCCGAGCCGGAAGTGGATGTCGCCCTGGCCGAGTTGTGCGTGCTGGGCAGCCCGCATATCGCCGGTTACAGCCTCGACGGCAAGCAACGCGGGACGGCGCAGATCTATCAGGCGTTCTGCGCTTTCATCGGACAGGCCGCCAAGGTCCATCTCGAGGACCTGTTGCCCGAACCCTGGCTGGCTCAGGTCACCCTCAATGCCGGCAGCGATCCGGCCTGGGCCATGGCGATGATCTGTCGCGGTGTCTACGACCCGCGACGCGACGATGCGGATTTCCGCCGCAGCCTGGCCGGCAGCGTCGCCGAGCAGAAAGTGGCGTTCGACCTGCTGCGCAAGAACTATCCCGAGCGCCGGGAAATCGAAGGCTTGCCGGTGAAGATCAACGGCGACGACGAAGGGCTGCGCAAGCTGGCGCTGGCCCTGGGTGCCGTTGTGCTGTAAGCGG
This sequence comes from Pseudomonas batumici, assembly GCF_000820515.1. GTDB lineage: Bacteria > Pseudomonadota > Gammaproteobacteria > Pseudomonadales > Pseudomonadaceae > Aquipseudomonas > Aquipseudomonas batumici. Next base: position 42,786 of record NZ_JXDG01000012.1, on the reverse strand, counting down.
GAAATCGGGCAGAAAAAACCCGGCGTCAAGGGCCGGGTCAAGGAAGAGTTCGGGCTGTCAGTCTTGCTCGGCAGGCTTGACCAATCGTTGTTCCAGTTCGCGGCAGGCGTCCTGGATCATTTCTTCGGTGATCGGGACTTCACGACCCTCTGCGTCGATAATCGCGCAGCCCAGTTTCTGGGAGCAGGTACGAATCACCGGAATCTCGTTGGTGCTGTTTTGCAAGTCCATGGCCTGTCTCCTCACTCAGGTTTCGTCGTCAGGTTCAGTTAAAGGTTATATTCGTCGCATGACCAGGCTGTTACAACAGGCTACAGGCAAGGCGACGGCACCAGTGCAGCAGAAACCGTCCGACGCCGCCAGAGAGGCTTTAGACCAATAGTCTCTAGGGATTAGCATGCACGGTCATAATTAATCCGATTGATTGCGTTTTGCACAAGTTCCTTCCCGGTTCGGTGTAGGCTCTGTCTTCATCGCCTAATGGATTCATTGCCCATGCTCTCTGCCCGCCATCGCCGCGCCATTCGCCTGGCCAGTCGTTTTGTCGCCCCTTATCGCTGGCAGGCGGTCGGCGCGCTGCTGGCGTTGATCGTCACCGCCGGCATCACCCTGTCCATGGGCCAGGGCATCCGCCTGTTGGTGGACAAGGGCTTCATGACCCAGTCGCCGCAGTTGCTCAACCAGTCCATCGGCTTGTTCATGCTGTTGGTCCTGGGTTTGGCGGTGGGCACCTTCACGCGGTTCTACCTGGTGTCCTGGATCGGCGAGCGGGTGGTCGCCGATATCCGTCGGCAGGTGTTCAACCACCTGATCTACCTGCACCCGGGGTTCTACGAGAACAACCGCAGTTCGGAGATCCAGTCGCGCCTGACCGCCGACACTACGCTGTTGCAGTCGGTGATCGGCTCGTCGCTCTCGCTGTTCCTGCGCAATGCGCTGATGGTCATCGGCGGGGTGGTGCTGCTGTTCATCACCAACCCCAAGCTCACCAGCATCGTGGTTATCGCCTTGCCGCTGGTGCTGGCGCCGATCCTGGTCTTCGGGCGCCGGGTGCGCGGCCTGTCGCGCCTGAGTCAGGATCGGATTGCCGATGTCGGCAGCTACGTCAGTGAAACCCTCGGCCAGATCAAGACGGTGCAGGCCTACAACCACCAGGCCGAGGACGAACAGCGCTTCGCCGTGACTGTCGAGCAGGCGTTCCAGACCGCCCGCAAGCGCATCGTGCAGCGGGCCTGGCTGATTACCCTGGTGATCGTGCTGGTGCTGGGCGCGGTGGCGGTGATGCTCTGGGTCGGCGGCATGGACGTGATGGCCGGGAAGATTTCCGGCGGCGAACTGGCGGCCTTCGTGTTCTACAGCCTGATTGTCGGCAGCGCTTTCGGCACCCTCAGCGAGGTGATCGGTGAGTTGCAGCGGGCCGCGGGGGCGGGGGAGCGGATTGCCGAACTCCTGCAATCAAGCAATGAAATCACCGCGCCGGTGGTCGGCGGCGTGAAGTTGGCCGAGCGGGTCAGCGGCAACCTGGTGCTGGAGAACCTGCGCTTCAGCTACCCCTCGCGCCCGGACAGCCATGCCATCGACGGCCTGAGCCTGACGGTCAGGGCCGGGGAGACCCTGGCCCTGGTCGGTCCGTCGGGTGCGGGCAAGTCCACCGTGTTCGACCTGTTGCTGCGTTTCTACGACCCGCAGCAGGGCCGCCTGCTGCTCGATGGCCAGCCCTTGACCGCGCTGGACCCGCAGGACCTGCGCCGTTGCTTTGCGCTGGTCTCGCAAAGTCCGGCGCTGTTCTTCGGCAGCGTCGAGGAAAACATCCGCTACGGCAACCCGGCCGCCAGCGACGCCCAGGTCCGCGACGCGGCGCGCATCGCCCACGCCCACGAGTTCATCGAAAAAATGCCCGATGGTTACCGCACGCACCTGGGTGACGCCGGCCTGGGGTTGTCCGGCGGCCAACGGCAACGGCTGGCCATTGCCCGGGCCTTGCTGGTGGACGCGCCGATCCTGCTGCTGGACGAGGCCACCAGCGCCCTCGATGCCCAGAGCGAACACCTGATCCAGGCGGCGCTGCCGAGCCTGATGCAAGGCCGTACCACCCTGGTGATCGCCCACCGCCTGGCCACGGTGCAGAACGCCGATCGTATCGCGGTGATGGACCAGGGCAAGCTGGTGGCGATTGGCACCCACGCCGAGCTGATCGCGAGCAACCCGCTGTATGCGCGGTTGGCGGCGTTGCAGTTCAATGCGCGGGGGACGGAGTCCGTGGCGGGGGAAGCAGCGGGTGATCCTGTACCGACCAAGTAGTACGTCATGAAAAACGGCGCCCGCAGGCGCCGTTCGGCTGCTACACCGCCGGACTCAGCGGTATTCGCACAGATAAGCGGTGTCCACGGCGACTTTCAGCTGGAACTTGCTGTTGGCCGGAACGTTGAAATGGCTGCCGGTTTCGAAGGTTTCCCAGGTGCTGCTGTCGGGCAGCTTGACGGTCAGTTTGCCGGAGACCACGTGCATGATCTCGCGCTGGGCGGTGCCGAACTCGTATTCGCCCGGGGCCATCACGCCGATGGTGGCAGCGCCTTCGGCTTGTGCGAAGGCAATCGACTTGACGGTGCCGTCGAAGTACTCGTTGACTTTAAACATGGGCGGTTCCTCGAAATGAGCTGAAAAATTGGGTCGGCCAGTATGCCCAAGTTCCTGTGGGCGCGGCAAACCCGGATGGCTCGACGCGCCACGCCCGATCGCCGCGGCCGGGCATCACGCCAGCAGGCTCAATGGCAGCAGGCGCGCGGTATTGCGTGCATCCTCCAGCGCCCGGTGCTGCTGGCCGTTGAATTGCAGCCCGGCCAGTTGCAAGGCGCCGTTCAGGCCCAGCGGGCGCTCCAGGCGTCGCGCCTTGGCGAAGCGCTGCTTGAGGTTGATATGTGGCACCTGGCCCAGGGCGCTCGACAGGCCGTGTTGCCGCCAGTCCTGTTCCAACTGCCGACGGTCGTAGTCGCCCCAGCTGACCCAGCCTTCCAGCGGGGCCTGGTGCCGGGCCAGCCAGCGTTCGAACAGTGGCCAGACCTCGCCCAGTGGCGCGGCACCGTCGATCTGGGCCTGGGTAATGTGGGTCAGTTCGCGGCAGAAGGGGGTCAGCAACGGTCGGCGCAAGGGCCTGACAAAACGCTGGAAGTGGTCCAGCTCCCGGCCTTCACGGTTGACCAGGGTGGCGCCGATTTCGATGATCTCCATCTCGGTCACCGGCCAGCCCCCATCGTCCGTCGTGGCTTCCAGATCAATCACCAGCCAGTGGGGCATCGCAAGCTCCGAATACAGCATCCTAGTCGGGCTCAAGCGTAGCCAAAGGCGCCGGATCCGCCTAGATGCTTATTCGACTTCCAGCAAGATCTGGCGGTTTTTTACCTGATCGCCCCGGGCAACCCGCACCTGGCGGACCACACCCGCCCGCCCGGCCTTGAGCGGATGCTCCATTTTCATGGCTTCCAGCACCAGCAGCGCCTGGCCTTGGCAGACCTGGCTGCCTTCGCTGACCAGCACCTGGACAATGGCGCCGTCCATGGGGGCTGTCAGCGTGCCGCAAGCGGCGCTCTGCGAGGCTTGTACCGGCGCGAGGGTGCAGTCGCGCAGGTGCAGGCTGCCGGGGCCGGTGAAGAGCCACAGCTGGTCGCCGTCGAGGCGATAGGCGTAGCGCCGGACCACACCGTCGATCTGTGCCCGCACCCAGTGCGCATCCCGCGCCAGCACTTGCAGCTCGATGCGTTCATCGGCCCGTTGAATCACCAGCGCTTGTCCGGGGCCGTCGGTGAGCAGCAGGTCGAAGCGGGTTTCTTCCAGCGCCAGTCGATACGGGCGCGGGACACTGGCGGTGTTGCGCCAGCCGGAGAGTCCGGGTGGATGCTGGTCAGCCGTCTGCTGATAGAACAGCGCGGTGGCCAGGGCCAGCTCGATCGTCGAAGGAACGTAGGCTTTCAGGCTCGGATGATCGCTGAAGTGTTCGTCGATAAAGGCGGTACTGAAGCGGCCCTCGATAAAGCCCGGATGGGCCAGCAGATTGGCCAGCAGCCGCTGATTGCTGGCAACGCCCAGCAGCACGCAATCCTCCACCGCCCGCAACAACTTGCGCCGGGCTTCTTCGCGGGTCGCGCCATGGGCGATCAGCTTGCCCAGCAACGGGTCGTAGAACGGGCCGATGGTCTGGCCCTCCACCAGGCCGTGGTCGATCCGTACGCCCGCCGTCAGTGCCGGCGCCGGCTCCCAGCCGAGGACCTGCCCGGTCTGGGGGAGGAAGTCGCGAGTCGGATCCTCCGCATACAGGCGCACTTCAATGGCATGGCCGTTGAACACGACCTGCTCCTGGCGCAACGGCAGCGGCAGGCCGGCGGCGACGTTGATCTGCCAGGCCACCAGGTCCAGGCCGGTGACCATTTCGCTGACCGGGTGTTCGACCTGCAGGCGGGTGTTCATCTCCAGGAAATAGAACCGGCCGTCAGCGTCCAGCAGGAATTCCACGGTGCCGGCGCCGACATAGTTCACCGCGCGAGCGGCTTTCAGTGCCGCTTCAGCCATGGCCTGGCGCTGTTCGACGGTCAGCACCGGGCAGGGGGCTTCCTCGATGACTTTCTGGTGCCGACGTTGGATCGAGCAGTCGCGTTCGCCGAGATGGATCAACTGGCCATGCTGGTCGCCGAACAGCTGGATTTCCACATGGTGCGGTTCGATCAGTGCCTGTTCCAGGATCAGTTCGTCGCAGCCGAAGGCGCTCAGCGCTTCCGAGCGGGCAGCGCGCAGTTGTGGCGCCAGTTCCTCAGCCCGGTCTACCCGGCGCAGGCCGCGTCCGCCGCCGCCGGCGCTGGCCTTGATCATCAGCGGATAACCGAGGCGCTCGGCCTCACGGGCGAGGCTCGCGTCATCCTGCTCGGCGCCCTGGTAACCGGCGATGCACGGTACGCCGGCGGCGAGCATGGCGATTTTCGACAGGCGCTTGCTGCCCATCAGGGCGATGGCTTCGGGGCTGGGGCCGATAAAGGTCAGGCCGGCGTCCAGGCAGGCCTGGGCGAAGGCGGCGTTTTCCGAGAGCAGCCCGTAGCCGGGATGCAGCGCGTCGGCGCCGCTGCGGCGGGCGGCGTCGAGCAGGGCGGCACCGTTCAGGTAGGACCGGGCGACCTGGGGCGGACCGATGCACACCGCCTCGTCGGCCAGTTGCACATGGCGGGCCCGGGCATCGGCTTCGCTGAAGACGGCGACGGTGCGATAGCCCAGGGCCTGGGCAGCGAGGATGATCCGGCAGGCGATTTCACCGCGGTTGGCGATGAGGATCTTGTGGAAGGCCGGCATGGGGCTCATCTTCTGGCACACCGGCAGGCCACTCACCGCCTTTTCCCCGGCAGGCTGCCCATCAGCTTGCAGATGATCCCCAGCATGATCTCGTCGGCACCACCGCCAATGGACACCAGGCGCATATCGCGATACGCCCGGGCCACCGGGTTGTCCCACATGAAGCCCATGCCGCCCCAGTATTGCAGGCAACTGTCGCTGACCTCCCGGCCCAGGCGCCCGGCCTTGAGCTTGGCCATGGAGGCCAGTCGGGTGACGTCCTGCCCCTGGATGTACTGCTCGGTGGCCTGGTAGACCAGCGCCCGCAGGCATTCGATCTCGGTCGACAGCTCCGCCAGGCGGAAGTGGATCACCTGGTTGTCGATCAGCGGCGCGCCGAAGGCCTGGCGCTCCTTGCAGTAGTCCAGGGTACTGTCGACGCAGTACTCCAGCCCCTTGATCATGTTCGCCGCGCCGAACAGCCGTTCCTCCTGGAACTGCAACATCTGCATCATGAACCCCGCACCTTCCTGACCGATGCGATTGCGTTGGGGGACGCGCACGTTGTCGAAAAACACCTGGGCGGTTTCCGAACTGCGCATGCCGAGTTTGTCCAGGTGCGGGCTCAGGCTGATCCCGGGGCTGTCCATCGGCACCATGATCAACGACTTGTTCAGGTGTGGCGGGTCGTCCGAGGTGTTGGCCAGCAGGCAGATGAAGTCGGCGCTGGGGGAGTTGCTGATCCACATCTTGCTGCCGTCGATCAGGTAGTCGTCGCCGTCCTTGCGCGCGCGGGTCCTGAGCCCGGCGACATCGGAGCCGGCAGCCACTTCGGAAACGCCGATGCAGCCCACCTGTTCGCCACGGATGGCCGGACGCAGGAACTGCTCGCGCAGTTCATCGGAACCGAAGCGTGCCAGGGCCGGGGTGCACATGTCGGTCTGCACGCCGATGGACATGGGAATCCCGCCGCAATGGATGGCGCCGAACTCTTCGGCGGCAACGATGGAGTAGCTGTAGTCCAGGCCCAGGCCGCCGAAGGCCTCCGGTTTGGAGATACCCAGCAGGCCCAGCTCACCGGCCTTGCGGAAAATCTCGTGGATGGGAAAGCGTCCGGCCTTCTCCCACTCGTCCACATGGGGATTGATTTCGCCTTCGACGAACTGGCGCACCGTGCGCCGCAGGGCTTGGTGTTCCTGGGTGAAGATCATTGCCTTGTTCTCCGTGATCGTTGATCAGAACCGTGCCACGCCAAAACTATTGGGGTGTAGCTGACGAACCTCGGCTTCGTGGCAGATATCCAGCAAATAACCCAGCAGCGTGCGGCTGTCCCGGGGATCGATCAGGCCGTCGTCCCACAGGTTGGCCGTGCCGTAGAGTGCGGTGGACTGGCTGTCGAGCTTCTGCGCGGTCAGCTGTTCGAGCCCGTCGAGCAGCTTGGCATCGGGGACCAGGCCGTCCTTGAGCTGGCGGGCCTCGGTGACGATCCGCAGGACCTTGCCGGCCTGGGCGCCGCCCATCACCGCGGTGCGGCTGCCCGGCCAGGCGAAGATGAAGCGCGGGTCCAGGCCACGGCCGCACATGGCGTAGTTGCCGGCGCCATAGGAGCCGCCGACCACCAGGGTGAGTTTCGGCACCCGGGCATTGGCCACCGCCTGGATCATCTTCGCCCCGTGCTTGATCACCCCCTGTTGCTCGGCCTCGGTGCCGACCATGAAGCCGGTGGTGTTGTGCAGGAACACCAGGGGCGTGCGGCTCTGGTCGCAGAGCTGGATGAACTGCGCCGCCTTGCTCGCGCCCTTGGGGGTGATCGGGCCGTTGTTGCCGATCAGGCCGCAGGGCCGGCCCTGGATCTGCAGGTGGCCGCAGATCGTCTGGGCGTCGAACTCGGCCTTGAATTCGAGAAAGTTCGAGCCGTCGGCCAGCCGGGCAACGATCTCGCGCACGTCATAGGGTTTTTTCGGGTCGTCGGGGATCAGTCCGAGCAGTTCTTCGATGGGGTAGAGCGGTTCGGTCCAGGTCCTCGCGGGGGTGACCGGCAAGCGCTGGTTCCAGGGCAGTTGGGCGATGATTTCCCGGGCGATGCGCACGCCGTCGGCGTCGTTTTCCGCCAGGTACTCGGCGGTGCCGGCCACCTGGGCGTGCATTTGCGCGCCGCCCAGTTCCTCGTCGCTGGCCACTTCACCGGTGGCGGCCTTGAGCAGTGGCGGGCCGGCCAGGAACAAGCGGGCCTTGCCGCGGACCACCACCAGGTAATCCGACAGTCCCGGCTGATAGGCCCCGCCCGCCGTTGCCGAGCCATGGACCACGGTGATCTGCGGCAGGCCCATCGCCGACATGCGCGCCTGATTGGCGAAACTGCGTGCGCCTTCGACGAAAATCTCCGCCGCGTAGTGGAGGTTGGCGCCGCCGCTCTCGGCCAGGGTGATCACCGGCAGTTTGTTTTCCAGGGCGATCTGTTGCAGGCGCAGGGTTTTTTTCAGGCCACTGGGGGAAATGATCCCGCCCTTGATCGCGCTGTTGTTGACCACGACCAGGACCCGCACGCCGCAGACATGGCTGATGCCGGCAATCAGGCCGCCGCCGGCCAGGCTGCCGTCCTTGTCGTCATGCAGTTTGTAGCCGGCCAGGCTGGCCAGTTCGAGAAAGGGCGCGCCAGGGTCCAGTAGCAGGTTCAGCCGTTCCCGGGGCAGCAACTGACCGCGGCGGGCGAATTTCTCCCGCGCACCGTCGGCCTTGTCCAACAGGTTGCGTTCCAGCCGGCGGATCTGCTCAAGGCCGTCGAGCATGGCCTGGCGATGCCGGGCGAAATCCTCGCCGTGGCCATCGAGTCGGGATTCGATCACGGGCATGCCGGACTCCTTGGCGCCGGGTCGGCGTGCGGTTTGGATCTGAACGTGGATGCACCCGTCACGGTAACGGCCCTCAAGCCAGTTGATCGGCAATGTGTTGCGGTACGGGAATCTGGATTTCCAGCAGTTGCTGGGCGAAGGCCTTGCCTTGCGGGTCGATGCGCAAACTGGCGATACCGCCGCCGCCCAGGGCGTTCTCCAGCAGGAAATTCAGGCTGTGGGTGCCGGGCAGGTACCAGCGCTCGACCCGGCCGTGGATCGGGTCGAGGACATGCCCCATCCAGTCCACCACGACCGCCGGCGTCAGTGCCTCGGCGATCCACGGCAGATAGTCGGGATGGCGCGCCATCACCCCGATATTGCCGTGATTGCCCTTGTCGCCGGAGCGCGCCACCGCCAGTTTCACCAGCGCCACGTTGGCTTCGGCACGGCCCTGGGGCCGGGGGGGCTGCCGGTCTTCGGCAACGGCGGCGGCTTGCCTGGGGGCTGGGGCGGGCAGGGTGACGGCATGCAGTTGCCCGTCGAGAGACACGCTCAACGTGCAGGCATTTTTATCGATCAGGAAGGAAAACAGGCGGATCAGCGGCGACACTGCGGGCCGCCCGCCAAGGATGCCGGTCAGCCCCGGCGCCATGCCGGTGGCGGCCTGGGCGATCTCCCGGGAAAACAGCAGCAACGCCTGCCGCTCGGGGTGACGCACCGCCAGCTTGATCACCACCTCGCGGCTGTCCTGGCGGCGGCCATGGGGACCGTAGGTGGCTTCGCTGCCGAGCAGTTCGCCGTTCACCTCGCTGTAGGGCGGCCAGCCGCGGGCCTGGAACAGGTGCGCGGTCTTGTCGATGATCGCCTGGCTGACCCGGCGGGCCTTGTCCACCGCGTCGATCCCGGCGATCAGGCAACTGGCGGTGCTGCGAAACCCATCGGGGTAGGTGGCGCAGACCTTGTACTGCGAGGTGGGCGGCAAGCCGGTGGCACCACTGACGCCGACGCTATCGGCGGTCTTCTGGACGAGGCGGACCCGGGTGAAATCGCAAATCACGTCCGGCAGCAGATAGGCCCTGGGGTCGCCGATTTCGTAGAGCAGTTGTTCGCCCACGGTCAGTGGGCTCACCAGGCCGCCCGAACCCTCGGGCTTGCTGACGATGAAGTGGCTGTCGGCACTGACTTCGACAATGGGAAAACCGATGTGCGCGTAGTCTGGAACCTCGCGCCAGTCGGTGAAGTTGCCCCCGGTGCACTGTGCGCCGCACTCGATGAGATGTCCGGCGAGGGCGGCCTGGGCCAGCTTGTCGTAGTCCTGCCAGGACCAGCCGAACTCGTGCACCAGGGCGGCGCTGACCAGTGCGCTGTCGACCACGCGCCCGGTGATCACCACATCCGCGCCCAGGCTCAGGGCGTGGACGATGCCTGGGGCGCCCAGATAGGCGTTGGCTGACACACAGTGCGCCGGCAGCGGCGCGCCGTTGAACATTTCCCGGATACCGTTCGCGGCCAGTTGAGGGAGTTGCGGTTGCAGGTCGTCGCCCAGCAGGACGGCAATCTTCAACGCTACCCCGGCGGCCGTGCAGGCGGCTTGCAGGGCCGTGGCGCAGGCCTGTGGATTGACTCCACCGGCATTGCTGATCACCCGGATCCGCTGGCGGGCGATCTCGCCCAGCAACGGCCGCAGCACCTCGACGAAGTCCGGCGCATAGCCGGCGGCGGGGTCCTTCATCCGCGCCCCGGCCATGATCGACATCGTGACTTCCGCCAGGTAATCGAACACCAGGTAGTCCAGGCGTCCGCCTTCGACCAACTGCGCCGCCGCGGTGCTGGTATCGCCCCAGAACGCACTGGCGCAACCGACACGAACCCTTGCCTTCATCAGAGCTGCCTCCGAAAGTCCTCGGACGAGGCTACCAAGCAAGCGCTTGGTTTGTAAATCCCGCCGGTCTGGTCGGCCCAAGCGCTTGCTTGGCTGTGCCTGTAGGCTTAAATTGCGCGCAACCGCCCTCTCCATGTAGGAGCGAGCTTGCTCGCGATGGACGTCAACGATAACGCGATAAGCCTGATACCCCGCGGTGCCTCGGCCACCATCGCGAGCAATCGAGCGTCGACCGGCTGCTCCTACAGTGGGGGAGAGGCAGTGAGTCATGAGGGGAATGCCGTGAACGAGCAACAAGCCCAGCGCGTCATGCGCGACCTGGTCAGCGCCGGGCAACTGACCGACCCGGACAGCGCCCGTGGAAAACTGCTGCAGACCGCGGCCCACCTGTTCCGCAACCAGGGTTTCGACCGCACCACGGTGCGTGACCTGGCCAGTGCCATCGGCATTCAATCCGGCAGCCTGTTCCATCACTTCAAAAGCAAGGATGAAATCCTGCGCGCGGTGATGGAGGAGACCATCGTCTATAACACCGCCCTCATGCGTGCGTCGCTGGCCGAAGCCGGCAGCGTGCGCGAGCGGGTGCTGGCCCTGATCCGCTGTGAACTGCAGTCGATCATGGGCGGCACGGGGGAAGCCATGGCGGTGCTGGTCTACGAATGGCGCTCATTGTCCGAGCAAGGGCAGGCCAAGGTCCTGGCGCTGCGCGACCTCTACGAGCAGATCTGGCTCGAGGTGCTGACTGAAGCCCGCGACGCCGGCTATATCAAGGGCGATGTGTTCATCACCCGACGCTTCCTGACCGGGGCCTTGTCCTGGACCACGACCTGGTTTCGACCCCAGGGCAGCCTGACCCTGGATCAACTGGCCGAAGAGGCTTTGATATTGATTCTCAAAGATTTATGACGGACCGGTCGGGGAGTGATTAATTCATGTACGAACAGTTGTCGAAGTCGACAAAACCGCCTAGTTTGGATCCATGAATTTTTCTTCCTGAGGTGTGCCCTTGAACGTCCTGCCTGTGCGCACGGTTTCCCGAGTCCTGTCGTTGGCGCTTTGCGCGTTGGTGGCCTTGCCGGTTTCGGCGGCCCAGTTGGTTCGGATCGGCGCCGCGCATTTCCCGCCTTACACCATCCGCCCCGAGCAGGGCGCCGATACCGGCCTGCTGCCGCAACTGGCCGAGGCCCTGAACAAGCTGCAGAGCGATTACCAGTTCACCTTGGTACCGACCTCGATTCCCCGGCGCTTCGGCGATTTCCAGCAGGGGCGTACCGACATGGCGATCTTCGAGAATCCGGCCTGGGGTTGGAAGGATATTCCGCACACCGCGGTCGACATGGGCCTGGAGGATGCCGAGGTGTTTGTCGCCGAGCGTGAGCCGGGTCGCGACGAAAGCTATTTCGCCGATCTCAAGGGCAAGCGCCTGGCCCTGTTCAGCGGTTATCACTATGAGTTCGCCAACTTCAACGCGGACCCCAAGTACCTGGCCGATACCTACAACGCCACCCTGACGTATTCCCATGACTCCAACCTGCTGATGGTGCTGCGCGGGCGTGCCGATATCGCCCTGGTGACCCGCTCCTACCTGTCCGATTACCTGATCCGCAACCCGGATGTGGCCAAGGACCTGCTGATTTCCGAGCGGATCGACCAGGTCTATCACCACTATGCGCTTCTGCGGCCGCAAGCCCCCATCAGCGCCGAGGCGTTTGGCAAGCTGTTGCAGCGCCTGCAGGACAACGGCGACCTGCTGAAGATCTTCCAGCCCTATCGCATCAAGGTGATGCCGGTGGCCAATCCGGTGGCGGCCCAGTAGCCTCCCATCACTTCGGCCCGAGAATCTTCACCAGCTTGTTCGCTGACGGTGCGCCCTGCTGCTGTTGCAGGTCGCCGTTTTCATCGAGATAGAAAATCGCCGGCGTGGCCGACAGCTCCAGGTCTGCCATCAACTTCATGTTGGCATCGAGCTTGGCCTGGATCGGTGCCGGGATCGCGTCCAACGGCTTGAGCGAACTACCCTTGCCGGCCTTTTCATGGTCGTGCAGGGCGCCTTGCGGGTCCTTGGCGGTCAACAGCGCGGCGGCCTTGGCGGCACTGTCCTCGCGGATGATGCCGACCATGATGTGGCGCAATTGCACCTTGCCGGACTCGACCCACGGCCGTGCCTGCTCCCAGAACATGTTGCAGTACGGGCAGTTCGGGTCGCTGAACAGATAGACGACGCGCGGTGCGTCGGCCTTGCCGTCGGCGATCCAGTTGCTCTTTTCCATCTGCCCCCAGACCTGCTTGGCCATCGGCGCATACACCAGCTTCTGCAACGGCGCCTGGCTCAGGTCCTTGCCGTCGGCGTCATACAGGTTGCCGGCGATCACGTGCTGACCGTCGGCGGTCAGGTACAGCGCCATGCCTCGGTTCTGGTACTGGGCGGCATAGCCGCGCAGGCCGTCCGGGGCGTCGAAGCTGCCGACGATTTTTGCCCCTTTGGCTTCGATGCTCTTGATCGGCGCGGGCAGTTCCTCGGCCTGCAACACAGGTGCTTGCAGCAGCAACGCGGCCAGCGCGGTGCCCAGGCTCAGGTTCAGCAGGTGGCGGTTGAAGGACATGACGGTTTCCTTGCTGTGGCCGGTACGGCCGAAGTGGAGGGGGGCGGGCCGAAGGTTTCCAGGGCCCGGGCCAGGCTGGCCTCGGACAATTCGCCCAGGTGGGTGCCGAGCAGGCGGCCTTCGGCGTTGTAGAAAAGGCTGGTGGGCAGGGCCATGGAACCGACGCTCTGGGCCATCTGGCCGCTGCCGTCGAACAGCACGTTGTTCAGGTTCAGGCCCTGGGTCATCAGGAAGGTGCTGACGCTCTGCAGGCTTTCGGCCTGGTTGACGAACAGGAAGGTGACGTCCTGGCGTTCGTGCTGGGCTTTCTGCAGCACCGGCATTTCCCGGCGGCACGGCGGACACCAGGTGGCCCAGAGGTTGATCACCAGCGGGCCGCCCTGGTAGTCGCGCAATTGCACCGATTGGCCCTGGGCATCGCGCAGGGTCAGTTCCGGCAGGCGCGTACCCTGTTCATAGAGGTTGAGCGACAGGCTGCTGAGCAGCCAGAACACCAGGCCAGTGCCCAGGCCCAGGCCCAGCGACCGACGCAGGGTCGGACGCCGCCAGCAGAACACCGCGCAGCCCAACAGCAGGGCCAGCAACCCCGGCCAGGGCAGGAAGCCGCCGTCGCGGATATCGAGCATCTGCAACGGGTCGTCGCGAAAATACGCCCAGTAGGCGATCACGAAGCTGATCCGCGCCACCAGCATGCCGAGCATGAATAGGCCGAACAGCACCGACTCCGGGTTTTCCCCGCCGCCCTTGGCCACCCGCCAGCCCACCAGCGTCGCCAGGGCGAGGGCGAGCAGCAACAGCAGGTGGTGGATCGACAGGGCAAAGGTGCCGAGGGTCAGGGTGAGCATCAAGGCGCGTCCCGTGTGCTGTTCCAGTTCTGCAGGAAGGCCTTGGCGTCGACTTCACCGGTGATACGGCTGGCCCGGCGTTCCTCGCCGTTCGGGGCGACCCACAACAGGGTCGGCGGCCCGGGTACCTCATAACGGCCGAGCAATGCGCGGCTGGCGGCGTTGTCGTCGGTCACATCCAGGCGTACCAGCCGTACATCGCGCAGGGCATCTTGTACGTCAGCCCTGGAGAAGACCTGTTTCTCCATGATCTTGCAGGACACGCACCAGTCGGCGTAGTAGTCCACCAGCACCCATTGGCCCCGGGCCTTGGCGGTGTCCAGTTCGCGCTGCAAGGCGGCCGGGTCGTTGACGGTGACGAAGGTATCAGCGCCCTGGGTCGCGCCGGTATACACCTGCAACGGTCGCCACGGGTCGCTGCCGCCGCCCACCGCGCCCACCACCAGCAGCGCGCCCCAGAGGCCGAGCAGGACGCCGGCGCAGCCGCTCGGCAGGGCGCCACGCTCCAGTTGTCGGGCCAGCCGCCAGGCGCCGTAGGCGATGATCAGCAACCACGCGCCCCACAGGCCCATCCACAGCGATTCGCTCACCACCGGACGGACCATCAGCACCGCGATGCCGAGGAACAGGAAGCCGAACAGCGCCTTGACCCGGTCCATCCAGGCCCCCGGCTTGGGCAGGAAGCGGTTGCCCACGGTCACCAGCAGCAACAGCGGCAAGCCCATGCCGATGCCCAGGGTGAACAGCACCAGGCCGCCTTCGACGATCTTGCCGCTCTTGGCGATGTAGAGCAGGGCACCGGCCAGGGGCGCGGTCATGCACGGGCCGACCAGCAGGCCGGAGAGGGCTCCGAGCACCCCGGCCCCCACCAGGCTGCCGCCGCGCCGCCCGCTGCCGGCGCTTTCCAGGCGATCGCGCAGGGCCGCCGGCAATTGCAGTTCGAAGAAGCCGAACATCGGCAGGGCCAGTACCACGAACAACCCGGCGAAACTGCCCAGCAGCCAGGGCTGTTGCAGCAGCGCCTGCAGGTTGCCGCCCAGCAGGGCCGCGAGCATGCCCAGCACGGCATACACCAGCGCCATGCAGATCACGTAGCTGCCGGCCAGGGCAAAGCCGCGCCGTGGACTGGCGCCACTGCCCACCACCAGGCCGGCGAGGATCGGCAGCATCGGCAGCATGCACGGAGTGAAGGCCAGCAGCAGGCCCAGGCCGAAGAAGGCCAGCAGGCTCCAGCCCAGGGCGTTGTGTTGCAGGTTGGCGGCCAGGGACTGGTCCTGCGCCTGGCCTTGCCCCTGTCCTTGAGCCGTGGACACGCCGGTTTTGCCGCCCAGATCGACCGTCTGGCTTTGTGGCGGGTAGCACAGGCCGGCGTCGGCGCAGCCTTGCCAGCCGACGCTGACCTGGCCGCCGGCACCGGCCGGGACCAGCAGTTCGAGCTCGCCGCGATAGACCTGCTGGTCGCCGAAGAACTCGTCGTTGTGGTGCTCGCCCTCGGGCAGCGCCGGCCGCTGCGCCGGGTCCAGACCGTCGAACTTCAGGCGCTTCTGATACAGGTAGTAGCCGTCGGCGATCTGCCAATACAGTCGGGTCTGTCCGGAGGGCAGGGCCTCGGCGCTGAAGGCGAAGGCCTTGCCGACGGGGAGGAAGTCCGGCTTCTTCACCGCGAATGGATCGTTGCCGGCCTGGGCGAGACCGGCGAAAAGAACAAGGACAAAGGTCAACAACCAACGCATAGAAAAGCCTTAGAAACGTGGCGAGTCGTACAAGCCTGCAAGCAGGCGATTAACCGATCATTAACCCGGTTTTTTCCCGGGTCGAATGCGGATCTTACAGGCCTCGGACGGGTGGTGATTAACTATCCTCGAGGCATTGGCGGCATAATCGCCGCTTAATCCACTTGCGTTTCAATCGACGCATTTGCACAGGTGTCCCCATGCACGTACTGGTTTGCGAAGACGACGAGCTGATCGCCAGCGGCATCAAGGCCGGCCTGACCGCCCAGGGCATGACCGTCGAGCATGTCGCCAGCGCCGCGGCCGCGCGTGCCATGTTGCGCGCGGCGGAGTTCGACGTGATGGTGCTCGACCTCGGCCTGCCCGACGAGGACGGCCTGAAACTGCTGGCGCAACTGCGCCAGAAGGGCCTGGAGCTGCCGGTGCTGATCCTCACTGCCCGCGACTCGGTCACCGACCGGGTCGACGGCCTGCAGGCCGGCGCCGACGACTACCTGCTCAAGCCCTTCGACCTGCGCGAACTCTTCGCCCGCCTGCAAACCTTGCTGCGGCGCGTGGCCGGGCGTAGCGTCAACCTGATCGAGCACGGTGTCCTGAGCTACGACCCGAGCAGCCGCGTGACCCTGCTCGGCGGCCAGCCGGTGGACCTCTCGCGCCGCGAACAGGCGCTGTTGCAGGCACTGCTGCACAACCGCGGCCGGGTGCTCTCCAGCGAGCAACTGAAAGACAGCGTCTACGGCTTCAGCGACGAACTGGAAAGCAATGCCTTGAACGTGCATATCCACCACCTGCGGCGCAAACTGGGCAACGGCATCGTCGAGACCGTCCGTGGCCTCGGTTATCGCCTGGGCCCGGCGGGTAACGAGGACAGCGGGTCATGATGAGCCTGCGTTTGCGCCTGAGCCTGACTATCGGCTCGGCGTTCATCCTGATCTGGGCCCTGGCCGCGACCTGGATGCTCAGCGACCTGCGGCACCAGATGATGTTTTCCCTCGACCAGCGGCTGGTGGCCTCGGCGCGCATGGTCGCCGGCTTGCTGGAGCAATTGCCGCCGGTGCCGAGCAAGGGCGACGGTACCCATTTCAGCGCCGAACAGTTGAATATCCCCGGGGGCATGGCCTGCCAGGTCAGCTCCCTGCGCGGCGAGATCCTCGCCCGCAGCCACAACAACCCGGATCAGGCCCTGGAGGCCCAGACCGCCGGTTTCCACGACCAGACGATCGACGGCGCGCCCTGGCGTACCTTCACCCTGGTGCGCGGCGATGTGCATATCACCACCGCCGACCGCCAGGTGGAACGCGAAGCCCTGAACCTCTCGGTGCTGCTGGCGGCCTCGGTGCCGGTCGGCGTGGCGCTGATGGGCTGCCTGTGCCTGCTCTGGCTGGGCATCGGCCAGGGCCTGGCGCCGCTCAACCGCATGCGCGACGCCTTGATGCGCCGCAGCGCCGACTCCCTCGAACCCTTGCAGGTGCAGCCGCTGCCCCGCGAGCTGCAGCCGTTGCTGGAGACCCAGAACCAGCTGTTCCAGCGCATCGGCAAGACCATCGAGCGCGAGCGCCGGCTGACCGGCGATGCCGCCCATGAACTGCGCAGCCCGCTGACCGCGATCAAGACCCACCTGCAAGTGGCGCGCATGACCGAGGGCGCGGCCCGTGACCAGTCCCTGGCCCACGCCGAGGCCGGTGCCGACCGCCTGCACCGGACCCTGGAGCAGTTGCTGCTGCTGGCGCGGGTCGAGGGCAGCCTGTCGTTCGACGACGGCGTGCAGTGCAATGCCGAACAGGTGGCGCGCCTGGCCATCCAGGATGCGGCCAATGGCGACCGTGAGCGTATCGCCTTGCACTTGGCAAAGGACTTCTCCCGGGCACCGCTGGAAATGCCTTCGACCCTGTCCATCGCCGCCTTGCGCAACCTGCTGGACAATGCCCTGCGTCACACCCCGGGCGATGCGCCGGTGGAGCTGAATGTGGAAACCATCGGCAACCGCGTGCACTTCCAGGTGCGCGACCACGGCCCGGGCATCGCCCCGGACGATCTGCAGCATCTGACCCAGCGCTTCTGGCGCAACAGCACGAGCAACGGTTGCGGACTGGGGCTGGCGATTGTCAACGCCATCGTCCAGCGCTGCGGCTGCGTGCTGCAGTTCGACAGCCGCCCCGATGGGCTGCGGGTCGAGTTGAGCATGCCGTTGCAGGCGGTCTGAACCCCCGCTCTTTTTTCAGAGATCGACATGGGCTATGTAAGGGACCAGATTCTTCGTATAGATCAATTCGCGCTTCAAATGCTCGAGATCGTCAAAGACTTCTGATCCGTCGTAGCCCAGTGCTTGCGCTTTGATGCAGAGCTTGCCGGGCCTCTCGCTCTTTTGCAGGATGGCGATGACCTTCAGTGAACGATCCGTTGCGCGATAGACCAGTACGGGGCCGTTCTCGACCTGGCCGAACAGAAACATTCCGGGTCGATTGAGTTGTGGATGGGTATCGAGCCTGAGCGTTCCGGGCAGGCCCCCGGGCGTCCCGGCCACCTGCACCATGCCGGTGCTCTTGAGTCGCCATACCAGATCGCCAATGCTGCTGAATTTTTCGCTGTCGGGAATACCGGATCCGGCAGGGGGGGAGAACAGCCCTTCGCTGGCAATCAACGGGGTCTCCTTGTAGGGACTGTCTTTGGGTTTCTGGACAAGCATGAACCCCTCGTTGGTTGTTTCAATCAGGAAGTCCGACGGCTTGTGCAGACACTCCCTCGGGTTCCGCCGGGTGGGGTGCAGGGGAGCGGATTGAATACTGATCTCCACCTTCAGGTCTGCGCGGACTTGATGAACCCCATTGGAAAAAAGTGCCACTTCGCCGCTATCGGGGGTGATCCGTAGCGCCGGCTGTCCCCCCGTGGCGACAGTGCGCAGCCCCACCGCGCCTTGTAGTTCAGCCAGACCGGGTATCTCTCTGAGGGTGTTGACATGGATACTTTCCACCAGCGCTAGCCATCGATGCGCGCCATAGTGCTGTTGGTCGGCGCTGATCAGCTTGTGGGCAATATAGTTGAAGGTGGGCAAGCGCCTGGGGCTCGGGCTCCAGGCCGGGTCCGGGTCCTGAGCGCGCCTCCCTTCGGGATAGCTGATGGCCGTGTCGAGTGCCTGGATCCTGATGCCTTGTTGGCGAGCGCTGACCAGCAATTGCCGCAGTGAATACTTGCCCTTCGGATCAATGGATTCCTTGTTGTCCTCGTTGCGAAGGATATACGTCAACTCATCGGGCATCACACCCTTGGTGTGAAAGTCGTCAAGCAGCTGTTGGTCGAAGTCTTTCATCAGATGCTGTACATAAAGCCTTTGCACCTTGAGCCTGGAGAGAACGGGCAGGTTGTCGATCAGCAGTTTCCTCGCGCTGATTGACTTGGCGCTGGCCCCCAGTACCAGTCCATGGCTGTTTTCGTAGATTTTTTCAAGGAACTGCGCCGCCGGGCTTTCTGCCGGTAACTGAGGCACCGGGCGTTGGCCTGGGATGACCTGGGTGTGCGAAAAGAAGGTCTGGGAGGTTTCCTCCAGGAGTTCCTTGCGGCGAAAGAATTCGCTGCGGATATTGCGGTTGACGCTATTCGCGGCGTTGCCGGAGTCCATCAGCTCGACACCCCTTTTGTTGCGGATTTCGGGGTTGAGCAAGGCCCTGAATCGGGGCGACGCTTCAAACGAGATATTCCATGGCACTTTTACCGACAGTGTCAGGTCGGCGCGGATGAAGTTGGTATGCGTGGTGCTGGCAGTGACCGGAATGAGTGTTTGTACCGCAGGCCCGATCACCACATCCTCGACCTGCAGGCCGATGACGCCTTGCACCATGGCCAGCCCTGGCGCAAAGCTGGTGAGGCGACCATTGGCGTGGCTGTTGTCCAGCAGGGCAATCCATTTACCCCCTGCGCCATTCAGCCGATCGGCGTGGATGACCTGATTGGCATGGTGGCCTATCACCCGTCCATGGTCGACCCGGGCGCGTTCGTCTTTCGAGAGTGAGTAGCTCGCCGCACAATCGAGCGCCTGAACCCGAATACCGCGGGTCTGCGCGGTGCTGACCAGGCGGTAGTAACTGTAGAAGCCCGGCGAGGAGCTGCCATACACGGTACCCAGTACTCGCAAGTGGGTATCCAGTTCGCTGCTCATGATTCCGGTTTTATGGAAGTGGTCCAGGTGAACCTGTTCGATATCGGTTCTGAGGTGTTCCAGATAAAGGGTTTTCACGCCATTTTCAGCCAAGGTGGCCATGTTCTCGATCAGGAACACTTTGCTGCCCGGGCTGGTGAGAAGTTCGCCGATGACCAGCCCTTCGGCGTTTCGATAAAAGGTCTCGATCATTGCGCGGGGGCTGTCGCCGCGGCTTGGCTGGGCGCGCGTGGGCGCGGGCGGCAGTGCGTGGGTCTCGAAGTAGTGAGCGGCATCCGCCAGTAGCCGTGAGCGCAGCTCCATGAGTTTCTGCTTCGTGGCGGTTTGCGCGAGGGAACTGCTGGTGTTCGCCCAGGCTGGCGCCTGAGCGACAATCGCTCGGTGTTCCTCAGACAGTTGATATTGGCGCAATGCCGTTGCGGCGCCGTTTTCTTTCCAGATATCGCTACCCGCGACCCGGTACAAGGCCGGGCCAGAGGGCCGGTATTCTTCCCTGGCCTGGGCGCAATAGGACCTGACGCTTTCGTCATAGCGGACCATCACGACCCGGCCATCTTCGAGATTGACGAACTGGCGTTGCTGGGCCACGCGAAAGCCGTCGCTGTCGGGGGGCGGCAGGCCTTTGGGCGCGGGCCTCGAGTAAGCGCTCAAGGGGCGGCCCGGCGACAGGCTGTTGGCAACGGGACCGGCGAGGGTGCTGATGGCAATGGGGGCCGCGCCGGGGATCGGCGCGACAGGAGCCGCTGTCGGCCGGGCGACCGGTATGTTCCCAGGTGCGTTCGGCAGCAACGGGGCGACGGTGCGGGGAAGGCGATTGCGTATCGTTGGGCTGATCTCGGGTGGTCTGATTGTTGGCAGATCGGGTTGTCCGGTGCCGGAGATGCCGGGGCGAATCGGTGTTCTGGGGGACATGGCGGAATCCTTTCGTTGATCGTGGTCTCACTGGGACCGGCCAACGGCGCGTCTTGCGCCGCGGGCAAGCCCTGTCCGGTTATGCTCGGGTCGTGTTGGAGGCCCCGTGCGGCTAGCGCGGGGTATGGATAAACAGGTCCGCAGGGTCGACGAGGGACGATTCGTCGTTGTCCGTGTGCCACTGCTCCGTCAGCGTGTCGTAGATAAGCGCGTCGTAGGCCGCCAGGGCCGGTGTGCTTGAAGTCGACGAGCTTGTCACCCTCAACCCGCTGACCCTGATGCGATGACTGGCCAGTTCGTTGTCGGCCTGATGCTGTTTGATAGCGCTTTCTATGGCGGCAATATCGGTATGGGCGCGGGCATCCAGTTCTTGCAGCAAAAGCTGCTCGAAGATCCGGTCCAGCTCATACCTGGCGCCGGATGTCAGGACGATGTAAATCAGGTCCATGGGCTGCGAGGGATCGTCGTCCGCCGGCAGCAGCAAGCGGATATTGCCGACCCATAGCTGCTGGCTGGCGATCCTGATATCGCTGCGCGTAATGATCTGGGCGCTTGCGCTGGTATGGATGTACCAGGTCGACGCATTGGCGGTTTTCGCCAGGGCGCCCGGCGTTGACAGGCTGATGGTCGCCCCGGCGCAGGGGTAGAGTTCATAGGTTGAACTCATGCCCTCCAGGTTGTAGATCGCCGAGTCGCTGCCGGCTTTGAAGTCGACACGCTGCGGGTGCTCTTTGAGCAAGGCGGTCTGGTTTTCTGGCGAGCGGAACAGGCGGTTGCCGGTACGCCTGCGTAATGCACCACGGCCATCGAGGGTCCTGATGCCCGGGTTGCGGTGGTCGTCGAGATAGCTGGAGGTTGGAGCGCCGACCTGGTACGAACTGCCATCGCGCAGTACCAGGACAATCCCATGGTTCAGGTCGAACCCCGCGGTGTGCAAAGAGGCACCGACATCGGTCGGTTTGCCTGTGCCCTTGACCACCCAGTCCTTGAGCGTCAGTTGCGTCTGGTCGTTGAGCCGTACGGTCAGGCTGGCGTCGCTGTAGTCCAGGTAGTTGAAGGCGCCGACTCTCTTCGATTGCACGTGGTAAAGCGCGCTGACCTGCTCGATCTCATCGCTGTCATAGTCGAGGAACAGCGTGGTTGACGGTCGTGTGTCGTCAGCTGTGATCTGGAAGGTTGTGTCCAGCGTCTTCCTGGCGATGAAGTAGCTGCTCGTCGAGGCTCCGGGAAGCCTGTACTCGCCGCCATTGACGGGTTGCGGGGCCGGCGGGAGTTGTCCGAGGGTCAGCACCGTGACCTGGATGTCCTGGTCGTCGGTACCTTCCAGCGTGGCCGGCAGGTCGGGTTTGAGCAGGTAGCCCTCCTGGGTGACAAACAACAACAGGTCATTTTGCAGTTGCCGCCCCCCGTCGTGCTGATAGACACCCCTGACGGTCAATTGGTGACTGGGCAGCTCGCCATTTTCGTCACGCAACGAGGTGACGATCAACGCGGTGTCGACGATGCGCCAGCTCTGGATGCGCTCCATGGGCCAGTCCAGTTCGAGGGTGCTGGGCTCACGCCCGTCCTCGTCGAGTATCACGGTTCTTCCCGTCGAGGCCATCCGGTAGTGGTCCTTGCCGGCGCCTCCGGCGACCCGGCTCTCAGTGCCCTTGAGTATGAAGGTGTCGTCGCCGTCGCCGCCGCTCGCCTGGTCGTCCAAACCCTGCAGCGTGATTTGGTTGGCCTGCGGGTTGCCGGTCACGCGACTGCTGCCACCGGCAAGGGTTTCGACATGCTCGATGGAGGCCAGCGTGGCGTAGGCGACCGGGTCGAGGTCAGCGGAGTTGCGCCGCAGACCCAAGGTGCCGCTGTTCAAGTCAACCGCGTGGCCGACGAAGTGGAAGCTGTGGCGCGACGGGACCTGCCCTTGCAGCGACAGCGTATCCTGGCCGTCTCCACCCTGTAGCGTACTGAGGGCGGGCACGCTGGGGGAGGTCAGGGTTGCCTGGGCCTGGAACAGAAAGGCGTCATCCTGATCGCCGCCGGTCAGGGTCTTTTTGCCGGTCGAGAACGCAAAGTAGTTGGGTTTGTCGCGCACGCCGACGACCTGGTCGTTGCCGCCGCCCAATTGCCAGAGCACGGCCTTTTTTTCCCCTGGCGTTCCGCTGACCAGGCCCGGGACTTGCTCCAGGCCCCTTGAGGCGTCGATGACATCGTCACCCTCGCGGACAACGGGCGTATTGACGGTCGTATGGGGCTGTTCCTCGCCCTCATCCCAGCGAAGTGCCCAGTGTTTCACGGGCTCCAGCTCGACGTGAAAACGGCCGTTCACGACCCCCGCGAGGGTTTCCTTCATCTCCACGTCGAGCAGAGCCCGGGCGCGGGTTTCCAGGGCTTTGCCATAGTCGACCCGGGTGCGCTCGATCAGGTAGCGATCCATGACCTCCTTGTCCAGTGCCTGTCCGGTAAAGGCGAACCATCCCGAACGCCAACGTTCGTTGACGCTCAGTTCGATATAGTCGTCGATATCGTCGACCTGGCGTACGGCGCTGTAGATCTTCGCGCCGACGATCAATACCGCGCAGGCCACGAGCCCGAGAGGGCCGGCGGAGCTGAAGCCGGCGGCCGCTGCTGCGCCGAGTGCCAGTGACAAGGTGGCGCTGGCAACACTGAACCCGGCCGTGACGTAATGATCCATGGCCTCCTTGCCGCTGGCCTTGGCGGCATTATTGAAAGCAACCACAGCGCTGTGGATATCGAACGGCAGGGTCAGCACATTGCCCAGCAAGCCGGCACTGCGGCTGACCAGCAGGCCGGCGGAGGTGGCGCGAAAGCCCTGGAAAATCCTGCCGCCCTGGCTGAGCAGGGCTTCCCCGGTTTTCCTCAAGCCGCGTTCGACCAACACGGATGTCAGCTCTGCGCCAATGCTGCCGGCATTCACGGCCGCGTCGGTGGCGTCGCCCTTTTTCAGCGCTTCGCGGATACCGACCAGGCCGCTGTAGATCCCGTAGGCCTGCATGCCTGACCCTGCCGTGAGCAGGCTGCGGCTCTTGGCGGTATTGATCCAGCCCGGAAGGCTGAAGGTGACATATTTGTGCGCGAGGACTTGCAGGTTCTGCAACCGCACGAGCAACTGATTGAGATGTTTCATCAGGTTGTCGGCGAGCGCTGGTTTTTTTGTCCCGAGCAAGGGCGGTGCTTGCAAGGAGCGTTGCGAGGTTATTTCAAACAGCACGTCGATCGGGCGCTGATCGGCATCGGCTGTCGTCTCCAGATGGTGTTGCAGTTCAGCCGGTTCGAACTGCAAGCCATCGACCAGGGCCCGGCCACTGCCCTGGAGTTGCGGGTCGGCACTGTCGAGGGCGCGTCCGTTGAGTCTGGCGCCCATGTCGTAGAGTTCCACGCGACTGATGACGAAGCTATCCAGGGTGACCGGCCCCAGGCGCGCGTCCAGTTCGGCGAGGCCGGCCCTTCCCCTGGCCGGCGAGGGCGCGCGAGCCGTGGCGGGGTGGGTGGAGATCTCCTTGAAGGCAGGATTTGAAGCAATGTCCGAGATGACAATGCGGTCGATGGGCCGGGTGCCCCATTCATTCCTGCTGGGTGTGTTTGCCATGGATAAGTCCTTTTATCGTGAGCGTCGAAGAGACGCACGAAGGAGTGTCGCCGGAGGTGCTTTTGCGCATGAGGTATTTATTTGTCGTGTCGGTGGCAGGCGAGTTGAGCCGCGGGCGCTGACATCATCGCGGGCATCGCCCAGCCGCTGTCGCACGCGGCTGGGCGATAGCAGGCTTCCTGGAAACGGCGGGTATCTTGGGATTTCCCCTACAGATGCCTCTGAGTTCTCTCGATAAAGTGGCCGGCGTTGTTCAGCTCTCACCCTCTGAACGTCCTACCCATGGGCCGGAATGGCCTGACTTCCACTGTTCAGCCACAGCAGAAATTGAGATTTTTCCTATACTGTATTCCGCTCTTTCCCTCTCTGTTTTTTCGATGCAAGCACGTTCCCGTCTCAAGCAGTGGCTGGCGTACTTCTTGAGGATTTGTAATGCGCACAGCTCTGATAGTTGACGATCACCCGTTCATTCGCATGGCCATCAAGGTCTTGCTGGAAAAGGAGGGGTTCCAGGTCGTCGCCGAGGCTGACAACGGTGTCGATGCGGTGCAATTTGCCCGGGAACTGGCGCCCAGCCTGATCGTCATGGACCTGAACATCCCCCGGCTCGACGGTCTGGAAGCGATCAAGCGGCTCACCGATCTGCAGCTGCCAAGCAAGCTGGTGGTGCTCACCGAACAGGCGCCGGAGTTCTACTCCGAACGCTGCATGCGCGCCGGCGCCATGGGCTATATCTCCAAGACCGCCGAGTTGATCGAACTGCGCCTGGCGATCCAGGCGGTCATGCTCAACAAGAGTTTCTTCCCGCGCCTGGACGGGCACGTCCAGGGGCAGGGCGGTGCCGTTTCGGAGCCGGTGCTGATCGACAGCCTGAGCAACCGCGAGCTGAGCATCCTGCGTTATATCGCCCGCGGGATGAAGAACAAGGACATCAGCGAACTGATGCTGCTCAGCGACAAGACGGTCAGCACCTACAAGACCCGCCTGATCGAAAAGCTCAACCTGAAGTCGGTGGTGGCGCTGGCCGAGTTCGCCAAGCGCAACCAGTTGATCTGAGCCCTCAATCCCACTTCGGCGCGAGGCCCGGCGGGCTGGTCAGGCGATGGGCGCGTTCGAGGCCGGCGATCTTCGCCATCTCTTCGTCACTCAGGCGCAGCGCCCGGGCCTTGAGGTTGCTCGCCAGGTTCTCGCGTCGGGTCGACGAGGGGATCACCGCATAGCCCAGTTGCATGGCCCAGGCCAGGGTCACCTGCGCCGGGGTTGCCTGGTGCTGCTCGGCGATCTGGCGGATCAGCGGGTCCTTGAGGACTTCACCGTAGGCCAGGGTCATGTAGGAGGTGATCCGGATGCCCTGGTCCCGGGCCGCCGCCACGACCTTGCGGTTCTGCAGGTACGGGTGCAGTTCGATCTGGTTCGTGGCGATCTGATCGGCACCGACGGCGGCAATCGCCTGCTGCATCAGGTCGACGGTGAAGTTGGAAACGCCGATCTCACGGGTCAGGCCCAGTTGCTTGGCCTCCAGCAGTGCGTCCATGAATTCGCCGACCGGTACCTGGTCCTGCGGCGATGGCCAGTGGATCAGGGTCAGGTCCAGGTAATCGGTGCGCAGTTTGCGCAGGCTTTCCTTGAGGCTGGGGATCAGGGCGTCCTTGCCGAGGTTGGCGATCCAGATCTTGCTGGTGATGAACAGCTCGTCACGGGGGATGCCGCTGGCGGCGATGGCCTGGCCGACTTCGGCCTCGTTTTCATAGATCTGCGCGGTATCGATGACCCGGTAGCCCAACTCGAGGCCGGTGCTGACCGAATCGATGACGACCTGGCCTTGCAAACGGAAGGTGCCGAGGCCGAAGGCGGGAACAGACATGGGGGACTCCTGAAGTGACAGTGGGAATGAGCAGGAGTATCCCCATCGCGATCTTTGAGAAAAAGTGGGGGTAGGGAAAAGGACTCTTTACCGGCACGCACGAATGACCGGAGGGGGCAGGGAGGGAGCAACATCCGCTGGAGCCGCTGCCTTGGGGATGCAGCGGCTCCTGTCTGGGTGGGGTGGATCAGGCCTCTACAGCCTCAAGCAAGGTCGCAATGCCCTGGCCGCCGGCGATGCATTGGGTGGCAATGGCGTAGCGCCCGCCGGTGCGCTGCAGCAGGGCCGCGGCCTTGCCGGTAATGCGCGCGCCGGTGGCTCCCAGGGGGTGACCGATGGCCAGGGCGCCGCCGTCGAGGTTGATCCGGCCGCGGTCCAGGTCGAGTTCCCGCAGGCAGGCCAGGGACTGGCTGGCGAAGGCTTCGTTGATTTCCACCAGGTCGATATCACCGATCTGCAAGCCGGCCCGTTGCAGCACCTTGCGGGTCGCGTGGACCGGGCCCATGCCCATGATTTCCGGCGGGCAGCCGGCCACCGCCACCGCCTTGATCCGTGCCAGGATCGACAAGCCACGGTCGCGGGCGAAGGTTTCGCTGCACACCAGCACGGCGGCGCTGCCATCGGTCAGCGGCGAGGCGGTGCCGGCGGTGACGCTGCCATCGAACGCCGGCTTCAGCCCGCCCAGGCCTTCCAGGCTGGTGCCCGGGCGAATGCAGCCATCCTCCTTGATCCAGCCGTTGGCGGTCTGGATGGCGATGATTTCGTCCGCCAGGCGGCCCAGTTCGCGAGCCTGGGTGGCCTTGGCATGGGACTCGACGGCCAGGCTTTCCTGCTCGGCCCGGCCGATACCGTAGCGACGCGCGACTTCTTCGGCGGTGTAGCCCATGGGCATGTACACCTCGGGGTGGTCGCGCATCAGGGTCGGGTTCGGCGAGATATTGAAACCGCCCATGGGCACGCGGGTCATGGACTCCACGCCAGCGCAGAGAAAGGCCTCCCCGGCCCCCAGCAGGATCTGCCCGGCGGCGTAGTGCACGGCGCTCATCGAAGAGCCGCAGAAGCGGTTGATCGTGGCACCACCGAGACTGTCCGGGAAACCGGCGCGGAAACTGGCGATGCGGGCGATGTTCATGCCTTGCTCGGCTTCCGGGTAGGCGCAACCCATGACCAGGTCTTCGAGGTCGGCGGGGTCGATGTCGAGTTTATCCACCAGGCCGCGCAGCACCTGGGCGGCGAGGTCGTCGGGGCGGATATCGATCAGGGCGCCTTTTTTCGCGAAATGGAAGGGGGAACGGGCGTAACCGGCGATCACGATGGAGGTCATGGTGAAGCTCCTGTGGAATGATGACTGCAATTTAGTTGGGCGCCGCCTCTCTTGTGGGAGCCGGCTTGCTGGCGATATCGCCCTTAAGGACGCCATCGCTGGCAAGCCAGGCTCCTACAAGAGAGGCGGCGGTTTCTCAGCCTCGTGGTTCGAGAATCATGCAGGTGGTGGAACCGGTGGCATAAAGCCGTCCATCCACGTCATAGATCCGGCCTTCGGCCAGGGCCGTCGAGCGCCCGAGGTGGACGATCTTGCCCTCGGCGCGGATCGGCCCGCTGCTGTCGGTCAAGGCCCGCACATAGCTGATGCGCAGATCCAGGGTGGTATAGCCCTGGCCCTTTTGCAGGCGGGTGTGGATGGCGCAACCCATGCACGAGTCGAGCAAGGTCGCGGCGTAGCCGCCATGGACTACGCCCAGCGGGTTGTAGTGCTGGGCGTCCGGGCTACCTTGAAACACGAAGCGCCCCTCGGACCATTCGATGGGGATGAAATCCAGCAAGGCGCCCATCGGCGGCGAGGGCAGTTCGCCGTTGCCGATGCCGTTGAAGAACTCTGCCGGAGTCAATTGGCTGACCTGGGCCAGGGTCAGGCTGCCGGGGCCTTGCAGGCGCTCGCGCATGGCCTGCTCCTCGGCGATCCATTGGGCTAGCGTGGCGTTACGATCGGGGGTTTGCATGGCGCCTCCTGACAAGGATAAAAAATTACGTGCGTAATATTTTCATTCATATTATGTTCGAAATATAAATTAATCCAGCACTCTGCAGACGAGTGGAGGATCGTCCTGCCAATGGAACGCTGAAGCTGTTTTTTACCGTCTAGCGCCAAAAACCAGCTGAATCTAAGCTGTGCCCCATGAATGATGGAGGTACCCATGAAAAAGATTCTTGGTCTCTACACCAGCCCCAGGGGCCACTGGGTCGGCGACGGTTTTCCGGTGCGCACGCTGTTTTCCTATGACGGCCTGGGCCAGCACATCAGCCCTTTCCTGATGCTGGACCATGCCGGGCCGGCCGAATTCACTCCGACCACGCAACGCCGCGGCGTCGGCCAGCACCCCCATCGCGGTTTCGAAACCGTGACCATCGTCTATGACGGCGAAGTGGAGCACCGCGACTCCACCGGCGCCGGCGGCGTGATCGGCCCGGGCGACGTGCAATGGATGACCGCTGCGGCGGGCATCATCCACGAGGAGTTTCATTCCGAAGCCTTTGCCAGACGCGGCGGGCGCTTGGAAATGGTCCAGCTGTGGATCAACCTGCCGGCACGGGACAAGTCGGCGCCGGCCGGTTACCAGGGCATTCTCGACAGCGATATTCCCCGGATCGCCCTCAAGGACCAGGCCGGCAGCCTGCGCCTGATCGCCGGTGAGTTCGACGGTCAGCGGGGGCCGGCGCGGACCTTCACGCCGATGGATGTGTGGGATATCCGTCTGGCCGGCGGCAAAACCCTGGCCCTGGACCTGCATGAAGGGCACAGCACGGTGCTGGTGGTCCTGCGCGGCAGTGTGCGGGTCAATGGCGAGCAGGTGGCGCGCCCGGGACAGCTGATGGTGTTCGAGCGTGCCGGCCGCGAAGTGTCGTTGCACGCCGATGAAGAGGCCACGGTGCTGTTGCTCAGCGGCGAGCCCATCGACGAGCCGATTGTCGGCCACGGTCCTTTCGTGATGAACAGCGAAGCCGAGATCTACCAGGCCTTCGCCGACTTCCAGGCCGGGCGCTTCGGGCAGATGCATGACTGACGATACTGCGTGCTCCCCGCTCCCGCGGGGCCGCTCCGCCGCCGCGAATATAAAGCTATAACTCCATGAAGCCGTTCTGTGCGATCTTCGCGACGTGACGGTTTCTTTTCATGGAGTGGCTCGATGCTTGACCTGTTGTCTGAACATCCCTTGCTGTGCGCCTTGCTGCTGATCGTGGTGGATTTGTTGCTGTGGCACCTGATCGGCAGCAAGAGCGCCACCTGGAAACTGGCCATGCGCCTGACGGTGTTCTCGCTGTTCAGCCTGCTGCTGTTCAACGAGGGCATGAATCCCCTGCAGACCGCGCCCTGGCCGGATGACGTGCCCCGGCACCTGGCGGCCACCGGTTTGCAGATCGGCTGGTGGCTGTTCGGCGCGCGGACCCTGACGGTGCTGCTCGGCACGGTGATGATGCAGCGGGTCGGGCATGCCGGGCGGCTGGTGCAGGATGTGCTCGGGGCGATCATCTTCCTGATCGCCGTCGTCGCGGCGGCGGCCTATGTGCTCGACCTGCCGGTCAAGGGCGTGTTGGCGACGTCCGGCGCCCTGGCGATCATTGTTGGCCTGGCCTTGCAGAGCACCCTCAGCGACGTGTTTTCCGGGATCGTGCTGAATGCCACCAAGCCCTATCAGGTCGACGACTGGATTTCCATCGACGGCACCGAAGGCCGGGTGGTCGATATCGACTGGCGCGCCACCCGTCTGCAGACCTCCCAGGGCAGCATGGCGGTGGTGCCCAACTCCCTCGCGGCCAAGGCCAAGATCATCAACTTCAGCCGGCCCAGCGACATGCATGGGCTGTCCATCAGTGTGCAGGTCAGTACGCATTCCCGGCCCCAGGTGGTGATCGAGGCCCTGGAGCGCGCGATGCTCGGTTGTCGCGCCTTGCTGCCGACCCCGGCGCCTTGCGTGACGCTGAAAAGCTCCGGCGCCGACGGTGCCGAATATGAAATCAGCGGCTTCGTGGTCTCCATGGGCGAGAAGCGCGCCGTGCGCAATCAGCTCTACGACCTGGCGTTCCGGCATTTGCGGGCCTCGGGTGTGAGCCTGTTGTCCACCGGGGAAAGTGTCGCACCGGTGGATTTCTCGCGCTCGCGCCGGTTGCTGGAAAGCTCGGCGATTTTCTCCACCCTGCGTTCTGAGGAAAAGGACACCTTCAGCGAGAACATGCGGCCCGAGACGTTCCGCGCCGGCAACCTGATCCTGGCGCGTGGAGAGATCAGCGATCACCTGTTCATCGTCGAGTCCGGCGTGGTCTCGGTCACCCTGTTGCGCGGCGAGGTGCCGGTGGAGGTCGCGCGGATGGGGCCGGGCGAGGTGATCGGCGAGGCCGGGGTGGTGGCCGACAAGGCGGTGGTGGCGGACTTCACCGCCAAGACCGACTGCGTGCTCTACCGCATCGAGAACGAGTACCTCAAGCCGTGCCTGGAAGCCCGGCACGACATCGGCGAAGCCATGAAGAACCTGCTCGACCATCGTTTGAGCGCGGTGCAGAAATTCAACCGCGAAGAGCCCAAGCCGGTGGAGAAACGCGGGTTCCTGCAATGGTTGCGCAGCCGGGCCTGACGCTTCAGGCGCGCGGGCTCAGCTGCTGCAGGAGCTCGCGCAGCCGGTCGAGCGACGGCGGGATATCCAGGGTGTCGATACAGCCGTAGCCCATCAGCAGGCCGGTGCGGGGCGTGGCGCTGTAGTAGAAGGGCGCCAGCGGGTACAAGCCGACCTCGACCTGTTTCGCCAGCTCGATCAGCAGCGGTATGTCCAGCCCGCCCTTGTCGAGGATCGCCAGGTGAAAGCCGGCGGTGGCGTGGATCCGTTCGAACCAGGGCGCGAGGTCGCCCTCCAGGCGCTCGATCAGTTGTTCGCGTCGGCTGCTGTAGGCGGCGTGGCAGCGGCGGATATGCTTGAGCAAGTAACCGTCGAGGATGAACTTGGCCACGGCCCATTGGGTCAGGGTCGCGGTGTGGCAGTCGGTCAACTGCTTGGCCGACAACAGCGCCTTGCGCAAGCCGGGTGGGGCCACCAGGTAGCCCAGGCGCAGCTCCGGCAGCAAGGTCTTGGAAAAGGTCCCGACGTAGGCCACCAGGCCGTGGCGATCGAGGCTTTGCAGGCAGTCGGTGGGGCGGCCCTCGTAGCGGAACTCGCAGTCGTAGTCGTCCTCGATGATGATCGCCCCCAGTTCCCGCGCCCGCTCCAGCAACGCCAGGCGGCGTTCCAGGCTCATGGGCATGCCGAGGGGGAACTGGTGCGCCGGGGTGACATAGATCAGCCGCGTGCCGTCGGGAATCAAGGCCACCTGAAGGCCCTGGTCGTCCACCGGCACCCCCACCACCCGGGCACCCTGGGCGGCGAACAGCAGGCGTGCCGGCGGGTAGCCGGGATCTTCCACCGCCACCGTGCAACCCGGTTCCACCAGCACCCGGGCGACCAGGTCGAGGGCCTGTTGCGCGCCATTGGTCACCAGCAGGTCGTCGCTGCCGCAGCGCACCCCCCGGGAGAAACCGATATGCCGGGCAATGGCTTCGCGCAGCATCGGCAAACCTTCCGCCTGGCCGTACAAGCCCCGGGACTGGGCGCCCTGGCGCAAGGCGAAGAGCACGCAGCGGCGCCATTCGTCATGGGGAAACTGATGCTTGCCGGTGGCCCCGCCCAGGTAGTCGTAGCGCAGGGTGTGGGTCGGGTGGTGCATCGACATGAACGCATCGCGCCAGTGCCGGATCACGCCGGCCCCGGCCAGTTCGTTGTCCTGCAGGGGCAGCGCGACTGGCGGCACGTGCGGGTTGACGAAGGTGCCGGCGCCGACCCGGCCGACCAGCAGGTTGTCGTAGGTCAGGTGGGCATAGGCGTCGGCGACGGTCTTGCGTGACACCCCCAGCTGTTCGGCAAGCAGCCGGGTCGGCGGCAGTCGTGTGCCGGCGGCGAGCTTGCCCTGGGTAATGGCGTCGCGTAGTTGTTCGGTGATCTGTTTCGCCAGATCGCGAGTGCCCTTGAGGGTGATGTGCAATTCCATGTCGAAGCTCGGCTGGAGAAGGCGGGGCGTGTGCGCACCGATGGGCGCATCTTAGCCTGCCGGCGGGGCTTCGACACGTCGGGATTGGCATCCCGATCTTTGCCGGAATTGGCTATTTGTCCTGCTGCCGGCCGGGCTTACCTTAGCCTCATTCCCAACCTGTAAGGAGCACCACCATGCAACCTCGTGTCGATTTCTACACCGCCTCGCCCGATGCCCTGAAAGCCATGCTGGCGCTGGAAAGCGCGGTCAGCAAACTGCCTTTGGAGAAGTCGCTGCTCGAACTGGTCAAGCTGCGTTCTTCGCAGATCAATGGCTGCGCCTTTTGCATCGATATGCACACCACCGATGCGCGCAAGCTCGGCGAGACCGAACGTCGCCTGTACTGCCTGTCGACATGGCGTGAAACACCGTTCTTCACCCCGCGTGAACGCGCCGCGATGGCCTGGACCGAGGCCCTGACCGAACTCTCGCGGACCCATGCGTCGGATGAGGATTATGCCTTGCTGAGCGCCGAGTTCAGCCCGAAGGAAATGGTCGACCTGACGCTGGCGATCAACACCATCAACAGCTGGAACCGTCTGGCGGTGGGGTTCCGCAAGCTGCCGGCCGAGTGAGATACGGGTTCGAAGGCAACACCTGACCTGTAGGAGCCGAGCTTGCTCGCGATGAGGCCCGCAAGGCTTGCATCGAGCTTGCGGACGCCATCGCCGGCAAGCCGGACTCCTACAGGGGTTGCGGTGTTCCATAGTCCGGTTGGTCAGAAAGACAGACCCAGCGCCCCCAGTGCCAGCAGCACCGCCGCCATCACACCGACCAGGGCGAACAGCTGCTGCAGCCTGGGTCCGGCCAGACGCGCGGCGACCTGGCGCCCGAGTACCAACCCCAGCACCGCCCCCGCCGCAAACGGCCCGCCCACCGACCAGTGCATCGCCCCGGACAGTGTCGCCGTGACCACGCTGCCCAGCGACACCAGTGCAATCACCGCCAGCGACGTGGCAACGATGCTCTTGCTGTCCAGGTTGGTGTAGCGCGTCAGCGCCGGGATGATGACAAACCCGCCACCGACCCCGAGCAACCCCGACAACAGCCCCGAGAGCATGCCGGTGACGGTCAGCGCGCGGGCGCAGGGCAGGGTCCAGCGCAACCGGCCCAGGGGATTGAGCACGCACGGCTGGAAATCCGGCCGTGGCGCCGGATGCCCATGCTGCAACTCCCGGTGTGCCTTGAGGAAGATCCGGCCGCAGGCATAGACCATCACCACGGCAAACCCCAGGGCCAGCGGCTCGTTGGGCAGGTGATGGGCCAGCCACAGGCCCAGGGGCGTGAGCAGCACGCCGATCCCGGCGATATAGGCCGCCGCCCGATAGCGCACGATCCCCTGGCGCAAGCCGAGCAAGGCCCCGACGCTCGCCGCCAGGCCCACCGCGAGCAAACCGATGGGCGCGGCCTGGACCATCGACAAGCCCAGCCCGAACACCAGCAGCGGCACCGCGAGGATGCCGCCGCCGGCCCCGGTCAGGGCGAGGATGGCGCCAATCAGCGTCCCCAGTCCCGCGCCCAGCAACAGATGTTCGTTCATGGTTGGGTTCTGGCCGCCGTCAACTTCGGTCGCGCCAGCCATTCGCGACCCTTGAGCATGCCGCGCCAGTACAGTGGCGGCAGGATGCGCTCCTTCAGCCACCAGGCCAGGCGCGTCGGCTTGCGCCCGTCGAGCAACCAGGGGGCGAAAGTCGGTGCCAGCTTGCCGCCGTAGGTGAACTCGGCGAGAACGATCTTGCCGCGCTCCACGGTCAGCGGGCAGGAACCGTAACCGTCATAGGTGGCCTGGGTCGGCAGGCGCCCGAGGGCCACCAGCACGTTGTTGGCCACCACCGGCGCCTGCTTGCGCGCGGCGGCGGCGGTCTTGGCATTGCCGGTGTTGGTCACGTCGCCCAGGCCGTGGATATTGGCGAATTGGCGATGCTGCAGGGTGGCCGGATCGACATCGACCCAACCGGCCGCATCGGCCAGGGGGCTTGCACGGATGAAGTCCGGGGCCACTTGCGGCGGCACCACATGCAGCATATCGAACGGCCGCACCAGGGTTTCGCGGCTGCCATCGGCCAGGGTGCGGGCGAAGGTCGCCTGCTTCGCCGGCCCGTCGACCGCCACCAGGCTGTGGCCGAATTGCAGGTCCACGGCGTACTTGCGGATGTATTCCATCAGCGCCGGCACGTAGTCGGCGACGCCGAACAGCACCGCACCGGCGTTGAAGAAGCGAGCGTTGATCCGCTCCAGGCGCCCGCTCCTGAGCCAGTGGTCGCAGGACAGGTAGAGGGCCTTCTGCGGCGCGCCGGCGCATTTGATCGGCATCGGCGGCTGGCTGAACAGGGCCTCGCCGTCCTTGAGCTCCTGCACCAGTTTCCAGGTGTAGGGCGCGAGGTCGTAGCGATAGTTGGAGGTCACGCCATGGCGCCCGAGGGTCGCCTCGAGCCCGTCGATGGCCGCCCAGTCCAGCTTCAGGCCGGGGCAGACGATCAACTGTTCGTAGCCGACCCGGCTCTGGTCGGTGAGCACCACTTCGTGGCCGTGGGGGCCGAAGGCGCTGACGGCCGCCTTGATCCAGCGCACGCCACGGGGAATCAGCGAGGCCATGGGTCGGGCGGTCGACTCGGGGCGAAACACCCCGGCGCCGACCAGGGTCCAGCCGGGCTGGTAATAGTGGGTGTCGGCCGGGTCGATAATCGCGATATCCAGGTCGGGCGCCCGGGCCAGCAGGCTGGAGGCCACGGCGATGCCGGCCGCGCCGGCGCCGACGATCAGGATCTGGTGATGGGAGACGCTAGTCGCGGACATGGTGTCGGGTCCTGGTTCAGAGGGCATTGAGCGGGATCTTCAGGTAGCGCACGCCGTTGTCTTCCGGCTCGGGCAATTGGCCGCTGCGCATGTTGACCTGCACCGACGGCAGCATCAGCACCGGCATGTCGAGGGTGGCGTCACGGGCCTCGCGCATGCGCACGAAGCTGTCTTCGTCGATGCCCTCATGGATATGGATGTTGTGGGCGCGCTGTTCGGCCACGGTGCTCATGTAGCGCAGCTCGCGGCCGCCCGGCAGGTAGTCATGGCACATGAACAGTCGGGTCTGGGGCGGCAGTGCCAGCAATTGGCGGATCGAGCGATAGAGGGTGCGGGCATCGGCGCCGGGGAAGTCGCAGCGGGCGGTGCCGTAGTCGGGCATGAACAGGGTGTCACCGACGAAGACGATGAGTTCGTCGCCGGATTCGATCAGGTAGCTCATGCACGCCGGTGTATGTCCCGGCGTGTGTAGGGCCCGGGCTTTCAAGGTGCCGATGGTGAATTCGGCGCTGTCGCCCAGCAGCACGTCGAACTGGCTGCCGTCGCGGCGAAAGTCGCTGCCTTCATGGAACAGTTCGCCGAACACCTGCTGGACCAGGGTGATACGGCTGCCGATGGCGACCTTGGCGCCGAGCTGTTCCTTCAGGTAGGCCGCCGCCGAGAGGTGGTCGGCGTGCACGTGGGTTTCCAGGATCCACTCCACCCCGGCGTCCAGTTCGCGGACCCGGGCGATCAGCCGGTCGGCCGACTGGGTGCAGGTGCGCCCGGACTTGGGGTCGTAGTCGAGCACGCTGTCGATCAGCGCGCAGCGGCGGGTGCCGGTGTCCAGCACCAGGTAGCTGATGGTGCCGGTGCCGGGGTCGAAAAAGGCTTCTACAGCCAGCTTGTCGCCAAAGGTCATTGTCTACTCCAGACGGCTTTTTTTGTAGGAGCGAGCTTGCTCGCTCCTACAGGTGTAGTTGGCGGGCATGGGTTTGTCCCTGTCTGTCAGAGAGTTCAATAAGCATGCCAAACCAGGATTTTTGATTTTTTTGCCAGATGGCTGATTTATATCAACCTGTTCGCCGACGTTTTCTGCTTGGGAAGATTGTTTAATCCGGATTGGCAGTCATTTTGGCAGTTCGTGGCAGTCAATGGCAGAAAGCGTCGGCATGCATTAAGCTCCTGCCTCCATCCGGGAGTTGCCATGACCATCCTCGCCACCGACCTTGCCCGGCCCGACATGCGGGCCCTGGTGTCCTATCTGGAACACGACCTGCAGCCGACCATCGTCCTCGATACCGACTACAACATCGTCGCCGCCAACACGGCCTACCAGCGCCAGTTCGGCGTGGAGGGCCGTCCCCATGTGGGGGCGAAATGCTTCCGGGTCTCGCACCAGTTCGCGGTCCCCTGCGACCAGGCCGGCGAGCATTGCCCCATGCGCAAGGCCCACGAAAGCCGCTTGCCCGAGCGCGTCCTGCATATCCATCACACGCCCCGTGGCCCCGAGCATGTCGATGTGGAGCTGCGACCGTTGCTGGACGAGCAGGGCGAAGTGGTCGGTTATGTCGAGCGTTTGAATACGGTCACCGTGGCCTCGGCCCAGCCGCAGCACCAGGGCCTGGTCGGCCGCTCGGCGCCGTTCAAGGAGGCGCTGGGCGCCTTGCAGCGGGCTGCACCGTCGCCGATTCCGGTGTTGTTGCAAGGCGAGTCCGGCACCGGCAAGGAACTCTTTGCCCGGGCGCTGCACGAGGGCAGTCCGCGGGCCGGTGGGCCGCTGGTGGTGGTCGACTGCACCGGCCTGACCGAAACCCTGCTGGAGAGCGAACTCTTCGGTTACGAAAAGGGCGCCTTCACCGGCGCCTTGCAGCGCAAGATCGGCCTGGCCGAGGCGGCCCATGGCGGCACGCTGTTCCTCGACGAGATCGGCGAGGTGCCGCTGGCGATGCAGGTCAAGCTGCTGCGCCTGATCGAGTCTGGCAGCTTCCGTCCGGTGGGCAGCCTGCGCACCGTGCACTCGGACTTCCGCCTGGTGTGCGCGACCCATAAGCCGCTCAAGGACATGGTCGCGGCCGGCAGTTTTCGCCAGGACCTGTTCTACCGCATCAGCGCCTTTCCGATTCGCCTGCCGGCCCTGCGCGAGCGCAGCGACGACCTGCCGCTGCTGATCGACAGCCTGTTGCAGCGGCTGGCGCCGACGGCGGTGCCGCGTATCGATCCGTCGGCGATGAAGGCCCTGGGGCTGCATGACTGGCCGGGTAATATCCGCGAACTGCGCAATGTGCTGGAGCGGGCCCGCCTGTTTACCGATGACGGGGTGATTCGCGTAGCCGACCTGCCTGCCGAACTGCGCCGTGAAACACCGATGGTGGCAGCGCAGGGGCGGCGCGGGCGTAACGAGCTGGAACAGTTGGCCCACGCGCTGGCGGTGTTCGACGGACCGCGCAGCGAACTGGCGAAAACCCTGGGGATGAGCGAGCGCACTTTGTATCGGCGCTTGCAGGCGCTGGAAGGGAAGGGCTGACGGTCGCGGATCCGCCCAGGTGCAGGAACCGCCGTTCGGGGCTCCTGCAACGGCGGCGTTCAATCGGTCGTCAACAATGTCTCGGCGAAGAGCGCCGGGTCGGCATTGCCCCCCGACAACACCACCACCGCGCAGCGGCCCTCCAGCGCGATGCGTCCGGCCAGCAGGGCCGCGAGGCCGACCACGCCGCCCGGCTCGACCACCAGCTTGAGGTTCTCGAACGCCCATCTCAGGGCGAAGCGGACTTCGGCGTCGGTCACCGTCAGCGCGCCGCTGAGCAGTCGGCGATTGATCTCGAAGGTCAACTCGCCCGGTGCCGCGGTCAGGATAGCGTCGCAGATGGAGTGTCCGCCCGGTGCGAGGGTTTGTCGGCTGCCCGCGGCCAGGGAGCGGCCGGTGTCGTCGAAGCCGTCCGGCTCCACCGCATACACCGCGATCTGTGGAAACTGGCTGTGCAGGGCCACGCTGACGCCAGCAATCAGGCCTCCACCGCCGCAGGGCACCAGGGCCACCTCGGGGCGCAGGCCAAGCGCCTGGGCCTGGCGGGCGATTTCCAGCCCCAGGGTGCCCTGGCCGGCCATTACCCGTGGGTCGTCGTAGGGCTTGACCAGCACCGCGCCGCTTTCGGCGGTCAGCGTCGCGGCGATGGCCTCGCGGTCTTCCGTCTCGCGGTCGAACAGCACCACCTGTGCGCCATATTCGCGGGTGCGGCGGATCTTCAATGGTGGCGCATCCTTGGGCATCAGGATGGTTGCCCCGATGCCCAGCAGCCTGGCCGCGCAGGCCACGCCCTGGGCGTGGTTGCCGGAGGAGAAGGCCAGCACGCCACGTACGCGTTCTTCGGGGCTGAGGCTGGCGAGGGTGTTGTAGGCACCCCGGAACTTGAACGAACCGGTTCTTTGCAACACCTCCGGCTTGATCAGCACCCGGCCCTGGCACTGTTCGTTCAGGCTGTGGAATTCCAGCAGTGGGGTTTCCACGGCGTGTCCCTGGATACGCTGGGCAGCCTGTTCGATATCGGCCAGTTGAATGGGATGTGAGGTCATATGGCGCTCCTGAGGTTTGCAAAGGGCTAATCTGCGGTTTTCCACGACCCTTGAAAAGCGCTTGTTAGCGCTATTGAAAAACGTAAAATCCGTCGATGGATACTCAATTTCTCGAAACCTTCCTGGCCGTGATCGACTGTGGTTCCATCGCGGCGGCGGCGCGCCAGCTGGACCTGGCGCCGACCACCGTGGCCCAGCAGATCAAGGCCCTGGAAAAACAGCTTGGCAATGCCTTGCTCAGGCGCAGCGGCCATACCGTGAAGCCGACCCCGGCGGCCCATCGGATCGTCGAGCGGGCCCGGCTGATTGTCCGCGAAGCCCGCGACCTGTGCGCCAGTGCCTCCAGCGGCGTGCTGCCGGCCGGCCCCTTGCGGCTGGGGGCGACCCAATATGCCTTGATGCAGTTGCTGCCGCCGGCGCTGCATGAGTGGCGTCGGCGTTATCCCGAGATCGAAATCTATATCGAGCCCGGCAACTCCCAGGAACTGATGGAACAGGTGGTGGGGGGGGACCTGGATGCGGCGTTGATCGTGCATCCGTTGTTTGCCTTGCCCAAGAGCTGTGACTGGATAGCGCTGGTGGAGGAGCCGCTGGTGCTGATCACCCCGGCGACGATGCAGGTCGATGATGTGCTGGCGACTATCGCCAGGGAACCCTTTATCCGCTTCAGCCGCAAGGTGGTGGGTGGCAAGCTGGTGGAGACGTATCTGCAAGGTCATGGCCTCAAGCCCAAGGCCCAGTTCGAACTGGATGGCATCGACATCATCGTCAAGTTCGTCGCCGAAGGGCTGGGGGTGGCGCTGGTGCCGGACCGGCCGGCGGCCAATCACGAGGCGCAGGGTGTGCGCCGTTGTGAGGTTCCGGGGCCCCGGCTGTTTCGCACCTTGGGGATTGTCTGGCAGCGTGCGTCAGTGCGTGCGCCGTTGGTGGTGGCGCTCAATGAGTTGATGGCCGAGTAAGTGGTATGGGCGGGGCAGGCCCGAGCGCGTACAGGTTAAACCTCCAGCCCTCGCTCGCGTTCCAGATCGATTAGGCGCGTGGTCGGGCCGTCGGGGCGCAGGCGTTCCAATACGATTTCTGGCCAGCAATTGCGGGAGCGGCGTTTGGCGATGTTGTAGGTGAGGTCTTGAACGACATATGCAGGGTGGAATACGAATGTGGAGATCAATAGGAAAGCATCTGTCCCGCTGAGATAGTTTTTACCCTCAGCAGCGGCTTTTTTTTGAGCTAAATCTTGACGCGTATTTGCTAAAAAGCTCGACCCTCGTGTGTCTATGGACAAGTGGCTTCTTATGAATGTATCGGATTCACTGTGATTTCCATTCTCATCAAACCAGGGGCCGTTATTCATATAGGCGCGGAGGTACTCCCAGAAGCCTTTTTGCATTTCCAAGTTCTTACCCATAGGGGCACCTAAACTCAGCATCAGCGCAGTCTCTGGTTCACCAAGGCGGCGAATCAATATTTCAAGAGAGGCATTGCTCATACTGCCGACATAGGGGCTAAAGACCTCGAACTCATAGGCAAGGGCCTGAATGTTATCCCAAGGTGTATGGAACAGCTTTCCATTGTGGTCGAAGTAGACCTCACGAGTTCGGCGGTTGAAAATGATCGGTAAAGGGATTTTTCTTCTGGACTCCCAAAGGAAAGGGATCAGTGCTAGAGGTGTTCCATAAAGCACTAGTAATCCGGCGCTTTCCCATTTTCCAATAAATGCAAACAGTAGTGCTAGTATAAAACCACTCAGCGAAGTCAAACTTAAAATTCCGGTGAGAAGTCCATGGTTTGACTCTGAGCCTGTTTTTAGTGTGAGAAAGTATTCGGTATGCTCGTCAGTAATGAATAACTCCATAGGTGGCTCACCAGTGGGCTCGTCGGCTTTCAAAATTGCAGGTGGCACACCGTTATAAAAAGATTGTATTTTTTCACTAAAGGTTTTCATATCCATGCCAACTCCTCGATGTCTATAGCCGGTAGAGTCAAACCATCCATTGGAGAGTAAAAAAGCCGGCCTTGAATCTCGTTCAACTCCAAGCCTAGTTGGTTTTTATGGTAAACACGTCTATAGGTGTTTAGGCCCTTGGTCAGAGGTGTTCGTGTGCCGATATGAGCTTGAAAGTCATCGCCAGTCCAGAGCACGGGTTGACGGTATTTTTTTGAGTCGTAGGATCCACCCCAAATTTCGGCACCTTCGAATCGAATAGTTTCGTCACGCAGTTTGTGTTCCCCCGGCAGGTGAAGGAACAGATAAGTGGAATATATCGGGCCATTATAGGGGTGTATTTCGTTGACTCGACAAGCTTCAATATGAATGGGGAAGAGAGCTTTGTATAGCTCGGTCATTGATTTTTCATAGTCGTTTTCCCACGTTTCAGGACGAATGCCAAAGCGGTTGTTTTTTAACCATTTTTCTAATGGTGTGTCCGTCGTATAAAGACGAGCGATAACACCACTGACTATTATGATCGTCAGTGCGATCGCCCAGCAAAATAAGTGGTTGGCTCTGCTTATTGCTTGGGCGGCTGCAAGGGCGTTGCCCATTGCACTAGCCGCACGTGCTGCACGCACGGCACGGAAAGCTTTTACGTAGATGACAACGTTTGTTGCCGACGCTGAGCTCAACCCTAAATTTATTGTGGCGGTGTCTAAATCCCCGGCTTTGTATGCTTCCAGTGTTTCCAGACCAAATATAATGACATCTATCGCTGCTACGGCAGAGTTTATAAGCGCAACCGTAGACCCTCTTGTAAGTGCTTCAAGTAAGATTTTCTGCGCACCATGCGCTTTTTTTTCTGTGGCTTTAGACGCAGCTGCCCACTGTATCTCTGACGCTTTTTGCGCTATCGCAGTTCCAGCGGCAAAAATTCCCACAAAACCGCCTAGGACATTGAAGGCGTTTTTTGTGGAGCTATTGCTCATTAAGTCTTTCACGGCTAGGGCGAAACTCAATCCTGCTATCACCAATACCAAGCATTTCAAAGGAGCTTCATTTATTATGTCCCTGCCCATTTTCAGCAGGCTCGTTAAGTCTCCCTCGGGTCTAGCCAAATCGACGAGCGACGGTAAATTTTTCCCCGTGATATTTAGTTGCGATACAGGAACCAAATGAAAAAATGGCAGCATCTCTTGCCCCAAACCTATGACCGGCTTCAATGGTGGGCTTTTGGGCGGTGCTGTCGATTGCGTCTCCATTAAGGAGCTTAGCCAGAGTGCTATCTGTTTAGGTGTGGCGGCTACCAGATCTATTCTTTGTTGACTGCGGCTTAAGGCCGCCCCCATATACAACCGTGCGACATTATTGGCGGACTCTTCGGATTTACGTAGTTGTACCGCGAATACCGGGCTCAAGGCCGTGAATAGTTGTTCTGAAGCTGGAATGGGGTTGTGCTGGGCGAGATGATCGGCACTTTTGTTGAAGGTCCTACTTATGTTCAAAGCGTGCGCGAGCCTTGTACCGAGCTTGAGCAAGGCTTCTGCGTTATCCACGAACGCGTCGCTCATGTCGATCAAACGCTTTATTTCTGACAATCCCGGTTGGTTGGGCAGACCAAGCACTGCCCAGATCAACCACGGCTTTTCCGTTGCTTCCTCTGGATCAAGCGCCTTGCTCAGCGTCTTTACCCCAAAGCTGGTGCTGGAGGCACCGGTACACGCCCGGGCGAATTCCTCTCCCAGCGCCTCCAAGGCAGCAGGTTGGGTTATGTCGAAATGTCCGCAGGCGGTCGCCAGCGTTGCGGGGCTTTTCAGGCTCAGCGTGTTGAACCATGCCCCCCACAAGAGCGAGATATAGCGCAGGTCTGCTTCGTAGCCATGGGTTTCATTGTCATGCTCTTTCCAAGTCCGTTCCAGCAGGTGATAGCGCGTAGCGTCAGGCAGGACTTTGCGAATCTGCTTATCGTTCTCGCTCAATGACCGAATCAACTCGGCGATGGCCCAGTCATCGCTGCGCTCCTTGCGACGATCCTCGAACGCTGCCATTTGCACCTGTAGCAAGCGGGCCAGGTCCTGCAACACGCCCCAGGTGTCGTCGACCACCGCATAGGTCTGGAACTCGCAGGCTTTCATGTCGTCGAGGGTCTTGAGCCAGTCCGGCGGTTGGCTGACGGGATCCTGGCTCCAACCATAACCATCGAGATCCATGTAGTCGCCGATGGACTCATGGATGTCCCTGACCAGCCCACTCATCGGCGCCATGCCGGGGGTAAAGGTCCGCATGACGCGCTCGCGCATCGCCGGATCCGTCTGGGCCGTCTCGAATTGCGCATCGCTCCAGCGGATCGGCGACCAGACCATCATCGCCGGTGCTCCTGCGCTCAACATGAAGAAAGGCTTGTGGCGCGGGTCAATCACGCTGCCGCCGCGTGGCGTTTCCTTCAGCAGCGCTCCGGTCACCTGGAACTCGATCATCATGTTGATGTTCGTTTGCCAGACATACAGCCAGCCATCCCGCAGCAGACGGGCCGTGTAGTGCATCGGCCTGCTGCTGGTATTTTCCGAGCCTTCGCCGAGGGCCGGGAAATTCCCGCTCAGGGGGGCGACTCCATGGCCGCTCAAATCGAGCGGGAGCGAAGGGCCAATGGCGTAGCGCAATGGAAA
>NZ_JXDG01000118.1 GCF_000820515.1 Pseudomonas batumici | reverse complement strand
GACCACCTGTTCGAACGGCAGGTCCTGGTGGCTGTAGGCATCCAGGGTGATGGCCTTGATCCGGGCCAGCAACTGGTCGACGCGGCTGTGGGCCTGGACATCGACCCGCAGGGCCAGGGTGTTGACGAAGAAGCCGATCAACCCTTCGGTTTCCTGGCGCGGGCGGTTGGCGACCGGGGTACCGATCACCACTTCCGGCTGGTTGCTCAGGCGCGAAAGCAGGATCGACCAGGCGCCGAGCAGGGTCATGAACGGCGTCAGGCCCTGTTGCTGGCTGAACTGGCGCAGCCTGGCACTCAGCCCGGCCGGGAGTTCCAGGGCCAGGGTGGCGCCGAGGTAGCTCTGCACCTGGGGACGCGGATGGTCGGCCGGCAGTTCCAGCAGGCCCGGTG
>NZ_JXDG01000117.1 GCF_000820515.1 Pseudomonas batumici | reverse complement strand
TTGTTCGCGGCTTCGATACGCGCAGCGCTGTCGAGCAGTTCACGGTGTGTGGCGAAGCCGGTACCCTGGTCGGTGTGGTTGACATCGCGCTGGTTGAGCACGTCGCCGGTAACGGCCGTCACGCTCACATCACGCCCGGCAATGATCCCGCCCGACTTGTTGACGAGGTTGTTACCGGCCAGCAAGTCCAGACGATTGCCCGCTTCGATCAGGCCGGTGTTGACCAGATCGGTGCCCGCCATGGCCGACAGGTTGTTGCTGGCGCGCAAGGTCCCGCTGTTTTCCAGGTTCGCACCGGCAATCAGGGTGACATCCGTGCCCTGGATCAACGCGCCATTCGGCGCCAGGCGGTTGTTGGCGTTAGCCAGGTAGAGCACCGGCACCAACACTTCCTCGCCGTTGACGACCTGCTTTTCCATCCAGACGATGTCGTGGGTCAGGGCCGCGACCTGCTCGGAAGTCAGGGTTACACCGACCGACAGATTGAGCTGCTGCTTGCTGCTGATGGCGTTGTCCATCAGATACTTGAACAGCTTCTCGTTCGAGGTTTGGCCATCGATGAAGCGTTGGCCCGTACGGGCCACCACCGCCTGCTGAATCAGTTTCTGCTCATAGAAACCATCACCCAAGCGCTTGGCGCTGGTGTCCGGGTTATAACCCAATCCACTCAGCAGGTAGTCCGAGCTCATGAACTGCTTGAGGTCAGTGAGTACCGGGTTGGTTTCGATCAGGTATTTCTGCGGGTTGGACTTGACCGACATATCCGGCAGGCCCTGCACGCGAGCCAGGGTCGATATGCTCGTGGCCGCACCCGATGTGGCGACGGGGGCGATTGCCGGAATCAGCGGGTCGCGCTGAGTCACCGGCAAGGTCGGCGTCACACCGGGAACCACCACGGCCTGATGAGCGGCATCGACCTGCACCGCCCCTGGTTGGGTGATGGCCGAGGTGCTGCTGTTGTAACCCGGCAGTTGGATGACATTGCTACCGCTATCGACAGGCGCGGCAACGTTG
>NZ_JXDG01000116.1 GCF_000820515.1 Pseudomonas batumici | reverse complement strand
TGCATCACCGAGGTGCGCACGCCCACCGGCAGCGAGGAAGTCATCGAGTACAACGATGGCGGGCACAAGTTTCCCGGGCTCGACAGCCGCCCCAGCCTGCCCCGGGTCACCGATCACCGCATCGACCCCGGTACCGGCGAAGAGGCCATTATCAAGGTCAAGTACGCCTACAGCGGCAATGGCAGCAACAACCTGCACAATTTTCTCGGCTACAACGCCAGCGGCCTGATCTGGGAAGACAACCACCTGGACAATCTCTACAAGGTGCGCAGTCCCTACCTCT
Source organism: Pseudomonas batumici (assembly GCF_000820515.1). Lineage (GTDB taxonomy): Bacteria > Pseudomonadota > Gammaproteobacteria > Pseudomonadales > Pseudomonadaceae > Aquipseudomonas > Aquipseudomonas batumici. The sequence goes on along the minus strand of NZ_JXDG01000116.1, from coordinate 504 downwards.
ATGGCACCACCGAAAGCCTGATGGTCGGCACCCAGGCGGTGCGCACCATCGAGCGCAGCTTCAACCGCTTTCATCTGCTGGTCGAGGAGAAAACCACCCAGAACGACCATGTCCGCCAGGTCGTCACCGTCTACCACGCCCAGGAGAATGTCGACTTCGATGCCCAGTTCGGCAATTTCCAGCTGCCGCGCACGGTGACCAGCACCTGGGAAGTGAGCAACTCCGGGCGCCGGCGTCAGGAAGTGCTGAGCACCGAGTACGATGTGTACGGCAACCTGGTCGAACAGATCCAGCCCAATGGCGTCAAGCAGCGCAACGAGTACTACCCGGTGAACGGGGAAACCGGGATGTGTCCGAGAGATCCCGAGGGGTTTGTCCGCCAGCTCAAGCAGAGCACGATCATCCCGGCCGACTCCGCCCATGGCGACCCGGCTCCGGTGCTGTGCACGCGTTACCGCTACAAGACCCTGGCGCCGTTGGCGACGCTGCTCAATCCGTGGATGG
>NZ_JXDG01000115.1 GCF_000820515.1 Pseudomonas batumici | reverse complement strand
GCGGCCAACGTCATCCTCAACGAAGTGAACGGCGGCAGCCCGAGCCAGTTGCGCGGTTACACCGAAGTGGCGGGGCAGTCGGCCCATGTGATCGTCGCCAACCCGTACGGCATCAGCTGCAATGGCTGTGGCTTCATCAATACCCCGCAAGCCACCCTGACCACCGGCAAGGCGGTGATCAGCAACGGCCAGGTCACCGGCTACCAGGTCGACCAGGGCAGCATCTCCATCGACGGCGCGGGGCTGAATGCCAACAACGTCGA
>NZ_JXDG01000114.1 GCF_000820515.1 Pseudomonas batumici | reverse complement strand
CCAAAACGGGTTTCGTTGCCCACCTACCCATTCCTCAGAGAGCGGTATTGGTTGGAAACACCGCAGCGCTCGGGCGCAGCACTGGTTTCGGTCGCAGCCAGGTTACATCCGTTGTTGCATCAGAATACTTCCAGCCTGAGCGAACAACGCTTCAGCACATTATTGAGCCGTGAAGATTTCTTCCTGTCGGACCATGTCGTTCAGGGACAGCCTGTGCTGCCAGGTGTGGCTTATCTGGAGATGGCGCGTGCGGCAGTGCTGGCGTCGCTGGACCTGCAAAACCCCGATCCATCAGCCATCGAACTGAGGGACGTGGTATGGGCACGGCCGCTGACGGTCCATGACACCCGACACGTGCACATCTGCCTGAACGGCGATGAAAATGGGCAGGTCGAGTTTCAGGTATACACCGACGAGGATGAGCGAATTGTTCACGCTTGGGGGCGAGCCTCGACGAACGTTGCCACGACTGACGAAAACCCGATTGATCTGTCGCTGCTGCGCAGTCAGTGTGAAATGTCGTTTGAGGCCGAGCAGTGCTATCAAGCGTTCAACTCGGTGGGCCTGGACTATGGTCCCGCCCATCAGGGGTTGACTGTTGTCCGGAAAGGGACGGACGCCGCGCACATCCCTTTTGTGTTGGCACGTGTGGCCTTGCCGGTCTGCATAAGCGGCACGAGGGACCAATACGTCCTGCACCCGAGTGTGCTGGACAGTGCGCTGCAGGCATCCATCGGTCTACTGCTTGATCAGCACGATGAGGCGATCAGGCCTGCATTGCCGTTTGCGCTCGAACGCTTACAGATTCGCGAGCATAGCCCCGACCAGGCGTGGGTGATTGTGCAATCGGATGCGAAGCATGACGGGGCTGTCACTGACGGCAGCCGTAAATGGGATGTCACGATATGCGATGACAACGGTCATATCTGTGTCCGCTTGAGTGGCTTGACCTCACGGGTGATGAGCAGCGAGGGGGCGAGCGCGGTGCAATCCGAAGACAAAACAGTATTGT
>NZ_JXDG01000113.1 GCF_000820515.1 Pseudomonas batumici | reverse complement strand
TGGCGGACTCCGCCCTCGTGCCGTTCGAAGGTGGTGCGCAGGCTTTCATGGCGGGCGACGATACGGTCCAGGGCGCGTTGCAAGGCATGGCGGTCGAGCCGGCCACGTAGGCGCAGGGCGGCCGGCATGTGGTAGGCGACGCTGGCGGCGTGGTCGAGTTGGTCGAGGAACCACAAGCGTTGCTGGGCCAGGGACAGCGGCAGGTCCTGGTCGCGCGACACCGCTTCAATCGGTTGGACCCGCGACTGGGTCGCCTGGTCCACGCACGCGGCCAGGGCCTGCAGGGAGGTCAGGCCGAACAGGGTGCGCAGGTCGATCTCGACACCAAGGTCCTGATGCAGGCGGGCTTGCAGTTGCACGGTGAGCAGCGAGTGACCGCCGAGTTCGAGGAAACCGTCGTGACGGCCGACCTGATCCAGGCCGAGCAGGGTTTTCCAGATCTCAGCGATGGCGACTTCGGTGTCGCC
>NZ_JXDG01000112.1 GCF_000820515.1 Pseudomonas batumici | reverse complement strand
CTCGATGATCAGTCGAGAACTATCGCCTCTGACGAGGCGTTAGTCGAGATACAAGGAGCTGGCTTGCCGGCGATGGCGGCCGAATGATCGCTGCAAGGCTTGCGGGCCTCATCGCTGGCAAGCCAGCTCCTACAGGGTCCGCGCTCGCCTTGCGATCAAGGTCGGGTTACAGCATAGCCTCGTAGGCAAACAATGCCGGAGCGCCACCGGTATGGAGGAAGATGATCGGGCCGTCCTCGAAACGCTGGAGAGCGATGCCATCGAGCAGCCCGGCCATGGCCTTGCCGGTGTAGACCGGGTCGAGCAGGATGCCTTCCTGGCTGGCCAGCAGCTTGACCGCCGCCAGTGTCCCGGCGTTCGGCTCGCCATAACGCGGTGCGAAATACTCGTCCCACAATTCGACCTTGAAGCTGGCCGGTACCGACACCCCCAGCAACTCGGCCGTGCGCTCGGCCAGGCCCTGCACCTTCGGACGCTGCGCCTCGTCGCTACGGGACACCGTCACCCCGACCACCGGCAACCGCGGCAGCGCTTCGCTCAAGGCCAGGCCCAGGCCGCTGTGGGTCCCGGCGCTGCCGGAGGCCAGCACCACCGCGGCAAATTCCAGCCCGCTGTCCTCGATCTGCGCCGCCAGTTCGAATCCGGCCCGTACATAACCCAGCGCGCCCAGGGCGTTGGAACCGCCGATCGGCACCAGGTACGGCTTCTTGCCGTTGCCACGCAGGCGCTCGGCCAGGGCCTGCAACTGCTCGTCGGCATTGTCCAGGTTGTCTACCAACTCGACCCGGGCGCCGAACAGGTCCAGCAACAAGCGGTTGCCGTTGCCCAGGTAGTTGGCGTCCTCGGTACCGATGGGATTCTCCAGCAGGGCCACGCAGCCCAGTCCGAGACGGGCCGCCAGGGCCGCCGTCTGGCGCACATGGTTGGACTGGATGGCACCGGCGGTGATCAGCGTATCGGCGCCGACCGCCAGGGCATCGGCCCCCAGGTATTCCAGCTTGCGCAGCTTGTTGCCGCCCAGGGCCAGGGGGGTCAGGTCATCGCGCTTGATGTAGATATCGCGGCCGACCCACGCCGACAGGCGTTCGAGCTTTTCCAGGGGGGTGGCCTGGGCCAGGAGTTCCAGACGGGTAAAACGGGCAAGCTGTTGTTTGATCATGGGGCCAAGCTGACTGTGGGAGATGCCAGGACTATAGGCAGCGGCTTTTCGCCAGGCAACTGTCATTCGCTTATGCCGAAAAGTTCTGAATAAAGCACCATTCGTTCTTAATTGCCGTTTGTGTCGGTGCCGTAAAGTGGAAGTCATTCAGGCGACCCGATAGGCCGGTCGTCCAGCCGGAGATTTGATCGTGAGCGAGCGTTCCAGCCATTGGCAACTACAGACCATCGTCAGCCAGCTGCGCAGCGCCCGGGATGAGTGGCGCAGCCGTAACGGCCGGGTCAGCGACGAACAGGGCGGCCGTGAACTACCGTCACGCCAGGCCATGGCCGAGATCCTCGAGTCACTCTGCGGCGCGCTGTTTCCCATGCGCCTGGGGCCGGTGGACCTGCGTGAGGAAAGCGAAGATTTCTACGTCGGCCACACCCTGGACGCCGCCCTCAATGCCCTGCTGGCCCAGGCGCGGCTGGAACTGCGCTATGTGGCGCGGCACGGCGGCGAGTCGGACAGCGAGGTCCAGGCCAAGGCCGTGCAACTGATCCAGGACTTCGCCATGGCCCTGCCGGAATTACGCCGGATGCTCGACACCGACGTGCTGGCGGCCTACCACGGCGACCCGGCGGCACGCAGCGTCGATGAAGTGCTGTTGTGCTACCCGGGGATTCTCGCGGTGATCCATCATCGCCTGGCCCATCACCTGTACCGGGCCGGGTTGCCGTTGCTGGCGCGGATCAGTTCGGAAATCGCCCACTCGGCCACCGGGATCGACATTCACCCCGGGGCGCAGATCGGCCGCAGTTTCTTTATCGACCATGGTACCGGCGTGGTGATCGGCGAAACCGCCATCATCGGCGAGCGGGTGCGGATCTACCAGGCGGTGACCCTGGGCGCCAAGCGCTTCCCGGCGGATGAGGACGGCCAGTTGCAGAAGGGTCATCCGCGTCACCCCATCGTCGAGGACGACGTGGTGATCTACGCCGGGGCGACCATCCTCGGCCGCATCACCATCGGCCGCGGCGCCACCATCGGCGGCAACGTCTGGCTGACCCGCAGCGTGCCGGCCGGCTGCAACCTGACCCAGGCCAACCTGCAGCAGCATGAGGACGGAACGCAGCGCTAGCTCGCCACAAAGTCGCACCGCCAAGCCCTGCGATTAGTCCTACAGACCACATCCGTGTTTAACTTGACCGTTCGATCAAGTTAAACCGGCGGCCCGCCGCCCGCTCACAACAGGAGGCTTGCCTTTGCTGAGTCCGAGATGCCCAGCCACGCTTCATACCCTTGAGGTGCCCGTCTCATGAGCACTTCAGCCCTCCCCACCAGCGGCCTGGTCCGCATGAACCCACCGGTGTTCTACTTCGCCGCCACCTTCATCCTGCTGTTCGGCCTGCTGGTCATCGCCCTGCCCGAAGCCGCCGGCCAATGGCTGCTGGCGGCACAGAACTGGGCGGCCAATACGGTCGGCTGGTATTACCTGCTGGCGATGACCCTGTACCTGGTCTTCGTGGTGGTCACCGCCTTGTCCGGCTACGGCAAGATCAAGCTCGGTGCCGACCACGACGAACCCGAGTTCAGCTATCTGTCCTGGGCCGGCATGCTGTTCGCCGCCGGGATCAGCATCACCCTGTTCTTCTTCTGCGTCTCCGAACCCCTGACCCACCTGCTGCAACCGCCCCAGGGCGAGGCCGGGACCCCGGCCGCCGCGCGCCAGGCCATGCAGATCCTGTTTCTGCACTGGGGCCTGCACGGCTGGGGGGTGTTCGCCTTCGTCGGCATGGCCCTGGCCTACTTCGCCTACCGGCACAACCTGCCGCTGGCCCTGCGCTCGGCGCTCTATCCGCTGATCGGCAAGCGCATCAACGGGCCCATCGGCTATGCCGTGGACGGCTTCGGCATCATCGCCACGGTGTTCGGCCTCGGCGCCGACATGGGCTTTGGCGTCCTGCACCTCAACTCGGGCCTGGACTACCTGTTCAACGTGCCCCACACCCAGTGGGTCCAGGTCGGGCTGATCAGCCTGATGATGGGCGCGGCCATCGCCGTCGCGGTCACCGGCGTCGACAAGGGCGTGCGGGTGATGTCCGATATCAACATGCTGCTGGCCTGCGCGCTGCTGCTGTTCGTGCTGTTCGCCGGGCCGACCCAGCACCTGCTCAATACCCTGATCCAGAATCTGGGCGACTACCTCGGCGCGCTGCCGACCAAGAGTTTCGACCTCTACGCCTATGACAAGCCCAGCGACTGGCTGGGCGGCTGGACAGTGTTCTACTGGGCCTGGTGGATCGCCTGGGCGCCGTTCGTCGGCCTGTTCATCGCGCGGATCTCCCGCGGCCGGACCCTTCGCGAGTTCGTCTTCGGCGTGCTGCTGATCCCGCTGGGCTTCACCCTGGCGTGGATGTCGATCTTCGGTAACAGCGCCATCGACCAGGTGCTCAACCACGGCATGACCGCCCTCGGCCAGTCGGCCCTCGAGGATCCGTCACGGACGCTGTACCTGCTGCTGGAAACCTACCCCTGGAGCAAGACGGTGATCGCCGTCACGGTGTTCATCAGCTTTGTGTTCTTCGTCACCTCGGCCGACTCCGGCACCGTGGTGCTCTCGACCTTGTCCGCCCGTGGCGGCAGTGCCGACGAAGACGGGCCGAAGTGGCTGCGGGTGTTCTGGGGCGCGATGACCGCACTGATCACCAGCGCCCTGCTGTTCTCCGGCAGCATCGATGCGCTGAAGTCGGCGGTGGTGCTGACCTCGCTGCCGTTCTCGCTGATCCTGCTGCTGATGATGTGGGGACTGCACAAGGCGTTCTACCTGGAGTCGCAGAAGCAGATCGCCCGGCTGCACTCACTGGCGCCGGTGTCCCACTCGCGGCGCAGCGGTTGGCGCCAGCGCCTGGGCCAGGCGGTGCACTTCCCGTCGCGGGACGAGGTCTACCGGTTCCTCGACCAGACGGTGCGTCCGGCCATCGAGGACGTCAGCGCGGGGTTCGTCGAGAAGGGCCTGAACGTGGTGACGCAGCCGGACCCGGCCAATGACAACGTCAGCCTGGAAATCGGCCATGGCGACCAGCACCCGTTCATCTACCAGGTGCAGATGCGCGGCTACTTCACGCCGTCCTTCGCCCGCGGCGGCATGGGCCCCAGGGCGCTGAGAAACCGTCGCTACCACCGCGCCGAGGTGCACCTGCGCGAAGGCAGCCAGGACTATGACCTGATGGGCTACAGCAAGGAGCAGATCATCAACGACATCCTCGACCAGTACGAACGGCACATGCAGTTCCTGCACCTGGTGCGTTGAGACGCCGCCTCAGGCCTTGTCCAGCACCATGAACAAGGCCATGGCGATGGCCGGCAGACCGAACACCGCCAACCCGGTCATCAATTCCGAAAGGACGCTCTGGTGGGCGGTGATCACCCCGATGGCGCCGTTGACGATCGTCGCCAGCAACCACATGCCGAGAAAGCCGACGCCGAGGATCTGCCGGCCGATGCCCAGGCGCTGGCCGAAGAACAGCGTGCCGCCGAGCAGGATCAGGCCGATGGCGAGGATGATGGCGGTGTGCATGGTGTGTCCTCCAGGGCGGTGCTGTCTGTTAGCCCCAATACCGATTTGTAGGCGCCGGCTTGCTGGCGATGAGGCCAGGGAGCCTTGCATCACCCGATGGACCGCTATCGCCAGCAAGCCGGCTCCCACAGGTGGGTATGCCAAGCTTGACTGACGGACGTCCTCTCATCCCTCACTAACACTGTAGATCGAAACCCGGCCCCTCAACGGCGCCGACCTGTAACAGATCCACCAGCCCGACTCACCGGAACATCCAGGCGTCAGACCAGGCCACCGTTGGCGCGCAGGACCTGGCCGTTGACCCAGGCGGCGGCCGGGCTCACCAGGAAGGACACCACGTCGGCGATGTCTTGCGGCTGGCCGAGACGCTCCAGCGGCGGCATCCTGGCGAAGGTCTGGATCTGCTCTTCGCTCTTGCCGTGCAGGAACAAGTCCGTCGCCACCGGGCCGGGAGCCACGGCATTGACGGTGATCCGCCGACCGCGCAGTTCCTTGGCGAACACCTGGGTGAGCGATTCCACCGCCGCCTTGCTGGCGATGTACACCGCGTAGCCGGGCAGGTTCAGGGCCACGGTGCTGCTGGAGAAGTTGACGATGCGGCCGCCGTCATTCAGCCGGGTAGCGGCTTCGCGCAGGGTGTTGAAGGTGCCGCGGGTGTTGATGGCGAAGGTCTGCTCGAACAGTTCGTCGCTGTGCTGGGCCAGGGGCAGGACCTTGAGCACGCCGGCGTTGTTGACCAGCACGTCGACCTTGCCCAGTTGCTGCTCGGTCTCATCGAACAGCCGGGCGACATCGGCGGAACGGGCGACATCGGCCTTGATCGCTATGGCCTGGTGGCCGGCCTGGCGCAGCTCCACCACCAGCGCCGAAGCCTCGGTGGCACTGCTGGCGTAGTTGATCGCGACGGCAAAGCCTTGCGCAGCCAGCTGGCGGGCGATAACCGCGCCGATGCCGCGTGAAGCGCCGGTGACGATGGCCACTTTCCGGTTCTGGTGGGTCATGTCGAATCTCCTGGGGTGTGGGTTGGGTGTGGCGCCAATCTCACAGGTTTACCCAAGGTGATAAATGCACGATAGTTGGCTTGACTGTTCAATAATCGCCAACAATCAACCTCAACGGAGCGCCCATGGACCAGGTCAAGGCCATGAAGGTATTCGTCCGGATCTATGAGCGCAGCAGCTTCACCCTGGCCGCCGAAGACCTGAACCTGCCCCGCGCGACCCTGACCCACACCCTGAATCAGTTCGAGGCCTGGCTCGGCACCCGGCTGCTGGAGCGCAGCACCCGCCGCGTCCGGCCGACCCTCGACGGCGAGGCCTATTACCCGCGCTGCGTGCAGTTGCTGGCGGAGCTGGAAGAGGCCGAGCTGGCGTTTCGCTCGGTGGCGCCCAAGGGCCGGTTGCGGGTGGACTTGCAGGGGGCGCTGGCCAGGTATTTCGTGATCCCGGCGCTGCCGCAGTTTCTCGAACGCTACCCGGATATCGAGGTGTCGATGAGCGAGGCCAGCCAGTTTATCGACCTGATCGCCGAAGGCGTGGATTGCGTGTTGCGTTCAGGCAATCTCGGTGACTCCTCGCTGGTCGGTCGCCGGGTCGCCAATTTGCGCCAGACGACCTGCGCCAGCCCGGCGTACCTGCGCAGACATGGCGAGCCGCAGTGCCTCGCGGACCTGAGCCGGCATCAGGGCGTCAACTACGTTTCAAGGGCCACCGGCAAAGTATTCCCGTTCGAGTTCAGCGAGGCGGGCGAGCTGCTCGAAGTGCCCCTGGCGGGCCGGGTGTCGGTATTCGGCGCCGAGATCTATGTCGCCTCGGCCGTCTCCGGACTGGGGCTGATCCAGGTGCCGCATTACCGGGTGGCGGAGCAGATCGCGCAGGGCTTGCTCAAGGAAGTCCTGCCGAACCACCCACCACCGCCGATGCCGGTGTCGGTACTCTATCCGCAGAACCGCCATATGTCGCCGAGGGTGCGGGTATTCGTGGACTGGATCAGCGAGATTTTTGCCAAGGCGATGTAGAACATGAAAGGTTTCAGCCACGGATAGAAGCGCTGTCGGCGCGGGTCCGAGTTCGGCGTATGCTGGACCACTTCGCTGAAACTGCCCACCGAGAGAGGATTCGATGACTTACCAAGCTGCCGAAAACCGCTACGACTCCATTCCCTACCGCCGCGTGGGACGCAGCGGGCTGGTGCTGCCGGCGCTGTCCCTGGGCCTGTGGCACAACTTCGGCGACAGCACGCCGATCGACACCCAGCGCGCCCTGCTGCGCACCGCCTTCGACCTGGGCATCAACCACTTCGACCTGGCGAACAACTATGGCCCGCCCTACGGCAGCGCCGAGATCAACTTCGGGCGCCTGCTGCGCGAAGACTTCAAGCCGTATCGCGATGAGCTGATCATCTCCAGCAAGGCCGGCTGGGACATGTGGCCCGGCCCTTACGGCCAGGGCGGCGGCTCGCGCAAATACGTGCTCGCCAGCCTCGACCAGAGCCTGCAACGCCTGGGCCTGGACTATGTGGATATCTTCTATTCGCACCGCTTCGACCCGGACACCCCGCTGGAAGAAACCGCCGGCGCCCTGGCCACCGCCGTGCAACAGGGCAAGGCGCTGTATATCGGCATCTCGTCGTATTCCGGGGTGAAAACCCGCGAGATGGCGGCGTTGCTGCAAGAATGGAAAGTCCCGCTGCTGATTCACCAACCAGCCTACAACCTGCTCAATCGCTGGGTGGAAAAGGACCTGCTGGACACCGTCGACGAGCTGGGTACCGGGGTGATCGCCTTTACTCCGTTGGCCCAGGGCCTGCTGACCGACAAATACCTCAATGGCATCCCCAAGGATGCGCGGGTCAATCGTCCGGGCGGCGATTCGTTGCAGGCGTCGCACTTGTCCGAAACCAACATCGCCCATGTGCGGGCGTTGAATGAGATCGCCCAGCGTCGTGGCCAGAGTCTGGCGCAACTGGCGCTGGCCTGGACCTTGCGCGACCCACGGGTGACCTCGGCGCTGATCGGTGCGAGCCGGCCGGAGCAGATCATCGAGAACGTCGGGGCGCTGAAGAACCTGAGTTTCACCCAGGAAGAACTGGCCCAAATCGACCACTTCGCCCAGGAAGGCGGGATCAACCTGTGGGAGAAGCCCTCGACGGCGGAATAATCCCCGCCAGGAACCTGACCACCGGGAATTGCCGGATGGGGGATGGGCGGCTACTTTGATCGGGTTGCAGCATGGATCTTTTTGACCCGAGGGGGGCTCCAGGTACGGACGCCCATGGCCGGATTCGATGGCCACCCCATTACAAGGAAAGCACCTATGGCCCAGGAAAATCCGCCGGAAAAGCTCGATCCCCAGGACATTGTGAAACTGCTGGTGGCGTTGCATCGGGCAATGAAAAACGCCGACGCGGGTCGCGCGTCGGCGTTCAAACCTTGAAGGGCTTACTCGCGCATCAGAACGCCGGCAATACCGCGCCTTTGTACTTCTCGGCGATGAAGGCTTTCACTTCCGGGCTGGTCAGGGCCTTGGCCAGTTTCTGCACCGCGGCGTTGTCCTTGTTGTCCGGACGGGCCACCAGGAAGTTCACGTAAGGCGAATCGGCACCCTCGATCAACAGCGCGTCCTTGGCCGGGTTCAGGCCAGCTTCCAGCGCGTAGTTGGTGTTGATCAGGTCCAGGTCGACCTGGTCCAGAACCCGTGGCAGCAGGGCCGATTCCAGCTCCTTGAACTTCAGGTGCTTGTCGTTCTTGACGATGTCTTTCGGCGTCGACAACGCGTTGGTCGGGTCTTTCAGGGTGATCAGACCGGCTTTCTGCAGGAGCAGCAGCGCACGGCCGCTGTTGCTGCCTTCGTTCGGAATCGCCACGGTGGCGCCGTCTTTCAGCTCAGCCAGGCTTTTGACTTTCTTCGAGTAACCACCGAAAGGTTCGACGTGCACGCCGATCACGGTGACCAGGTTGGTGCCCTTGCCTTTATTGAAGCCATCCAGGTACGGCTTGGTCTGGAAATAGTTGGCGTCCAGGTGTTTCTCGGCCACCTGGGTGTTCGGCTGCACGTAGTCGGTGAAGACCTTGATCTCCAGGTCCACGCCTTCCTTGGCCAGGGTCGGCTTGATCAGCTCGAGGATCTCGGCGTGCGGGATCGGCGTCGCGGCCACCACCAGTTTCTCGCCGGCCTGGGCCAGGCTTGCGGTCAGCGCGGCCGCCAATGCGGTAAACAACAGAACCTTTTTCATGCAGTGTCCTTATCGAAAATCACGGTCGTCATCGACGACAGCCTTGAGAGGGAGGTGCCAGTAAAGTGATATCGCCGGCATGGAGCAGAAGATACCGATATTTTTTATTCCAGAACAATATCTTTTATTCATCTTCATATTCCATTTTGTTCATGTTCCCTGCCCTGCACGATCTCCTGTAGGAGCCAGCTTGCTGGCGATGGTCGTCAGCGATAACGCGGGGCATCAGACTGATTGCGGTGTGGCGACGTTCATCGCCAGCAAGCTGGCTCCTACAAAATTTGCTCAGTTGCCGGTTTGCTCCAGCAGGCGCTTGAGAGCCGCCAGTTCTTCGGCGGAGCTGCCGCCGATAAATTGCTCGATCAGGGCCAGCGGCGTCGGCAGGTTCAGATGCTCCGGCAGAATCTCGTCGCCGCTGCTGACCAGCAGCGCGAAGTGAATGACGTTCTCCAGCTCCCGGGTGTTGCCCGGCCAGGTATGCCGCTCCAGGGCACGCTGCGCGCTGTCGCTGATCAGCGGCACCGGCAGGCTCAGGCGCTGGCTGTAGATGCCGAGGAAATACTCGGCCAGGGACAGGATGTCGCCGACCCGCTCGCGCAACGCCGGCAACTCCAGCCGGCCTTCGCTGAGGTAGTGATACAGGCGCTCATGGAATTTCCCCACCGCCACCGCCTGGGCCAGATCGATGCTGGTGGCTGCCACCAGGCGCACATCCACCGGGCTGGGTTGCAAGGCGCCAACCCGGGTGACTTCGTGATTCTCCAGCGCGGCGAGCAATTTCACCTGGATCGGCAGCGGCAGGTCGCCAATCTCGTCCAGGTACAAGGTGCCGCCGTTGGCCGAGCCGAACCAGCCGGCGCGGCTGCTGGCCGAGCCGCTGTAGGCCCCCGCTGCATAACCGAACAGCTCGGCGTCGGCGTAGGTCGGGCTGATCGCGCCGCAGTTGACCGAAACGAACAGCCCGGTACGGTCACTGGCGCGGTGGATATGCCGGGCGAGCAATTCCTTGCCGGTCCCGGTTTCGCCACGGATCAATACCGGCAGCGCCTTGGGTGCCAGCGCTTCGAGTTCTTCACGCAGTTGCCGCGAACGCGGATCGACGAACACCAGCGCCTTGGCGCGAATGCTCAGCGGGCTCTTTTCCGAATCGGGAAAGGTCAGCAATGGCTGACCGAAGGTTTCATGCAGGCTCATGGCAGACTCCCGCCCCAGACCGCCAACCGGCGGGGGGCGTTCAAGCAAAGGAAAAAATTCAGGCGCGCCGCAGGGAATGCTGTTCCATCCGGGTTTGCAGGCGGTACAGGTAGGCAAAGCCCTGTTCCCAGCGCTGGTGGCCGGACTTCACATTGATATGCCCGGCGCCGCTGAGAATGCTGGCTTGCGCGCCCCAGTCGCGGGCCAGTTCCAGGGTTCGCGGGGCGCTGATGGCGGCGTCGTTGTCGGAGGCGACGATCTGGCTGGGGAACGGCAACAGGTCAGTCGGAATCGGTGCAAAATTACGCAAGGCGGGGGCGCAGGCGGGGCGCTCGACATCGGCCGGGGCCACCAGCAACGCACCCTGGACCTGGCGCAGCAGGTGCAGCGGCGCGGTTTGCGCCCAGTGGGCCACGGTGATGCAACCCAGGCTGTGGGCGATCAGGATCACCGGCGTGTCGTCCGCGGCAATGGCTTCGGCCAGGGCCGCCACCCAGTCTTCGCGGCGCGGCGTCAGCCAGTCGGCCTGTTCCACCCGCGCGCTGTTGGGCAGGCTGTTCTGCCAGTGGGTTTGCCAATGATCTTCTGGCGATCCTTGCCAGCCCGGCACGATCAGATAGCGAATCGACTCGTTGCGCATGGGGTACACCTCCTCCAGCGTTTGCGTTCCCGAGCGAGTATAGGGAGGAGATTTATATCCGTTAAGGAATAAGAAGCTATTTATTAAGACTAAAAATGAATATAAGGCCGATCACCGCCTTGTGCCGCGGGTCTTGATCTCGTCCTTGTTGAGATTGGAATGGAGATGCCAATCACCTGATGATGTGTTCCCTCTGTAAAGCAGAGGCTGTCGCCACATCGATAACAGTGCGGATAATCAAGAAACAAGGAAGGCGATCCGGATGACAGGAAGATGAAAAAATTAAACAGGAATAATGCACTTTCATGACTAGCAAGAACAACAAAACATACCACCAGAACTTCAAGCGAATGAGCGGAAGCGTCCACTCATTCGATTGTTGGCCTGGCAGTATGGTTGTGTTGCCTTTATTACTGTTTGACGAACTCGCCACCCAGACCGACGACTTGGCCGTCGAAGGTGGTGCGTGAGCCGCTGGCCCTCAGTTTCCCGTAGTTGTGGTCGGGGGAGAAGGCGGCGAAGGTGACATAGCCGTGACCATCATTGTAGCCGGTGAAGGCGATGATCGTAGGCTGGCCGGTGCTGTTCTGGAAGTGGTAGTGCCCGGTCACGTTGTAGTTCACACCGGCCTGGGTGAGCTGCCCACCGAAGGAGCCGTTCGAGTCGTTGCCGTCGGTCACGACCAGCTTGGCGTCCGAGTTGTAGCTTACATAAGTTCCATTGATGCTCGACATGATGCGTTCTCCTTATGCCGTTAATACACTCTTCCAATGAATGTGAGGTTCTCCTGAAACTCACGACTTCCAGAATGGTAGGACTTCAAAGTTCTGTCCAACTGCATCAACGGTTATTTCTCAATCGATTGGCTATATGAACCCCATCATTGTGAATAACTTGCCCGACGAAAAACTTACTTATAGGTAAACCTCGATTCGTGGGAGCCGGCTTGCTGGCGATGAGGCCCGTGAGCCTTGTATCGTCTGGTCGGCCACTATCGCCAGCAAGCCGGCTCCCACAAGTTTTGTATTGCCACCCTCAGCCTTGTGCAGTACTCACCTCTCGTGAGCTCTGCCGCTCCCGCCGGGCAAACCGGTTCGCCCGCCCGAACGTCCCGAAATCATTGAAGCGCACACCCATCTCGGCCATCACCCGATGCGCCACCGGCGCGCTCAGCTGGCGTATGTAGAACGGCTCCTTGACCACGAAATGATGGATCCCGTGGGTGCTGCCGAAGTTGCAGCAGAACGCCTGCAGCGGCCACAGCCACCAGGGATTGAGCACCTGGGTCTGCTGGATCACGTTGCCCGGCTCGATATCCCCGTAGTAGTGCATGTTCGAACTGATGAAATGCAGGCAGAACGTGCGCAGCACATTCGGCCCGATGATCACCACCACCGCGATGTCGATCACCTGCATCGCCGCCAGGGTATGGGCCGACCAGTCGATGGACGTGCCCAGCAGGCCGGCCACTCCGTTGGCCGCATGAAACCCGAGGAACAGGTACCACGTGCCCCAGTGCAGCAACGCCAGCGGTGCATAGACCTTGAGCGTGCGCTTGAGAATGTTGAACCTGTGCGCCCAGGTCCTGGCTCGCAGCATGCGGATCAGCGAGGACATCAGGTTGTCGCCGACCATCAGCAGGCGGGCCATCCCCCAGGGCTCGCCATTGGTAATGGCGCGCTCTTCCATATCCGCCTCGGTGCCGGAGACCTTGTGATGATTGAGGTGCAGATGGCGACGAATCCACGGGTTGATGGTGCTCGGCCGCGCCAGCCAGACCAGCGCCAACATCAGGTTGTGCGGCACCCTTTGTTTACGGAAATACATACTGTGGATCAGGTCGTGCTCCAGCTCGTGGGTCAGCGAGGCAAAAAAAGCATTCAGTAACAAACACGCCCACCCGGCCAGATAGCCACCCATATAAAGCGCCGCCGATCCGATCATGCCGGCCAGGGCAACGGCCAGGATGCCCGCCCCCAGGGCGTCCTGATGGTTCAGCAGCGGATAACGCCGCCGCAACTCGACGCCCCGGGCCATGACCCTTTCACGAATGAGCGCCGAACGTTGCTGCGCATTCAAGCGCTCGGGACTTGCGCAAACACCTTCCATGATCCCATCCTCTTGTTATTGATGTTCGTATCCTGCGCCGTTGCAGCATCAAAGGTCGTAGCCGCGAACGCCAACCCGTTGACCGGATACGCCAACATGCCCGAACCGACCTCTCTCTCCAGCTGGACCCGCGCCCTGCGCAAGCAGCTCGACGCCCTGGGTCTCGACAGCGCCGCCCTGTGCAGGGAAGCCGGGCTCGATCCGCAACTGATGGACGATCCCAACGCCCGCTACCCGCTGTCGGCCACCACGCGCCTGTGGCAACTGGCCGTCACCCACAGCGGCGATCCGGCCATCGGTTTGCGGGTCTCACGGTTTGTCAGTCCGACCACCTTTCACGCCCTCGGCTATGCGCTGGTGGCCAGCGGCAGCCTGCGGGAAGTGTTCGAACGGATCGTGCGCTATCACCAGGTGGTCAGCGATGCGCTGGAGCTGGAGCTCAGCCGCGAGGGCGAACGCTACCGTTTTCGCCTGCGGGTGCCCAAGGACAGCCCATCACCGGCCCCCGAAGCCATCGACGCCTTCGCCTCGATCTATGTGCGGACCTGCCGCAACCGCCTGGGCCGCGACTACGCGCCGCTGGCGGTGCATCTGCGACGCCCGGCGCCGGCCGATCCGACCCCCTGGCACACAGTGTTCCGCGCGCCGGTGTTCTTCGCAGCCGAGGAGGATCGGCTGGAGTTCGCCTGTGCGGATTTCGACAGCCACCTGGACGACGCCAACCCGGAACTGGCCGAGCACAACGAGGCGGTGCTCAACCGCACGCTCGCGCAATTGAAACCCCTGACCTGGGAGCGCCGGGTCCGCGAAGCCATCGAAGCGCAGCTGCCGGAAGGCGAGCCGTCGGCGGAGCGCATCGCCCAGGCGCTGCACCTGAGTCTGCGCAGCCTGCAGCGGCACCTCGCCGACGAGGGCGCGCGCTACGACACCCTGCTTAATGAATGCCGGGAAAACCTGGCGCTGCTGCACCTGCGCGACCCGCAATGTTCGCTGAGCGAAGTCAGCTATCTGCTGGGCTTTGCCGACACCAGCAGCTTCAGCCGGGCCTTCAAGCGCTGGACTGGAATCACCCCGGGGCAGTTCCGCGACGGGCTGCGTTGAGCCCGCTCGCCACAGAAATCTCGCTCAGCCTGGGCTAACGGGGCGACTCAGGCGCTGGCCGTAGCCCGCAGACGTTCCGGATCGAGGATCTCGATCCCGCCATAGTGGGTGCTCAGGATGCCCTGCTGCTGGAAGTCCTGGAGGATCTGGTTGATGCTCTGGCGCGACAGCGACAACATTGCCGCCAACTGCTCCTGGGACACCTCGAGCAACTGCCGCGAACGGTGCAGCTCGCCGTAGCCTTCGGCAATCAGTAACAGCCGGTGAGCCAGGCGCGCCGGGGCCGGCATCAGGCTCAACTGTTCCAGGCCGATAAAGGTCAGGCGCAGTTTCTGGCTCATCAGCAAGGCGAAATGCCGCCAGTATTCGGGGTGCTCGTCGAGCAGCTTGAGCAACACGTCCTGCGGCACCTGCAACAGGATGGTGTGCCCCACGGCATAGGCATCGTGGGTACGCGGCAGGCCATCGAACAGGGAAATCTCGCCGAACCAGTAAGGCAACTCCATCACCCCCAGCAACGCCTCCTTGCCCTTCTCGCTGACGGCTCCGACCCTGACCGAACCTTCCAGCACCGCATACAGCCCGCAAGGCGGATCACCGCGCTGGAACAGGCGCTGGCCAGGTGTCAGGCGACGGCCCTTGGCGGCGGCGAGCAGGCTATCCTGCAAATGAGCGGGCAGATGGTTGAACCAGTGTCCGGTCAGCAGGCGCGAGCGCCAGGCAGATACGTCCATGAAAACTCCGATTGTCGTGTAGCTGACAGAGTAAATATTTCACGCAGGGCATGATCCCATCACCCTACAGGAGGAATAACAATGAAAAACCTCGTCGAGCACCTCAGTCAATACGCGGCCTATCACCGTGACCCGCGCAATATCGCCAGCCACTTCATCGGGATTCCACTGATCGTGGTCGCCGTGGCGGTGTTGCTGTCACGCCCGCAATGGCCGGTGGCCGGGCTCGGGATCAGTCCCGCGGTGCTTTTGGCGGTGGCCTCGGCGGTGTTTTATCTGCGTCTGGAACGGGCCCTCGGGCTACTGATGACGGTGCTGCTCGGCCTATCCGTTTGGGCAGGCCAAATGCTCGCGGCGCAGAACACGCCAGTGTGGTTGGCGAGCGGAATCGGCCTGTTCGTGATCGGCTGGGCGATCCAGTTCGTCGGGCATTACTACGAAGGGCGCAAACCGGCATTTGTCGATGACCTCAGCGGGCTGATCATCGGGCCGTTGTTCGTGGTGGTGGAATTGTTGTTCCTGCTGGGGCTGCGTCAGGGCTTGAAACAGGCCATCGAGCAACGCTCAGGCCCGGTCACTTTGCGTGGCAAGAATATCTCGGTATGAAACAGCGGGAACCGGAGCGCTGAACACTCGCTCCGGTTCGGTCCATCAGTAGCGACCAGGCGCCACCCACTCCATCACTTGAGATCGCCGATCAGTACATCGGCAGCCTGGAACGACAGCGCGGCGATAGTCAGGCTCGGGTTGGAGGTACCGCTGCTAGGGAATACCCCATCTCCGACCAGGAACAGGTTGCTGTGATCCCAACTGCGCTGATCCTTGTTGACCACTGAGGTCCGCGGATCGCTTCCCATGCGATAGGTGCCCATCAAGTGCCCAGCCCCCTGAAAAACGTAGGGCTGGTCATCGTGGGTGAAATAACCGGTATCTGAGGGCTTCGGCTTGAGGTCGGTCAACTCGGTGGCCCCCAACAACTCGGTGATGATGTAGCTGGCGGCCTTACGCGCCTGTTTGAAGCCTTCCTTGGTGTACTTGGACAGGTCGTAGTGGATCTCGGGTCGCGGGATACCCAACCGGTCCTTGTAAACGGCCGAAGGAACGATATAACTGCTGGCCTGGTCAGGATCATCTTCCACTTGCTCCACCAGGAAGGCGATGCGGAACTGACGGATAAACCGGTCGTTGAGGGCCTTGATCAAGGTACTGCCATAGAGCGCCTGTGGCTCGCCAACCGTGCCCAGCAGTGGATTATTTGTGCCCAGCAGTGGATTGGTCTTGCTGTTATTCTGGCCATCGATCAGGTCGGCAACCGTGGTATAGGGATCACCGATCGGCCAGTTCAAGCCTTCATTGCCGATCTCTATCCGCCAGGCCGCGCGCTGGCTGCGGAACGGCCCATCGCGCAGGCTCTCGATGCCGGCGGTGGACACCGGTCCACGATAGGGAAACACCGATTTCCCCTCCGGCATCAGTCCCCAGGCGAGATAGATCGGATGGTCCGCCAGGCTGCGCCCCACCTGCCCACTGCTGTTGGCAACACCCTGGGGCCACTGGGCACAGGCGGAGTTGAGCAACAACTTGGGGGTTTCGATGGCATGCGCGGCGATGACATAACGTTTCGCGGTCGCCACGCCGGTCCCGGTGGGCGGGCCATCGCCGAGTTGATACTGGATGAACTCGATACCGCTGATGCTCTTGTCCGCCGCCACCGTCACCCGACTGGCCACGGTCTGGTAAAGAACCCGCACATTGCCGGTTTCAAGGGCCTTGTTCAGGGTCACCGTGGCATCGTACTTGGCCTGGATCGGACAGATCGGCGTGCAATTGGTATTGCCCGCGCACACCCGTCGGCCGGCATAAGGTTCGGAGTTGCGTCCGGCAGGGGTAGGACTTACCACCAGCGGCAAGCCGGCGAACGACTTGCCCTGTACCGCGTTCACAAAGCTGCCATCGACCAACGACAGGGGGATGCTGTGCATCGGGAACTCATAACCTTTGGGGAAGGTCATGCCCAGGTAGGCCTGATCGGCCACATTGGCCGATACGCCAATCTCCTCCTCGGCCCGGCAATAGGCACTCTGCAAATCGTCATAGCCAATCGGCCAGTCAACACCCACCCCGTAAAGGCTCTTCAGGCGAAAATCATTGGGCAGCATCCGCAGGCAGGTGCCCACCCAATGCCAGGTGGTGCCGCCACCGACACGTTCGTAGGTACTGGTGAAGGGTAACGGCCCCTTCTGCACCAGATAGCTGATATCCGGGTCTTTCCAGCCATTGATCAGGTCGGCGATGGTGGGTCGCGGCGCATTTTGCTCGCTGGGCTTAAGCTTCGGATGCTTGGCAGGCTCCAGGGTACTGGCCGGTGGATAAGGCGACTCAGGTGTTTTCAGGGTGGAGGTATAGAAACGCTCCATGTATCCGCTGCGATTGGCCGGCACCGACGGCCCCGCCTCCAACACCAGAACCTTCTTCCCGGCCAGCCCCAGTTGGTAGGCGATGATGCTGCCCGCAAGGCCCGCACCGACGATAACGACATCTGCCTGTTCAGTGCTCATGACCAGCCTCCTTGATTGCCACTGCCCGAAACGCCGGTGAACGCCGCCAGGCTTGGCGGTGTCTCGCTCCAATAACCGAAATGGAACTGGCTGTACCCCATCGGATGGGCTTGCGCGACCTTCCACGCCCAACTCTCCTGATAGGCCAGGTCAGAGACCACCCATTGCTGGCCCTGCTTGAAAACGCCAACATCATAGGGTTGGTACCAGACGCCCAACAGCCAGAGCTTCATGATCGCACGGGCCGCCTGGGCCGTTTGCGTCGGGGCCGGCTGCCCGAGCCTCATCAGGATCGCCACGGCGATCTGGTCGGGCGTCAGTTGATCGGCCACCATCGTCGCATACTGGCTGAGCAGCGCATTGAACACCTGCACGGTGACCTTGGGCCGGGTGTAGGCGAGAAACTTCGACGCCAGTTGGGTGGAGTCGATCGGCGGCGCCAGCCTGTCGGCGGCAATCCCCAGCAGCGCCGAGGACAAACCGACGAAATTTTCCAGATCAGTGCTCATGGCTTACTCCCTGTGCCCTTGGAGGATTGGGCACGCTCAAGCAAATAGGTGAAATCGGCAAAGGCCGTCCGTGGGTTCTGCGTGACGCGGGTGGTGGCGTTGTTATGGCATTCCATGCAACTGGACGATGTCTGCGGCACCGATCCCTGGATAAAGGTTTCCAGGGTGGTGTTGGCCAGGAAGGTCGGGGCCGGACTGCCCAACGGATTGGTCGGGGACGGCAACTCGCAATCGGTGGCGGGCTGGGTGGGCCACTGGGTGCTGATCAACTGGTAATTGGCCCAGACACTGTTGGCGTTCACCGTCCTCAGCAGCTTCTGATAGGAGGCGTTCAAGGTCTTGGTCGCGGCGGTCAATGGGATCACGCGCACTATTTGCGAAGGCGTGGCCTTGACCGCCGGGTTCCAGGGGCGCGCTGGCGGTTGATTGGCCGGCGTGCTGCTGGTCACGTTGTAGAACAGGTAAGGTCCTTTGCGCTGCTTCAGCGGTGTGGTCTTTTCCGGTGCGTTGTCGACATGCTCGAAGGTCGACCAGACCCACTGCGGCGCGCCGGCGGTCTTGTGCACGATATGCAGCCCCACCAGCCCCACGGGTTCGGCCTTGCAGGACTCCGCGACGATAGGCCCACGGGTCGGGTCGCTGTTGCCAGGCGTATAGACCAAGGCATCGACGGTATGAAAGCGTGAACGCTGGTCATTGCCACCCAGCACCTTCCAGGAAGCCTTGACCATGACCGCCCCGACTTGCTGGGTCTTGTTCGAACCGCAACTGAACGCCACATGGTTGTTCTGGTTTTTCGTGAGGTACGCCTGCTGCCCCTCGACGCTGTAGAGCCCCTTGCTGGTGATGTCGTTGAACATCGACTGGTTCACCACGATCTCGTTGCGGGTATAGACCCCATTCTGGTCCACCAACGGGCCACTCTGGAACGGCTGGATAAATTCATCCAGCACATCCGGAACCTTGCCCATCTGTTGCAACAGGCGTCCGGGCTTGAGGCCTTCGCAGGCCTTGGGGATGGCTGGCGCGGTGTTCCAGCCGGCGGGGGGCTGGCCCTTGGGCAGAAAGATCTGATAACTCTCGCGCCAGCTTTCCCAGACGGTGGCGCCGTCCTGCTTGCCAATCTGGGTGCCGGCCGCCGGATTACCGTTCGCCTGCGCCGGCCAGTTCAAGGCAATGAAGGTCTGCCAGGAGAGTTGATCGAAGTTCTGTTGCAGGCTATCCAGGCTGACGGGAGTAGTCACCGTGACATCGAAGGGAATTTGCGGCGACAACGTGGGGGCGGCGAAGGTCATCGAACTCGACAGCGCGCAAAACAATGCGCCACCAAGGACTCGACAGGGTCGATGGGCTTCCATTTTCATACGTGCATCTCCTTGGCATCAGGCTAACCAGGAGGCAAAACGCTGGCCCTTCATGGACTCTTTAGACTGCGCCCTCCTGGCACATCCAGCGTAGATAAGGATTAGAAATTACATAAGTTGTCCGTTAGATCGAAAGAGACTAAAAACAATAGCCAATCGCCATATCTACAGCAGTAGCCCTGCACAGCAACATGCCATATAGCGCCCTATGGAGGGAGGACGACAAGCCATCGAAATGTCGATGGCTCGCACGATCGTTTCAGAGAGACGCCAGCTTCTGCCAGACCTTGGGCTTGAAGAACAGGGTCTCGCCCCGCGCCAGACCGATCAGGCTGTCGTGATCCTTCACCACTTCGGCCTCGATCAGTTCGCTCTGGCCTTCGACTTTCAAGGTCACCCGCGTGGTGGCGCCCAACGGGCGGATATCGCGAACCTCGGCGGCATGGTGATCTGCCAGCTCATGACGCGACAGCGACACTTCATGGGGCCGGAACAGCACGTGATGATCGTCCCCCAGGTACAGGCGGTTGGAGTCACCGAGGAAGTGGTAGACGAAATCGCTGGCCGGGTTTTCATACACCTCGCCCGGTGAGCCGATCTGCTCGATCACGCCCTTGTTCATCACCACGATGCGGTCGGCGACTTCCATGGCCTCCTCCTGGTCGTGGGTGACGAACACCGAGGTCAGGTTGATGTCTTCGTGCAACCGCGCCAGCCAGCGCCGCAGCTCCTTGCGGACCTTGGCGTCCAGCGCGCCGAAGGGTTCGTCCAGCAGCAGCACCTTGGGTTCCACCGCCAGGGCCCGGGCCAGGGCGATCCGCTGGCGCTGGCCACCGGACAACTGCTCCGGGTAACGATCGGACAACCAGTCGAGCTGCACCATGTTCAGCAACTCATGGACCTTGGTCGCGATCTGGCTTTCGCTCGGACGCTGGTTCTTCGGCTTCATGCGCAGGCCGAAGGCGACGTTGTCGAACACCGTCATGTGGCGGAACAGCGCGTAGTGCTGGAACACGAAACCGACGTTGCGATCGCGCACGTCGTGGCCGGAAACGTCTTCGCCGTGGAACACGATGCGGCCGTCATCCGGGGTTTCCAACCCGGCGATGATCCGCAGCAAAGTGGTCTTGCCGCAACCGGACGGGCCGAGCAAGGCCACCAGCTCGCCGCTCTGGATATCCAGGTTGATGCTGTCCAGGGCCTTGAAGGCGTTGAAGTTCTTGCTGACATTACGGACTTCGATCGACATGACTTATTCCTCCGCGACGCTGGCGCGCAGGCGGTTGATACGGTTTTCGCTCCACTGCTTGAGCAGCAGGATGAAGAGCGCCAGGATCAGCAACAGGCTCGCCACGGCGAACGCGGCCACGTGGTTGTATTCGTTGTAGAGGATCTCGACGTGCAACGGCAGGGTGTTGGTCACCCCGCGAATGTGCCCGGAAACCACCGACACCGCGCCGAACTCGCCCATGGCCCGCGCGGTGCAGAGCACCACGCCGTAGATCAGGCCCCACTTGATGTTCGGCACGGTGACATACCAGAACATCTGCCAGCCGTTGGCGCCCAGCAGGCGCGCCGCCTCTTCTTCCTGGGTGCCCTGCTCCTGCATCAGCGGGATCAGTTCACGGGCGACGAAAGGCACGGTAACGAAGATGGTCGCCAGGACGATGCCCGGCAAGGCGAAGACGATCTGGATATCGTGGTCCGCCAGCCAGGGCCCGAAGATCCCCTGGGCGCCGAACATCAGCACGTAGACGAGACCGGCGATCACCGGCGACACCGAGAACGGCAGGTCGATCAGGGTCACCAGCATGCTCTTGCCGCGAAAGCTGTACTTGCTCACGCACCAGGCGGCGCTGACGCCGAACACCAGGTTCAGCGGCACCGAAATCAGCACGGCGATCACCGTCAGTTTCAGCGCCGACAGGGCATCCGGTTCGAAGATCGCCGTGAAGAACGCGCCGAGACCGAGCTTCAGGCCCTGGGACACCACGATCAACAGCGGCAGGAGTAAAAACAGCGCAAAGATCAGCCAGCCGAGGCCGATCAGGACCCGCCGCGAGGTGGCACTGCCACGCCGGGCAGCGTTGGCCGAGGAAGCGGCGCTAATGGACGATTGGGACATGTTCGCGCCTCCTTATGGGGTTTCGATACGCCGCTGCAACAAGTTGATCAGCAGCAACAGGACAAAGGAAACCACCAGCATCAGCACGCCGATGGAGGTCGCGCCGGTGTAGTCATACTGGTCGAGCTTGACCATGATCAGCAGCGGCAGGATCTCGGTCTTCATCGGCATGTTGCCGGCGATGAAGATCACCGAACCGTACTCGCCGACGCCACGGGCAAAGGCCAGGGCGAAACCGGTCAACCAGGCGGGCAACAAGGCCGGCACCAGGATATGGCGGAACACCTGCAGCGGCTTGGCGCCCAGGCAGGCGGCGGCTTCCTCGACTTCCCGGGGGATGTCGGCCAGCACCGGCTGCACGGTCCGCACCACGAACGGCAAGGTCACGAAGGTCAGCGCCAGGGTGATCCCCAGCGGGGTGTAGGCGATCTTGAAGCCCAGGTCGGCGGCGAACTGCCCGACCAGCCCGGTGGGCGTGTACAGCGCGGTCAGGGCGATACCGGCCACGGCGGTGGGCAGGGCGAACGGCAGGTCGATCATCGCATCGATGATCTTGCGCCCCGGGAAGCTGTAGCGCACCAGCACCCAGGCCAGCAGCGTGCCGATGATGCCGTTGATGATCGCCGCATACAGCGCGGTACCGAAGCTCAGTTGCAGTGCCGAGACCACGCGCGGGGCCGAGATGATCGCCCAGAACTGCTCCCAGGTGAGTTGGGCGGCGTGCACGAACATCGCCGCCAGGGGAATGAGCACAATCAGGCTGAGGTACACCAAGGTGTAGCCCAGCGTCAGCCCGAAGCCGGGTATGACGGGGGAGATACGACGCGACATAGAAGTCCTTGGTTAGCGGAACGGACATGCAAAACCCGCAAATGAATGCGGGCTCTCGTGGCCACTGTAGGAGCGAGCTTGCTCGCGAAGATCTCAAGGGCACCGCGTTCATCCAGAATATACGCGTTATCGTTGACGTTCTTCGCGAGCAAGCTCGCTCCTACTGGGCCTGGTAGATCTGGTCGAACACGCCACCGTCCTTGAAGAATTTCGGTTGCGCCGATTTCCAGCCGCCGAAGTTCTTGTCGATGGTCACCAGGTCCAGTTTCGGGAACTGCTTGGCGTACTGGGCGGCAACCTTCTCGTCACGCGGACGGTAGAAGTTCTTCGCCGCGATTTCCTGGCCGGCCGGACTGTACAGGTGCTTGAGGTAAGCCTCGGCGATTTCGCTGTTGCCCTTTTTCTCGGCATTCTTGTCGACCACGGCCACTGGCGGCTCGGCGAGGATCGACAGGGACGGCACAACGATATCGAACTTGTTGGCGCCGCCGTCTTCCTTCAAGGCCAGGAAAGCCTCGTTTTCCCAGGCCAGCAGCACGTCGCCCTGGCCGTTGTTGACGAAGGTGATGGTCGAGCCGCGAGCACCGGTGTCGAGGACCGGCACGTGCTTGAACAGCTCTTTCACGTATTCCTGGGCCTTGGCTTCGCTGCCGCCGGCCTTCAGGCCGTAGGCCCAGGCGGCGAGGAAGTTCCAGCGCGCGCCGCCGCTGGTTTTCGGGTTCGGAGTGATCACCGAGACGTCTTTCTTGATCAGGTCGCCCCAGTCCTTGATGCCCTTGGGGTTGCCCTTGCGCACCAGGAACACGATGGTCGAGGTGTAGGGCGTGCTGGCGTCCGGCAGGCGTTTTTGCCAGTCCTCGGGCAGGGTCTTGCCCAGCTTGGCGATTTCGTCGATGTCGCCGGCCAGGGCCAGGGTCACCACGTCGGCGCGCAGGCCGTCGATCACGGCGCGGCCTTGCTTGCCCGAACCGCCATGGGATTGCTGGATCTTCACGTTGTCGCCGGGGTGGGCCTGCTTCCAGAAGCTGGTGAATTCGGCGTTGTAGTCCTGGTACAGCTCACGGGTCGGGTCGTAGGACACGTTGAGCAGTTCGTAATCCTTGGCAACCGCGGAACCGGCAAACACGGCACTGGCGAGCGCGGCCAGGGCGTAACGGCGAATCGACGACATGGTGAAGCTCCCGAAAATTCTGGTGTATCGGCTTTTTTCTTATGGCGTTTCAGGCCCGCATTCGGGCGCGAACGCTCTGGTTCTGGCTGGGGGTCATGGATGACGCCCGCAGGTGACCCGTCGGGCCTCTGCTTGAACAGAGGAAGACGCAGGGGTCAGCTGGGTTTGCTGCCCGGGTTTTGCAGGCGGAATTTTTCCTTGCGTTCGATCTGGACCACTTGAGCGTTGTGCACCGTGATCTCGACGGCGCCGAAACGCAGATCGCGCAAGGCGCTCTGGATCTCACGCAGAATGGTTGCTTCGTCCTGGCCGTCAACGCTACGCAGAGATGCGCTCATGGTCGTGCTCCTGAAATGAGAGTGGCCCCGGCAGTGGGGCACTGCTTGTGGCGTGAGGCAATCTTAGACAGGCCATGTTATTCTTAAAAATACTATTTAAGAATTTTAATATAACCAAATTTTCGTTATGGGGAATGTGAAGGATGGCCGCCGCTGCGCGTCGGATCGCCGGCAAGCCGGCTCCTACAGGAGATCGTGTCGAACACGGGACTTGCGTATGGCACAAATCCCGTGTGGGAGCCGGCTTGTCGGGACGCCGCACCGTGGCGATAGCGTCCGGATAGGCGCCGCAAGGCTCAGATAGTCACGCAATCACCGGCGCACACTGCCAATCGAGCTTCTGCGCCGGCATCGGCCGCCCGAACCAGTAGCCCTGCCCCAGATCACAGGACTGATCGAGCAGGAACCGCGCCTGCTCGGCCTGTTCGATGCCCTCGGCCTGCACCTGCATGCCCATGCTTTGCGCCAGGGCGATGACCACCCGGACAATCGCCGCATCGTCTTCGTCCCACGGCAAGCCGGCGACGAAACCCTGGTCGATCTTGAGTTTCTGCACCGGCAACCGCTTGAGCCGCAACAGTGAGGAATAACCGGTGCCAAAATCGTCGATCGCCAGGCTCACGCCCAACTCGCGCAGGCGATGCAACTGCTCCAACGCCACCTCCGGATCGTCCATCACCGCGCTTTCGGTCACCTCCAGCTCAAGCAGCGCCGGGTCCAGGCCAGTGTCGTCCAGCACCTTCGCCACCTGCTGGTACAGCTCGCGACGGGCAAACAGGCGGCTGGAGACGTTCACCGCGATAAAGGACAACACCACCCCCTCCCGCAACCACTGGCACATCTGCCGGCAGGACTGCTCCATGACCCAGGCATCGATCTCGGCGATCAGCCCGGTGCGCTCGGCAATCGGAATGAACTCGCCAGGCGACACCAGCCCGCGCTGCGGATGCTCCCAACGGACCAGGGCCTCGACCCCGATCAGCCGGCTGCTGCCCAATTCATGCACCGGCTGGTAATACACCCGCAGCTCGTCCTGCTCCAGCGCCCGGCGCAACTCGCCGGCCATTTCCACCCGGTGCTGGGCGTGGGCGGTCAGTTCCTCGGTGTACAAGGCATAGCCTTCGCGACCCGCGCTCTTGGCCTTGAACAAGGCGGAGTCGGCATTGCGCAGCAGTTGCTCGGCATTCAGCGAGTCGCTGGGGAACAGGCTGATGCCGATACTGGCGCTGATGAACAATTGATGCCCGTCGAGCAGGAACGGTTCCTTCAAGCCCTCGATCACCCGCTGCGCCAGGGCTGCCGCCTGCACCACCTGTGGGCAGTTCTCCGCCAGCACGGCGAACTCGTCACCGCCCAGGCGGGCCAGGCTGATACCGCTGCCGAAGAGGTGTTGCAGGCGCTCGCCTACCGCCTTGAGCAATTGGTCGCCAATGTTGTGACCGAGGCTGTCGTTGATGATCTTGAAGTGATCCAGGTCGATCAGCAGCAAGGCGCAACCGCGCTTGTGCACCTGCGCCGAGGCCAACGCCTGGGTGGCGCGGTCGGTGAACAGCAGGCGATTGGGCAGGCCGGTCAGGGGGTCGTAGTTCGCCAGCTGCGCCAACTCGTGCTGCGAGTCCTTGATCGCGCTGATATCGGAAAACACCGCGACATACTGGCTGAGTTGCCCATGGTCGTCGCGGATCGCCCGGATCGTCTGCCATTGCGGGTAGATTTCGCCGCTCTTGCGCCGGTTCCAGATCTCGCCGCTCCACTCGCCCGTGGCCTCCAGCGCCTGATAGACCTTCTGGTAGAACTCCGCCGAATGCCGACCGGACTTGAACAGGTTCGGCCGCTCCCCCAGCACCTCGGCTTCCTGATAACCGGTAATGGCGACAAAGGCGCGGTTGACGTGGACGATCAAGCCCTCCTTGTCCGTGACCAGCACCCCCTCGCGGGTGCAATCGAACACCGCGGCGGCCTGGCGCAAACGCTCGCGATCCTCGGACCTGGGCTTCAACGCCTGGGCGGCATGGATGAAACCCTGGTAACGCGCATGGATCAGGAAGATCAGCACGGCACTGACGCTCACCCACAGGTAGCCGCGAACGATCTGCCAGTGCTCCAACTGCTCGGGGTCATCGAAAAAGCTGCTCAACAGCTGCTGGCTGACCTGGATCCAGAGGATCGACAACAGCAGGTACAACAGGCCCACCTTCAGAGCATTACGATTTGAAATCGACATAAACGGTACTAATTCCCTCTAGAAACGCCAAATTGCCCTACAAACTGGCCGGAATTATAGAGTAAGAAACATCCCGCCACTCTTATCTGAAACAGCGACTGGTTTTCTCTGTGGGCTCGGTGATAATGCACTCGCTGTTCTTTACTTTATCGAGGGCCATACAGCCTATGTGGTACAACGGTTTTCTTGACCTGTCAGCCTGGCAAGTGGTGGCGGTCACCCTGTTGATGACCCACGTGACCATTGTCGGCGTCACGGTCTATCTGCACCGCTATTCGGCCCATCGCTCCCTGGAGCTCAACGGCGGCCTGAAACATTTTTTCCGCTTCTGGCTGTGGCTGACCACGGCACAGAATACGCGCGAGTGGACGGCTATCCACCGTAAACATCACGCAAAATGTGAAACCGTCGACGACCCCCACAGCCCGGTGATCCTCGGCCTGTCCACCGTCCTGCGCACCGGCGCCGAGTTGTACCGGGCCGAGGCCGGCAACCCCGAGACCCTGCGCATCTACGGCAAGAACTGCCCGGACGACTGGCTCGAACGCAACCTCTACTCGCGTTACAAACTGCTCGGCGTCGCCCTCATGGCGGTGATCGATCTGCTGCTGTTCGGCGCCATCGGCATCACCGTCTGGGCCGTCCAGATGATGTGGATTCCGTTCTGGGCCGCCGGCGTGATCAACGGCCTGGGCCACGCGGTCGGCTATCGCAACTTCGAATGCCGTGACGCCGCCACCAACCTGCTGCCCTGGGGCATCCTGATCGGCGGCGAAGAGCTGCACAACAACCACCATACCTACCCCAATTCGGCCAAGCTGTCGGTCAAGAAGTGGGAGTTCGACCTGGGTTGGGCCTGGATCCAGGTCTTCAGCTTCCTGCGCCTGGCCAAGGTGCAACGCGTGGCGCCCATCGCCCACCGGGTCGAAGGCAAGGGCCACCTGGACATGGACACGGCCATGGCGATCCTCAACAACCGTTTCCAGATCATGGCCCAGTACCGCAAGCTGGTGATCGCGCCGCTGGTGAAACAGGAGCTGGCCAAGGTCGATCATTCGGTCCGCCATCAGTTCCATCGCGCCAAGCGCCTGCTGTCGCGGGAAACCAGCCTGCTCAGCGAGAAACACCAGGACCGCATCGAAACCATGTTGGCCCACAGCCAGGCACTCAAGGTAATTTACGAGAAACGCCTGGCCCTGCAACAGATCTGGGTCAAGACCAGCTCAAATGGCCACGACATGCTCGCCGCGATCAAGGATTGGGTCCACGAGGCCGAAGCCAGCGGCATCCAGTCGTTGCGCGACTTCGCCAACCAGCTGAAAACCTACTCGCTGCGTCCTACCGTCGCTTGATGCCGTTGATCGGCGCGCCCCTTCCAGGGCGTGCCGATCGGGAACTTAGCGGCCCCGCCCCTATCTCAAACTGCACGTCGCCGTCCCGGCGGGCTGTAGCGTGGCCGTTGCTCCATAACGTACGGCACGCCCTGTGAGATCAGTGCCGATGGTCAACAAGAACCCGAAACCGCCTTCCCTTCACCAGTGGCCTGAAGCCGCTGAAACCCTGTTGGCCTTGATGCACGCACAAGGTGAAGTCGCGCGCCTGAGCGAACGCGAACAGCTCTTCAGTTCCCTGCTGGTCAGCGTCAATGCGGTGCTCTGGGCCCTCGACTGGAACACCCGGCAGATGCTCTACGTCAGCCCCGCCTACGAGCGGATCTTCGGCCGCTCGGCCGGCCTGCTGCTGGCCGACTACAACGAATGGCGCAACAGCATCTACCCCGACGACCTCGACTATGCCGAACGCAGCCTGGCCCAGGTGCTGGAAACGGGGGCGGTGGAAGACCGCGAGTACCGCATCATCAGTGCCGACGGGCAGCTGCGCTGGCTCAGCGACAAGTGCTTCATCAGTCGCCACGCCGAACCGGGACAGCGGCTGATCGTGGTCGGCATGGCCGAGGACATCACCGAGAAGAAAGCGCTGGAGGATGAGTTGCAGCGCCTGGCCAGCACCGATGTGCTGACCGGCAGCAGCAACCGCCGGCACTTCTTCGACAGCGCCCAGCGGGCCTTCGAAGAGGCACGGCTGGAAGACTCGCCCCTGGCGTTCCTGCTGCTGGACATCGATGACTTCAAGCTGATCAATGACACCTACGGTCACCCCGAAGGCGACCTGGTGTTGCAACGGATCGCTGAAACCGGGCGCGGAGCGTTGCGGGTCGGGGATTTGTTCGGGCGCATCGGCGGTGAAGAATTCGCCGCCCTGCTGCCCGGTTGCACACCGGAAATGGCCCGGCAGATCGCCGAACGTTTGCAACGGGAAATCCAGCGCCTGAGCTTCAGCCATGATGGCAAGGGCTTTGGCGTCACCGTCAGCCAGGGCCTGGCCGGGGTGACGCCGGAGGATGAAACCCTCGACCCGCTGTTCGCCCGGGCGGACAGCGCCATGTACCAGGCCAAGCGCCAGGGCAAGAACCAGATCGTGCTGGCGTAGCACGGCGGCGCGAGCGTCAGTTCTTGCGCAAACGCACCAGCTCCGGCAACCCGACCTTCAGCAAGCGGGCCGTGCGCCCCTTGGCGATGTCCTCAACGCCCTCATGGGGTGTCAGCCGCGCCAATTGCGCCGCCAGGTTCATCACCAGGGCCTCGCGTGAGTAAACCCCGCCACCAAGCTGGTAGACCGCCGCAATCAGCTCCCGCAGCTCCAGCGGCAGGCGCCAGCGCGTGCGCAGCGCCGAACCGAAGCTCGCGCCCAGGGCATGGAGCGATTCGCCGATCAGTTCGTCATCCAGCTCACCTCCCGCGCTCAGCCACTCTTGCAGACAACGCAGCAAGGCCAGGTCGCCCAGACGATGCAACAGCCCGGCGCAGTAACAACGCTCCGGGTCCAGATCCAGCAAGCGTGCCAGGGAGTAGCCGTATTCGGCCGTGTGCAGCGACAGGTCCCAGTAGCGCTCGGCGTAGTCGCCCAGGGCCGCGTCGCTGAGCCGGGCGCTGCGCTTGAGGGTCAGGCCGAGGATCAGGTTCATGCTCTGCGCCACACCGAGCCGTTGCAACGCCTGGGCCAGGGTCTGAACCCCACTGCCGTGATGCTGCGCCGCACTGTTGGCGGCGGCGATCAACACCGCAGTGATTTGCGGGTCGGTGCGAACATCCTGCTCCAGCGCCTTCAGGTCGAGGTCGCCGGGATTGAGGCTGCGATTGACCGCCATCTGCACGTCCGCCATCAACGGCGCACCGTCCGACTCCCCGCGGCGGTGTTCGAGAAACTTCTCCAGGCTCATGCCCGGCCCCAGCGCCGGAACTTCGCACGAGACCGCCTGCCCGGCATCCAGCAGCAGATCCTGGAGGCGCTGGGTCAGGCTTTCCATGCTCAGGGGCTTGGTCAGGTAGGCAGTCGGGTGCAGCGGCAGGATTTCCCGCACGCTGGCCACGTCGTTGCGCGCACCCACCAGAATGAACGGCAGCGGCGGATTGCGTTTCTTCTGGCGCAAGCCGCGCAGCAGGCTCAGGCCGTCGACACCCGGCAGCTCCCAGTCCGCGATCACCAGGTCGAACGCTTGCTCGTTAAGCAGCTCCAGCGCCTCGTGGCCATCGGCACAGATTTCCAGTTGTGCATCGCAACGCACGCTCAACAGCACCTGCTTCAGCAAATCCCGTGGCCAAGGGTCCGCCTCGGCAATCAATACACGGGGTGCAGCAGGTAAATCCACAGCAGTCATCAAGCACTCTCCGAGGGCAGTCCTGATACCTTAGTCAATGCGCGCGGGCAGATACAGCCAAAAGCCACTATTGCGACGCCAGAAAACAAAAAAACCCGCCGAAGCGGGTCCTTTTGTTGATCACGTCACAACTCAGGCGAGCTCGGCGAAGC
This sequence comes from Pseudomonas batumici, assembly GCF_000820515.1. Lineage (GTDB taxonomy): Bacteria > Pseudomonadota > Gammaproteobacteria > Pseudomonadales > Pseudomonadaceae > Aquipseudomonas > Aquipseudomonas batumici. The sequence continues at coordinate 33,857 of NZ_JXDG01000112.1, read as the reverse complement.
ACTCTTCGATGATTGCCAGGCCCTTGTCCAGTTGCTCGTCCGGCGAGGTCAGCGGGACCAGTACGCGCAACACGTTGCCGTAGGTGCCGCAGGACAGCAGGATCAGCCCCTTGTCACGGGCCTTGGCCACGACCTGGGCCACGGCGGCCGCGTTCGGCTTGTGGCTGTCGCCGCCTTCGAACAGTTCCACGGCGATCATCGCGCCCAGGGCACGCACTTCACCGATCACTGCCGGGTGCTTGGCCTGAATCCGCTTCAGGCCGGTCACCAGGCGCTCGCCGACCGCTTTGCAGCGATCCAGCAGGTGCTCTTCCTCGAACACTTCCATCACGGCCAGGGCCGCGGCGCAAGCAATCGGGCTACCGGCGTAGGTGCCGCCCAGGCCGCCTGGGGCGATGGCGTCCATGTATTCGGCCTTGCCGCAGACACCGGCCAGCGGGAAGCCGCCGGCGATGGATTTGGCGAAGGTGGTCAGGTCGGCGGCAACGCCCATCTGTTCCATGGCGAAGAAGGTACCGGTACGACCGGCGCCGGTCTGCACTTCGTCGGCGATCAGCAGGATGCCGTGCTGGTCGCACAGGGCACGCAGGCGCTTCATGAATTCTTTTGGCGCGACGTAGAAACCGCCTTCGCCCTGGACCGGCTCGATGATGATCGCGGCGATATCACGTGGCTCGGCATCGTTCTTGAAGATGCGCTCGATGCTGGCGATGGAGTCGTCGATGCTCACGCCGTGCAGTTCGTTCGGGTACAGCGCGCGGAAGATGCCGCCAGGCATCAGGCCCATGCCGGCCGAGTAAGGCACGACTTTACCGGTCAGGCCCAGGGTCATCATGGTGCGACCGTGGTAGGCGCCGGTGAAGGCGATCACGCCGGCACGGCCAGTAGCGGCACGGGCGATTTTCACGGCGTTTTCCACAGCTTCCGAACCGGTGGTGACCAGCAGGGTTTTCTTGGCGAAATCACCCGGCACCTTGGCGTTCACTTTCTCGCACAGCTCTACGTAGGGTTCGTAGGCCAGGACCTGGAAGCAGGTGTGGGTCAGCTTGTTCAGCTGTTCGGTCACGGCGGCGATGATTTTCGGGTGCACGTGGCCGGTGTTCAGCACGGCGATACCGCCGGCGAAGTCGATGAACTCGCGGCCTTCGACGTCGGTCACAGTGGCGTTCTTCGCCGACTCGGCGAAAATCGGGTGGATCTGGCCGACACCGCGGGGTACAGCGGCTTCGCGGCGTTTCATCAGGGATGCGTTGGTCTTGCTCATGGTGTCCTCATTCACCGCTCATCGGGCGGCGTGATTCAAGGATGACGCGGCAGGGAGGCACTGCACCAGCATACGATGATCGACTGGCACAGCGTTCCGGCCACACTGAAGTATCGTTTGAAACGCGACAGGGGCAGCGCTCTCGTGCCCCTCTCGCTGAACCACCTGACTGGATTACACGCCCAGGCAGAGATATTTGATTTCCAGGTAGTCTTCGATGCCGTACTTGGAGCCTTCACGGCCCAGGCCCGAAGCCTTGATGCCGCCGAACGGCGCGACTTCGTTGGAGATCAGCCCGGTGTTGACACCGACCATGCCGTATTCCAGGGCCTCGGCCACACGGAACACACGGCCCAGGTCACGGGCGTAGAAGTACGAGGCCAGGCCGAACTCGGTGTCGTTGGACATCGCGATCACTTCGGCTTCGTCTTTGAAGCGGAACAGCGGGGCCAATGGACCGAAGGTTTCTTCCTTGGCCACGGCGGCGTCCTTGGAGACGTTGACCAGGATGGTCGGCTCGAAGAAGTTGCCTTCGATGGACTTGCCGCCGGCCAGCAGGGTCGCGCCCTTGCCCAGGGCATCGGCGATGTGTTCCTGGACCTTGGCCACGGCTTTCTCGTCGATCAGCGGACCGGTGGTGGTGCCCTCTTCCAGACCGTTGCCGATCTTGAGCTTGGCCACAGCCGCCTTCAGTTTCTCGGCGAAGGCGTCGTAGACCCCATCCTGGATGTACAGGCGGTTGGCGCAGACGCAGGTCTGGCCGTTGTTGCGGTACTTGGAGACGATCGCGCCTTCGACGGCCTTGTCCAGGTCCGCGTCGTCGAACACGATGAAGGGCGCGTTGCCGCCCAGTTCCAGGGAAACCTTCTTGATGTCCTTGGCGCATTCGGCCATCAGCTGGCGACCGATCTCGGTCGAGCCGGTGAAGGACAGCTTGCGCACGGTCGGGTTGCTGGTCAGTTCGCTGCCGATGTCGCCGGCGCTGCCGGTGACCACGCTGAACACGCCTTTCGGGATACCGGCACGCTGGGCCAGTTCGGCCAGGGCGAAGGCCGAGAACGGGGTTTGCGAAGCGGGCTTGAGCACCATGGTGCAACCGGCGGCCAGGGCCGGGCCGGCTTTACGGGTGATCATCGCGGCCGGGAAGTTCCACGGGGTGATGGCGGCGGTGACGCCGATCGGCTGCTTGATCACGATCAGGCGCTTGTCCGGCTGGTGGCCCGGAATCACATCGCCGTAGATACGCTTGGCTTCTTCGGCGAACCATTCGATGAAGGAGGCGGCGTAGACGATTTCGCCCTTGGCTTCGGCCAATGGCTTGCCTTGTTCGAGGGTCATCAGGCGGGCCAGGTCGTCCTGGTTCTCGATGATCAGTTCGAACCAGCGACGCAGTTTGTTCGCACGCTCTTTGGCGGTCAGTGCACGCCAGGCCGGCAGGGCCTTGTCGGCGGCTTCGATGGCACGGCGGGTTTCGGCAGTGCCCATTTTCGGCACGGTCCCGAGGATTTCGCCGGTGGCCGGGTTGTTGACCTTGATCGTCTGACCATTGTCCGCATCGACCCAAGCCCCATCGATGAAGGCTTGCTGGCGGAACAACTGGGTGTCTTTGAGCTGCATGTAGGCTTTCCTTAACAGCACCGCGCTTGCGCGCAGCGAATTATTGATTGTAGAAAGGCGCCTTGGGGGCTGCCGTCAGGAAATTCATTCACCGGGCCGAAGCACATAAATAGCGCACATGAGATGGATGTGCGGTTCAGCACCCAGACAAGAGCGTTTGAAATCTCAAACGAATCCTAGGGCCGCCTAGGGTAAAGGACAATAGTCTGTTCGAAAAAAAGAACGAAAAAGACGCTTTTGCGGAGTTTTTCTGATCAACGTACCCCGGGGCCTTCGCGATGCCTTTCGAAATCGCGAAGGCGGGGTGGCCGGCCATGGGTTCAAGATTTGAATGGCTTCAGTACTGTCAGCGGGCTGGTGGATTATCCGCGACACCGGCCTGGGCGATCTTCTCGGTGGTATCCAGGCTGTAGATTTGCATCACGCCCTGATTGGTGGCGGCCTGGCTGTCGGTGCTCAGCTGTTGCTGTTCCTCAGCGGCGTTTTCGAGCCGGATGCCGGTGGAGTGGGCCGCGGTTTGATAGAGGTTGCCCAGCACCTCGGCAGGGGCTTCGCCCAGCACCTTGACGTTGCTCTGGGTCACGGTATCGGTGATTTGATCGTTAACGGTAGCCATACTTTAACTTCCTTTGTCAGTACGAGTACGTGCCGGGTTCAGGGGTGAAACCGGAGCGGGCGCCGGATCGGCACGCAAAACCGGCGTTGCCTGAGGGTGATCCCGGATCTGGAGGGCGTCAATGGTTGCCAGACGGGCTGCTCGAACCGAGGCGGGCCGGGGCCATGAGCGCTGAAAACCGAAGAAGAGAATTTCCCGACAAAACCTGAATGGACGCCCCGAGCCGACATGGGTATGATGTCGCCCGCATAAGCACCAGTAGCTCAGCTGGATAGAGTACTGCCCTCCGAAGGCAGGGGTCGTGGGTTCGAATCCCGCCTGGTGCACCATACGCAACAACGAAAAGCCTCAGGTCGATGACCTGGGGCTTTTTTGGTTTTCAGAATCGGGATTTTGCATTTATCTGTCCTCAGTGTTAGCGACTGTCCTTTGTCCTAGGACAAAGGACAGTCGCTAACAGAGGCTACGATGAAGGGTCAAGACGTTCTGGTGCTTATCAAACTGAAAAAACGCCAGAGCTTGCTTTCAAATCTGTGACGAGCGGTGAACGCCGGCTATTCGTCAATCCGCCGCCTCACCACCTCCAGCAAATCCGCCCCCTCCCGGAGCAGCAGATACGCGGCACTGGTGAATCGGTACAGGTCGTTATCTTCAAGGCCGGTGATGCTCACGGACGTGATGCTTTCCAGCAGATCGGTACCCGCCTTGATGCGCTGCTGCGCGCACTCCAACAACTGTGCCATAGGAGCGCGGCTGTCGATCAGCAGGACGGGGCGGTCGGGGAAGTTGGTTTGCAGCGAAATGTATTGCGTCATATTGCGTAACTCCTGAATTGACGATCCGGCAAGTGAGTAAACCCGGCAGACTCGAAGGTCTCCCCGAACAGCCGCGATAAACCTCTCATGCCAATAGCACTTACGAAAGGAGAAAACAGGACTGCACCTAACTTGTTTCGGATCGCCAAATCCGGTCACTGACTTGTGTAGTGACAGACTGAACTATAGGGGCCAGTACCCAAAGTACGCAAGTCAACTTGGGCGACGTCGATGACCGCTGCCCGCTGAACGACCTATAGCGCCCTGACGAAAAACACCACTACCCGATCCGTAACCAGCACACGCTACAAGCCCGCGACCATTCTCACCAGGCGTCCCTGGCGGTTACATCTCCGACATCCTGCGAAACACAATTGACGCTCCCAAGTGTTGAGCCATCGATTAAAAAACGTAAGGCTGCCAAAAGGACTACCAGGATGATTTACAGATGACGCAGGGCTATCCCAAACCTTGGCAGAGCTATCAAGAGCAGCTTGAATTGCTGATGACTCGGGGAGTGGTCGTGACTGATCAACCCAAAGCTTTGGAGTACTTGGAACGCATCGGTTATTACCGCCTCAGCGGTTACTGGTTCGCCTTTCGCGAGCGCACGGAGATCTGCTGCCCACTGGTCCAGCATAAAAATCAGAAGCCATCCAAGACCAAACCTACCCGGTTTCCCCTGGAGAATTTCAAACCCGGTACCACTTTCCAAAATGCAGTCGACCTTTATGTCTTCGATAAGAAACTTCGCCTACTGACCCTGGACGCGCTGGAACGCATCGAAATCGCCTTACGAGTCGACATATCCCATGGGCTGGGCAAGCACGAAAAGTTTGCCTATCTAAAGCCGGAGCTGTTCCATGAGAGCTTCTCCACCCGGCTGGATGGTAAAACCGGGTTAACCAAGCATCATGTCTGGGTAGGTAAACACGCCGCTTTGATCAACCGCTCGAACGAAGATTTTATCCGTCACAACAAGGAAAAATACGGCCTTCCGCTGGCTGTCTGGGTAGCCTGCGAGGTTTGGGACTTTGGTACGTTATCGACCCTTTATGCAGGCATGACCGAGGCTGATCAAGACGCTATATCTCAGGCATACGGCATCAGCAACGGCAGGATCTTCGCCAGTTGGCTGCGCAGCCTAAACTATCTGCGAAACGTATGCGCCCATCACAGTCGCCTGTGGAACCGGAACATCGTTGATCAACCGAAGCTGCCACCTGCAGAGCAGGTTCCTTCGTTATCCGCGTTCCATGACGACCCACACCGACGTGCTCGTCCGTTCATGCTCTTGTGCATCACCCAACATCTGATGAAAGTCATTAACCCTTCATCAAGCTGGGGGAGACGACTAAAAGCGCTGCTGGAGAATGATTTCCCGAATTTGTCCCACCTCGATCTCAATCTGGAGGGCATAGGGGTCAACCACGATTGGCAGAGGCATGGCTGGTAAACGGAAAAATCCAGGCAATAAAAAACCCCTAAGCAGTCTCAGCACCGAAGCGCATCAACCGAGAGGGGCCGTGTTACGGACGATTATAAAGGCGAGAGCCCTCCCGTCAACACCAGTAAACACAATCGCTCCAGCAAACCCACCTCGGGTAACCGCTATGGCTGCCGCACACTGCCCCCCTATTGCGCCCTGGCAAAAAACACCGTCACCAGCCCGGTATCCCCCGACCGCTGCAACCCCGCGATGATCTTCACCAAACGCCCCTGGTTCAGGGCCTCCTTGACCGGTTTGAGCAGCGCGCGCTGACCCAGGGGCCTCAGGTCGAAATGCCGGTTGAACCAGCCATCCGTCAACTGCCGTGGGCCCCCTTGGTAGCGGGTCATGGGCACCGAGAGCTTGTCGGTCCATTTGAGCATGATGTAGTAGAGATGGTCCGAGCCAGGGTGGGTACAGAACAGGTTGACCGTGTTGAAGGATTGGGATTTCGGGATCTCGGTCACGACAAAGCCATGACGACGCAAGACGCCGATAACGGCGTTCTCGCTGTTCGAGGCCAACTCGGCAATGCGCGCCGCCCCCCTGGTGTCGAAAAGCCGAGGGTCCACGGCCTGGGGCGGATCAAAGTCCAACCGGTAAAAGCTCGTTGTACCGGTCGCACGACCGATGGGAAAGTGAGTCCGCCCAAGGGACTGGGCATCGAGTTCGCGCAACAGCACATCAAGGTGCACGCCCCGTGAACTCCAGGCTTCCTGCGTGCGCTTGAGCGCTACCATCCGGGTTGCCGTAACCGACGTATGTTCCACATCGGTTCGCTCGATCAGCCGGCTGATCGTCCTCTGCAGGCTGGCCGGCGTCATGCCCTCCAGGGGTTGCGCCAGGGTCCGCTCCAGAGGCTCGTTGAACAAGGGGGCACGCACTGTCCAGGCCTGGCGGCGTTGATCAAAAGTGGCCGGTATCGGCTGCTCGTCCAGGTGCCTCCACCAAAGCTTGAAGTCCGCCTCGGCATAGGTGGACAACGGAACGGAACGCTTCAGAAAAACGATATCGGGATGGATCCGGGAACCCTCGGGAAGCAGTTCGAAATAACGATCATCGAGCTTCAGCAGCCGAACGTGTTCAGCCCCCCGCCTCACATACATCCCTCGGCTCGCCGACAACTCCAGGACCTGTTCGTTCTCCAGTGCCAATCCCCACGCCTTCCAGTCCGTGGACAACAGGGCCGGCCGGCGCGTCATCCACTCCAGTTGCAACACGGGCGCCCCCACCGCCTCGGGCAACGCAGGCCGCGTCCAGGGTTGCCACATCGCGCGACTGGGACCCGGCTGGGGCTCAGGCGCATCGGCACGCAACAGGTATTCGCCCGGCTCGTGGATATACAGAACCAGCTCATTGTCCTGGGCAGCGGTTTTCTTCAAGCGCAAGGCATTCTCGCCCTTCGGCCGGTAGACCTCGTAGCGGTTGCTGCCATCGGTGATGAACTGCACACCGTTTTTCACATAGCTGCCGGCATTGGTCGGACCCTGCAGGGCCACCGCATCGTCCGGGGTAATCGTCGCTTCGTACCCGGGTAGCAGGGGTCTGGGCTTTGCGGCAACCTTCGTTTTCAGGGCCATCGCGCCTTTGTGAGACAGGCTCTGCCGCCGATCGAGGGTCCGCAAGGCCGCGCGCGACCAGCCCCCATGACCGACCCGTAGCGGCCGGGAGACCGCACCGCCCACCTTGCCCATCGGGTAGAACGTCAGCACGGCATCGACCAGCGTCATATGCGCCGCCTTGAAGAGTTCGAAGGCATCGTGCGGATCACCGCTGCGGTGAAGCCGGCGCAAAGCCACGGCCGTCTCATGCACATTGACCGCAATACTGACGACCGGCACCACCGACAACACCCTGAGCCAGTAGGCCGAGCGCTGTTCGCGTTCACGTATCTCGCGTAGCTGCGCCAATTGCCGAGCCGAGTTCGATAGCGTCCGGGCCCGTTGCTGCGCCCGCAGGACAAAGGCATGCGCCAGCACCAGCGACAGGTCGCAGCGTTGGGTTTTCCTGAGCCGCAACCAGTGTTCGGGATTTTCCGCGATCTCGCGCCTGACCTCCTTTTCCAGCGCCGCAGGATCCGGCACCGGTTGCTCCGGCTCGCTCGTCCACCAGCTCTTGGCCACCTTGAACGTGGAATTGACCGTGGCAATCGGATCGGCCCCCAAAGGCATCAGGTCGTTTGGAAGCCCATCATCGCGCGCAGGACTCAGGAGCCTTGAGCGCACCGCCTCCGGGTCTCGCTCGGCAGGATAACCCTCGATGACTTCCGCCTCCCAGCCGACCGCCAGCCTTTGCACAACGTCCACCACCCGCTGCGGCGCTCGCCCGATATCGACCAGTGCCCGTTGCGCCGCCGCCAGGTCAGTGTGCTCGGTCAGCACCTGCTCATGCGCAGCGCCCGGCAAATAGATGAGCGTTCTTGCGCAAACCTTGTCGTGGATGGCCACGGCATTGCCCACATGCCGGGCCCGGGCAAACGCCCGGCCGGCGAAGGTGACAAAGTGCAATTCGAGTTCAAGGCGCTCGTTGCGCAGGTCCGTGGCGCACTCCGCACTCAGGGCCCTCTCGAACACCTCGGCGGCCCAGTCGCTCAATCCCTGTTGCCGGGCACTGAACAACTCCATTCGGGCGCGTTGCCTGACCAGCCGGTACAGCAGCGCCTGATCGAACGCCCGTAGCGGTTCGAGCCTGGGATCATCGACACCGTAAAAAGCCCGCTGGATCAGGGTGTCGTAGTGGCCGCCAAGATCGAGTGCCGAAATCGTGCTCATCAGATAACCCGGCGTCAGTCGCTGCTGCCAGGCACGATCCAGTACCCGTCCGTGCTGCAACCGACGTTTGCTCCAGGGCGCTTGCGGGTCGAGGTTTTCCAGGGCCAGGCGCAAGAGGCTGTAGGTAGTGCGCGCCTCACTGACCACCGTCTTCGGACCCGCCTCAGCCACCGTGCGTTCAGGATGCCCGACCCACACCCGCTCGACGCTGTCGGGCAGATCGAACAGCGGCTTGTCGATATCCAGCCCCGGATAAAAGCCGTCCTGCTTGAGCCGCTCGATGATTTTCCCACGGGCAAAGTCATCCAGATCCGGCAACTGACGCTCCAGCTTGAGCTCCAGGGCCTGCACATGTTTCTGGTAACGGGCCAGCAGTCGTGCGTACTGCTGGCGGTCCGCGCGTGATGCCGCGGACAACCAGCCGGGAAGCCCCTGCGCCTGCACGGCACCGAGTTGCAGGACGGCCACCTTGTCCAGCGCGCGCTCCCGGGCATCGTGACCCGGGACGCCGAGGTTCTCCTCCAACTCATGGGCCAGCATTTGCAGGGAGCTGCGGGCGTCGCCGATTTCCGAGAAGGGCCGCAAGCCACCCTCGATCAGCCGACAAACCCGAAGGTGGTCCTGGACCTGTTGCTGGAGTCCCTGCCGCAGGGCGTCCGTTTCAATGGACTGATAGTGGATGGGTATCGGTTCGCCGACAGGCCGACTCCGCACCCAACTGCGCGCCTCGCCACGCTGGTCCCGGGGGATCAGTGGCCAGAGGGTGTCGCACTCCGGACTGCGCAAGGTGATCTCCAGCCGTTGCGAGAGACTGTCGAGGCTCATGAAGCGTTGCAGCCCGCCCAGCCGGCCCGGCACAAACAGCAGCGCCGACGTGCCCGCGCGCGGATCGGCCAACGCTTGCCGGGTACTGATGACGCAGGCCCCCGTCAGCGACCAGGGCGAGTTCGCTGGCCCCAGGCTGATGGCGGCGATCCGTGTGTCATTGGCAACCCGCACCTCCACCAGGGGTGGCGGCAGCACATCGAGCACACGCTCCAACTCCTTCTGATCGATCAACCCGAGCTGATGCTGCATCTGCGCCTCGTGCAAAAGCCCCTGGCTGCGCCTTTTGAACAACTGGCCGGGAAGATCGTGGCCCTCCTGGTCCCGGGTGCTCCAGAATGCCGACTGGAAATGCCCTTCCCGGTTCTGGAGCAGACCCTGGACATCAGCCGCCTGCTGTCGCCAAAGCTTATGGCGCGCCAGCAGCTCGCTATAGGCCGGGGTGTCGCGTCCCGGGTCTTGCTCATCGAGCAGCTTGAGAAGGCCGCGTTCCTGCTGCCGGACCTTGCCCTGGCGCAGGCGCACGGGAAGATCCGCCACCAGGCTGCCGAAAGTGATCTCGAACATTCTGCGCAGTTCGTCGCGCCGAAGCAGATGCGCAAGCGTCGTCCCGAGGGGCGGCAAGCGTGTCAATGCCGTGCGCGACTCCTGCATGGCCTCGACCGCCTGCAGCGGCGTCAGACGCCCGGCATCGGTCAATCCCCCGGGCAGCATGCACACCGTGTTGAGCAACAGCGCGGCGGCCCATTCATTAGCCAATTGCGTATCCAGCCGACTCAGGGCGCTATGGGCCAGGGCATCGCCGGCGAGCGCCGCGCAGGCCTGGAAGTGGTAGGCCAGGGCCGGGCCATCCGGTTGGGGAAACAGCTGATGACGCTCTGACAACGCCAGCAACTGCCAGAGCCGATAGTTGCCCGGTGCGTTGAACAGTTGCGCAAGCCCGCGTTGCAGCTCGGCGGGGCTGGCAAACTCGAAGAACTCCGCCGACATACCGGGTACGAAAACCACCTGCCTGCCACGCTCGGCCCTGCTGGCATCCTGCAAGTGCAAGGCTCCGCTCAACGCCACCGTCGCCTGCGCCTTTCCCGGCCAGACCAGCTCCGACACCGCAAGACGGGCCCACCGACCACCGGCCAGCGTCCGCGCTTCGGGGGTCGGTGCATCCAGCAAGCCCATCAGCATGTTGAACCCGGCAATGGACAACTCGTCGACGCCATAGGCCAGCAAGGCCTTGTCGTGAAACAGCAGCTTGTGCAGTTCGATCAGCCGGTCCCGCCGCGAGACATTGCTATCGTCGGCCGGCTGATGCCAATAGCTGCGCAGGGCGTTGTCGATCCTGGAAGACAGCCCCAGGGCCTTCAGACTCCCCAGGACCTGCTCCGGGTCCAGCCGCAGGACGCTGTCCGGTTCGTCGGCAAGGCTCAATCGAACCCCATGGCCCGGCTCCAGGGACAGAAACGGATTACGCAACAGCGACATGGCCACCTGCGCCAGGGTCCGCGCCGTTTGCCCGTCGCCGCTGCGCAATGGCGGGGTGAACAGGAGCCGGTGCGGATCGTGGCCGAAGGTCTCGGTCAATAAGTGTTTGAGCACGGCGCCGATCTGCGGCGCCCGCTCGAAGAGCCTCTTGAGCCGGTGCTGGCTATCGAGCCCACGCACCAGCGCCGCCTGGAGCCGGTTGAGCAGCAGACTGGGGCGTTCCGAGGTTGCGAGACGCTCCGAGAGTTTCTCGGCCAAGCGCTTCAGCGCGGCGTCAGGGGCGGGTAAAACCGCCGTTGCATCCTCATTGGCCGACTCGGCGGCCTCCCTGCGAGGATCCTCTACGCGGGTGTTCATACGGTTTCCCTTGTTCCATGGAAAAAGGGAAAAGCGTAGAGCGCAGCCTATCGTGCCCGTGCATTAGATAGTTAAGGACCGCGTTCGAGTTCACTGCGCGGTGCCCATGGCATTCGGGTCAAGCCTGGAACAATCTCAGGCGCGGTCGCCTTCATCCTCCGACGACAGCCGGATGACGTGAGGATGAGCCGGCGGCGCCAGCGGCCGCGGTTGCTCCTGCGGCTCAACACGATACAGGTGTGTAAACACTTCACGCACCCCGCCCTGCTCATCGTTGTGCACGACCATCCTTGCGGACTGGCGCATCCGGGCGAACTTGTCCTCACTGAGCTTGAAGCTGCGACTCAACCCCTCATCCCCGACCACCGGCGCCGGCAAACGGCGTTGGGAGAAACTACGGCTCTTGCGCTGTTGATACCGCGCCCAGCTGACCAACACCACCGCATTCAACAGGCCGATCCACAGATAAACCTCCAGGGTATTGAGGGCATCGAAGAACGAGACATCGATTCGCGGCCCCGTATGCCCGTCGAACAACGGCCACAACCCCTGGATCAGCAGATACAACAGGCCGGTCCAGGCCAGCAGGGTCAGGATCGTGTCGACTACCACCAGGAAAGGCCGCTGGCGGGTTCTGATGATTTTCATGAGCGCACCTTCTGCTTGTCATCATCGACAGGCTTGATCCCCCGATCCGGGCTGACCCAGCGGGCTCGCTTGTTGGTCTGACCGAACAACACCCGGGGAAAGCTGACCAGGGTGGTGAAAAAGCTGATGAACCAGAACACCAGCGGATACCAGACCACCCAGAACATGATTTTCCAGAGATCTCTTTCGTAGCGGCGGTCGATCAACACGCTGACCGCAAACTGTCCCAGGCAGACCGTCGCCAGCAGCAGCCCGGTAAAGGCCGGTGGCACAATGCGATGCACGGCAATCGCGGCCGGTATCTCGATAAAATGCCCCAGGCAATAGAAAACGATCGACAACAGCAGGATGAACGACCAGCCCGTCGACAGGCAGTATTCGAACAACAGCGGCCACAGGTAACGATGGCGCCACTGCCAGATACCCCGGATGTTCTTGAACAACACTTCTGCCCCACCCTGGGCCCAGCGCAACCGCTGTTTCCACAGCCCGCGCACGGTTTCCGGCATGAGGATCCAGCACAGGGCCCGCGGCTCGTAGAAAATGCTCCAGTGGTCCAGTTGCAGCTTCCAACTGACATCGATGTCTTCGGTGATCATGTTCGGGCTCCAGTAGCCCACCCGGTCCAGCGCGGTGCGGCGGAAGGCGCAGATCACCCCGGAGATGGTGAAGATCCGCCCCAAGACCCGCTGTGTGCGCTTGATCAAGCCGATGATCGAGGAAAATTCGCCGACCTGGACCCGCCCGACCAGGGTCGAGCGGGTACGGATCCGCGGGTTGCCGGTGACGGCCCCCAGGCGCGAGTTCTGCAGCAACGGCGCCACCATGTAGGCCGCCGTGTTCGGCGCCAGCAAGGCGTCGCCGTCGATGCACAGCAAATACTCGCTGCGCGCCGCCACGGTGCCCATCCGCAAGGCCACCGCCTTGCCCTGGTTCTGCGCCAAGTGGATGACCCGCAAGCGCGGGTCCAGCAACGCCAGTTCATCCAGCAGTTGGCCGGTGTTGTCCTTGGAACCGTCATTGATGGCGATCACTTCGATGTTCGGGTAACGCTGGGCCAATGCGGCCTCGATGGTCTCGGCGACGTTATCCTCTTCGTTGAAGCAAGGGATCAGGATCGAGATCAGCGGTTCACCCGGCAGCGGCGGTGGCAAGGTATCGGCCTCCCAGGGCCAATGGCGCTCCCAGTGCAGCCAGAAGTACAAGCCGCCGGCAATCCACAACCCCGACATGAACAACGGGTAGAAGAACACGAAGTCCATCAGGAATTGTCCGGTGACCAGGAAAACCACGCCCAGGGGAACCCCCAGGACGAGCGCCAGGACGATCAGTGCCAGGATTCGATCCATCATGATCTAAGGATTCCAGTAGTTGGAAAGCGCGGGGCGCACGACATCGACAGCCGGGCGGCCGTCCAGAAAGTTGTCCGGGTAGTAGCCGAAACTGGTGGCGCCCTGGCGCTTGAGCTGGCCCATCCACTCCGCCAGCTGTTCGCCGTCAAGGTCCGTCGCGGGCTTGTGGCGCCAGTCCCGGGCCTGCAGTTCGAACACGGTGCGGTCGAGGGCACCCGGGCGTTGCTTGACCTTACCGACCAATGCCTCCAGCCAGTCACCCGAGTGTTTCTCGCTCTGCCCCTCCATCAACGGCATGGCCATGGTCGCGGTCCAGTCGTAGCTGGCCAGGAAGTCATCGAGGTTCTGGGCAAACCAGGCTTCGCTTTGCGGATCGATCACCGGTTCGGCGAACAGATTACGCGCGGTCTGGATCTGGGGCCCGCGAATCGCGCGGACCTTGGCCGTCAGCTCGTCGGTGAAGTCGACCAGGTAGCGGCTCTTGAAACGGCTCCAGCGCTGAAGGGTCGCCGGGTCGGCGCGCAAGGCGCTCATCGAGCCTGGCAGGCCGTTGGCCGCATAGGTGCGCAGCGCTTGAGGGCCGGCATCCTCGAAATCCGACAGCAGCGCATCGTCATGGTAGAGAATGCCGTCGACCGAGGACAGGCGGGCGACGTCTTCGTAGATTTCGCCAATGATCCGCCGTACGTTCGGGTCGAACGGCGACAGGCGCTTGTACTGTTTCGGGTCAATCGAGGTCTGCCCGCTAGCCGGGTCCCAGCGCGTCACGCGGGGGAGTTTTTCATCCAGGGCAAAAGCGAGCACCGGCATCCAGGCGAAGACCTTGACGTGGGCGCGGGTGCGCAGTTGCCAGGCGGCACGGTCGAACAGGTCGGCGCGCACCGGCAGATGACGGTTGGGGAAGTACAGCGAGCGCGCCAGGCCGTCGCCTTCGGGATCGGCGAACGCTTGCAGGAAAACGCTATTGGCGCCCATGTCCACGACGCGCTGGATCATCTTGCCCAGATTGATCTCCTGCCGGGCCGGGTCCGGGTCGTAGACATCATCCAGGTCGATATGCATCACGCGCAGCGGCGTCACGGTCTGCACCGCCACGATATTGCTGGCGAAGCTGGCGCCATCGGGGTCCGCGGCCACGAGAAAACGCGGGCTGTTCATCAGTTGATCGGGACGGACGAGGCCGTCTTCCAGGGTCAGCGCCATCGTGTAGCCCTGGTCGGCGATCACGCTCAACGCGGTGCCGTCGGCGGCACCATAGGGCCAGATCCAGACACGCGGCGAGTAACCGGTGGCCGCACGGATCTTCGTCGAGATGGCCGTAACGTCCTCCTGCAGACGGTTCCGGAAGTCGGCCTCGCTTTCATAACGACCGGTTGCCATGTCATAACCACGGGTCGTCGCGGCCGGTTGCAGGCTGCCCTGGGGGTTGGCAACCATGCCATGGTGGCCGGCGTTGGTGTGAGCGGCAATTTCCACCAGCCCGGAAGCCGCGACTTCCTTGATCTGCGCCCAGGTCAGGAACTCGGAGCGCGGACGCAACTGACCGGCGAAATCCACCGGTTTGTCCGCCGGGGTATCGATCCACACCCCCACCGGCGCCAGCACGGCAGGCCATTGATAACTCCTGAGCACCGGCATCACCCGGGTATAGAAGCTCGAATAACCGTCATCGAAGGTCAACAGCACCGCCTTGGGCGGCAACTCCGGGCCGCCCTTGCGGGCCGCGAGGATCTGATCCACGCTCACCGGCCGATAGTTGTTCTCCCGCAACCACGCAAGCTGCTGGATCAGCCGTTCGGTCCGCACGCCCACCACGGCCTGATCGGGATCGCTGTCCGCGATGTCATGGTAGGTGAGGGCCAGCACCTGGTTCTTCGGCCAGGGGGCTTGATTGATCGGCACCGGCCGCTGCGCGGGTTCGACGAACAGCATCGGCTTCTGGGCGCAGGCGCTGACCAGCAAGGCTCCCAGTAGCAGGATGCAACGCATCAACGTGGGCATCATCAACCCCTCCTAGAAACGGTAGGTCAAGTCGACGAGCAACCGCACGTCGCGTTCGCGGTTGCCGTCATAGGGGCGGCTGATCCAGCTCAGGTTCGCCCCGACCTCAAGCACATCGTTCCAGCTCACCTTCTGGCCATAGCCCAACAGTGCGATCGCCCCGGTCGAGAAGTCGCGCTGGCTGTAGCTCCCGGCCCCCACCTGGAACTGCTGGCTCCACTGGGTTTCGTAACGGCGATAAAGAACGTGGTCGACATTCACCGTCGGCAACACGCTGAAATCGGACTTGGGGTTGAAGTACGGCACGTCCTGGTTCTCGCTGTTGTGACTGGCACTGACCTCCAGACCCAGATCCACGTGCACATGAGCCGTGCTGTAGATGCCCTCGCGCCCTGTCAACAGCACCTCGGTGCGATTGTTGCCATCGCTGAAATGCGAGGGCGTCACGGCCAGCTTCCATTCGCGGCTTTCGTTGGCGCGCCAGCGCAGGAAACCGCTCGCCGAGTCGGCCGTGATGTCGTGCTTCAAGGCACGCAAGGGCGTGGCCGCCGCCAGACGTTCGAGACTGGCGCCGTATTGCCAGTGATCGTCGATATCGAAGGCAGCCGCCAGGCGCGCCCCGAGCCTGTCGCCGTAGCCGAAGGACTGGTTGGAGACCTCGGCTTCGAGGGTCATGTCGCGGGCTCGATACTCCGCCCCGAGGCGTTGCCAGCGACGCCGGGCGTCGCCTTCGGAGAAGCGGGCGAAGGCGTAGCCGGCCCCGGCGAACAGTCGCCAGTTTTCGTTGATCGGCGGGCTGTAGAGCACGCTTTCAATACCGTAGTCACGGGTGCCGGTGACCACCCCGGGATCGGTGCCGTTGCCGCCGCCGAAGCTCTTGCCGGTATAGGCCTCCACCCGCAGTTCGGCCATATCATGAACGTCACGCAGACGCTCCAGGCGCTGGACCCGCGGACTCTCTGGAAAGCGCTGGGAGACGTCGTCGGTGAGCACGTCGAGCTGACGCCACTCCTGCAACGCCAGTGCGGTATTGCCTTGGGAGATTTCCAGCGACAGGTCGCGCGGTACCGCACTTTCGGTTTCCTTGTTCAGCGCCTCGGCACGACGCGGCCAGTCACGCGCCAGGTACATGTCGGCCTCCGCCGCACGCATGCCGACCGCCCCTGGCGCCCGCACGGCCAGTTCCTCCAGGTTTTTCTCGCTGGTTGGCAGGGCTCCGTCATGGAGCCCCATCTGGGCCGCCAGCTGCCGGGCATCCACCCACTCGTCGTTGGCCACGCCATCCGGTCCACCCTTGAGGAAATGGCGCGGCGGCACCTCTTTGGCCAGATCGTCCGCCACCGTACGCGCTGCATCCGGCTGGTCGGTTTCAACCAATGCATAGGCCAGCGCCGAGGTGTCCTCCACCCGGTTTGCGGGATCCGCCTCCGGCGACGCGAGGACCTGGCGATACAGCACCACGGCCTGCTCCGGCTGGCGGACCCCAAGATAGGCCGCCGCCACCCAGCGCAGGGCGTAGACCGGGATCGTCACGCCTTCGTCGAGCAAAGCCTGGTACTCGGCCACTACCTGGGCGTTGCGTGCCCTGGCCTTGAGCGCGCCCAAGCGGTCAATCCGCCAGCGCACCCCATCGTCATGGGCTTGCGGGTCCGCGGCCGCGCTGGCGAGCAAATGGTCATAGTCGGCCAATGCCCGATCGGCGATGACAAACCGTTCTGTCTCACTGCGGGTCGGCAATTCGGCCAGGCGCACGCGCTCGGCAGCCAGTTCGCCTTCAAGGCGTCGGGTCGCCGCCGCATCGATCAGCCCGGGATACCGCTGGGCCAGGCGCAAGGCCGGTTCCGGCATGCGCACGCGCTCCAGGGCGAACAGGTATTCACGAATGACCTCGGGTTTGTCCGAGGCGCGGACAAAGGCCTGGTCGTACTCGAACAAGGCTTCATTGTTGGCACCCGAACGGGTCAGCGCGTACCCCAGGGCCATGCGCCGGGCCGGATCATTGGGCTGCCTGGCGACCTGCTCGCGCGCCCGGCGCACTGCATCCTGGGGATCACCGCCATCGGCCTCGGTAACCGCCAGGCCCAGTTGCAGGTCGGCATTCTGCGGGTCGCGCTGCAGGGCCAGGCGATAAAGGCGCTCGGCATCATTCCAGCGTTTCAGGTTGCGATAGGCATGGGCGACGGCGCTCAGGGCCTGGGTCGGCAGGGTCCGCTGGGCGCCCTGGGTTTCATAGACGCTGACCACTTCGGCATCCAACCCGGCCCAACTGGCGATCAGCAGGTGATCGCTGATCTGACCGGTGGATTGTTGTGCGGCGGGCAGTTGCCGCAAGTGCACCAGCGCCGGCGTGTAACTGCCGTCACGGGCTTGCCGGATCAGTTGGTCGTAGGCCGTGTCGGCCAAGGCATTGAGAGGCCACAGCAGCTGGCTACACAGCGCCACCCCCAGCAACGGGTGCAATCTGCCCCCCAGGCAGAAAAGAGCGTTACGCGGCATATCGTCCATTTCCCCAGTGATAGCCGGAGTCCAATGCTCCTGCCTGATCCAGAAACTCAGCATGGAGCTTAACGACAGTGGCCATGCAGCCCCCCCACTGCCTATCACGAAGGTTAGACGAAAAAATCAGCGCCAAGCGTTATTCGGACATCGTTGCCAAAAAGACCTGGAGCGCCTCTGCGTCAGTCCTGCCACAGTGGCAGGCAAAGCGTCTGTAGGGATCGAAGAGGGTCAGCAGTGGGCCATCGGCCCGGACCAGGCTTTCATCGGCCTCGTCGAGCCGACGGCGCAACTCGATGCCCTTGAGTTGCGCCGAGGGTGCCCTATGGGTATCGGCTGGACAGCGTCACCCCCAAGTTGGACACCAGGCTCAAGGCTGTTCGCCACCCTGGCCGCCGAACTTGGTCAGCAGCAGGGTGATGAAGTCTTCCACCGGCATCTTCTGCCCGTTGAAGTCCACCTGGCCGCCCGCGTAGTGCAGCGCGGAGACGATGTCGTTGCCTTGCACGGTCGCCATCTCCGTGGACAACGCCATGGTGCCGGCCATTTCACTGGCCGTCGAGGCTTGCTGGGCGACGGCCTTGGGGTCGCTCTGGCCCTGGATCTGCGCCTGCAGGCCGGCCAGGTCGGAGATCATCGGCTTGGACAGCAACACCTTGGCATCCAGCTGCGAGACCAGTTGCTTGCCCAACTCCACCGGCGGCAGCTCGGTGGAGGACGGGTTGGTCAGGTCCACCAGCAGGCTGGCGCGGCTCTCGCCGTTGGCGGTCTTGAACGAGAAGTTTTCCAGGGCGATCTGCGGCTTGCCGGCCAACAATTGCTTGATGTCGGCTTCGGCCTGGGTCTGCTGGGCCGGGGTCAGTTCCGGTACCGCCGCCTCAGGGTCTTGAACCCCTGCCGCCTGGGCCTTTTGCAGCGCCTCCAACTGGACCTGGTACAGCTTGATCAGCGATTGCATCGCCGGAAAATCCAGGTTCTTCGCCGTCCAGCTCATCTGGGCGCTGCCCACCGGCTTGTCGTTGTAGTCGATGGAGGCCACGTTATAGGCCAGTCGTCCGGAGAGCACATTGCCCGCCGCTTCCGTCGAGTCCTTCTGCTCGAAACCCTTGATCGTGACCACCGCCGGCTTGACCCCGTAGGTCACCTTGGTCTCGCTCAGCTCCAGGATGTTCTGCCCCAGGTAGAAACCCAAACCGCTCTTGGCCAGGTCGCTGGCCAGGGTCAGGCCGTTCAGTTCGACCTGTACCGGTCCCTGCTCTGGAGACACCGCGGACACCTTGAGGTTGTCCATATAGCCGTTGAGCTTGATCTTGGCCGCCTGGTCGCTGGCGCTCAGCGCCAGGCTCAGCCCGGAAAATTTCAGGTGGGTGGTGGCGTCCGGCGCGAAGTCCAGCGGCACCAGTTCGATATTGCCCTCCACCGAGCGGTTGTAGCCCAGGGCAATCTGGCCCTTGAGCGGCGCGGCGCCCTTGGCGGCGTCGAACCACGGGGCGGTGGTGTCGCTCTTTTCCAGCTCGTAGTTGCTGTAGACCATCACCGGCGCCAGCTTCAGGGCCTTGAGACGCGACCACGGCAACGGCCCGTGCTCGATATGGTCGACGAACAGCAGCTCGATGTCCTTCTTCTGTTCACCGGCCTGCAGGTTCTGCAGCTTGACGCGGTAGTGCGCGGTGCTGCTGAACAGGTGGCGATCCAGCGACACCAGCTCGACATTCGCGCTGCCGCCGGTGCTGGCCAGGGCGATTTTCAACTGTTGGTTGGCATCCTGGATCGAGGTGTTCAGTACCCCTTCCAACTGATTGCCGGTGTACCACGCGCCGACGCTGCTCACCGCGCCGACCACCACGACAAAACCTAAAAGCAATCCTGCTGATTTATTCATGAATTGATCCGATCGATATCCGTTGCATGGAGAAATGCTGGTCTTCCTGACCCCTGATCGGAGCCGGCTCGACAATGCCCGAAGGCGCCTAGGGTAGCATTTGCCGAGACGGGGTTGCTCAGGAATACTGGACTTCCATCTCATCCAACTGATGATCGAAGGTTTTCAGCCGTGCGGTCCAGGTGTACACCAGCACCTCGAAGTCGCGGTTGATCACCACCCCGTTCGGCGAGTCGTTACGCGGGTCGCAGACGTCCAGCTGATAGCGTTCGCGGGCCATGGCCGTGGCGACATCGGACAATTCGCGGGCGTTGCTCAGCCAGTGGCGCTCGTCATGGGCCACTTCGCGGTCGAGTTTCAGGCATTGGCTTTTCAGCGCTTCAAGGCTTTTTTCCAGCGGGGTCCCGGTGAGTTCGCCCATGACCTCCTGGAAGGTCCGGCCCGGTTGCCAATAGCTGCCCCAGAAATACCGGTCGAAGACGGTTTCGACACGACGCAGGGCGACCTTGGTGTCCCAGACCAACACCAGGGTCTTGCTCTGGGACAACTGGCGTTTCTTCACCTGCTGCGCCTGGTAGCTGGCCCAGGCCACCATGCTGATGGACATCACCGCGATCAACGCCGTGGCGCTGTCGAGAAAGATCAACGCCTTATCGATCTGCTGCGCCAGCATGACGCCATAAAAATACGTCGCCGAGAGCAGAACCAGTGCCACCACGGCACACCAGAAACCAGGAGCATAAGGGTTTTTCATTATGAGAATCCCCATCGAGCCATGCTGACCACGATGGTTAGGATTCACCCAACACTCCCAACCAACGGCGACCAGCCGATAGTTAGGAGCATAGCAACGGACTCAGGGTTTCGCGTGCTCGGCAGGTGGCGTTCGTCCGCTTTCCCAACCGCCGCCGAGGGCCAGGAACAGTTCGATCTGACTCATCGCCACCTGGGTGTTGGCCGCCGCCAGCTGTGCCCGCACATCGGTGTAGGTGCGGGTCGCCTGCAGGTCCGCCAGGAATGACGCGCGACCGGCGGTGTAGAAGCGATGCGTCTGGTCCGCCGCCTGCCTGGCCGACTGCTCGGCATCGGCCAGGGCATCGCGGCGGTCGAGCTGCGCGGTGTACTGGGCCAGGCTGGTCTGGGTTTCGCGGACGGCATTGAGCACCACGCCGTCGAAATGCGCCAGGGCACCCTGGGTGGTGGCCTCGGCTTCGCGGATGCGCGCCCGCGCGCCGTTGGTCGGCACCGTCCAGCTGATCGCCGGTCCGAAGCCCCAGCGATTGGTCGACGGCTGGCCAAGATCCTTCAGCATACCGACCGAGCCCACCGTGGCGCCGATGCTGATGTTCGGGTACAGCTCGCCCGTGGCGACGCCTATACCGGCCGTCGCCGCCGCCAGCCGGCGTTCGGCCTGGCGGATATCCGGACGGCGCTTGAGCAGCTCGGCGCCGTCGCCCACCGGCAGCAACTGGGCGATATGCGGCAGCGACGCGCAATCGGCGACACCGGCCGGCAACTGGTCCAGGGGTTTGGCCAGCAACATCGACAGGCGGAACAAGCCGGCCTGGCGCGCGGCCTGGTAGCGCGGCAGTTCGGCGCGCAGGGATTTGAACTGGGTCTGGGACCGGGTGACCTGGGTTTCGTCGCCGCGCCCGGCATCACGCAGACGCTTGGTCAGCTCGGTGCTCTGGGCTTGCAGCTCGACGGACTTCTCGGCGATCTCGCGCTCTTCGTTGGCCGCGCAGATCTGGGTATAGGAACGCACCACATCCGCCACCAGGGTGATCCGGGCCACGTCGCCCGCCGCCTGGGTCGCGTCGGCATTGGCCTTCGCCCCCTCGATACCCCGTTGCAAAGTCCCCCACAGATCGAACTGATAGGACACGGATAGCGCAATATCGCCGACGTTGGCCACAGGAACCTTTTCCGGCAGCAGGAAGGCCTGGCCGGACTCCTGCAAACGCTCGGCACCGGCCTTCACCCCGGCACTGAAGCCGCCGGCCGCCTCGGCCTCTTCCACCTGGGCCCGGGCCCGCGACAGGCTCGCCGCCGCCACCCGCAGATCGGTGTTGGACGCCAACGCCTGGCGCACCAGCTCATCCAGGCGCGGGTCCTGGTACAGGCGCCACCAATCGCTCGGCACCGGCGCCGACACCACATTGTCGCCTTCGCCGGCCATGTTCCCTTGCAGGTCCTTGCGTTGCATCGCCGAATCGGCGGGCAGGTGATAATCCGGGCCGACGATCGAGCACGCCGACAACATCAGGCCCAGGCCGAGGGTCGCGACTTGCGCCAACGGTTTCATTGCGCGGCCTCTTTCTTCGGCGCGACCTTGGCGTCATCGATGATCGACACCGTGGCCGTACGCCCGGCGATCATGCGAAAGTCCGCCGGCACGTCGTCGAAGGCAATCCGTACCGGAATCCGCTGGGCCAGGCGCACCCAGCTGAACGCCGGGTTGACGTTGGGCAGCAGGTTCGAGCCACTGGTGCGGTCACGGTCCTCGATACCGGCGACGATGCTTTCGACATGCCCGCGCAACCGCGCATTGTCGCCGATCACCCGGATGTCCACGGCCTGGCCGACCTGGATGCCATCGAGCTTGGTTTCCTCGAAATAGCCATCGATATGGAAGGAACTGCTGTCCACCACCGACAGCACCGGCCGCCCGGCCGTGACGAACTCCTGTTCACGGGGTGCGCGGTCGTTGACGTAGCCGTCCACCGGGCTGCGGATCACCGAGCGGTCGAGGTTCAACTGCGCGGCGTCCACCGCCACCTGGGCCTCGGCCAGGGCCAGTTCGGCGCGGGCGACCCGCGACTGGCTTTCTTCCAGCTGCTCGCCGGCCACCAGGTTGCCCAGGCCACGGTTGCGCTTGTTCTCGCGCTGGGCCTGGGCCAGGGTTTCCTGACGGTCAGCCACGGCGGCCTTGGCCTGGCGCAGCGCCAGCTTGAAGCGGTCCTGGTCGATGCTGAACAGCACCTGGCCGCGGCTCACCGGCTGGTTGTCGCGCACCTGCACCTGCTGGATCAGGCCGGACACGTCCGGGGCGATCTGCACGATATCGGCGCGGATATGCCCGTCCCGGGTCCAGGGCGCGAACATGTAGTACATCACCATGCGCCAGACCACCAGGCAGGCGAAGATCACCACCAGCGAAGTCAGGACTACACGGCCAATGGTCAAAAGAGGTTTTTTCATGTCATCAGGTATCGACTGAACGAATCCACAACGCCCAGCAACAAAGCGTAGAGACCGACGTTGAACAAGGCCCGGTGCCAGACCAGGCGGTAGAAGTGGAGGCGCGTCAACAGCCCGTGCACCACCAGGTACAGCGCGTACGTAATGCCCATCAGCACCAGCAGCGTGGGCAGGAACACCCCGCTGATATCCAGGTCACCGATCATAAAGGCGCTCCATCGATCCCATGGGGAAGGGTTTCCTGTTGCTCGGCGCTCGCCACGAACTCGACCCCCGGCAGCAACGCCAGGCGCAGTCCGCTCAAGGCGTGCAGCAGGTGCAGGCGGGTTTCGCCGTCGTCCAGCCCCTGGGAACCCAGGGCCCGGCGGGTGCGGTCCATGGTCATCAGCAGCGCGGCGGGCGCCGGCAGACGTTCACGAGCCTTGAGACAGGCACGGAAATACTCGCCGACCTCCTCCACAACCTGCTTGAGCAGCCCATTGGCCACCCCCGTCACGCGCGGCGTGTAGGCCAGCAGGTCGAGCAGGTTGAGCGCCACCCGCAGCTCACGCAGCGCCGCGCCGGTGTCCTGGCCGGTCATGGCCAGGCGCGGCAGGTGCTGCATCAGGCGGTCGAGCATCTGCACGCCCATGTGCCGGTGCTCGGCCAGGGTCGCGGGCTCGGTCAGTCCGACGATGTCGCGCCAACTGAAGCGGGTCAGGCGCTTGGCCGCGAACTCGGCGCCGAAGGGTCGCGCCACCAGGGTCCAGACAAAGGCGAACAGCAACCCCACGGGACCGGCCAGGTTGGAGTTGGCGAAGTTGAGGAAGTCGGCGTCGTAGGCGCCCGAAATGCTGATGAAGGACGAGGTGTTGACGATGGTCAGCAGGGTGCCCAGGTAGAAACGCGGCTGCACGGTGAGGGTGCCGACGCAGATGAAGGGCACGGCGAAGGCCAGCACCAGCATCGGGAAGTCGTGCAGGTTGGGCAGCACCACGAACAGGTAGAGGCTGGCGAAGATCACCGATAGCGCGGTCCAGAAAAAGAACCGGTAGATCTGCGGCGCCGGGTCGTCCATCGCCGCGAAGAAACTGCAGGCCACCGCCGCCAGGATCACCGCGCTGGCACCGTCGGTCCAGCCCAGCAGGATCCACAGCACCGAGGCGAGGATGATCGCAGCGACGGTCGAGGCCACCGAATAGAGCATCAGCCCGCGGTCGAGGAAGGGGGTCAGCCGGCTCAGGCGCCAGTGCCGGTAGACCGCGCGCCAGTTGTCCTGGCTTTCACACTGGATGGCGTGTTGCAGGCTGCGGCAGTCCTGCCACAGGTCGATCCACTCGCCGAGGCGGTAGAGCGCATTGGAGAACAGCAACTGGCGCCGGTCGTCCAGTTCGACCGCGCTGGGTTGCAGGCTTTCCAACTGGCCGCGCAAGGCTTGCCAACGCTCGACCGAGGCGTCCTGCACAGTGCCCGCCAGCCACTCGCCGGCGGCTTCGAGCAAGGGCGTGAAACGCGCCACCAGTTCCGGCGTGCGGCGTTCCAGGGCGTACAGGGCGTCGTCGAGGGCATCGACCACCGGCAGCAGGTGGATCATCCGTCCGCGCAGTTCCTTGCTGTTGCGCACGGTCTGCGGCCTGGCGCCTTCGTGGGACAACTGGCCGATCATCGGCTCCAGGCTGTTGAAGGTGGCGACCATCGACGCGCGCAGGGCGCTGACTTCATCGGTCTGCACGTTGCGCGAGAGAAAGCGCAGGCTGTAGGTGGAGGCGTCGCCGAACCATTTGCCGGCCGCATCGATGAACACCGGCGCCAGGCGCCGGGGCCAGAACATGCTGCCGACCACCGCCGCCACGACGATGCCGAGGAAGATTTCCTCGGTCCGCGACACCGCCACATCGAACACTCCCAGGGGGTTGTCCACCACCGGCAGGGCGATCATCGGCATGGTGTAGCCGGCGAGCATCAGCGCGTAGCTGTTGGCGGTGCGCAGGTGCAACGAGAGAAACAGCAGGATGCCGGTCCAGAGCGCGATCGCCACCGCCAGCAGGAACGGGGTCTGCACGAACAGCGGGACGAAAAACACCGCCGCCGAGGCGCCGAGAAAGGTCCCGACCGCACGGTACAGGGCCTTGGAGCTGGTGGGGCCGACAAAGGGGCTGGAGACGATGTAGACGGTGGCCATGGCCCAGTACGGACGTGGCAACTCCATCAGCAAGGCGATATACAGCGCGATCATCGAGGCGGCGAAGGTGCGCACGCCGTAGAACCAGTCGCGAGCGGGGGGCATGCCGGTCCAGAAACCGTTCACGGGTTCGCCACTCCCAGGTTCTGCCCGGCCGCCTCGAAGGCGCGAATCACCCGCAGCGCCGCCTCCAGGTCGCCCGGTTCGATACCGTCGAGCACTTCAGAGCGCAGGCGTATCAATTCGATTTCGATGTCCTGCATCAGGCGCTCGCCGGCCTCGGTCAGGCTCAGGCATTTGGCCCGGCGGTCGCTGGGGTCTTCGCTGCGCAGCACATAGCCGGCATTGCACAACTGGTCGAGCAGGCGCACCAACGACGGGCTTTCCATCCCCGCCTCCTGGGCCACGGTCACCTGGCGTACGCCCGGCCCCATGCGACCAACCAGCAACAACGGCATGGCACAGGCTTCGGAGATCCCATAGTTGACCAGCGTGGCCTGGCACACCCGGCGCCAATGGCGCGAGGCGACAACGAGGCCGGCACTGATGTGCTTGTGCAGCTGTTCGAGGGGCTTGGACACGGCAGATTCGCATTGTTAGTTTGCTAACTATCAATATCTCGCATCAGCCGGTGGGTCGTCAAGTTTTGAAACAATTACTTCATCCTGCGCGTCAAACGCCTCGCCCCTTCCTCAACAACACATCCAACTGGTCCACCACTTCCGCCCAGTCGGCATCGTCCAGGATCTCATCACGCAGGAAGTCCGCCTGGCACTGGGTCCAGAAAAAGGCATCCGCCAGATGCAGCTCCGGCTTGAGCGGCGAATGGGTGGCGATGAAGCGGTCGATGCTGACGGGGTCATCGGGCAGGCCCAGTTGTTTGAACAGGGACGGCAGGCTGTGCTCAGGTGATTCCATCGGGGGGCTCCGGGATTCAAGGAAAGGGCGATGCCGGTCAGGCGGTTTCGCGAACAAGCGCGTCCCCGCCGTGCAGCACCGCGTGAGTGGAAAGCCGACAGCGTACGAGGCTCATTGAGAGAGCTCGCACACCTCGGCATGGGGCACCAGTTTCAGGAACTGGTCCATTTGCATATGCACCAGGTTGTTGTGATTGCCGGCTTCCAGGTAGATGTCCTGCTGACGGGTCAGCATCGGGTCGACCACCATCTTCAGGCCATAGGACTCACCCAGCGCCGGCACGGCCCCGCGTTCGCAATCCTGGAACAGATAGGCCAGGGTGCTTTCCCGGCTGATCTGCCAGGTACTGGCACCGCGGACCTTGCTCAGGTCCAGGTGCTGGCTGGCGGGCAGTACCGCCATCAGGTAATGACCGTGTTGGTCGTCGAGCACCACCGACTTGGCCATGCGTTCGGCCGGAATACCCGCCAAACGGGCAGTTTCCAGGCTGCTGGACGAATGAGGGTGAGTGACGATGTCGAATTCGCAACGCGCCTGTTCCAGGCTGCGTTGTACAGTTTTTGCCATGCGCATGATGCACCTCCGAGCCCTGCCGAATGCCCCAGGGCGATGGGTTTGCTGCATTCCTTGGATAAGAGTCTAGGCAGTTCATCGCCAGGCGTCGGCTTAACCTCAGTAACCGTTCTCGCTATCACCGCCGCTCGATAGTCGGGTCAGGTCTAAAAGCCCGGTGGAAGGCCGTGGGCCGGCGTTTATCCGGCGCAGCACCACGGCTCGACTAGACTTTGACTAATGGGGGTGACGAAACTCGCGGAGAACTCAAGTGAGCCATCGTTACTACTGGTGGGCCTGGCTGTTGTTCGGGTGGCTGATCGTCTGGCCGGTCGGGCCCCAGCTTGCCGAAGGGGCCGACTCCGTCGTGACCCTGCTTGTGCTGCCCATCGACGACTCCGGTGCCGGGCTGATCCTGCTGGGCATCGCCCTTATCGTGGCCGAAGCCCTGATGCCAAGCTTCGGCGCAATCGGCTTCGGCGGTCTCGTCGCGGTCGTGATGGGCATGCTGATCCTGCTCGACCCACAGGTATTCGGCGACAACACCTCGCGCCCGTTGAAACTCACTCTGCTGCTGATCGCGGTGCTCTTGCTGGTCGGCTTGATCGGCGCGGTCTACAAGGCCCGCCAGCGCCAGGTGGTCAGCGGCGACGCCGGGCTGGAAGGCAGCCGGACCCTGGTGACCGCCCTGAAAACCGACAATGCCTGTGCCGGCTGGGTGCGCTTGCAAGGCGAAAACTGGCAGATCCAGAGCCCAACCCCGCTGCATCCCGGCCAACAAGTCCAGGTGATCGCGCGCAAGGGCCTGCTGCTGGAAGTGAAAGCCGTTGACGACCCGCCCGGGTGAGGAGATTGATCATGGTCCTGCAATTGGGTTCAGGCGCGCTACTCGCGTTCCTGCTGCTGATGCTCGCGGCGTCGACCTTTCGCATCCTGCGCGAATACGAGCGCGGCGTGGTGTTCCAGCTCGGACGCTTCTGGCAGGTCAAGGGCCCTGGACTGATCATCTTGATTCCGCTGGTGCAGCAAATGGTCCGGGTCGACCTGCGCACCGTGGTCCACGATGTCCCGCCGCAGGACGTGATCACCCGCGATAACGTCTCGGTGAAGGTCAATGCGGTGCTGTATTTCCGCGTGCTCGATCCCCAGAAGGCGATTATCCAGGTGGAAAATTTCCTCGCCGCCACCAGCCAACTGGCCCAGACCACGTTGCGCGCGGTGCTGGGCAAGCACGAACTGGATGAACTGCTGGCCGAGCGGGAAAAGCTCAAC
Source organism: Pseudomonas batumici (assembly GCF_000820515.1). GTDB lineage: Bacteria > Pseudomonadota > Gammaproteobacteria > Pseudomonadales > Pseudomonadaceae > Aquipseudomonas > Aquipseudomonas batumici. The sequence goes on along the minus strand of NZ_JXDG01000112.1, from coordinate 6,141 downwards.
GCCGATATCCAGCAGGTGCTGGACGCCCAGACCGATGCCTGGGGGATCAAGGTGGCCAACGTCGAGATCAAGCACGTCGACCTCAACGAATCGATGATCCGCGCCATCGCCAAGCAGGCCGAGGCCGAACGGGAGCGGCGGGCCAAGGTGATCCATGCCGAAGGTGAATTGCAGGCTTCGGAGAAACTGATGCAGGCCGCCGAGATGCTCGGGCGCCAGCCGGGGGCCATGCAGTTGCGTTATATGCAGACCTTGTCGTCGATTGCCGGGGACAAGAGTTCGACCATCGTGTTTCCGCTGCCGATCGAGTTGCTCAAAGGCATGGCGGATTTGTCGGCGAAAGGTCAGGCCTGACGCCACCTTGGAGATACGGTATTGCCCCTTAACTCGCAGCTACGGCGAACGCGGTCACTGTAGGAGCTGGCTTGCCAGCGATGAGGCCCGCAAGTCTTGCGTCGATTGTCCGGCCGCCATCGCCGGCAAGCCGGCTCCCACAAAGAAAGCCCGGGTCAGCGTTGACGGCCATTGCGCACAAGAGGGCGTCGGCCGGCTGCACCTGGAGGGTTGCGTTCCGCTCGCAAGGTTTCCAGTGCCTGATAAGGCCCCTCGGCCCAGTGCGCCACCCGTTCCCTGAGCCGCTCGGACGCTTCCCGGTGCTTGTCCTGACCATCCGGCACAAACACCTGGTCCGGCTGCTTGGCATGCTGCCGTACCACGGAAAACAACTGGTCGCGTTGCCCGGAATCGAGCCCGAAGAACGCCCCCAGGTGTCCGTCAAACGCCCCCGGCAACTCGCTGTAGTTGACCGGCAAACCGCCAAAGGCCACACAGTGCTCCCAGCCCTGCTGGAGGATCCGCCCCAGGCGCGCGGCGATATAGTCTTCCCGCGAATCGTCCTGCCCCGGGGTGTCCAGCGAGCTGCTGCCGAGCATCCCCGGGACCATGTGCATGCCGGCCCGGCGCACGTGGGACACGGCAATTTCCAGCGGATCGCGGTACAGGAACAGCCAGGGCGTCTCGGGAAAGCATTCGCGCAACAACGGCAACTCGCCGATATTCCAGGCATCCAGCTTGATCACCAGTGCCTCCTCGCCGCCACGCCGCCGCTGGCCGTAGGCCGCCAGCAGGCCGTGCAACGCCGCACGCCGCTCCTGCGGATCGAGGTGGTCACGCAACAGCCGGTCCAGGGGCGGCGGCTCGCTGATCACGATATGGCTGTCCAACTGCGCCAACATCTGGCCGATCAGCGTCGAACCGCACCGCGAGGCGTGGTAGATGAATGCGCTCGGCGCCACGGCCGGCACCTGCCATTCGCTGAGCACCGCCAGCGGCGTTTCACGCCGGAAGGCCTGGTTGAACGGCAGCTGCAGGGCGTCGTCCACCGAATCGCCAAAGAACGGCTGGTCCAGCCGGTGCTCACCGAACCAGCACCAGTCGACACGCCAATGCGCGTCTTCGCGCCAGACGCGAATCGGCAACCAGTCCTTCAGGCCGTCCATGGTTGATTCCAGTTGCGACGGCCCCGGGCCATGGCCGCGCACAGGTCCGAACGGGCGAAATGCAGGCCGTGGGCGGCGGCTCGCTCCAGGGTGCGGGTAATAAAGCCCTCGCTGTCCGTTTGCGCCTGGAGTTCCCGACACAGTTGCGGGTCACGCTCCAGCCACTGGCGAAACTGCTCGAGCGCCACGGCGGCCCGCCCCAGGCCAGGGGCCGGGGTACTCGGCAAGCCCGCGGCGATCTGCTGTTCCAGCCAGGCATTCGGACGACAGTCGAGCACCAGATGGACCCGCGCCCGATCCCCCCAATTGTCGACGCTGTGGGGCCGCGACAGATCGAGAAACCAGCATTCGCCGGCCTTCATGGGAATGCGTTGCCCATCGAGCATGAACTCCACGTCGGGCGGGCTGAGCAGGGGAATATGCAGGCGCCGATCGGCGTCCGGGGCACCGAGATCATAATCGCGGTGTTCATGGATCCGCCCGCCTGGCCCCAGTCGCAGCAGGCGCGCCGAGCGGATTTCCAGGGGCAGGCCCTGCAAGCCATAGGACCATTTCGGGTCTTCCAGCCAGGGCTTGCGCGCAACGGCTTCGCCCTTGCCCGGCGCCAGTTCGCCGAGGGCATCGCTGGCGGAAATCAGCGCCACCCCACTCCACTCGCCCGCGTAGTAATCGCTATTGAAATGCGCCACCCAGGCGCTCTCACCCAACTGCGTCAAGGCCTGCAGCAACAGTGGCAGGTCCACGGCGACAGGCAGGCGGGAAAACGCCGGCAGGCTCAAAAGCCGGCTCCGTCCGCGCGTGCGCCGTCGAGTCGGCACCCGCCACGGGCCTCGCGCGGACCAAGCTGGAGGCTGGCTCCCGGGGCCAGTCGGTCATTGCCCCTGGGCATGGCTCACAGGCTCATCGATCTTGCCCGCCGCCCACTCGGATTCACGCGCGGCCAAGGCCCCGGCAATCGCCTGGATCTTGGTCGAGGACACCTCCGGCGGCAGCGGGTCGAGCCCGGCGCTGGCAAAGATCTGCCCGTAGGCGTTGCGCAGGTCGGCATAGGCCAGGTCGCGGCGCAGGTCGGCCTGCAAGGTGTTGAGTTCGCCCTGGATCAGGTCCAGTTCGCCCAACCCCGCCGCCTTGTAGCGGTTGCGCAGCTGCCCGACGATCTGCCCGTCGATGCTCGACAGTTGCTGGCTGGTATTGAACTGGCGCAGCGCTTCACGGTAGTTGGCATTGGCCACGTAAAGCTGGGCCAGTACCGCGATGGACATGGCCTGGCGGCGCGCCGTGGCCACTTCTTCGCCGGCCTTGGCGACGTCGATGGCCGCCGGGGCGGAGATCACGTTGAACAGGTTCCAGGTGACCTTGACGCCGTAGTCGGCCCACTTGTCGTTGACCAGGAAGGAGTTGCTGTCGTAATGGCCGCCGGCGGAGAACTCCAGGCCTGGCAGCAGGCGCAGCATGGCCTTGCGGGTTTCGTTGGCGCTGATGCGGGTCTGGTAGTCCTGTTCACGCAGTTCCGGACGGCTGGCCAGGGCTTCCTGTTCCAGCTTGGCCATGTCGACCTTGAGTTCCGGGATCTCGTAGTTGTCCGGGGTCGCCAGGGTCAGCTCGGTGCCCATGGGCAGGTTGATCAGGGTCGCCAGTTCGGTCTTGGCCAGGGTCAGCGCCTTGCGCTGTTCTTCCAACTCGCGCGTGGCGACGATCAACGCACGCTGGTAACCCAGGGCCTGGACCGGATCGCCGATACGCTGTTCGCTCATTTTCTCGCTGTTGCCCTGGGCCTGCTCGACCCTCGCCATCAGGCTGTCGATCTGCTTGAGCAGGCGTTCGGCGGCCACCGCACGCCAGTAGGCCGAGCGCACGTCCTGGACGATGGTGTTGACCACCTTGCGCCGCCGTTCCTGGACGATCAGCCGTTGGTCGCCCTGCTGCTTGGCGTTGATGTAGCTCACACCGAAGTCGAGCACGTTCCAGACCATGGTCAGGTCGGCGACGCGACGGTCACGGTCCTGGGAGGTCGACGGTTCCAGGGACTGGGTCCCGGTCCTGACGCTCTGGCTGCTGGAGGCACTGACGTTGTTACGCCCGGCATAACCGGCGTCCAGCGCCATGCGCGGCAGCATGTCGAAGCTGGCGAGGTCGAGCTGGCGTTTGGCCAGGGCCTCTTCCATGACCTTGAGCCGGCCTTCGAGGTTGTACTTCACCGCGCGGGCCATGGCTTCGTGCAGGGTCAGCGGGCCGCTCAACGGCTCCTGATCCTTGAACATGGTCTGCATATCACTCTTGGCGCGTTGTTCGCTGACGCTACGATCGATCGGCTGGCTGGTGACGGCACAACCACTGACTACCAGCGCCAGCATACTGACGCTGAACAACTTATGACTTCTTCTCATCCCTTGCACCGCCCCCTGACTACCGCATTCTTTTTTATAGGCGCCGACAACCGTCGGCGCAGATCCCCAAAATTGTTCAGGCCGACATTTCGCTGATGCCGACTTGTTCCAACGCCCAGGCTAGTTCATGCAGCTGTTTCTGCTCGTTATCTTTGATCTTCTGCAATTGCTGCCCCAGGGTTGGCGCACCGAAAGCGCCGCGCCCGCCCTGGGCCGGATCACCCAGACCCTTGCCGTTGCGGTCGAAGACCTGGCCGTTGGAGATATCGTTGCTGGTCGATTCGTGGTGGAAGACCGTCGACACGGTACTGTTGCCGAACACCCCGCCATCGCCGCCGCCAAAACCGAGGAAGCCACTGGCGTTGCCATTGCCGGCACCGTCGGTGCTGAACACCTGGGCGATATAGCTCGGCGCCAGCGCGTTGTGGTTGATGAAGATATTGCCCACTGGCGGCAGGCCATCGCCCGAGGTGCGCTGTTCGAACAACGGCGGGAAGCCCAACGGCGCACCCAGGTTGCCGGTCGGCACGATGCTGATCGACGGCAGCAACGGTTGGTTCGGCCCGACCGATTGCGCCGCCGATCCATCCACCCGGAACTGCGGATCGCCGCCCAACGAGATCGTGTTGATCGTGTAGTTGTTGGAGTTGGCGAAGCCGGTGCCGGCGTTGCCGGCGAGGTCCGTGACCTGGCTGTTGTCCAGGGTGATGAAGTTGCTCGGGTCGTTGATGTTCGCCGTCGGCGTCAGGGTCGCGGTCCAGGTCTTGCCACCATCGCGGGTGACCAGGTTGGACAGGACGCCGTTGGCCACGCTCAGCTCCGACAGGTCGAAGTTGCTGACTTTCTCGCTGAAGGTGAAGGTCACGACGGTGGTCTGGCCGGCGGTCAGGTTCGGGTTGGCGACGCTGATGGTCGCCGTTGGCCGATCGCCATCGACCGCGTAGTTGTTGGAAATCGCGATGCTGTTCCCGGCATTGCCGGCGGTATCGCTGACCAGGCTGGTGTCCAGCACGATCAGGTTGGTGGCATCGGTGATATTCGCCGTCGGCGTCAAGGTCGCGGTCCAGGTCTTGCCGCCGTCGGCGCTGGCCAGGTTGGACAGGGTGCCGTTGGGCACGCTGAGCTCGGACAGGTTGAAGCCGGTCACCGCTTCGCTGAAGGCGATGGTCACCGTGGTGGTCTGGCCGATGCCCAGGTTGTTGTTCGCCACGGAGATGGTCGCGGTCGGACGCTGGGTGTCGATGGCGTAGGTGTTGGAGTTGGTGGTGCCCGCCCCGGCGTTGCCGTCCAGGTCCGTGTAGGCCGCGTTGTTCAGGCTGATCACGTTGCCGCTGTGGCTGATGTTGTTGGTCGGGGTGAAGGTCGCCGTCCAGGTGATACCGCCGTCGCTGCTGCTCACCGCGCTCAAGGTGCCATTGGCGACCGTCAGGTCGGCATTGCTGAAGCCGGTCACCGCCTCGCTGAAGGTAATGGTCACCAGAGAGCTCGAGCCGATGTTCAACGCCGGATTCGCCATCACGATGGTCGCCGTGGGGAGCACGGTGTCGACGGTGTAGTTCGCCGAACTGGTGGTGCCCGCGCCGGCATTGCCCGCAAGGTCCGTATAGGTCGTGTTGTTCAGGCCGATGACGTTGCTGGTGGCGTGAACGTTGCTGGTCGGGGTGAAGGTCGCGGTCCAGGTGACGCCGCCGTCGCTGCTGCTCACCGCGCTCAGGGTGCCATTGGATACCGTCAGGTCGGCGTTGCTGAAGCCGGTCACCGCCTCGCTGAAGGTGAACGTCACCAACGAGGTCTGTCCGGCCGCCAGGGTCGGATTGGCCATCACGATGCTCGCGGTCGGGCGCACGCTGTCGACGTCATAGGCGTTCGAGGCGGTGGTACCGGAACCGCTGTTGCCGGCGGTGTCGGCCACCGTACTGTTGTCCAGGACGATGTGATTGTTGGCCTGGGTAATCCCCGCCGCCGGCGTCAGGGTCGCGGTCCAGGTGATGTTGTCGCTGGTGCTCAGGCCGCTCAGGCTGCCGTTGTCGGCGGTCAGGTCGGCCAGGGTGAGACCGGTCACCGCTTCGCTGAAGGTGATGGTCACCAGGGACGTGCCGCCGATGCCCAGGGCGTTGTTCGCGACCACGACGGTGGCGGTCGGGCGCTGGGTGTCGATGGCGTAGGTGTTCGAGTCGGTGGTGCCGCTGCCGGCATTGCCCGAGCTGGCCCCGTGGACCCCGGTGTTGTCCAGGGTGATGTGGCTGGCGGCGCTG
>NZ_JXDG01000111.1 GCF_000820515.1 Pseudomonas batumici | reverse complement strand
GCTCATGGCACCTCCTGATTGGCCTCATTCTAAGGCATAGAGGTGTCTACGAAACCCGGGGCGATTCAGCATGCTAGGTCTGCACAGATAGAGCAGCCTGGAACGCTATAATCGGCGAGCCTTGGTGTACTTACTCCCAAGGCTCGTTACGCGCGATAAGTTATTCGTTTTCTCCGAATGTCAGATTCAACGCAGTCTCCCACGCTTCGCCTTGCTCAAGCGTTGCCACCTTTCTGATGAACTCATCGATGATGGCTTCCTGCTCCTCCTCAGTCTCCGCTGATCCGAGTTTGGCGTTCAAGTCTTGATTGAGTCGGCTGCGATTTTCTGCATGGCTCTCGACGCTCCACTGTTCAAGCACTCGATCCATTGCGGTTTTGTTTGCAGCCATCGTGTATGAGTGTTCCGTCTTGAACGACTCCGGTGTCCTCGGAACATAGCTAGATGGAGCTGTTCCCTCGATCACGAAACGAGCAGGGCTCATTGAACGAGGATTGATGGCTACACCTCGGAATGGAATGCCCGTGGCAGGGCCGAGTGCGACCGAGAATCGCCATCCGCCGAAAATCTCAATGAAGGCTACGGTAAGGTCACCGACTTCGGTAACAATCAGCGAGTGCTCAAATCCCGACAACTCTGCGCCAATGCACCTATGATGGGGCTCAATCTTCGAGATGGTTGGCCACGGGTTGACGAAATCCCACCCGCAGAACTCGTTGATGGCGGGCTCGCCACAGATGATAGCGTCTCTCACATCACGATCTATGACTGCGCGGGCCCGCTCATTGCCGTACAGCAACACAAAGCCTGCTACAGCCGACTTTGCGATGCATTTCCACACCTTTATGCCATCAAACTTCATGCCCAAGGAGATTGCCGGCACTTTCCGCTCAATCAGCATAGAGTTCGAGAAATCCGCCTGCAGCTTGCGCTTGTTCAGGATTGATAGCACCCGCTTGGCCTCGGCTTCATTCGGGACACTCAGGTTCAAGACACTACCAACCTGGAGGTCGCTCGGAACCTTAGGTGGCCTGATGAAGGGTATGAATCCAGGGGCTAGATCGAAAAACGCCCCTTCATCCAACACACCTGCATTCGCGATCGTGGGCGGAGGCTTTTTCCGACCTGTCCAGATTTGGAGAGCATTTCGGACATGCTCAAAGACATCAGCCAGTGCGTCATCAATCTTGCCAGTCTCTTGGCTTGCAAATGCATTATTGCATTTCGTGCAGGTGGCGCGGGGGGTGATCAGACGTCCCCCCAGAGCGGACAGAAAGATGTGTTCATCGCTACCAGGGTTCAGGTCGACATCGCAGAATAAGCACTTTTCCATTTTTTGAGAGGCTTCCAGGTACGGTGGGATCAGTAAAACGAAACTCGGAGCTGTCCTTTCACGATGCGGCTCAGCTAAGCCCATTAGGCCCGGATACACGGTATCATTTCTGACCTCACGGGCAGTCGCCCCACGTTGATCAAGGCGCTCAGATGTCCGTCAAATTCGTCCTCTTCGATGCGTTCGGCACCCTCGTCCGCATCCCCAACGCCAGCCCCCCCTATCGTCAAATTCTCAAGGAGGGCATCCGCCAGGGTCGCAGACCGCGACCAGATGACCTTCATCACATCATGGCTAGTCCTCTGAGTTTGAGCGATGCGGCAGAGCACTTCGGGATCAAGATGGATCGTGATCACCCTCCTCGTCAACACCTGCGAACGCCCTTCCCTAGCTCTCACGAGGTGTCGCAGCGCAGGGCTGTTTCTGATCATCCTGAGCAAGATCAGGTGCCACGCCAACCTATGGCATGCCTCTTCCACGAGGTAGATTTTTGCCACATCATCGCTACTTGGCGCGAAATCTGTTGGACGTCATTTCCAACCCCTTTCCCGCTGGAAACCAAGGCCGGAAGGTTCAACAGCGACCCTTCTCGGCTGAGACTCACCATTGTCGTTTGCTAGGACATAATTTGATCGAGCTACTGAAATCAAAGATCGGGCTGCTACACGGTGCAGAGCTCGAAAAATTCGTGAGACAACTGCTGCCGACGGTATCCAGCGATTACGAGCACTTGACCGATACACTGAATCACCTGGGACGAGTCACCCAGGGGCCTGCCGACCTGCATGCCTACAAGCAGTCCAATGGTCGATACATCGCTGTGCTGTGCTCTGGCCAGATCTCTGGGCTCCAAGCCAAGGTGTTGAACGACATTGAAAAGCTCATACGAGAGGACTGCGCGATTCGAGATCGGATAGACCAGGTCGTCATCTGTCTGTCTGTGCCCGGCAGTACTGACGAAGAGATCTATCGCAACGCGTGTGCAAAACACGGATGGTCAACAGTCGTGTACGCCCTGGATCGTCTGGCTCAGCTCGCGAACCAAAGCCCGGAGCTCACTGATGCCCTGTGCGCTCGCGAATTGTCCGAGATGAGAAAAAAGCTAGCCCTTGAATCGCCCCCGCTGCCAGCGCCCGCGCCCGCGCCCGCCAAGGAGCGGCTCTATGACTGCGGGAAACGAGTCGGTACCGTCAGAGCTCGCCTGGCGCTGTCCCCAAGCGAATTCATTGATTTGATCGACTACGACAGTGAAAAGCGACTGGGCAAGCTGGAATCCGAGACGCTCGACATGAGCCAGTCAGAGATCACCAAAGTCTGCGAGGCAACGGGGGTTTCCGCAGAATGGCTGATACATGCCAAGGGCAGCATGTTCCCGATCGAAAGCATCTCAACCTATCACTGGGCAGAGCTGAAGCAGCTGAAAGATGCGAACCCCAAATCGGTGCACATGCTCGTCAATAGCAATACCCAGCAGTTGGTGATGCTCGCGCATCTGCACGCCAAACACTGGAAAATCTACTGCATCGTATTCGATCTCAATTTTGCTGCTTGGGCGGATGGTCATTTCAACATCCCTGAGATTTACGACATGCTCAAGCAGCTTGATGACGACTACAAACGACGCATCCATGGCCGGATGATCAGCCCCGAGGATTTTGCCGATATCCTCTCAGGAGACACTCATCCAGCACGCTTCCTGGAAACGACCAATAATGCAAATATGCATTGGTTTGACGATTTCCTTGACTATCGTCACAGGCATTCGATAGCTGAGAATTATGAAGATTGGTACGGGGAGTGGTTCACAACCGCTCAAGAGTATTTCAAACGTTACGCAGTCGAGAAGGTAGCGTCCAACGTTATGGAGTCCCAAGGCAGTATCTGAGGTCTGTGAAGCTCGGGCAGGAGTTGGCCATGACGTCCCTTACCTGTGCCGACGTGCTAGTCGTTGCCCGCCTCGGCGGGCTTTCTTTTGCTTGCCAGTCGGCTTCTCATCTCCCTCTGCTCGTACGTCTGATGTCATCGCAGCTTCCCCCGACCACTAGGGTGGTCTCCGATGGTTTGACAACTCTCCACCGCCCCTTGCCGTACCGAATCTGCAGCCGCGTGCTTTACAGCATCTGGGCTCAACGCGGCACGTCTCGACTGGATCTGCTCATCCATCCAAACACCTGCCGAATCGAACGTCTGCATCATCTCAGCGAACTCGTCGTCGCTTAGAACCTCGGGCATGCCTCGCTTCATGGTGCCTCCACGCATTAGGGGCTAGTTGGCACCTGATCGCCGCAGTTGCCCTTTCACGTCCCCAAATCAACCGCAAACACACAGCCGACAGCACGACCGTGGTCGATCGTTTGCAGACACGCAAAGGCATTGGCATCCTGTAATGAAAGCAATACGAAGGATCGTGATGGACATTGAACGCCTCCTTAGAAAAAGGCAGTTGAACGTACAGGAACAGAACGCCGTCAGTGCCTATTGGCTCATGCGCACGGCGAAAACCTGGATGGGTACCGATGTTCCTGCTGCCTTGGCTCAGTATGGCGAGACCCAAGGCGTAAACTGGTCAGAAACCATCGTCCTCAAGCTCGAAGTCGATTTCCCCGGAATGCCGCGTTTGTTTGGCCTGCTGCTCACTCAGGCAGATCGCTTTGTAGCCTTTGAAATCGATACAGACAGCACTCACCAGCAGATTGAATCGGTGGATCGCTGGGAAGATGTCTCCGCCCACCAGGACTATTCGACCAGCAACAGTGGTACAGGAAAGGGCTTTGCCGCGATAGCGAGGCATGTGAAGCGCGAGCTGCTTGCGCAACTGCGGAACAGTTAATCGGCGTATAGAATGACGATGCCCAACGGACGTCTTGAACCTACCAGTATCATTGACCCACAACGCCACCGCCCTCTCACATCGAGTCATGCCATGCAGCACAGCCTTGAACCCTGCCCACGTTGTGGATCAGCTCAACATGTTCGACCGAAGGAAATGCTGATAGGCGCAGCTAGCCCCAAGCGGCGCTTTAATGGGGAAGAAAGAACAGGCTATCAACGTGTGGATCAGTTGGCCGTTGATGAGTGCAAACCAGAGCTATTGAAAGAGCCGCCACTGCAACAACTGGTGGACGGTTTTTACTGCGACCAGTGTGGCGCGGGGTTCGTCACCAGCAGTATTGCTCAAGCAGCGAACACTCGGAGCGATTACTATAGTCAAGGAGTAACAATGCGATCGAAACCGAAGCGTCCATCCTCTCATGTCATTGGAAATTTAGCCGAAACGATGGTGGAGCATGAAATTACTGCCAGAGGTTGGGTCTACCGGAGGTTAGAGAAGGATAAAGATTACGGTATTGACGGCGAGGTTGAAGTATTTAGCGATAGCGGGCACGCAACCGGGATTATATTTAAAGTTCAGGTAAAAGGCACAAAAAAATATTCACGCAACGTGAGCCTCAAATCTAGCACAGCCAACTATCTGTCACTTTCTCCGCTCCCGGTATTTGTTTTTACGGTTGAAGTAAGTAGCGGGTTAATCAGATTTAACTCAGTAGAGCACAAGCAGGGGCGCTCGGGCAGACCAACGCTGGGAGAGGCTACTGAGCTAGATGAAGACGGTTTCAAGCTCCTTGAAGAAATTGCCGGTGAGCATTGCGCTGCTTGCCTGATGCTGAGCAATTACACCTTACATAATGCCTCTGCTCAGCTCATCAGATGCCTTGACCTCCTTTTAAATTTCGGCGGCGATGTCGAGTCCATGCTCAAGTGGTTGCGTTTTTTTGCCCCCGACGAGGTGTTGACCACGTCATATGGCTACGCGGTTTTTTTGAAGGGCGAAATGGAAAAAGACCACACTTTGGTGGGAAGACTTCGTGAATGGGTAATAGAATTTTTCCCTGAGCACCAGGAAAGAATCGATCAGGCCATGTTGGCATTTAAGCATGGCGTGCTGACTGGACGGCGCCTTGAAGTTGCCAATGCTTCCCTTCCAATTAGGGACGGGTTGCTTAACCCTGAACTTTAGTCGTCTCAGCGAGATTTAACCGACTATGCTTACTGGCTACATGACCACCTGTTTGCATTCGACCTGACCAGTTATTTGCCTTGCATCTGGCCAGCGATTGTATCGGATTTGACCATCTTGCTTCATAACCATGATCGCCGGAGAACTGCACAATGCTGCCGATCACGGCGACGGGCAGTAATCGGCCAATAGCTGCCTGCCATTATCGACTGAAATCGACCCAGCGCCGTTGAGTCCTCGCAGAATATGAGCCCAAAGCAGCCAGATCTGCTCCAAGCGGAACAGAGGTCATGGCAGTTCTTTAGCTTGCTCGCGCTGAGCGACGCTGGCGAGACACTGTTCGATGAACTGAAGCTCCTGGTCGAGTTCGACCACGCGCTTTTCCAGAGCTTTCAACGCCGCCTGGTGCTCCTTCTGCACCTCTTCTGGCGCCTTGGCGAGTCTGGCAAGCTTGCGCTGCCTCCACGCGATATCACCGTTCAGGTCGGCAAGACATTTGACGGCTGATTCTCTCTTCTTAGCTGTAAATAGCTGGCACTCCAAATAGCGGATGGCGTCGTAGATTTTAACGACCTCACTGCTAGTCTTTGAGTGCACGAAGTTCAGGCTGCCCTCGCCGAAGGCATGGTGCTCCTGGTTCTGCCCACCCCAGTTGACCAGGTCATTCTTGATGAAATTGAAGTATGACAGGTCATAGTCAATGAACGGTTCCACCAACGAAAAGGTGTGTTCCAGGCTGACCTGCAGGTACATGCTCTTCTTGAGCTGTGATTTATTAAAGTGCGCGGTTACTTTGACTTCATTTTCTATGCAGAACTCAAGCACCATGGATTCGAACCAGATACGACAATAGAGCAGCGCTTGACGCACATCGAATACCGAAAGCGCGGCAAGAATTTTCTCCTGGAAGCTGCCCACGTGATCAATGACTAGAATGCCTTTGTTCGTATAACTGAGAACATTACTGGTGTACTGAACCTGCTGAGCATGACGCTGGGCAATAATACAGAAACGCTCCCAGAAAAGACGGTCATGGGTGGTGACTACCATTTGGATCCCGCGCAGGTAAGCATCGCTGAAGAACAGGTCGATGATGTTCGATCGGTGATCGGTGTCGATCGCATTGACGACGTCATCGAATACGATGAGCGGGAAGTTGTTCTTCTCAGCCATCGCCAAGAGGATGGACAAACCCAGCGTTCGCAGATGCCCTTCGCTGAGCACCGCAAACGCATCAAGGAATGATCCGTCCACGCTGGTGATCTTGATCCGATAGCTTTCCGCCTGGCGGTCGAAGGTCAACGACGCGATCTGCTCATGGTCATCGTCGTGGTTGTTGATCGCGCGGTAGTACTCGGCAGCCTTGGCTTCGATCCCGGTGATTCGCGCTTTCTCCAGCTCAAGCTTGTAATCCAGCAGGTCGCGGTACAGCGTTCGGTACTCAGCTTCCAGATCCTTGAGCAGCTGGTTGAAGTGGCTATTGTCGACTGCATCGTTGAGCAATGCTGCTTTTTGCTTTATCAGGTCTGCCATCTGGTCGTTGGCGACTTTGAACTCGCTTATCGCCAGTTTTTTTCTGTCGAACTGCAGCTTCAGCAATTCGTCAATTTCTTTCAGCTGCGTCACCCGTTCTTCGAGGCGGGCTGCCTGGGCGTCTGCCTGGCCAACCTCCCGAAGCTTGCGCTCACAGGCGCGCAAGTAGTCCTCGATCTGATCTGCTATCCGCGCGCAGAGCTTCAGAAACGAGTCGAGAACGGACGGCGCCACTTCCGAGCGATCCGTAGCGGCATGGAACTTTGCAAGCTCCACCTCCAATTCGTTCATGTTCAGTGGGCAGGGAACATCGGCGTGCTCATTGCCTTTCACCGCGCCGATTCCGGTCGCGACTCGTGAAGCCCAGAGCGCGATCCGGGCGTCATTTCTCTGCTTGGATTGCTTGAGGGACTCCAGTGCACCCAACGCCTTGATCTGCTCTCGCGCCCTCTCGAACGGGTTCATCACCACTTGGTCGAGGGGCGTCAGGCATGCGGGACAAGTTTCCCCGACCTGCAACTGTTCGATGGCCACCAATGCCTCATATACAGCGCGATAATTGACCTCGCTGGCCCTCTGCAGAAACACCTTCTCGATATCGGCTCTGCGGTGGAGCAAGCGCTGAGCGATGGCACAGATACGCCTGACCTGCTTTAGCGGTATAGCGAACGGGGCCTTGGCGGCTCGCAGGCGCTCAGCGCCACGAATATGCATTTCAACCGTGTCGCGCAGCCGCAAGACCTTTCGGCGCACATCGAAGTCTTGGTCGGCCCTCAGCCCCAGCAGCCTACAACTCTCGGAAATCGATGAATGCAGGTCTGCCCTGTGATTACGTCGCAGCTGGCCCAGGCTTACCCGGGCACGTTCCAGGGTGTCCAGTGCCTCGGCTTGATCAGCACGCATGAAGGCTTTGAGCGAGAAGCTTTCAGGCCGGACGAACCGAGAAATGACCTCCTGGAGTTCTTCCAAACCAAACAAGGTGGCCAGGACATCACTCTCGGCACTGCCAGTATCCTTGGAGCCCAGCAACGAAAATTCTTGAAGACGGTTCCGATCAATGAAACAGCCCGACCAGCTGATGCTTCGCTTGACTGGTAACTTGTCTGTTCCCATCAGCATGAGCTTGGGCTTCACCTCTCCCCGGGCGATGTACTGATTGACCTTAGTCTTGCGCCTGGCCGCTTCTTTGATATCGCCAGTGGTGCCGATTTCCAACGCCTCGCACAACGATGATTTGCCGCCGCCATTGGGTGCGTAGAAGATGTTCTTCAGCTTGCTGAAGCGAATGAAGGTGCCCGTGTCGTCAGGGCCAAATTCTCCGAAGCCTCGGAAGTTTTTTACGCGAAGGTAGTCCAACGTGCCGAGTCCGGACGGCGGTATTCGATCCAGTTCCGGCTTGCTGTCGAGCACCTTTTTGAAGCGTGCGGCGATGCGCTGATAGTTGCGACCCAGCAACTGGTCAGCTGCCGCTGTGATGTGCGTTTTGATGTGGTCGGAATAGCGGCCCTTGCCTTGGTTCGCCTGGTACATGCACCAGAGCAGCACGAGGTAAGCGTCACTGCGTCCTTCAAGATTCTGCCTGGCAAAACTCAAAAGGTACTGGCTCATCACGCCTCCTCCCTGATACGCATGAGCGTAGCCGGACTGAAATCAGAAAGCCATTATCGCCAAGCCAAGTGTCGAGGCCCTTTTCTATTGTTGAGCTCTGCCGAACTGGGCCTGGTACCTCATAGGATTCAGCTCTGCTTCCTCATAATGTTGCTCGTTCTGGCCACGTCCCATCAAAACCAAGGGGACGACCAATAGACGCGACCTGCTAGGGGGAACGGGACGGAATCTGTGATGAACTATGCCGGGGAACCATAAAGACTTGGCGCCTGAGCTTACACAGGCGATTGTCCGCTATGGGTCCAGAGTGTGTAAAAACACACTGCTGTACTGTCGGCGCGCAGCGCCGACGGTTGTTAGCTGGGTAAGTTGCCCGCACTAGGTCATGCATGTTGTCACCTAGGGCCTTGGAGCCCTCAGCGAGCTCGACCTACCGCATTGATGCTGAAGACGGGACAAAGCTCTGCATCTGCACTACGGCGGACAGGAGCTACACCCTCTTGCTACTGCCCATCGAGTACCCACTCATTCCCAACCCGGCCTGACTGAGGCTCATGAACCGTCTACTCACTTCGCGGTGAGTAGACGACTCCCCCAGCTGCATGTTGTGGAGCCGACGTGTTTGGCATCAATGGATGCCCTCTCCGCTTGCACGTGAACATCACACAAGACCTGCCTAGGGCGAGAGGCTACGCAGCATCTGCACACTTGCGCACGCCTTGTCCGGTGAAGTCCGACCAACCCATCAGCAAGTTTCCCACGCTAATCGTGGAGCCCGATTTGCAGTGTTCCTCCCCGCTCTGCACCTACGCCAACGACATGAAAAAGCTTGTAGCAGTTGGGGTTTTGACAGCCCCCTGCGGCGTTATTCATTGTGTTGAGGTGTACCGCTGACCCTGTCAGCCACATGCCCATGCAGCTTGGATCCGGGAAGCTACGATGCGCCATTGCGCGTGATCCACTCCCCAGGTCGCAACACTTCCAGTAGTGCGACCGATCGACCTCTGTCGCTGGAAGCACTACTGCTCACTGTGTCTCCCCATACGGGCCTTGCCCTTCCCTCAACCTGGAGGTCCGATGAAGCTGGAAACGGCTTTGTACAAAGCGTTGGTCGCGGCCAACGTCTCTGAAGAAAACGCTATCGCCGTCATCGATGCGCTGGAGAAAAAAATGAGTTCAAACCCTGGTCCCGAAGCCAATACCTCGGGAGGCCAAACCGAACTGCAAGCTGAGATCGCGCTGCTTCGCACTGAAATGAGAGCCCTGTTCTACAGGCTTGAACTACGGATCGCCCAGCTGGCAATCGTCATGGGCACCGTCATCATCGTCGCGCTTCTTATCGGCTTTAAGTCGCTGCACTAACCCCGTTAGCTTGCCCCTCCCTCGTGGGGAATCCTTCCCCGTCGGGCGAAGTGTTCTCCGCGTTCCGTTTCATTGCACATCGCGAGGAACTACGCAGCCACCCTACGTTTGCGCATGCGCCGTTCGGCAAAGTCTGATCCGTCGATTGGCAAGGTTCCTACGCCGACACTGGAACCCGATTTGTAGTCCTTCTCCCTGCCCTGTAGCTACATCAACGACCTGAAAAAGCTTGTAGCAGTTGGGGTTTTGACAGCCCCCTACGGCGTTATTCATTGTGTCGGTGCGTACCGCTGACGTTGTCAGCACCATGCCAATGTAGCTTGGATCCGGGAAGCTACGATGCGCCATTGCGCATTGATCCACTCCCCAGGTCGCAACGCTTCCGGTAGCGCGACCGATCGACTGCTGTCGATGGAAGCTCTGCTGCTGTTCACTGTTTTCCCCCATACGGGCCTCGCCCGTATGGGCTGGGCCCTCCCTTAATTTTGGAGGTTCCATGAAAGTGGAAATGGCTTTATACAAAGCGTTGGTTGCGTCCAACGTCCCGGAGCAACACGCTACTGCTGTCATAGATGCGATGGAGAAAGAAATGACCTCAGTCCTGGCTACCAAAGCTGATTTGACGGCGCTTCGTACTGAACTGAAAGCCGACATAACGACCGTTCACACTGAACTGAAAGCGGATATCGCGACGCTTCGTGCTGATCTGAAGACCGAAATCTCCGAGGTTCGCAACGCGCTGACAACTGACGGCGAGAAGCGCCTCAAAGAGCTTGCGAATCTGGAGAACAAACTCACCCTACGTATGATTCTCTTGCTGAGCGCCTTCGGCAGCCTACTGTTTGGTGCCTTGAAGTACCTGAACTAACACCGCCAGCTGTACCCACCCACGCGGGGAACCCTTCCCCGCCGGGCGAAGTGTTCTCCGTGTTCTGATTCATGAACCAGGAGAATCACCATGCCCAATACCTTCTCTCAAGCCGCTGATCTGTCGTCAGACCGGCAAGACGGATACCCCACTCTGCGGCTCCGGCTACGGACAGGCCACACGCGCTCGCGCGGCTGATCGTCGTCACGCGGATCAACTGATGTTGGGTGCCTTCCGCGACGCCTGAGCACTGCTTCAACCTCACATCCATCCATAGGGATTCTTGCCCTATGGGGCGAGATCTATCCCGCCCCAGGAGAGCATCATGGAAAAACCTCTGAATGTGTTGCGTCTACCTTTTCCGTTCATTCGGAATCCCTACACACCCGATTCGTTCCTGCGCCTGGATGCGTTCCAGCGTCAGTTCACGATCAAATGCGCCGGAGTGATGAGCTTGCCGGAAGAAGAGCCGCGGTTTGGTTACCACCAGATCGCCTGCTCGTACGAGGTCGGGCATTGCGGCCTGATTGAGGACGCCATTGCGCTCTGTACCTCGCAGTTCGACGAATTGCATGCGTATCCGAAACTGAGTGCAGCGGCTTCGTTCGACCCGCGCACGGTCGAGGTTTACTACACCCGTCCAGAGTCCATCAAACCAGGTGCTGGGGTCTATGACAGCGCTGATGATCAACAGGTGCTCTCGGGTGTTGTAGGCCCTTCTGAGATCGTTTGGCGACGTCCTTGTCGTACGGATGAAGAAGTGTGTGCGGTGGAGACGCGGATAAAGGCACTGCTCGCACAAGCCAACGAGGACATGCGCTCTGACTCCTACGACTCGGCGAGGTTCGCCCGTCAAAAAGCCAGGGAACTGAGAGGCTTTTTGATCTCACCCAGGTGGCGAGCGTTTGCCTTAATGGCGCTCAACAACACAGGCGTCACCTGCTGCACCCACTGATCTTCAAGGCTTGATCAAGCCTCAACAACCGTCACCGGGAAATCACCTCCCGGTCGGGGCAGGTGGTTTCTCTGAACTGGAGAAATCTCATGTCCCCACAACCGAACCAAGATCGCGCCAATGCGATGAAGTACTCACTGTCCGTCACGCCAATGGCCTGGGACAAAGCGGTGCAGAGCAATCAGCACCGATGTGGTTCAACCTACGAGAGTCGGCTGCTGGATCTGTTGCACGCCGTGTGCAAAGCGCATAGCCGGCAGCCTGATGCTCGGCAGATTCATTTCGGGATCTACCAGCGGCTGCATACTGGGCGTCGCACGAAACAGTCCTCTCTGGAGCTGACACTCAACCTGGTGGAAACGGACACAGAAGTGCCGTATCTGCTCCTCTCACTCAAGGACGAACGGGTTGATTCATGACCTGGACTCGCCCCACAGCATCACCTCACTCAAGCCCGACGCTGTCGGGCTTTTTTATGTCTGCGGCAAACTCCCATGGCCGCGATGAGGCGTCGCAGTCACGCCTCTTCCACCTCCGCCCCTCCTCTTCTTCAACCTGTGAGCTACAGACGGCCAGCAGAGCAACGTTTTGCGCCTACATGGAACCGGGCTACGCTCTGCGAACCTGCTCACTTGAAGCGGCAATGCAATGTAGGAGAGGCAAAAAATGGATGATTTTCCGCGCTCACTCACCATCCTGATCATCAATGCCAGCGGTGCCGATATGATAGTGAACTATGCCGTGCTGACGGGCGGCAGTTGGGCTACAGCCCCTGTCCCCGGCACCCTGATCCCGTCGACAGGCCAGCAGAGCTATGTGAACGGTGTTCCTGACACTTTCAGCGCTCTTGGCGGCCAGCTTATGCTGACACCGACTAGCGGTGGCACCATCAACTCGAGCTGGTCCTGGCCTGCCGGCGGCCCCGTTTCTGGCAGTGTGAACACCACCGTCGCTGACGACTTTATAGTCACCAGCCAACTGGTTAACACACCGACCAATCATGTCACCATGCAGGTGATGATCACCAACGCCGCTAAGGCAGGCTAGCTCTTCGAAGCAGGCAAAGATTCCTTCGCTTAACACGTGCGGAAATGAAGGCTGACATTTCGGTGTCAGCTTTCTCCATGTATGGATTGGCTGTAGGACGGAGTCACGCCACATGTTCAAACCTACCCCCGAATCCACCGGCAACATCCAACATTGAAATCATCGCCCCTCGTATCGCCGACCGGGCTTTGTCTCACTACAAATAGCCATTACATCAGAGCGTGATTTGGCTGATACTGCGCGCCGTAACTCGGCCTTAATCAGGGACCCTCGCTCATGGACGATTTTTTGCAGACCGTGGCTCTGCTGCGCGCAAGGTATCAGCGCCCGGCAGGCTTCAACCTCTTCTCCGTACTCCGCAGCTCAAGTGACGAGGTTCGGCTTCACTCGCGCTTCCTCGCCTTCCTACTCGACCCTAAGGCTACCCACAATCAGGGAACAGCGCTGTTGAATCTCCTGTTGAGGCGACTGGGCATCCAGAACTTCGATTCAGAGAATGCGATTGTCGAGGTCGAGTACCAGAACATCGACATCCTGGTCCGCAACCAATCCAAGCAGGCAGTGATCATCGAGAACAAGATCTACGCCGGCGACCAGGACGAGCAGCTCTGGAGCTATCACCGGCGAATGCAGGTGGAAGGCTACAGCGAGATTTGGACCACTTACCTCACCCTGGATGGTGCCGAGCCCAGTGAACAGAGTCGCAAGTCCCTGCCTGTAATTCTTCTCAGCTACGAAGCCGAGATCATCGCCTGGCTGAAGGACTGTATCCCACTGGTTGCCCGCGAGCCCGGCGTGCGGGAAAGCATTTTCCAGTACATCGAACTACTCCAAAAGCTGACATCCAGTGACCAGGACGAGATCTACATGAGCAAGCTGAAAGAACAGATCATGCAGGGCGAGAACCTCTTTGTGATCGCCGACATCAACCACGCATTCAAGTCCGTCCTGGCCGACCTACAATTCGATATTTGGGAGCGCATGATGGCTTGCCAAGAGAGCCAGTATCCGCACCTCGGCAAGCCCGAAATTACGGCCACGAAGGAGGCCGTTTCCGCTTATTACAAGAAGGCCAAAAACAGCAAATTCATCGGCCTCTACTTCCCCTTCAATTTTATGAAGGGTGGCGTGTACATCGAGCTCAACCACCGTCTCTACTGTGGTTACTACTGTGACGGTGAGCAGTTCCCGGAAGACCGGGAGCGCCTATTTGCGCTGAGTCGAGAGATCGCACCCAGCAATCGCAGTTCGGGCTACCTGTTCTGGAAGTACCCTAAGGTCAATGTGAATCTCCATGTCCCTTCCAATGAGGACCTGGCGCTCCTCCGAGATCCGGAGACGAGGGAGTCGATTGCCGTCAGCCTGATCGATGACGCACACGAACTGTGGCAGCGCGCTCACCAGAAGTTAGCCTAAACGCAGACATGGCATTCATGGGAGGACGACCTATAGCCAAGGGCCAGAGCAACGAAGAGCTTCTCGCATCTGTCGAGGTGTACCGCCGAATGGCAAAGAAGCAGGTCTATGACCGCATTTGACCGATCTCTGCCTGTCGTTTCCTGCCCCTCATGGCTGATGAGTAGGGCTGCATTTTCTCGCGGACTCTCGGCTAACGATCCCAACCGAGCTCCCGGTAGGACATTTTGTCTTGCTCAGGGAAATCCGTCTGGTATTCCCCCCAGTCCATGTACGAATAGTATCGGGTCATCGCTTCGAAATAGCTTTCAGCTTCGACCTCCCAGACAAGCTTCGATCCTTCAGGAAGAAGTGCACGCGCGCCGTCACCATGAGCACCGGTTAAACAAAAGGTCTGACAGCCATCAGGCTCCAGCCAAAGCTCATGATTCATACTTGCCTCTCGTTTTTGCGTGGAGCCGATGGTATGTGAAGACCTGGAAGGATATCCGACTTGGGCAGCAGCCATTGCCGTTAACACAGGGACCTTACTGGGGTCAGAATGGAAGGGATATCGCTTCGCCTTCGACCCGCCCTCCCCGACACTTTTGTCCAACCCATGCGTACTGGTCACTGACAGCTTCAGGTCAATGGTAGCGCCTGGTGATCGACTGCTTTCTGCCCGATACGAACACAGTTGAAGGCAGGGCATTCCTTCCAATGGCAAGCCCCGTGCTCACTCATAAAACTTACCGGCCAGCAGAATACTCGCACAGCGTTGCCATACATTGGACACCGGGGCATCTGTCAAAGCGCACCTGGTGCTGGCCGTTGCCCACGAGGCCGCGGCATCGAGAAACGCATCAACAGAACCGTTCTCCCATCCCAAGGCGCCCGGTCCATAGGGCGATGATGGCGAGGTCTTTTCCAACGAGCGTTCCTGGGCGAAATCAGAGCCAAGCGCTTCTAGAAATCCGATGAAGGACTGTTCGTCGTGTACGCTTTTCAGCAACTGATCAAGATCTGCAGACATAGGCCTCCTGGCAGCGGTGTAAGGGCGAGAGAGTGACTCCGGCGGTATGCTGCTATACAGCGATATGGTGATCAACCTTCATTACTGCCAACGCTCACATTGGCTCCAAAGCAGCCTCCCACCGACGGCCTCATTCAACCAGTGGGACCGACCAGACGGTTAGAGGCGCTCGCTGCCACTTGCGGCAGCCGGTCATTTCAACGACCCGCAAGAGAACTCTCTTTCCCTTGACTGAAATTTCCTAGAAAATCCTGACCGCTTGTTTGAGCCGAATGCCACGGATAGTCTTGACCCGTCATCACGCAGTTGATGATACGGACGTGCAAGTCCGTTCATATCGGTGCTCACGCGCTCTCAAACAAGCCGTGTCGGCGGGCAACTCCATGCCTGCGACTCCTGCTTAATGGTGGCCGTGCGCAGGAGACTTTCGAGTCTGCCGGGGTCCGATATGCCCGGTCTTGCACACCTGCGTATGGCTGCCACCCTTATTCGTGTGCGAGCGAATGGTGGCAGCTCCACCTACATATCGGGATTTCGCCATGTTCAAGGTCACCCCCAACCCTCCTGTAATACCCAACGTTGAAACCATCGACCCTCGTATCGCCGACCGGGCTTTGTCTCACTACAACCTCGGTCCGGACGCCGGTTCAAAACCTGCCCCTGTCACCGTGTTGCATGATCATCTGAATGAACCCAGGCATCACGAGGACGCCCTGGCCAACGTCTACTCGATTCTGCAATCCGCAGCGGCCACGGCCTATGAACACGCCGACAACCAAACCGGTTCGAACCGCAAGGTAGCCATGGGTGTGGTGCATCTGATTGAGCTGGCCCAGCTGAAGATGGATTCGGTGCTGAATGAGCAAGCAGTCAGCGTCAGCGGCTGACAGCGCCCTGCAGATGAACGGGAAGCCTGGCTTCCCGTTTTGTTGATCGCGCTTCTGGTCTTCGGTTGCTCGGCAACACTGACTATCAATGCCAATCCTTAAAGCAGTGCATGCACTGTCGAGCTTTCCAGGTTCTCAGCTGTCCGCCGCAGAATGGGCAATGGGCGACTTTCTGCTTGCAGAGCGGAATCATCCGGTGCTGGAAGTACTCCCGAACGATGGCTGGGTCGATACCCTCACGCCTGACTATCTCGTCGAACACAGCCTGTTCGCCCGGCTCGTGAAGTGCACCGATAGCCGACAGTGTTTCGACGGTGGGGCAGTAATTGGTGATCGTGTCTCCGCATCGATCACAGATGCGATGACCAAGCTGGCGAGTCATGGCTTCAATTCTTTGGGAATGTGTCGTCATTGCACTGCAGGAGCCTGTTGGTGAGAAGACATGCAGCAGCACCGGGGCATTTTCTTCCCACCCGATGATCACTCATGTGTCGAGCCGGCAGCGAGTATCGAAAGTTACCTGATCCGAAAAAACGGAAAATCACGGCGCGGGTCTTTTCGCTATCGGCCTCATACAGTCCCTGGAGAACGGTCTAGTTAGTGAATCGGTGTAGACGAACAGGTTATAGAACGCCTATCTCCAGGCACTGCTCATCAAACAAGCCCTGTTCCCATCGGTCGAGAAACGCGTCGTACCTAGCTTTCTCGATTCTCAACTGCAGTGTCTGCAAAAGCAAGAGCCAGATTGATGTCTATACTCCGTGTTTCAGACAATAAGGAAGACCAAGGCGATGCTGACAGTTCCTAAGCTCGGTGCTAGCGACGATGAATGGAGTGACTATGCCGAACAAAGCTGTGAAGCTTTGAAGCCCTACCTTGCCAGTTTTCTTATCGAGCGCTTCGCCTACAAGCCTCGGTATGTTAACCAAAAACTAACCCGGTCCTTTGCCACTATTTCAGCTCGTACAAAAAAGTACGATCTCTACCTCCGAGCTTTCGGACGCCCTAATGACTTTTGGCCTAGGGAGTGCATAACGCTAGCGCGACTAATGTTCAAAGAGCAACGGATAGGACATGGACGGGATTTGCTTGAAATGCTCGTGACGCTTGCACCAGAATTTGGTTACAAATTCCTTGCCATCGAATGCGCCAACAAAAATGCTGCCGCGTTTGGACTACGGATGGGCTTTACCTCGTACGAAGATGGACGGCACTGGGTTGGATCAATATCTGACGTTCAGCAAGCTCTCGCTAGTTGATCAGTGGCGCTTCAGCCAGCCGAAGTCGGCACCAAGACAACAATCGCCATCCGGCTATGAAGCTCATTCACAAACGTAGCCCTAACACTCGATGGGGCTATACATTTTTTTGCAGTGCCCCTTGTCACTGCAGAGTATCTCGCCAGCACCACACTCAGGATACACAGGTATGAATGAGAATTTCCGTCAGCACTTAATGATCGCCAAAAGCTACTTTGCCGGAAAATTGCCATATTGGTGCTCCGACTTCTCACGCCCCACGGATCAGCAGTTTGGGGAGTTTCTACGATCCAATGGCTACAGTGTTCAGTACCGTGTGTTTGAGCTGTGGGACCAGGTCTACATCCCTCTGGACTGCGATTTAGAAGCGGTGAAAGAAACCGCCAGGGTGCGGGCCCGGCTGAGAGACGAAGGAACCCAGACAACTCCCCGTGGCACAACCTTCGGATCAGAACATCTCTTCGTTAGTTCAGGACCAGGCACCCGCCCCTCATCAGACTGTAAAAAACAACCGGGTAATGACAGACATCGCTCGGTTGCAGGTATTTGGTCGTGTCAGCTTATATTTTTTAGAAATCCCGCAGCCGTGATCACACCAGACATCATCCCAAGAATAGTGCTAGCATAGATTACAAAAATTATAATGAAGACTTCAAAAACAAGCAAAGGGTGAGTCCTACAGGTAAAAAGAAAGGACTGCATTGCTAGCTTGCCCCCATTAACACCTTGAGCCTTCAAAGAGTCTTTATGTACTTCAACATCTGGGCGAGAGGCCAAGGCTTTGTCATATAGCAAAGTACCATTTGCAGCAAATGCGAGGAACCACATGAAACCAAAGCAGACCAGCATAGACATATTGACAAACCAATAGGTCGACTGAACCGGATTCTTATCAATCCTGCTACCAATAATAACAATAAACGCAAACAGCAAAATCTGCGAAGTTAGATTTCTCAAAAACTCAAGATAAGCCGCTCGACCTTTTTCCTTAAAAAGCCACATACTCACTCCTCAATCTGACATATAAAAACGGGGGAGTTGGAGATTAACTCATGCATCCTTTCAACATCAATTACTTTAGCGCACACCATATACCTTCGCCCCCACAACCCGCACTATCTAATTTTCTGATAACACGACTCAAGTGAGCCCAGCACTCAGCAACACGACACCTTCCACAACTGATCCAGCCGGGTGGTGAAGCTGCGACTCATCATCTCCCGGCGCATGCCCCACTCGGGGTTCAGCGGGACGCTGGCTGCACGCAGCGTTCCCCTGCCCCATCGGCCGTTAATCTGGTCCAGGACGGTCATTACCTTCGTGGTGTTGGCGGGTTGAGAGGCGGCGAACAGGTCATCGGTGTACTCGCCTCGCTGGCAGAGATTGAGCAGTAGGACCTCGGCTTTGCTGTATCTGAAGCCGGGCCGAAAGAGCTGGTCGAGGGCATCCACCGCCATTCTCGTCAGCAGGCGCACGTCGTCTGTGGGGTACGGCAGATCGATCACCACCCCATTGGCATACTTGGCCTCTTCTGGGTTGAACATCCCTGTCCGGATGCTGATCCGGATCTTCTTGCACAGGGACTGCTGGGCCCTGAGCTTTTCCGAGGCCCGCATCATGTAAGTGGCCACTGCCTCTTTGATCGGTGGCAATGTCTTCAGCCGCTGGCCGAACATCCGGCTGCAGCAGATCTCTTGCTTGGGTGCATCAGGTTCATCCAGTTCCAGGCATGGCGTCCCTGCCAGCTCACGGGCAGTCTTCTCGACCACCACGCTGAAGTTCTTACGCAGCATCCAAGGATCGGCCTGTGAGAGCTGCCAGGCGGTCCTGATGTCCATCCCGGCCAGGTGTGCAGTCATCTTCCGCCCGATGCCCCAGACATCTGATACATCGCAGGCTTTGAGCAACCTCTCCCGACGGTTCGGTGCCCGGACATCCAGGACACCACCCAATTGCGCCTGCCACTTCTTCGCGCCATGGTTGGCCAGCTTGCTGAGGGTCTTGGTACCGGCAATGCCTACCCCTACCGGAATACCAGTACTCCTGAGTACCTGGGCGCGTATACGACGCCCCAAGTGCTCAAGGTCCTCGGTCATGCCGGTGAGTTCGGCAAACGCCTCATCGATGCTGTAGACCTCCAACGCCGGCACCATGGACTCGATCACGGTCATCACCCGCTGGCTCATGTCCCCGTACAGCGCATAGTTCGAAGAGAACGGTACGATGCCGTGCTGACGGAGCTTGTCCCGGATCTGGAAATACGGCTCGCCCATCTTGATGTGCGGCTTGGCATCCGCAGAGCGGGCAACCACACAACCATCGTTGTTGCTCAGCACGACGATGGGTGTATGGGCGAGGTCCGGCCGGAACACCCGTTCACAGCTGGCATAGAAGCTGTTGCAGTCGATCAGCGCAAAGACCAGTTCAGGTGGCTTAATGGCCATGGCTGCGCACACTGAAGGTAATTACCCCCCAGATCGACAGTTCATCGCCTTCCATGACGTAACGGGACGGGTACCTGGGGTTCTCTGACTTCAAGATCACCTCTGGCCCTTGCTTGCACAGCCGCTTGCAGACCGGTTCGTTGTTCAGCAGTGCAACGACGATATGTCCGTGCAGCGGTTCCAGAGAGCGGTCCACCACAGCCAGGTCGCCATCGAAGATGCCAGCGCCTTGCATGCTGTCCCCTTCAATCGACACAAGGTACACATGGGGCGCTCGTATGTTCAAAAGCTCATCCAGTGAGATCTGTTGTTCGATGTGATCCGCCGCCGGCGACGGGAAACCCGCCGGCACTTTGAAGGAACAGAGGGGCAGCTCGGCGCCGCCTTCTGCGAGAGGGCCTAAAATGGTAAAGCTCATGACGCACGACTTCCGAGATAACTGTACGAATATACAGTTAACGTTGTAGGAGCCTTGCGGTCAATTCCATTGAGGGGGATGGCGACAAGCGGAGGTGCTCAGCATGTGCGGACGATTTGCGCAGTACCAGGGTATGGAGGATTACCTGCGTGAACTTGAGGCCGAGCAAGACGTCATCAGCGGCTACGACAATGAGCCCATCGCCCGCTACAACATTGCCCCCAGCACTCGGGTGTTGATCCTGCACAGCGTTGAGGAAGGCCTACGGATCGATCCCGTGCACTGGGGCTGGGCGCCCTTCTGGGCCAAGGGCAAACGACCTGATCCGATCAACGCGCGGGTCGAAACTGTCACCACTGGGAAATTCTTCAAACAGCTCTGGCCAACTGGGCGAGCACTGGTCGTGGCCGACGGTTGGTACGAGTGGGTGAAAGATCCCAATGACCCGAAGAAGAAGCAGCCGTACTTCATTCGGTTGAAGAGCCTGGCACCGATGTTCTTTGCCGCGCTTGCCCAAGTTCACCCCGGGCTTGAGCCACATGAGGGTGATGGCTTCGTCATCATCACCGCCGCCAGCGACCAGGGCATGGTCGACATCCACGACCGGCGACCGTTGGTGCTTGCGCCAGAGCATGCCCGGGAATGGATCGACCCCGAACTCTCGCCTGCACGCGCAGAAGAAATCGCGAAGAACCTGTGCCTGCCGGTCGATGCCTTCGAGTGGTACCCCGTCGGCACAGCCGTGGGGAACGTCAAGAATCAAGGGGCGGAGCTGATATTGCCCATAGGGTGATGGGGGACCTGCCACCACCCCTCAGGCTGCCCCCTCCCCAGCTGAGGTGACGCCCGAGACCTGGCGGTTGGATGCGCCGAAAACGCATCTGTTGGAAAGAAGACGGTTTATTTTTCGTCGGCTTGCGAATCCAGGCATCCATGGCTGTGGTAGTTCATGAATTCTCGCATGGAGGGTGACAGCTTCTCTTGCGAAGCGATCTGCCAGAACTTTCTTTCCCCCAGAACCGGCGACAATCGCTTGATGAGCTCCTGCGCCGTATTGTGATGGCCAGTAAGCAACCAGTGCCTGAAGATGTTCTCGTTTTCTTGCTTGGGTAGCTGTGCCACTTGGAGCAGTTTGAGTGAGTACCGATAGTTCAGTGGCCACAGCCGCTTAAGAAAATCGACTTTCTCAGCGATTGGAAGGCCCGCGAGCCATTGCCTCACCTGCTTATCTGTCTGAGCAATACCAGATCGCAAAGCCACCTGCTCCGGAGTGAAACGAGGGTCATCCATGGTGGGAGGGGCCGAGGAGTCTAGGGGAAGCTCCCATTCTGTCCTAAACATAGGAATATTGGGTGACTTTGTTTTTACGGCAATACCTGCCTTTGGCTGGCAGCAAACCCTCTCGGAGCCGCCATCGAACTACTCCTCTAAACCTGCTGATTGCAAGTCACCTATAGCAGCCGATGCGCTCAGGTGCTTCAATCTGGGAGTAGGGCTCACGATGATTGCTGGGGGTTCAGTCCCGGAAAGTCATCTACCCAGCCCTGAAAAACCAAGACATGGTGTGCACTCAAATTCAAGTGGGCACCAGTTCTAGAGGCGCTAGCGATAAAGCTCGGTGCTGGCCGTTTTCTGCTGGTCGTGGTCTGCAGAAAGCCGAGTCTCGGACAAATACCTTGTCGGTGCTCGGGTAGTCACCAGGAATACCCGAGCTACCCCAGCCTCACGCTGGAGACGGTGCTGGCACGCCTTCCCCGCTCTGCTTAAACATGCTCCCATCGAAGCGTGCACGCCCTTCGACCCAGGTCGGTACCGATCATTATGAAGCCCTCTAGTTGCGCTGAGCTGTACTTCGCAGCATCGGGGAACACGATGCAGATCTGTTCGTAACTCATGTTGGCGGCTTGTGTTCGTTTGAGGGTGCTGTGGGCCTCGAGAAGCCGTGCTGTTCCAAAAGGGTTGGATATTACATCGCCGATTGTTCGTAATGACATGTGGTGTCTTCCTGAAGAGTCGATCACCATTGATCGATCTCAGGGCACAGGCTAACCAACCAGACGCCTCCTGCATGCATCTGAATGCATGCATCGACCCAGATGTTGACTTTTTATTAAATTCATGTTTATAGCACAACGGAGCAATACGGAAGCTATGAGCCCTATTTCAGGCGTGATTCATCATGCGGTGCCCAATCAAACGCGTGTGCTACCGCAAGAGCAGCTGATTGAATTTCAACAGATCCAGAAGTTCGGTCAGATTTTAGCGCATCAGTACTGCGTTAGGCGCTTTTCCCTCCATTATCCCGAGGCCTTTCTTGCATTACGAAACATCCGCACGCAGATCGAGACGGTGCTTGCCGACACACCACTCACTACCGGTAAGCACCGCCCTCACATAGGGCAAAGGATCACAGCTACTGCCCGCTGCATGCGCCTGCTGGATTCTCGCCGAGCCCACGCGTTGTTGCTCGCGGGAAAAAAGGCCGAGTTCCGCGAGCTGCTTGAGTGTGAGATCGAACCAGCTCCAGATCGGTTCATCTACCCAGTTTTGCGTTACCTTTCTGATGAACAACTCGCCTCACTCAGTGAAATCATATCTAACGGGTGCAACGTCGTGAGTAAGCTCCAGGGCGAGTTCAACTTTTTTGATTATTACGACCCTTTCGCGCTGAGCACCAGGGTGAGTGGCAAGACCATGTTGGTTCACTATTTAGCATCAAAATTCGGTCTGCATTCAGTGTTCCCTTGGGCTGAGCGACTGGGTCGCGACCACTACTGGCTACACACTAAGGAAGCTGAATGTGACGAGGAGATGGCCGGTATTGTGTGCGAGTACGCATACCAGGCGATTTCCCCAACCTCTAACGTTCGAATTTTCGGCCACAATCAGCACCAGGTCAGCATCAATGGAATAGAACTCAAAAAACATCTGGTTCTGGCGGTTCCTACTGACGTGACTCCAACCCACATTGATGTCGTGTTGCGTGATTTCCGCGCTGCGCTCAAGGATGCACTCATCGACAACTGTGGTTTCTATGGGAAAGTCAGTAGCCCGGAGTTCGATAACTCGCTATTCATGCGTAACTACGACGAGCGCACGTTTCTAGTTAGCGAGACCAAGCAGTACCGGAGCCGGTTGTATGGGCTATGGATGTGGGACTTGGTGAACCCTACCGACAAGGGGTGCGCCCTGACCGTCAACAAAGCGATGGATTTGTTAATTCCAGAAGCGGAGAAGCAGCAGGCAAAGCTTGCGCCTGATGAGAAGCCATACGACTCCTCGACCTACAAAAACTATTACGATATTGCCGTGAAGCAGATCACGCCAAAACCAACCAAGCGTTCGACCGACCAGTCCCCCCGTGACCTAGATAACTATCTAACGTCGGGCATGGCGATACTTGGGCGAAGATCGTCTGTAATGCGTTCCGGTGCGCCAGATCGAAACCCAGTCGATGACACAGATTAATAACTCCCGAAAAATCGCAAGCCCGCAATCAAAATCCTGGGCGCGATGAGTTGATGTCCATATCTGCAGTGGAGAACCCAGGATGAAAGGCTCACAGATTATAGCTTCCCGCCTCGAAAATGAACCACCCAACACGGGCTCATTGAGTCGCACTCACCTGTGATTACAGACAACCCTGGGCTGATTTCGATTGCCATAACAGGCAGAAATCGGCCAGAAGCAAGCGTAGACAATACTGCTATGCCATAAATATCGTGGCGCCTAGCTCCACCGGCAAATCATTAACCGAGATCGGAAGCACCATGGATGAGCGTCAAAAAACAATTAAAAGCAAGATCGAAGCTGTGGTCACCGCCAGCGAATCTGACAAGATTGTCTATAAATCAGAGTGGCTCGGTTACCTTCCCTTCGGGGTTTATCACTGGGTTGAACACCAGGGTGAAGACTTTTCCAGCGAGTTCCCTACTGGATGGACTCCTGAGGACCTGGCCAGCCTTGAGCAGACAGGGTTCCTAGAAAAGCTTGAAGCTTACGAGAACCCGGAAGACGAGTTTGATCTGCATATCAGGTATCGCGTTTGTGTTGAACGCGAGTAGCGGTTGGCTGATTGCACGTTGGCCGAGTCCGTTTTCGTCCAGAAGCGCGCTCCGCCACCACCGACAATCGAAAGGCCCGCGCTGTAGCAGCTGCCGAAGTCTGCGCCGGCCCGCATGAACCCTGAAGATCTACAGTGTGGCTAAGGCCAGGGCTATATCATCACCGTATTCGCCAGCCAGAGAAAGCCAATTGGAGACCGACTTTCAATAGCCGCTCAATGGATCCGGGGTCGGCAGTGGCTTGTACTCGCATTTCTCTCGTACGAAAAGGGTCGGCACCGTCACCCTGGTCTCGAAGAAAGTGGCAAAGTCGAAGTCCTCCAAGCGGTACGGCGCCACCAGCACGGACTCCTGGCCAGCACCGAGAAAAACCACAGGACGCTCGGGATCGACATTCGCGCATTCATGTCTTTGGTTGAAATCCAGCGCTTCTGCGATCAGGTAGACCTTCTCCGGAATGCGCGTATCGCTCAACTGATCGCTGGGCCAACTCCAACCGAAAAACAGAATCACACCCGCCACCGCACTACACAGCATTGAGAACCACGGGAAATCTCCACTCGTTTTCCCCACGCGATAATGTTTGACCCAACTAATGATGAGCAAGGCGTGCAGCGCCAGTATCAGCGCCGCGATGGTCAGCGCGAAAGGTACCAACAGTTTGAACAGCACAAGGCCAGTGGTCAGGACTAGGGTGATGGGCAAGGCGGAGGCGTCCACATGGAAGACCCCATTGATGTACCCCGCCGCTCTGCCGCGCGCATAGAACACCACCCCAGAGAGGATCAGCGACAGCAAGAACTTGGTGACGGCGAAACTCCACAACGACCTCACCACTGACGAGCGCTCCACCAGCACGCCGACGAAAATCAGACACAAGCTCACACCCCACAGCCGAAATGCCAGGGTATGTTCGCGCACCCACGCCATGTCACTGGCAGCAGAACGCGCAATGGCCAGCACGACTCCGATTACGCCAATCACCACCATAGCGCGGAGCAAGTCATGGCGCTGTTTGTCCTGTTGGTCGCGGCGCTCGCTCAGCCAATCGGACAATCTGCGCTGGATATCCTGCACGTAGTACTTCAACGACCTCGGGGATTTACTGAACAGGTCCCTTTCGGAACCGCTCAGCTCGTGATGGATGCGTTCGAGCTGCTGCTCAATTTCTTTAGTCATCTCTCTTTCCAACTCCTGTCGGGGATAGTTCGGTTTGACCGGCAGGGCCGGCCTTCCTGGGCAAGCGTCGGCGCGCAGGATACACGCGGACGCCGAAAATGAGCTGGATCGCGAGCGCCGAACGCTCCTAGGGATGAATCAGCTCGACGCTGTATAGGAGTTTCCCCCAGCGCAGGTCTGGCCACCGGCAGCAACCAGCCAGAACCGGACGCAATACTTGATGCTTATTGACCTGCGGGAAATTTTTAAGGACGAACGGTCGATATTGTAAGGCCGCGACACTGGCGGATTGCCATGATCAAGACACACTGGTAATTGCGCATGACCAGTGCTCAACCGTCTTCAAGGAGGATGTATGCGTGCGATTATGGGAGCTCTCGTGATGGCCTGGGCAACAACCAGCTTGGCCGACATTAAGTGGGAGGTGGCCAACGGGTTTCCCCAGTTCAGAAATGAAGCAGACTTCCAGCGGCTGAAGGCCGCT
Source organism: Pseudomonas batumici (assembly GCF_000820515.1). Taxonomy (GTDB): domain Bacteria; phylum Pseudomonadota; class Gammaproteobacteria; order Pseudomonadales; family Pseudomonadaceae; genus Aquipseudomonas; species Aquipseudomonas batumici. The sequence continues at coordinate 16,073 of NZ_JXDG01000111.1, read as the reverse complement.
TGGCCGGCAGGGGCCACGGCAGAGCAGTTTATGGCCGGACAGGATGCACAGCGACTACGTGACCTGCTGCCGGTCAATTCCACCATTTGGAACAACCTCACCGGCCAGTATGACAAAGCCCGGCTGTTCAATGGCCAGCATGAAATCCTCTTGTGGCTGACGACTGACAGTGCCAGTCGTTGTACGTGGTACGTAAACGAGGTACCTGTTGCACGAGACGTGCCCTGTAAACGCGTGGTGCGCTCCCGCCCATTACCGGAAAACGTCGAATTTAGCATCCGCGTCGAACACGACGGCCCGGCGGAGAAGCCTCTCACGTCCGAGCGCATCAACGGCCACACTATCCTGGCCCTGGGCGACTCCTTTGCCGCTGGAGAGGGCAATCCGGATCATGCGGCCAAACTGGGAAACCAAGCGGGTTACACATCGGTGGTCTCCCGCGACTGGTTTCTCATGAAGCACTATGGCAACTATCGCTATAGCACCTCGGCCCAATGGTGGGATGAAACCTGCCACCGCTCGTTCCTGTCCTGGCAGTCACTTTACGCGTTGGAATTGGCCATGAGTGATCCTCATCGGGTAGTGCGCTTCGCCTCCTTTGCCTGCTCCGGAGCAGAATTGTACGACGGCTTCTTCCGCGCCCAGCTAAACCCGCCTGGCTTCGGCAACGTCACACGAGTGCGCAACACCCCGGCGCGTGATGGCGGCAACATTCTCTCGCCCTTCCCAGCGCCGCGCCTCAACCGCTCACAACTGAATGCTGCACTCGACCTGCTGTGCCCCAGTGCGCCAAAAGGTGAGGAGCGCAAACAGATGCGGCCAGAAGAGGCCGGGCTACGCAAGAGTCCCTACTACGGCGAATTCACCTACCAGCGTTGCGCTGACGACCTTCAACCGGTTGATGAAGTGCTTCTGGCCTTTGGTGGCAACGACTTTGGCTTCTCTTCCGTGGTCAAGTGGGCCCTGGTGCCTTCCACAGCCACGCGCGGGGTATTCAACAGTGTGCGCGAGTTCGCCTTGGAGATGCTCCGGGAATCCAGTCGAATTGAGGTGATTGATCCCGCCGTAGCTGGTCGCATGGCTACCAAGCAAGCATTGCCAATGTACCAAGATCTCGACTGGTCGTTGCAGCACGTCCTTCATGTGCCGCCCACCCGGGTCACTATGCTGGTCTACCCGGATCCTCTACCTGACACAATTACGGAAAACTGCACCAACCGACTCTCGGTCGGCAATGTGGCGCTGACTCAGATGTTTATGGTCGAGACGGAGCAGATCCCCTTCCTCCGCCGTCACGCGAAGAACTTCATCTTCCAGATCGATAAAACGGATGGCCTACTAGTTAAGGAGCAGTTCATCGGCCCATTGCAAAAAGCCCAGCGTAAAGCCATCAACAAGATGGGCTGGTTGACTCTAGAGAGCCAGGCGGGCTTTGCCTCCAAAGACGGGCTACGTTCTATGTGCTCGGTGGCCCCAGCCTGCGTCCAGCAGGGGGGATGTCCTATTCCGGATCGATTTGCATGGACATACGACGATTTTTTCCTCAGTGCCAAGGGTTTGCAGCAGGTTAAAGAGGCAGAAGACGCCAAACGCCTCTTTGCTCTAGACCCGACCATAGTCGGGTGGAAAGATACCTCCGGTATGCCACTGGCGCACGTGCAAGAATGGGAGCCCTATACTGACAGCCGACTGCGCGGCTTGCGCACCAGCAACGATGCGGTCATGACCCAGGCGGTATTCAACGCCAGAGGCCTGATCACAACCGATTGGATGTCCGGGGCCGTGCACCCGGTCGCCCAGGTTCACGCTGGTATCGCCGACCAGTTGCGCCAGATTAAGCTGCAACAGGTGAGCGACCGCTAGCCTACCAAAGCCCGCTGCCTGTCCTGCGGCGGGCAGCTCAATGCCCATCAACTGGCGACTGCTGTCGCTCAACAACTATCTCCGCCAATGCCCAGTTCGAGTCGAAAGCTGCAGGTCACCGACCGACTCTGTTGAAAAGCCCGTTTAGGTTGACTGACTGCCTCAGGGCGTGAAGTAGTCATTGGCCGTAGATGTGGTCGGTCGCACCCGCTGGCAAGATGCGGGGGAGGAGTCAGTCGCTGCTCAGCGGGATGACACGTCACTCACCACAACAGCGCCTCAGCATCATCGTATTTTTCAGCAACCTTCAGGTAGGTATTCGCCCATCCACTGCTCATACTGACCTCTTGCAGCGGACCTGTGGGTGCAAACAGAACAGCAACGCTTATCCTTTCGGGCAAAGCCCCACCTTTCAGTAAACGAATCAAGCCCTCCAGCTCTGCTCTTGCTTCTTCCATATCGGCCCAAGATGACCAGCAGAACTCATTCTCTGGAATCGACACCAGCTCAACGGAGGCCTCCAGCACCTCAATGAGAAACTCAACAGGAGACGCATATTCCGTCTCCCCATGGATCAGGCGTTTTAAATGGTGAAAGTCCATAAGGTGTCCGGGCATTTATCAGACTGATGAAAAACAGAGAGAGCTCGCGCGCAGAAATGACATAGCCAGCGGTTTGCCATTTGAGCCGAATAACCTCCCGGCTGATCCACTCCCTCCCCCCATACCGCCCCCTCTCTAGCTGAGGTCACACCCACTCGGTTTCGGCCAAGTGGCCGCCGGCTTTTGCGCCTTCACACTGGCCGACACCGGGATGTTCACGCTCTCAGCCCCGACCTCTGCTTCGAGCTCATTGATGCTTCGAATGTAAGTGTCCAGATTACCCAGCCCGGCCTGATTGGGAATGTACCAACTGATGGCCTGGGTCTCCCCGGCCGCGTTCGTGGTGACGACGGTTTTCCAGAAATAGTCAGGCGTGCGGATGCCGTGGGAGGCCTCGAAGTAGTCGTTCGACGGATCGTTGTAGACCACACCGCCGTAGACGTGAACCGTCGCCAGGTCCCGATAGCACTCGGCAACCTCCTCCGCCTGCTTCCAGATACCGCGGTTGAAGGTGCCCACCTGCGGCACGATGTTGGTCATGTAGTTGGCGCGACGAATGTACGTCTCGTCGTAGTCCATGTGGTTGGAGGTCACGAGGTGGCCCCGGTCCCACCCGCTGACACTGGAGTAAGTCGCCGCACTGGACTGCTGACCACAGCCACTGGGCAGATCCGGGTCCAGGCGAAACGACGAAGGACGCGGCACCGAACCGGTATCGGCGGTCAGCACATACTGATAGCGCAACGCTGTGTGGTTCGTGCAGTCATACGTCAGCACGAAGCCGCCCTTATCGAGCGTGACGATGTTCGACACAGCAGCCGCCCGCATGGGGACTGGTGACCTAAGCGCTTCTTGCGTAGGGCTCTGACAGCCTGATATGACCAGAAAGGTGAAACACAGCGAGCCTAAGAGTTGATTCGTTCGCATGACATGTCCCTATGACTGAACTGAGGATGGCGCGCTGATTGTAAGCCACGACGAGCTCAAGCCTCTTCCCGTGTCTATTGCGTACTGTTTCAGTGCCCCGGCTTGCTCGGCGGCTACCTTGGCAAGGACAGTCTCTCCCACCATGATGTTCCGACACCCGCCAGCAAATCCTTAAAGCGAGCCCACCAAGACATTCAATCCGGTGCAACATACTCGACAAGCCTCGAGTTATCCTTATATGTATAAACATTATTACCATATTGAGCGCTGTTATTTCTATTGAGTGCATGTGCGTAAGCCTGAGTATCCAACGCCCTGGGATCCTCTTCATAATACTCCCCCTTACCCAACCTCCCTTCCAATGTCCTATCAAATCTCAGGCGACACGATTTCGCGGTTTCCTCAAATTTATGCCGAGCAGATGCTATCAACCTAACAGCATATTCTGTACTAGGCGGATCAGTAGCAACATCCCGACTCGCCTTCCCTGGCTTACAATAGATAACCGCACCACCAAAATTTTGCGCTTTGTGGTGACTGTGCTGCCACAAAATAGCCTGAGCTTTTGTATACCAAGGATCAACGACGATTATTTTATTAGAGGCATTCCTCACATCGAAATCGCCAATCGCACAATAAAAATGAACAATGCTTTTAGAGTATATGTAGCTCACCTTCTCCGAGGCTGGGAGATACTCTCGCAGCAATGCATAGGCCAACGATGCATAGTCTTGGCAAACACCTCGCTCCTCTTCGTGTAAAGAAGCCACCACCACCTTTGGCCTATGATTGACTATTTTGTTGGAATACCCACCCCGAATATAGTTATTATCAAATCGAGCCTTATGTTTCTCTTGCAACTCCTGACTGAGCTGCCTTTTCTTATCACCAATCTCGAGAAAGTACTGCTTTGCGATCCCGATTCTCGTATAGGAGTTCAAATCCCCCAACACATCCACATCTAATCTTTCAATCTCCTTGCGCTGATTCAACGGCGTATTGCCCAACACTGCCTTAACCACAGCTATCACAGCGTCTGCAAGTTTGATTTTCTGCAACAACTCCGCATCATCAAGAGTAATTTTCACACCTAACAGCCTGCACAGTTAATGGGAAAAGAAAATATAGACAGCCCCCCAAGAAAATCCAGAGCACATCCTTACGGCCCTGCCCGTGGACGGGGCTACCGCGATTGGATCGATGGGGATGAGTACATTGATGAAGTGCCTGCAGTCCGCCTACCCGGTTGACGTCTCAGTGCACTGATAACCGGTATGGAGTAACTCAAGAGTGACAGCAGCCCCTCCCAGGAACCGCTGCCCTCCAACTCAACGCCCTCCCCTTCATTCCGGCTCATCAGCCTCAGGGGCCGGCACAGAGCGCTCCTGAGCCGCCATGACAACGATCTCGACACGATGCGGCAATATCCCCACGCGACTGGCCTGAACCTTCATCGCCCGGCATTCGACGCCTTTATCATCCTCCCACTTGTCCATGAGCATTCGCCCTATGACCAGCACTCGCATCCCCTTGCGATAGAGCTCTGAGTAACGTTCGGCGTCCTTGTGCCAGACCTCAACACCTGCCCAGTACCCACCTCGGTCCTCGTATTCGCCATCGCTTTTCGGAATCGGATTATCGAAGTACACGTTCAGCCGAAGCAACCGGTAAGGCTCGTTGTTACCGTTGGGGATCTCCTTGAACTCAGGCTTCGTGCCGATGTTGCCCTCGCCCCAAAAATGGGTAGACATGGTCAGTTCCCCTCCGTGTCACGGCTGATGTGTTGATCCATTCGCTGACGGTAAACCTGGTCGGCCACCTCCACCTTGCAAGCGCACAGGAACGCCTGGCGACTGATGCTGTGGGTCAGGCTGATCTGCATGTTGATCACGATCCGCTGGAGCTCCAACTCATAGAGATCGGGTACCAGGTTGATGGATGTGCGCTCATCGCGAATCAGCTCCGCCCACAGGTCCACGCCCATCTTGCTGCGATCCACCCGGCTCCAACGCAAGAACACCGTGCCTGCTCCGGTGGACTGTCTCGTCAATCGAATGGGTAACAACGTGAATGGGTAACGCTCCGCCTGGGCCAATACGCCCTGAATGGCTAACTCGATCAGGCTGTTCGTCAGTTGGCTGTACTCGTCCCCGAGTTCGAGTAGCTCCCCCTTACCCTTAAAAGGCCTTAACAACCTTTTGGGGAAGGCGGTGTGTTCCAATGCCTGGAAGGCAGTGTGTTGCAGCGGCTGGAAGGCAGTGTGTTTTTCCCCAGCCCCCGGCTCCATTGGGCGAGAGCCATCCAAAGTGTCTCCTGAAACAGACATGGCATTACCCTCCCAAGCGCTCGGAGCCCATCACTTCGTCTGCCGAACCTACGCTCGAATTCACCCGACTCTCGCCCGCTGTGCCCTCAACCTCGGCCCCGTCCTCAACCCCTGCTTCAACTACCTCCAGCCGCCCCTCATCATTCACCCGGCGCCGAATGATCGCAGGCGCGAACTCACAACGCCGAGTGCCCTCCAGCACATCCGTCGGCAACTCCCCAAACCGCTCTCTCGCCTCACGTGCTACGGCATTGTTAGCGATGAAGTCTTCACGGGTCGTCCCAGAAAGCTTGAACTGTTGAGCCAAGCCAAACAGGCTACGCAATACATGCCCGCCTGCATTAATCCAGCGCTCCATTTCTCGACGCCCCATCAAGGCGGTGCGGTGAGCCAACAGCAACCGGCGAACGATATTGTCGTAGTCGATCAGCAGATACACCGCCAAGAAGCCCAACTGGGTGTTGATGTAGAGCGGCAACGTGACAGGGTGAACATTGAAATTTTCACCCACACGGATCGCAGTGGGCAGACTCCCCATCCGCTCATCCAGCCGATCTCGAATCAGCGTAAATGCATCTTTCGAGTGCTCGAGCTTCTCGTGGATACGGATCATCCAGAAGTCGGCGTATGGGTCATCCTGCTCGGCCCCACGCATGATCTTGTTCATCAAGCTGACGAAACCGTTGAGGCTGATGATGCCGCTCTTCTCTTCGCCAGCCGGTCTGCCCTGCCAAATACGAGCCGCGTAATGAGTGTGAAGCGTCAGCTCCATGGAACTGCGCAACGGACCGAGAGTGAATGGAAATGGATTGGACATGAAAAGCTCCTGATAGATTGAGGTCGAGACATCAGTGTCATCAGGAACAAGCCGGGCGTCAGTCAACAAACAGGTTTGCGGACAATCCGTTTTAGCGGGTAAAAACCGAGAAAAACGCTGACAAACACAGGGATGGCGCATGCAAGCCACCTGCTGAGCCGTCTGAAAATGAGGTAGCGCCCTGCCAGCATGATTCCAGTGGAATCACCTGAGGAATTCCCCTCTCAGTTGCTCAGCCCCCTACTTACCAGCTTAAACGGGGACCCACTGCGGCCCCCGAAAGTGAAGCGGTGGAAAGATCCGCAGGCGATCACACCAGATCTTGTGCGATCCAGTCCTGGATAATGCTCCAAACCATTGCCAGGTTCTGCGTTGGCTCGCGCTCTGTCATCAGCATGGCCACCTCGAGAACGGAGCGCATGTCCCGTAGGTTAGTGCCCTGCTCCTTCGTGAGCTTGACCCAATGCTCCCAGAGAATGGCTTCCTGCTCAGGGCCGATTTTCGGAGGGCGCCCCTTACGACTGGGAATCCCCAGAATGTCACGCCGAACGGCGATCTCCTTAGGTGGCAAACCAAAGAGCTCAGTGATCATGGTCCCGCTCGCGCCCAAGCTGATCGCGCGCCGAATAATCTCCTCCTCATTCATATTTCTGGCATGGGCCAACAACCGGTGGACGATGGTGCCATCCACGACAACCTTAAACCAGGGGACCGGTGAGTTCACCAAGGCCACCATGCTCTGCGGATCAATCAGGGTTTGTAGGTCCTTCTCTTCAAACCCCATGGCCAGACAGCTACGTAGTTGGCCATTTTTGATGTTGTCCAAAACTTGAAAGGCGACTGCTAGATTCAAAGGGAGCACATGTACCTCCACCGTTCCATGGTTATCAAATGACCTGACTCACAGGCCGATCTTCCTGTCGTTCAATAAGACGCCGAGCCAAACGTATGACCCGGAACAGCTTGATCAGAGCGGCATCGCTGAGACGCTCCAGTCTCGATGCCGGCTGATCGTCGAGCGGCGAACCGCCCAGTAGTAATTGCCCAAGCTTGACCGCAAATCGGTCACTGGGCATTTCAAAGGGCAACGCCAGGTGAGCGTTGCCCCTGAGTGGTCCTGGCCCTGAGGCCAGTCCACAACCGTCGCTCAATCCCGCCAAGAGATTGAGGAGAATGTGCGCCCGAGGTGTGAGTCCCTCAGGCGTAACAGTGAACGAATCAGTGCCCCAGCTCACAGGATGGATGCACTGATAACCAAGCCCCTGATCCCTCGCGCAGAAAAATTCAGGTGCCAGCGCCACCTCATCGGCAATGTCCCGCACCAAACCAAAAATCACTTGGCGCAAACCCTCAGGATCATCGACAGCACCTTCGAGGTCGTCACAATCCACCACTCCATTGGGTTCATCCACCTGCACGGCAACGAACGGTTGGAGCATCGACGCGACACCAGGTATCGCGTCACCCTCATCACTGACCTGCAGCGAATCAATTACATCAGTGAAGGGCATATGTTGCGGTGTGGTCGAGTCTATATGGCCCTGGAGGCCTGTCGGCGGCTCATCTGCCGCAAGCGTGAACGGCAGCCCATCAGAGAGCTCCAGCTCGCCCAAACGCACAGGCGGAACCGCCTCGCCATCCATCACAGGGTTGCTCGACGCCGGCACCTCTGACGGCCTGGACGCTTGGTCAGTGGCCTGCCCTATCTGCCCGGCCATCAACGGCGGCGATAACGATGGAGACGTCAGCGTGAACCCCAGAGCATGCTGCTGCAGCACCTGGCGCTCTGGCTCGAGGAGGTCCAGTTTCAGCGCGTTGTAATCCTGCCCCAGCAATTGCGCCAGCTTGTGCAGCAACTCATCCTGAAAACGCTCGAAGCTGAAGTCTCCCTGGTCAAACAGAGCGAGGGTCTCCTGGAACAGAGGACCGTGATCCCTTGCTTGAACTGCTGCCCCCGCGTGCTTCAACCAGGCTCTTTCACTCGAGCGGCGCAGTGCGGTCAGCTTTTCGATCTGGGGCTTACCCAAGCCTGCGTACAACGTATTGGGAATGGCCGGCAGCAAATAGCGCACCGTGTCCTGCATCTTGCTGATGTGGGACTGCGAAACTGGGTAACCATCAGCCATGAGGCGCTTGGCCAACTCACGCTGGGAAAGCTGCGCCTCCAGCTCCTGTTCATAGAACGCCTTCAGCCGCTCCACACCCAACGCCCGCTCGATAAAGGTCAGCCCACCGTGCAGGTCGCTCTCCGTCAAGTGCCCTGCCAGCGCGACGATTTCCCCGCGAGCCGGCCAAGGACGAAACAGGCAGTGAATACGAAAGAACCGCTCGTCTCGGGTTTCCCGCCAGAGGTCATTGAGAATCGCCAGCCGCGTATTGCCGCCGTTGCGGATGATGAAGTGCGCCTCTCCTGGCCGACGGGTTATGGGCGGTGGTGCGTCCAAACCACGGCTGAGGATAGAGGCACGTATCTCGTCATACAGTGGATTGCGATTCACCCGGGGGTCGTATTCATAGGCTCGCAGTTCGTCCAACGTCACAATCATCGGGGTGTCGACAACGGGATCAGGTAATCGCGCTGTCATCGCCCTCTCCTTGTCGTCCCTCAACGACCTCGAGAGCCTCCGCCAAGTCCTCAAGATCGGGTTGAGACTCATAGCTGTATCCCTCGAGCTGAACACGCAGTACCTCAACCCCTGCCCACCCTTCCAGGCGGCAAGCCAGCTCGTACAGAAAACCACGGCTCTCCAACAACTCTCTGCTGAGCTTGAACAGCACCGTGCAGGTGTCATCAAGCATGTCATCAGCGCTCAAATCCATTTGTGCTTTCTCCCTGTTGTAGCGATCGCCCACAGAGCCGACCGCCCTTCTACTTCGCCTTGTGGCAGGACTGACTCAGCATCCCCACCGACCCCACCGAACTTTCCTCCTGCGAGATCCGAATCCGCGTCCGCGGCTTATGAGCACCATCGTGCTCGCCATCGGATCCATTCCGTAGTGGCGCGTTAAATTTGTAGTTCTTTTCCTCTGGGCTTTCTGTCAGTAAAAGCGTCTCATCAAAGGGAAAAAACAGGCGCACGCTGTGAGACGCTCATTTTGGATATCAATCCAATGAGGAAAAGGTCGACGCGCTCACAGATCGTGCCAATAGTTATGCGAGCGGGCACCTTGTGGCGATAGGTCATGTCTGAACCCACTCAGTCCGATGATTGAGAATGATCTACCCTTGTGTACTTGAATGATCGCACTGCCAGTACTGCTCCTTGCCCGTTCGAAAGGAATCACACCCTATCCAATGGAGGAAAAAACATGTTTGAGAACAGCCTAATAGCCCTTTCCTGCACCTGTTCGAAGCCGATAACGGTTGAGCGTTTTAAGCACGCTTACAACGAAGAGCTATATGCCGGAACTAAGCATTCTGAAGTGGCCAACACGGGTTATGAGCATATCACGATCACATCGCCAAACTTGCTCATGGAGGCCACAATCAGAGTGCATAATGATGAACGATTTCACAACTGGAGGGTTGGTTTCGTACAAAATGTGCTGCGCGACGACATACAAATTGAATATCACGATGTGACGATATCCGCTCAGACCATGAATTTGCCAGCACTAGACATCATGCTTGGCTATAACGCTCCCTACGATGAGGGGGTTGCGATCGGCACAAACTTGGTTTTCAAGGAGTATATGAACCCTCTTAACGGTAACAAATTGGAACCCATGACCCTCATAAAAACCTGTAATGGTAAAGACCCCTATCTTGATGACGCCCCCGGCGCAAAAATAATGACCACAGATCCTACTACTGGTAGAGCAATGAGTTTGAGGACGTTCAGCCGATTGATGGCATTCAAGGTTTATATAGTGGCCAATGAAAAACATACGGAGAATTATGAGATTTTGCGGTGTATCGACTGGAACCTCTACTACCAGCTGGCTTTCAGCGCGACCACTGGCAAGCCTTTAGCCCTCAAGAATTATAAAACCAAAATGCCGCAGACACTTTACTGGAAGTGTGCAGACTATCTAAAAGCACCGGATGGAGGTATCGGGTTGAATTGGGGAGGGCTAAACGTGGCGACAGGTAAAGATCAACCTCTTATGAACGCTAGCCATACCGCCCTCAGATGCCCGCAGCGCGTCACTCTCCTCAACGGGGTCCAGTACTGTAACACTGGGCGCAACTCCCTACTGAAGGCCGTTGGTCTACCCCCGCTTTATGGGGGAAAAGTCTTCGCCCCCTGAAAGCATACAGGTAGAAACCGTGACCTCCGGCAAGATTTTCAAAAATCCCTGACCGAATGACTAGTCACTGATACTTATGGATGGTTAGCATAAATGGGTCAACTACTCTTATGAACAAAAGGCTCTATTTTATGCAGCTAAAGAGTCAGACAACGATGTTTTTCACCGCCCAGCCCGGATAAAAACGGCTCGACCCGACCACATTCAAGGAGCGCGCCGAGCAGATGGCTCTACACCAGGGCGAAGCCGCTCTTTACGCTGCGGCAAGCGAGCGGCGGCGATCATGAGCTGGATCCAGTCGGCGCGCATGAATGGGCATGACCCGTAGGCGTATCTCAATGAGGCGCTAACGCAGCTGCCGACGCAGAGAGCGAGTGAAATCACCACGCTGCTGCCGCATCACTGAGCGCGCGACGTAACTGGGCCCATGGCAACCGCACAAGTTTCCTAGGCGCGGACTGATTACCGCTCCCTTAAGCTCTCATCCTTGTATTGCATCAGTGGACTCAAGAAGTACTCGATCAAGCGGCGCCTGCCGGTTTTGATTTCCACTGTCACCGCCATGCCTGGGGTCAGGTTGATGGTTTTGCCATCGACATCCATTGTGTTTGTGGCCATCTGCACGCGCGCGGAGTACACGAGACCAGAAGGTTTATCGCGGTTGTCTGCGCTATTGGTTTTGCTGTCGTTGGTTTGCGTTTGCTTGGGGTCTTCCTGCACCGCGTCATTGGAAACCCGCAGTACGGTGCCATGAATCGTGCCGTATTTGGTGAACGGAAACGTTTCGATTTTGATCTGTGCGTCTTGTCCTTCGTTCACAAAACCGATGTCTTTGTTTTGCACAAATGCTTCAACATCCAATGCGTTGTCTAACGGCACGACAGCCATCAATTGCTGCGCAGGGGTTACCACGCCGCCAATCGTATGAATGGCGAGTTGTTGCACAGTGCCATCGACCGGTGCTGTCAGCGTCATCGAATCGCGATGATTGTTGGCTTTAATGTATTCCTGTTTGTAGTCCCCCATTTTCTGTTCGGCATCGTGCAGTTGGTCGAGTTGTGTTCGCTGCGTTTCAGCTGTCAATGCTTCTTTTTGGCGCTGGGTGGTCAGGATGACTGCATCAAGTTCCTTAAGTTTGGCTTTGGCTGAAGCAAGATCGCGTTCCATTTCGATGCGCGCCTGCTCTTTATCTAAATAGTCGTGCCGCGCTACATAGCTTTTTTCGAGCAAGTCTTTGAAATCTTTTTCGCGCTGAGTGGCAATCGGCAGCGTTGCTTCCAGTTTGTGTTCGTTTTCGAGTATCGCGGCACGCTCGGATTCGTGTTGGGTTAACTCCGCGCTGAGCTGTTGCCACTTGGTGCGGTATTCCGCGTATTGCCCGGCAGCCATGCGCTGCGCGGCTGCATATTTTTCCAATTCGGCCCCATTGAGTGGATCGCTCATAACTGGAGCAGTATTGTTGTGCGTTAACGCCTCTAGTATAGCTCGTGCTCGTGCCGCATCAAGTTGGGTTTGCTGCCAATCAATATGAGTACGATCAGTGTCAGCTTGCGCCGTGGTGGCATCCAGTTCAATTAACACATCACCAGCTTTGACTTTCTGTCCGTCGTTGACATAAATAGCTTTTACAATAGCCGTTTCCAGCGGCTGAATGACTTTAGTGTGCGCGTTCGGAATAATCTTGCCACTGGCAGTGGCGACGATATCAACCTTGCCGACAACTGACCAAATTAACGCGAGCGCCGCGAAGGTAATGATTAATCGCATAGCAACGCGCGGTGCTGGATGCACCGGCGTTTCTTGTAACGACAAAGCTGACGGCAGAAATTGTAGTTCGTGCGACAGACGTGGTGGAGGATCCATTTCCGCTCGGCGCGCCCAAGCGTAACCAAAATGTACGGCATAGCGTTTCAGTAATTCGCGTGTAGCATCCCAGCGCGGACTCATTTCGTTTAAAACTCCTTAACCTTGCTGCATTCGCAGTAAGCGCGCGTAGTGCCCGGCTTGGTGTGTTGCCAATTCGGAGTGTGTGCCTTGCTCAACGATCTGGCCACGATCGAGTACGACAATACGGTGGGTGTGGCGAACGGCCGATAGCCGATGCGCGATGATGATCACGGTGCGGCCTTGGCAAATGGCTTGCATATTATTTTGAATAATCCGCTCGGATTCGTAATCGAGTGCACTGGTCGCTTCATCAAAAATCAAAATGCGCGGGTTGGTGATTAAGGCGCGAGCAATGGCTACGCGCTGACGTTGGCCGCCGGATAAGCTTGCACCGTGCTCGCCGACCATGGTGTCGTAGCCTTCGGGAAGTTCTAAAATAAATTCGTGCGCACCGGCTAGCTTTGCAGCATGAATGACGGCATCGAGTGGGGCGCCCGGATCAGCCAACGCAATGTTTTCGCGTATGCTGCGATTGAACAAAATGTTTTCCTGCAGTACGACGCCGATTTGTCGGCGCAGCGATGAAGGGTCGGCGAGTGCGAGGTCCATGCCATCGACCAACACACGTCCGCGTTCGGGCACATACAGCCGCTGCAACAGACGCGTTAACGTGCTTTTACCAGACCCCGAACGCCCAACAATACCGATCGATTCGCCGGGATTAATCACCAGGGAAACATCGCGCAGAATTTCCGAGCCATCGGGCCGGTACCGAAAACTTACCTTGTCGAATTCGATAAGGCCTTTCAGTACAGGCAGGGCGCTGCGATTGCTGTTCGCGAGTTCGGAGCGCGTATTGAGAATATCTCCGAGGCGCTGCACCGAAATACCGATTTGCTGAAAGTCCGTCCACAATTGTGCCAGACGCATAATCGGCTGCGCCACACGCCCTGCCAGCATATTAAATGCTATCAATTGACCAACGGTGAGATCGCCGCCGATGACCAACTGCGCACCCAACCACAGCGTGGCCACCGTTACTAATTTGCCAATGACGCCCACGGCTTCACGTGCAATGGTGCCGAGGCTCGCCGTTCTGAAGCCCGCGGCAATGTACGCGGCCATCTGATTGTCCCAGCGCCGGATCATTTGCGGCTCTACTGCCATCGATTTAACGGTGTCGATGGCGGAAATGGTTTCGACCAGAAACGATTGATTCTCGGCACCGCGGTTAAATTTTTCATTTAGGCGCGCGCGCAATAACGGCGTGATGCCAACAGAAACCAGCACGTACAGCGGCATTGAGATCAATACAATCAATGTGAGCCAGCCGCTATAGAACAGCATCACGGCGATAAACACGACCGAGAAAAATACATCAAGGATTAGCGTCAGCGTGTTGCCGGTGAGAAAGCTGCGAATATTTTCCAGCTCGCGTACACGTGCGACCGAATCACCGACCCGTCGTGATTGAAAATACGCTAACGGCAACTCCAGCAAATGCCGAAATAAACGCGCCCCCAATTCCACATCGATACGGCTGGTAGTATGTGCAAACACATACGTGCGCAGTCCACTCAAGACGGATTCGAACAGCGACACTACGAGCAGGCCCACTGCAATAACGTCAAGTGTAGAAAAGCCACGGTGAACCAGCACCTTGTCCATCACTACCTGGAAAAAGAGCGGTGTGACCAAGCCGAACAATTGTAGCCCGAAGGAGACGAGCAAAATCTCGCTGAGCAACTTACGGTATTTGACAACGGAGGGAATAAACCAGGTGAAATCGAATTTCGACAGCTCACCCGCCATCAATGCGCGTGACGTGAATAATATCAGCTCGCCGCTCCAGCGTGCATTTAACTCCTCAATAGAGAGTTGTTGCGGACGCTGCACACGCGGATCGTGAATCAGGACTTTATCGGCTTCCGCGCGCGCGATAATAAAAAACTGCCCATCGACATCGATGGCGATCGCCGGCAGCGGCGTACGCATTAAACGCGAACTGTCGGTGCGCACCGGTTTCGCCTTGAGCTGCAGCTTTTTCGCAGCCAGCAAAATATCGGACTTGCCGAACGGATGCTCATCGAGCTGAAACTCGTGGGCCAGTTGCTCGGGCTCTGCTGCAACATTGTGATAACGGGCCAGCATCACCAAACAGGCCAAACCGGTATCGATCGACTTGGGTGGTGGTGTCTCAGACTCAGTGGGCGGTAAAGGCGTGCTATTCCCGCCGTCCCTGTCATCCGCGGCGCTGGGGTTGTCGCCTTCCATGAAGTACTCCGTTTTTATTTAAACACCACCGCTTCAGATTAATGAGGCGGTGGTGTTTTTAGCCAAGCTAGTTAGATTATTGAGTTCAATGCCAGTTAGCGGCGAGCACAGGGGCCAAGGCCGCTTGTTCGTTCGCGCTCAGGGCCGATAAGCTGGTCTGCCCCGCGCTCGGTGGCGCGAAAGCCGCCATCGCACTGACCAGGTTATCGACTTGGCTCGCGAGTAATACCTTGCCATCGCCTGCCTGGATTTGCCCCACTTGATTCGTCGGTGCGACATACCAGTTCGTGATCGTTTCGGTATCCGAGGTACCCATAACGTTGATCACCAGATCATTGCCGTTGTGTTGGAACCAGAGCTGATCGGCCTTGATATCCGCCGCGTATTGAAGACGATCCGTACTACCCGCGACGACCTGGTCGTTGATTAGATCCGCTCCGGCACCGCGCGCAACCGCATACGTATCGCCACCGCTGCCGGTGGTTAAGGTCGCCTGACTATTGGGGCGATCCAGTGTATGGGTACCATTGGCATCGAAAACCTGAACTTGCGAGTGACCATCAGCGTTAAACGTATCGCTGCCATAAGAACCATCGCTGGCAGTCCAGTGATCCCCAGTCTCGACGCCAAGGGTGTAGTAACGCGTGATGCGGTTACCTTTGCCGTCGTCCGCATCGGTAGATATCAAGCTACCGTCGCCGGCAAGAGCAATATTGACGACATTAGACAAATTCCATACGGTGCCATCGGCAAATTGCACCTGCTGTACCGGGTTGTAAGGATTCGACGAATTACCCTGGTAGAAGAAACCACTGATCGTGATCTTGTCGGTGGTACCGGCGATGCTCAGCTCCAGCGCGCCGTTACTGACACCCGTCTGGCTGTCATAGACTTGCCGAAGCACCACATCGCTTGGGGCCACACCCGCCTTGAACTGCAAGGTATTGAGCTTGTTGACCGTGGTGTCGTAGCTGATCGTCACCAGATCCTGGCCGTCGCCACGACCGAACAGGTAGGTGTTGTTGCCGGTCCCGCCACTCAGGGTGTCGTTGCCGGCACCGCCATCCAGCACGTCGTTGCCCGCGCCACCGTCGAGAAAGTCATTACCCGCTCCCCCCAGCAGGGT
>NZ_JXDG01000110.1 GCF_000820515.1 Pseudomonas batumici | reverse complement strand
CTGAGTTCGGGATGGGATCAGGTGGTTCCAATGCTCTATGGTCGTCAAGAAATTCGGTAGCCAGGTCGTTTTCTCTTGCGAGATCACGCTCCAGCGAATGGGTATGTGACAGCTTGGTGTTTTGTGAGTTACAAACTTTCGGTTCGTTTCGTCTTCACACACCGCAATCTGGTGCTCTTTCGAGTCAGCAAATTGCTTGGGTGTTATATGGTCAAGCCTCACGGGCAATTAGTATTGGTTAGCTCAACGCCTCACAGCGCTTACACACCCAACCTATCAACGTCGTAGTCTTCGACGGCCCTTCAGGGAACTCAAGGTTCCAGTGAGATCTCATCTTGAGGCAAGTTTCCCGCTTAGATGCTTTCAGCGGTTATCTTTTCCGAACATAGCTACCCGGCAATGCCACTGGCGTGACAACCGGAACACCAGAGGTTCGTCCACTCCGGTCCTCTCGTACTAGGAGCAGCCCCTCTCAAATCTCAAACGTCCACGGCAGATAGGGACCGAACTGTCTCACGACGTTCTAAACCCAGCTCGCGTACCACTTTAAATGGCGAACAGCCATACCCTTGGGACCGGCTTCAGCCCCAGGATGTGATGAGCCGACATCGAGGTGCCAAACACCGCCGTCGATATGAACTCTTGGGCGGTATCAGCCTGTTATCCCCGGAGTACCTTTTATCCGTTGAGCGATGGCCCTTCCATACAGAACCACCGGATCACTAAGACCTACTTTCGTACCTGCTCGACGTGTCTGTCTCGCAGTCAAGCGCGCTTTTGCCTTTATACTCTACGACCGATTTCCGACCGGTCTGAGCGCACCTTCGTACTCCTCCGTTACTCTTTAGGAGGAGACCGCCCCAGTCAAACTACCCACCATACACTGTCCTCGATCCGGATAACGGACCTGAGTTAGAACCTCAAAGTTGCCAGGGTGGTATTTCAAGGATGGCTCCACGCAGACTGGCGTCCACGCTTCAAAGCCTCCCACCTATCCTACACAAGCAAATTCAAAGTCCAGTGCAAAGCTATAGTAAAGGTTCACGGGGTCTTTCCGTCTAGCCGCGGATACACTGCATCTTCACAGCGATTTCAATTTCACTGAGTCTCGGGTGGAGACAGCGCCGCCATCGTTACGCCATTCGTGCAGGTCGGAACTTACCCGACAAGGAATTTCGCTACCTTAGGACCGTTATAGTTACGGCCGCCGTTTACCGGGGCTTCGATCAAGAGCTTCGCGTTAGCTAACCCCATCAATTAACCTTCCGGCACCGGGCAGGCGTCACACCCTATACGTCCACTTTCGTGTTTGCAGAGTGCTGTGTTTTTAATAAACAGTCGCAGCGGCCTGGTATCTTCGACCGGCATGGGCTTACGGAGCAAGTCCTTCACCCTCACCGGCGCACCTTCTCCCGAAGTTACGGTGCCATTTTGCCTAGTTCCTTCACCCGAGTTCTCTCAAGCGCCTTGGTATTCTCTACCCAACCACCTGTGTCGGTTTGGGGTACGGTTCCTGGTTACCTGAAGCTTAGAAGCTTTTCTTGGAAGCATGGCATCAACCACTTCGCGTCCTAAAGGACACTCGTCATCAGCTCTCGGCCTTAGACTCCCGGATTTACCTAAGAGTCCAGCCTACCACCTTAAACTTGGACAACCAACGCCAAGCTGGCCTAGCCTTCTCCGTCCCTCCATCGCAATAACCAGAAGTACAGGAATATTAACCTGTTTTCCATCGACTACGCTTTTCAGCCTCGCCTTAGGGACCGACTAACCCTGCGTCGATTAACGTTGCGCAGGAAACCTTGGTCTTTCGGCGTGGGTGTTTTTCACACCCATTGTCGTTACTCATGTCAGCATTCGCACTTCTGATACCTCCAGCAAGCTTCTCAACTCACCTTCACAGGCTTACAGAACGCTCCTCTACCGCATCACTTACGTGATACCCGTAGCTTCGGTGCATGGTTTGAGCCCCGTTACATCTTCCGCGCAGGCCGACTCGACTAGTGAGCTATTACGCTTTCTTTAAAGGGTGGCTGCTTCTAAGCCAACCTCCTAGCTGTCTAAGCCTTCCCACATCGTTTCCCACTTAACCATGACTTTGGGACCTTAGCTGACGGTCTGGGTTGTTTCCCTTTTCACGACGGACGTTAGCACCCGCCGTGTGTCTCCCATGCTCGGCACTTGTAGGTATTCGGAGTTTGCATCGGTTTGGTAAGTCGGGATGACCCCCTAGCCGAAACAGTGCTCTACCCCCTACAGTGATACATGAGGCGCTACCTAAATAGCTTTCGAGGAGAACCAGCTATCTCCGAGCTTGATTAGCCTTTCACTCCGATCCACAGGTCATCCGCTAACTTTTCAACGGTAGTCGGTTCGGTCCTCCAGTCAGTGTTACCTAACCTTCAACCTGCCCATGGATAGATCGCCCGGTTTCGGGTCTATACCCAGCGACTAAACGCCCTATTAAGACTCGCTTTCGCTACGCCTCCCCTATTCGGTTAAGCTCGCCACTGAATATAAGTCGCTGACCCATTATACAAAAGGTACGCAGTCACAGAACAAAGTCTGCTCCCACTGCTTGTACGCATACGGTTTCAGGATCTATTTCACTCCCCTCTCCGGGGTTCTTTTCGCCTTTCCCTCACGGTACTAGTTCACTATCGGTCAGTCAGTAGTATTTAGCCTTGGAGGATGGTCCCCCCATATTCAGACAAGGTTTCTCGTGCCCCGTCCTACTCGATTTCATGACTAAGAGACTTTCGCGTACAGGGCTATCACCCACTATGGCCGCACTTTCCAGAGCGTTCCGCTAATCTCAAAGCCACTTAAGGGCTAGTCCCCGTTCGCTCGCCACTACTAAGGGAATCTCGGTTGATTTCTTTTCCTCAGGGTACTTAGATGTTTCAGTTCCCCTGGTTCGCCTCTTGCACCTATGTATTCAGTGCAAGATAACCAGCTTATGCTGGCTGGGTTCCCCCATTCAGAGATCTCCGGATCAAAGTCTGTTTGCCGACTCCCCGAAGCTTATCGCAGGCTACCACGTCTTTCATCGCCTCTGACTGCCAAGGCATCCACCGTATGCGCTTCTTCACTTGACCATATAACCCCAAGCAATCTGGTTATACTATGAAGACGACATTCGCCGAAAATTTGCAATCGCTCACAAATTTTACCTTAGCCTGATCCGTTACCAGTGAAAGTAACGTTCAGTCTATCTTTCTATCACA
>NZ_JXDG01000011.1 GCF_000820515.1 Pseudomonas batumici | reverse complement strand
ATCGACCCGCGCCACAAGCCTTTCTTCATGTTGGAGGCCGGGGCACCGGCCATGATGGTCTGGTCGCCGATCCGCTGGAGCGATGCGCAGTTCGACACGGCCCAGACGGACCCGGCGATGCGCGAACGGGTCATGCGGACCTTTACCCCCGGCATGGCGCCGATGAGCGGACTGGCCAGGGATATCCATGAGTCCATCGGCGACTACATGGACCTCGATGGTTATGGCTGGAGCCAGAATCCCGTCAACCAACCGCCGGATTGGCTCAAGGCACTCGAGGACATGAATATCTGCGAGTTCCAGACCTATGCGGTGGTCGACGACACCTGGGGCGTGTTGCAGGACCTGGCGCGGTTGCTCCAGGTGCAGATGGCGGCGTTCGAGGAGCGTCGCCAGGAGCGTAGCGAGGACTGGGCCATCGCCGGTTTGATTCGCTCGTTGAGCGAGAACGATGAGCAGGTTCGCAAAGTGCTCCCTGGCGCGACCCGCTATCACCTGCTGGAAAGGACCTGGAAAGAGCATGACGATGAAACCCAGGGTTACGAGACCGACCTGCGCTATATCTCGCAATTATGGGGCGCGTGGTTCGAGACCCTGGGCCTGAAAAGCCCGGCGAGCCTGGCGACGGCTTGCGAGCATTTCGATATTACCCAGCCTGCTGTGCTGGAGGCGCTGGGAGAGGAGTTCGCCCGGGCGTGTGCCGGCGCCTCCAGTACCAGCTTTGGGGTGAAGACACTGAGCAAGGCGCTCGATCCTGACAGAGCGACCGAGAAGCCCTGGTTGATCTGGGCTTTGCTCGGGCTGCCCAACTCACCGGGGCTCTCGGAGATCAAGCGATTGATCGATACGGGGGACACCCTCAAGGATAACGCACAGGCTTTGCAAAAGCTGAGCGCCAAGGTGGCACAGGCGTTGAACATAAGCCTGGCGTTCAACAAAAGCGCGGAGAACCTGGCACTGCACAATCCGGCCAAGGTGACGGAGGAATTGTTCACCGTCCTGAGCCCCGTACTCGCAGCGCAGATGCACAAGGCCTCGGAAATACCCAGCAACGTTGCAAGACTGTACATGGGGGCCGCGCTCAGCCGTAGCCAGCAACGCATCGATCTGGTGGCGGCCACACCGCAGCAGGTCGAGCAGTGGCTGAACCATTTGGCGCAAGTCCCCACGCAAGCGCCTCCCGGAACGCTGCCGTTGAAACCGGTAGCAAGTGCCGTGCAGGACGCGTTGCCGTTCTTTCACCTAGTGCCGGCGGGGCAAGCAAGCGCTGCCGGGAAACATCTGCCGTCAATTGCGGATCTGGCTCGACCAGAGATAGAACTGAAAAACCTCCTGAAAATGAGCAAAGAGGCGCTGACGGAAACGCCGTTAAAGTGCTTGGTGTTGGTGGTGGCAGGTGTGAGTCTGGTTTGGGCGTTAGATCAATACAAAAAAAGCAAATCAATAAAAAACACAACAAATCTGATGGGTGCTGCAGCTGGTATCGCCGCGGCATTTCTAGCGATACAACAAAGCAAAGCAGAAAGAGACTGGAAAACCATTGCTGAATCCACTGGAAAAAACTCAGCCAGCTCCCGTACAGCATTAGCAAAGGCGCTATTAAAAGCTTCACACGTTGCGTCTTCACTCTCGCTAGTATCTGCCATGGACGTCATTGTCTTTGGTATTGAAACGTTAGAGGCTTTCAAGGCTGGAGACATAGACACAGCCCTAATCAATGCTGGATTAACCGTTGCATCAGCGGCAAATTTCGCTCTGTATGTGAGAACCTATAGAGCTTTAAGGGCTGCACGCACTGCCGTACTCGCTGGAGAGCTTGCAGCGATTGGCCGTGGGATAAACCAAGTACCTCATATCGTTCCTAAACTTCTGGGACTTACCTTGCTAATTTTCAGCGGTGTGATTGCTCGTCTATACACCCAAGATATACCGATAGAAAAGTGGTTAAAAGGCACCCGCTTTGGCACCTACCCCCAAGCGTGGTCGGATAGCTACGAAAAATCGGAATATGAGCTTCACAAAATTTTACTCCCACAGCCCAACCTCTAAGCAGTCAATTTACTTTCCGCATCGCTTCTCAAAAATAAACAGCGAAAATACAATGAACATAAAAAATTTTATTGAGCGAGCTAGAGATTTATATGGTGAGTCTCCGCCCATCATTCTGAAAGCGAATGAACCGACAAACCAATCTCCCATGGAGTTGTTCGTCACAGACGAACACACTGAGCACTACCTATCTCTCAAAAATGGTGGTGAATCAGGTCGCGGTGAGATAACAGGGATCATTTTCCTACTGTACACGATCCCCGCCCTGCTTTTGATTGCCCTCGACATCTCTTCTGGAAACTTTGACAATATATTTTTGCCATTATTAATCGGAGGAGCCACCCTCGTCATTTCCTTTATTTGGGAGTGCTATGCAAAACTCCCACTCCCCATCATCTTCAACAGACGTACACGAGAAGTCTACTTCGACCATAACGGCCAATTATTTCACACACCCTGGGATGACATTCAAGCCATCACTTATGACTTTACCATTGTGAGCCATCACGTAGGCGGCTTGAACAATGCAGCTTTGGAGATATTGGTTCGCCGACTTGGAGAGCCAGAAAACGCACTAATGGTTCCCTTGGGAGCGCCCATGGGCAAAGACCTGGATATGCAAAAAGGATTCTGGGAATACATACGAGCCTATATGAATAACGGCCCTTGGTTTGACGAGCACGGCAACCATAGCGAATCAGACACATTCATTAAGGAGCAATTGGCCAGCAATCTACGACCCTCGGATTTTTTAACCCATGAACGTCAATTAATTTTAGAAAAAAAGGCCGCCTTGGGAAGAGAAAATCACTTAACCCCAACAGACTACATCTCACTGGCTGGCGATCTTTATCTCCACCCCACACACCTCATACAAGACTTTGTCTACGACACAGCCAAACGCCGAGCCCGCAATCGTTGGCCAGAAATTGTATTGGAGCGTCTGCGTCCCGATGGCCCGACCACTCGACTGATTGATCTGGAACGTGAACGCGGGTTGGACGTTTAACTCACACACGCTCTTTCAGGCCGACACTGGCCCCTGTTGGAGCCGGCTTGCTGGCGATGAGGCCAGCAAGGCTTGCGTCGATCTTGCGGACGTCATCGCCAGCAAGCCGGCTCCTACAGGACCGTGTTCGGTCAGGAAATCGGGGCACTGCGGACTCGGTCGGTGAAGCGGCCCTGCATTGCGTCCAGTGCGTCACAGCCATCCTGCAACAGCAAATACGCGGCGCTGGCGAAATGCTGAAGATCACGGTCGCAGGTGTTGCCGATGCTCATGCAGGTCAGGCTGTGGCTCAAATCGCGGGCGGCCTTGATGCGCTGGATGGCGAACTCATAAAGGTCACGCACCGGGGCATCGAGGTTGAGGTAGAGAACGGGGACTTCGGTGAGGTTGCTTTGTAGCGGACGATATTGGCTCATCGATGAAAATCCTTACGATAGAGTTAGTTACGCTCCGTTAGGAATTTCGACCGGCTAAGATCGATCACCGATGCGTCGGTGACGACCGAACTATAGTCCAGCCACCCGCCGAATAGTCGCCGCTTTTACACCTTGAAATACGAGCCACTGCGGAGGCCAGTAATGGCGATTTGTTCACTCTCGCAAGCACAACGCGGTTTTCTGTAGGAGCAAGCTTGCTCGCGATGGAGGTTAACGATGACGCGGGGTACCGGATAAAACGCGGAGCCCAGGGGTTCATCGCGAGCAAGCTTGCTCCTACAGCGGCCCCCACCGCCCAAAAGATTGGCGGCAAACCCGAGGGCCCCTTCGCTGGCAAGCCAGACTCCTACAGGACCGCGGCGAACCTGCCCGCCTCAACCAATCCCCACCTGGTTACGCCCACCGTTCTTCGCCAAATACAGCCCCTTGTCCGCCGCCGAAATCAGCTCCCGGTAGTTGCTGCCCTGTTGCGGGATCACGGTGGCCAGGCCGATGCTGATGGTCAGCACCGAGCCCTCGCTTGGCGCATTGTGCGGGATCTTCAACCCCGCCACGGTCTGGCGCAGCTTTTCCGCCACCAGCCGCGCACCGCCTTGCGTGGTGTTCGGCAGCACCAGGGCGAACTCTTCGCCGCCATAGCGCGCCGGTAGATCCGAAGGCCGGCAGCTGGCCTCACGAATCGTCTCCGCCACCTTGCGCAAGGCTTCATCCCCTTCCAGATGACCAAAGTTGTCATTGAACAACTTGAAGTGGTCCACATCGATCATCAACAACGACGTCTGCGTCTGTTCACGCTGCGCCCGTCGCCACTCCAGCTCCAGGTACTCGTCGAAGTGCCGACGGTTGGACAACCCGGTCAGGCCGTCGGAGTTCATCAGGCGTTGCAGCACCAGGTTGGTGTCGAGCAATTGCTGCTGGCTGACCCGCAACGCCCGATACGCCGCATCACGCTGCAGCAAGGTCATGTAGGAGCGCGAGTGATAGCGAATGCGCGCCACCAGCTCGATGTTGTCCGGCAACTTGACCAGGTAATCGTTGGCCCCGGCGGCAAACGCCGCGCTCTTGATCAGCGGATCTTCCTTGGTGGACAGCACGATGATCGGGATGTCCTTGGTCGCCGGGTGATTGCGGTACTCGCGCACCAGGCTCAGGCCGTCGAGGCCGGGCATGACCAGGTCCTGCAGGATCACCGTCGGCTTGATGCGGATCGCCTGGGCAATCGCCTGGTGCGGATCGGCACAGAAGTGGAAATCGATGTTCGTCTCCGTGGCCAGCCCGCGTCGGACCGCCTCGCCGATCATGGCCTGATCATCGACCAGCAGCACCATCGCGGCGTTTTCGTCGGAGGTCTTGAAATCATCCAGCTGTAAATCATTCATACGCGGTCACCTGAGGTACTGCTTTCAAACCAGGCTTGCTGACGAGGGCACTCATGAAGAAAATACCTCCAGCAAGCGTGGCGCGATCTGGTTCAGTGGGCGAATTTCAACGGCGGCATCGATCGCCGCCGCGGCCTTGGGCATGCCGTACACGGCACTGCTCTGCTGGTCCTGGGCGATGGTCAGGTAGCCTTGCTCACGCATCAGCTTCAACCCGTGGGCACCGTCGCGCCCCATGCCCGTCAACAACACGCCCACCGCATCGCCATTCCAGTAACTGGCGATACTCTCGAAAAACACATCGATGGAAGGCCGGTAGATCTCGTTCACGGGCTCGGCGGTATAGGCCAGGGCCCCGTTCTTCAACAAGCGGATATGATGGTTCGTCCCGGCCAGCAGCACGGTACCGCGCTGCGGCGCCTCGCCATCGCGGGCCAGGCGCACCGGCAGGCCACAGGCACTGCTCAACCATTCGGCCATGCCGGCGGCAAACACCTGGTCGACATGCTGGACCAGGACAACGGCGGCGGGGAAATTAGCAGGCAAACCTTTCAGCAAGGCTTCCAAGGCCGCCGGCCCGCCGGCCGAAGAGCCGATGGCCACCAGCTTCTGCCGGGGACTGTTGTCCCGGGCGGGCGCCGCCACGCTGCGTACCCGGTTGTCCCGTTGGCCGATCAACCAGCCGATATTGAGGATCTTGCGCAACAACGGCGCAGCGGCTTCCTTCGGGTTGTCGCCGCCGATGGCCGGTGTGTCGACCACATCCAGCGCACCATGGCCCATGGCTTCGAAGACCCGGTGCACGTTCTGTTGCCGGTCGACGGTGACGATGACGATCGCGCAGGGCGACTCGGTCATGATCCGCCGGGTAGCCTCGACACCATCCATCACCGGCATGATCAGGTCCATCAGGATCAGGTCGGGGGTGTCCTCGGCACAGTACTTCACCGCCTCGGCGCCGTTGGCGGCGACCCAGATCACTTCGTGCGCCGGCTCGAATGCCAGGGCACGACGCAACGCTTCTACCGCCATGGGCATATCGTTGACAATCGCGATCCTCATCCCTGGGCGCCTCCGATCAACTCCACCACCGCATCCAGCAAGGCGTCGTCATGAAAACTGGCCTTGGCCAAATAATAGTCGGCCCCGGCATCCAGCCCACGGCGACGGTCCTCTTCGCGATCCTTGTAGGACACCACCATGACCGGCAGCGACTGCAGGCGTGCGTCCTTACGCAAGAGCGTGACCAATTCGATCCCGTCCATCCGGGGCATGTCGATATCGGTGATCAACAGGTCGAAGTCCTCGCCGCGCAGGGCGTTCCAACCGTCCATGCCATCCACCGCCACCGCCACCTCGTAACCCCGGTTGACCAACAGTTTGCGTTGCAGCTCGCGCACGGTCAGGGAGTCGTCGACCACCAGCACGCGCTTGCGCACGGCCTCGCTGGCCTGACGATGGCGCCGGTCGATACGTTCCAGGCGACCGCTATCGAGCAGCTTGTCCACCGAGCGCAGCATGTCTTCGACATCGACGATCAACACCGCCGAACCGTCATCGAGCAAGGCCCCGGCGGAAATATCCTGGACCTTGCCCAGCCGCGGATCGAGCGGCAACACCACCAGGGTGCGCTCGCCGACGAAGCGTTCCACCTCGACCCCATAGATCGCCTCGCGCTCGCGGATCACCACGACCTTGAGGCTGCCATCCTGGTGTTCGCTGGGCGGACGCTGTAGCAACTGGCTGGCCGCCACCAGCCCGACATGCCGGCCTTCGTGCCAGAAGTGCTGGCGCCCCTCGAGCTGCACGATGTCCTCGGGCGCCAGGTCGCACATACGCTCGATGTGAGCCAAGGGGAAAGCATAGGCCTCACCGCCGACCTCCACCACCAGGCTGCGCACCACCGACAGGGTCAGGGGCACTTCGAGGTGGAAACGACTGCCCTGCCCGGTCGTCTGCTCCAGCACCACGCCGCCGCGCAGTTGGCGGACCATGTGCTGCACCGCGTCGAGACCGACCCCACGCCCGGAGACTTCGGTGACCTTGTCCCGCAGGCTGAAGCCCGGCAGGAAGAGGAAGCTCAACAACTCTTCCTCGCTCAGCTGGGCGGCGGTATCGGCCGGGGCCAACTGGCGCTCGACGACGCTGCGCCGGAGCCGCTCCAGGTCCACGCCGCCGCCGTCATCGCTCAGTTGCAGCACCAGCAACCCGGCCTGGTGGGAAGCCCGCAGGCGAATCAGGCCCTCGGCCGGTTTGCCCGCCAGCACCCGTAGCTCCGGGCTTTCGATGCCATGGTCGACCGCGTTGCGCAGCAGGTGGGTCAGCGGCGCTTCGAGTTTTTCCAGCACGTCGCGATCGACCTGGGTTTTCTCCCCTTCGATTTCCAGGCGTACCTGTTTGCCCAGGCTACGGCCCAGGTCGCGGACCATCCGCACCTGGCCGCTCAGGACATCGGCAAAGGGCCGCATGCGGCAGGCCAGTGCCGTGTCATACAACACCTGGGCACGCTGGCTGGCATGCCAACCGAACTCGTCCAGCTCCACCGTTTGCGCCGCCAGCATCCTCTGGGACTCGGCCAGCAGGCGCCGGGCATCGGCCAGGGCCTCCTCGGCTTCAAGGCTCAGGCCGGTGCCCTTCAACTGATCGTTGAGTTGGTCCAGGGCCCGCAGGCCCTTGTCCTGCATCCGCCGCAGCCGCTGCATGGTCGCCAGGTAAGGCTTGAGGCGCTGGGTTTCCACCAGGGATTTGCTCGACAGGTCGAGCAGGCTGTTCAGACGCTCGGCGGTCACCCGCAGCACCCGCTCGCCCCCTTCGGCGACCCGGCGGCCGGGCGGTGTCAGTTCAGCCGACGGGGCTTCAAGAGGCAGTATTTCCAGAGGCAATGCGTCAAGAGACGGTGTTTCAAGATCGACGGCCACGGCCGGCGGCACGAACACCGGCTCCTCCGGCTCGACCACGCCAGGCGGGGCCGTCCGGGCACCGGCCACCGAAGGATCGAGCAGCACCTGCAACTGCAGGACATAGGCCTCGATCTCCAGCGAGCCGACATTGGCGCTGGGCGTGGCGATGCGCATCAGCAAGTCGGTGCCTTGCAACAAGGCGTCGATATGTTCCGGTTGCAGGTACAGCCGGCCTTCCTGGGCGCTGACCAGGCAATCCTCCATCACATGGGCCACGCTGACCCCGGCATCCACACCGACGATCCGCGCCGCACCCTTGAGGGAATGGGCGGCGCGCATGCAGGCTTCGAGCTGGTCGGCCTGGGTCGGGTTGCGCTCCAGGGCCAGGAGGCCGGCGCTGAGCACCTGGGTCTGGGCCTCGGCCTCCAGGCTGAACAGTTCCAGCAGCGACGAGTCGCGCATTTGATCGGGGGTCATGTGAGGCTCCGGGTCACGGCCGACAGCAATTGCTCTTCATCCAGCCAACGCAGGCTGCGCCCCTTGAACGGCAGTACGCCACGGGTGAACCGGGCACTGGCCTGGGGCCCGGCGGCACTGGCGCTGTCGAGCAGGCGCTGGTCGATGGCATGGATACCGTCCACCTCGTCCACCGGCAGCACCACCGGACCACCCTGGGCACCGACGATCAGCATGCGCGGCATCACCCGGCCGCCCGGTGTAACCGGGCCCGAGGCCTCCAGCCCCAACAACTCCACCAACGACAGGCAGGCCACCAGCGCACCCCGTACGTTGGCGACACCGAGCAAGGCCCGTGAACGCTGGTGCGGCAGGGAGTGAATCGGCTGCAGCGGCGCGACTTCCACCAGGCAGCGGGTCACCAGG
Source organism: Pseudomonas batumici (assembly GCF_000820515.1). Lineage (GTDB taxonomy): Bacteria > Pseudomonadota > Gammaproteobacteria > Pseudomonadales > Pseudomonadaceae > Aquipseudomonas > Aquipseudomonas batumici. The sequence goes on along the minus strand of NZ_JXDG01000011.1, from coordinate 131,227 downwards.
CCCAGCCATTCTTCGCCGAGCCGGAACATCAGCAGCGAACGGGTGACGACATCACTGCCGGCATCGATCGCCGCCGTCTGTTCGGGGCGCTCCTGCTGCAACGAATAACGGTCCAGCAGGCGCGTGGCGGCGGCGGAATACACCGCACAGTTACGGCAATGGACATGCTCGGCCAGCAGCGGGCAGGACTTGTCGCCGTGGATACCGATGCGGTTCCAGCAATCGTCGATGTTCTCGGCGTCGTGGTGGGTCAGGTTCAAATCAGTCAAACCGCTCATCATTTGCGCTCACTGTCAGCGGCGCGCTCGCTACGGGCGGCGCGTTCCTGCAATCGCCGGGCGCCTGCCGCATCGCCCTGGGAGGCCAGCAGCGCCGCCAGGTGGACGAGGGCCTCGGGATGTTGCGGTTCCAGGTACAAGGCCTTGCGATAAAACCCCTGGGCCTCCAGGGTACTGCCGGCCACGTCGCTCAGCAGGCCCAGCCAGTAGAAGACCTGGGCGACCGGTTCGTGCTGGCGCAGGTAGGTTTCACACGCCTGGCGCGCTTGGGCGCCTTTGCCTTCGTTGGCCAGCGTGGCAATCCGGGCCAGCAGGGCGGATGCCTCGTCCGACGCCTGCGGCGTTGCCACGGGCGCCGGCACCGCTGGCGTGAAAGCCGTACGGGGGCTGAACGGCCGACGCAGAGGCGGCACCGGCGCACTGGCGGGCGACACACGCACCGGCAAGGACGGCGCTACGAACATCGGCAACGGCTCGGGCTCAGGATCGGCTTGCGTCTGGTGGCGAAAGGCAAAGGACTGCGCCGCGCCGATGGAGCGCATGCCCATCCGTCCCAGCAGGTTGCCCTCGGCCGGCCCGATGAACAGCACACCGTCCACGTGGGTAAGGCGCTTGAGGATGTCGAAGACCCGGCGTTGCGTCGCCAGGTCGAAATAGATCAGCAGGTTGCGGCAGAACACGAAGTCATAGACCTCGCCCACCTGCAATTCGGGATCGAGCAGGTTGCCGCTCTGCAGGCGCACCTGCTCGCGGACCCGCTCGCTGAGCCGGTAATCGTCGGCCTCCGGGGTGAAATGCCGCTCGCGAAACTCGATGTCCTGCCCGCGAAAGGAGTTCTTGCCATACAGGGCACGCCTGGCCCGCTCCACCGACAATGGGCTGACGTCGATGCCGTCGATCTTGAACTGATGCGGCGCCAGGCCGGCATCGAGCAGGGCCATGGCGATCGAATAGGGTTCTTCGCCGGTGGAACAGGGCAGGCTGAGGATCTTCAAGGCGCGCATGCCCTTGATCTGCACCAAGCGTTCGCCCGCCAGGCGCGCCAGGGTCGAAAAGGACTCCGGGTAGCGGAAGAACCAGGTTTCCGGGACGATCACCGCCTCGATCAGCGTTTGCTGCTCGTCCTCACTGCTCAGCAGCCGGGCCCAGTAGTGGTCCGCCGAGGCCATCTGCAACTGGGTACAGCGCTGGCGCACGGCGCGCTCGATGATGGCCGGGCCGACCGAAGCCACGTCCAGGCCGATGCGATGCTTGAGGAAATCGAAGAAGCGCTGGTCGTCACTCATGCCGGCGCCTCGTCCGCGGCCGGAAACAGCAGCGCCCGCACCTCGGCGCCGAGCAGGTCGTCGACCCGAATCCGTTGCAGCAGGCCCTGGGCATCTTCACGCACCGGCCCGAGGTAAGGCGCCTCGCGGTTGTCCAGGCCATAGGGCTGGAAGTCCGCCGGGTTGCAGCGCAGGGTATCGGTGGCCTGTTCGAGAATCAGCCCGAGCAAGCGCCCGGGCGCCTCGTCCGCGGGACGGTAATGCACCAGCACCAACCGCGTGCTGGTGCGGGCCGCCGCCGGCTCGCCGAAGGTCATGGCGCTGACATCGATCACCGGCACCATCGCCCCCCGATGGGCCAACACCCCCGCGACCCAGACCGGTGCCTGGGCAATCGGCTTGAGTTGCAGGCGTGGCAGCACCTCGGCCACTTCGACGGCCTCCAGGGCATAGCGTTCGCCCTTGATGCGAAAGACCAGGAACAGGCTGTTTCCGGGCTTCGCGCCGACGACGTGTTTAGCCACCCGCTCGCTCATCAGACTTTGAAACGCGAAACGCCGCTGCGCAGGCCCACCGCGACCTGGCTCAGCTCGTCGATGGCGAAGCTGGCCTGGCGCAGGGATTCGACGGTCTGGCTGCTGGCGTCGCCCAATTGCACCAGGGCGAGGTTGATCTGTTCGGCGCCGGTGGCCTGGGCCTGCATGCCTTCGTTGACCATCAGCACCCGCGGCGCCAGGGCCTGGACCTGATGGATGATCTGCGACAGTTGCTCACCGACCTGCTGCACTTCGAACATGCCGCGGCGTACTTCCTCGGAGAACTTGTCCATGCCCATGACCCCGGCGGACACCGCCGACTGGATCTCGCGCACCATCTGCTCGATGTCGTAGGTGGCGACGGCGGTCTGGTCCGCCAGGCGCCGCACCTCGGTGGCGACCACGGCAAAACCGCGGCCGTACTCGCCGGCCTTTTCCGCCTCGATGGCGGCATTGAGGGACAACAGGTTGGTCTGGTCGGCCACCTTGACGATGGTCACCACCACCTGGTTGATGTTGCCGGCCTTCTCGTTGAGGATCGCCAGCTTGGAGTTCACCAGGTCGGCGGCGCCCATCACCGAATGCATGGTTTCCTCCATGCGGGCCAGCCCTTGCTGGCCGGAGCCGGCCAGCACCGAGGCCTGGTCGGCGGCGGAGGACACTTCGGTCATGGTCCGCACCAGGTCCCGGGAGGTCGCGGCGATTTCCCGCGAAGTCGCGCCGATCTCGGTGGTGGTGGCGGCGGTTTCGGTGGCGGTGGCCTGCTGCTGCTTGGAGGTGGCGGCGATTTCCGTGACCGAGGTGGTGACCTGCACCGAGGAGCGCTGGGCCTGGGACACCAGGGCCGTCAGTTCGGTCATCATGTCGTTGAAGCCGGTTTCCACGGCCCCGAACTCGTCCTTGCGTTCCAGGTTCAGGCGACTGCTCAGGTCACCGGTGCGCATGACTTCAAGGATTTCGACAATCCGCTGCATCGGCGCCATGATCCCGCGCATCAGCAGCAGGCCACAGAGACCGGCGGCGGCGACCGCGATCAGCAGCGAAATCCCCATGCTGATTTTCGCTGCGGAGACAGCGGCGGAAATCGAGTCGGTGTCCTGGTCGGCCGAAGCCTTGTTCTCGTTGACGATCGTGCTGAGTTGCTGGCGACCGGCGGCCCAGGCAGGCGACAACTGCTCGTTGAACAGACGGATGGCCTGGTCGTTCTGCTTGTGCTGATAGAGATCCAGTACGTTGACCAGCAGTTTGCTGTAGGCCTCGTGCTCACGTTTGAAAAGATCGAAGGCGGCTGCGTCCTCGGGCCTGAAGATCGTCGTCTGGTAGTTGTCTATCTGCTCCACCAGACGCTTTTCGAATTCCTTGAACTGCATCTGGTCGGCGGCACTGATAGTGCCGTCCGCGTTGAACCCCAGCAATTGTAGGGTCAGCAGGTAACTGTCGTTCCAGGCGCCGCGGATCGCGGTGCTGTAGTAAATCCCGGGAAGGGCGTCGGTACGCACACCCTCCTCGCTGGCCCCGATCGACTGCAGCCGGGAATACGAGGCAACGACCATCAGCAGCATGATCGCGATGATGACGGCAAAGCTTGCCAGTATTCGTTGGCGCAACGTCCAGTTCTTCACTCTCGGTCCTCTGGGGCCATTTAAATGAGGGGCAGTATAGCTGAGCGAGTGCCATCACTTTTGGCACAGGTCACGGATTTGACAGGATATATAACCGACAGGTGATTGCGACACTGATCAACGCATTTTCAGACGTTTCACTCAAGATCAGCCACGACTCCAGTGCGCGCATAACCCGCGAAATCGGCCAGGATCTCGCCGAAAATTCCCACCAGATGGCAGATCTGGCGTGACACCACCTGATCAGAGGCTTATCGAGAGGTAAGCCTTTTTTGTGCACGATCGTCGCTGATGAAACGTATCAGCTAGCAACAAAAAACCCATAAATCAAAAAAATGGAATTTTTCCTTGATTCCGAAAATGCGCTGGCTTAGAGTGGCCTCACTGTATGGATATACAGTAATCAGCAAATATTCATTTAAACCTGTTCATGGATGAGAAACGTCTTATGAAAACTGAAAAACTTGGCCAACTTCCCAACCAACCCAGCCTGTGGACCCGCGCCGACGCGCTGAAAGTTCACACGGATGATCCGACCACGACCCAGCCCCTGGTCCATTGGAATTTCCCGGTATTGAGCAACGAGGTGTTCATCTGGGACACCATGCCGCTGCGCGATATGGACGGTAACGTGGCTTCCGTCAATGGCTGGTCGGTCATTTTCACCTTGACCGCGGATCGTCATCCGAACGACCCGGAATACATCGATAAAAACGGCATGTACGACATCAGCCGCGACTGGAACGACCGCCATGGTCGGGCAAAGATGTACTACTGGTTCTCCCGTACCGGTAAAGACTGGCAGTGGGGTGGTCGTGTAATGGCCGAAGGGGTTTCGCCCACCACTCGTGAATGGGCCGGCTCTCCGATTCTGTTGAACGACCGGGGTGAAGTGGATTTGTATTACACCGCTGTCACGCCAGGTGCCACGATCGTCAAGGTGCGTGGCCGGGTGGTGACGACTGAACATGGCGTCAGCATGGTGGGCTTCGAAAAGGTCAAGCCGCTGTTCGAAGCGGACGGCAAGATGTACCAGACCGAAGCGCAGAATCCGTTCTGGGGTTTCCGTGATCCATGGCCGTTCCGCGACCCGAAAGACGGCAAGCTGTACATGCTGTTCGAGGGTAACGTGGCCGGTGAGCGTGGTTCGCACGTAGTCGGTAAAGCGGAAATCGGCGACGTACCGCCGGGCTATGAAAACGTCGGTAACTCGCGCTTCCAAACGGCCTGTGTCGGTATCGCCGTAGCGCGTGACGAAGATGGCGACGACTGGGAGCTGCTGCCACCACTGCTGACGGCCGTAGGTGTCAATGACCAGACCGAACGCCCGCACTTCCTGTTTCAGGACGGTAAATACTATATGTTCACCATCAGCCATAAGTTTACTTATGCCGACGGTGTGACCGGTCCGGACGGCGTGTACGGTTTCGTGGCCGATTCGCTCTTCGGCCCTTATGTGCCGTTGAACGGTTCCGGTCTGGTGCTGGGCAACCCGTCTTCCCAGCCATTTCAGACTTACTCGCACTATGTGATGCCCAACGGCCTGGTGACCTCGTTCATCGACAGCGTACCGACCGATGAGCTCACCACCGGAATGAAGTTCCGCATCGGCGGGACTGAAGCGCCAACCGTGGGCATCAAGGTGAAAGGGCAGCAAACCTTCGTGGTGGCCGAGTATGACTACGGCTACATCCCACCGATGATCGATGTCACGCTGAAATAGTACTGAAGCTACACAGGGCCTGCAGGCATCGGGTTTGAATTCGATAACAAACTCGTTGTGGATATGATCGAGATATCCCCGCCTGCCAGGCCATCGATTAAAAAGATATACACTGGGTCGCATCCATAAAAACAACCTGCCGGGAACACCGGCCTCGGTGCGCCGCCCATGATGACCCTGCGCCAGATCCGTCACTTCATCGCCGTGGCCGAAACCGGCTCGATCTCAGCCGCCGCCCAGGCGGTGTTCATTTCCCAGTCGACCCTGACCCTGGCGATCCAGCAGCTGGAGCAGGAGATCGGCGTCAGCCTGTTCAACCGCCACGCCAAGGGCATGACCCTGACCCACCAGGGCCACCAGTTCCTGCGCCAGGCCCACCTGATCCTCGCCACCGTCGACAACGCCAAGCGCAGCCTGCAACAGAGCACCGACCAGGTGGCCGGGCAACTGACCATCGGCGTGACCAGCCTGGTGGCCGGCTACTACCTCGCCGACCTGCTGACCCGCTTCCAGCGCGCCTACCCCAACGTGGAGATCCGCGTCATGGAAGACGAGCGGCCCTACATCGAACACCTGCTGGTCAGCGGCGAGATCGACGTCGGGGTGCTGATCCTCTCCAACCTGGAGGACCGCCATGCCCTGCAGACCGAGGTCCTGACCCATTCGCCGCACCGCCTGTGGCTGCCGGCCCAGCACCCGCTGTTGGAACACGACAGCATCAACCTCGCCGACGTCGCCCGCGAACCGCTGATCCAGCTCAATGTCGATGAAATGGACCGCCATGCCCAACGCATGTGGCGCGGCGCCGGCCTGCAGCCGCGGATCACCCTGCGCACCGCGTCCACCGAAGCCGTGCGTAGTTTGGTGGCCGCCGGGCTCGGGGTGTCGATCCAGCCGGACATGACCTACCGGCCCTGGTCGCTGGAAGGCGACATCATCGAAGCCCGCCCGCTGGCCGACCTGAGCCAGACCCTGGACGTGGGCCTGGCCTGGCGCCGCGGCACCGCCCGGCCGCCCCTGGTGGACCCGTTCCTGACCGTGGCCCGCGAACAACCCCATGGCGGGCGCAAGCCATCGATTTAATCGAACGCCGCATTCAGTATTTAGTATTTGTCGACCTCCCGTCCGCCCACTAGTCTCTGGCCATCCATCCAGAGACAGGCCGGACTCCTGCTACAGGGGAAGTTCCATGGCCACACAAGAAAAGAGAACTCGCAAAATGGCTGGCGCGCACCCGACCCCACTGTTCACCGCCTTGCTGATCGACGGACAGCTCGTTGCCGGCCAGGGTGTGGCCGAGCCGATCCTCAACCCGGCCACGGGCGAGGTGCTCACCCACATCGCCGAAGCCAGCGGCGAACAGGTCGAAAGCGCCATCCTCGCTGCCTATCGGGCCTTTGCCGGCTGGTCGCGGACCACCCCGCAGCAACGCGCCAATGTCCTCCTGGCGATCGCCGAGGCGGTGGAGAAAAACGCCGACCTGCTGGCCCGCCTGGAATCCCTGAACTGCGGCAAGCCCCTGCACCTGGCCCGCCAGGACGACCTGAGCGCCACCGTCGACGTATTCCGCTTCTTTGCCGGTGCCGTGCGCTGCCAGACCGGCCAACTGTCCGGCGAATACCTGCCGGGCTACACCAGCATGGTCCGCCGCGACCCGATCGGCGTGGTGGCCTCCATCGCCCCCTGGAACTACCCGATCATGATGGCGGCGTGGAAGATCGCCCCGGCCCTGGCCGCCGGCAACACCCTGGTGTTCAAACCGTCCGAACACACGCCACTGTCGATCCTCGCCCTGGCGCCGCTGCTCGCCGAATTGCTGCCACCTGGGGTGATCAATATCGTCTGCGGCGGTGGCGAAGGGGTCGGCAGCCATCTGGTCAGCCATCCGAAAGTGCGCATGGTGTCGCTGACCGGCGATATCGTCACCGGCCAGAAAATCCTCCAGGCCGCCGCCAAGAGCGTGAAGCGCACCCACCTGGAACTGGGCGGCAAGGCCCCGGTGATCGTCTGCAACGACGCCGACCTGCAGGCCGTGGTCGAGGGCGTGCGCAACTACGGCTACTACAACGCCGGGCAGGATTGCACCGCCGCCTGCCGGATCTACGCCCAGGCCGGCATTCACGACAAACTGGTGGCCGAACTCGGGGCGGCGGTCAGCAGCCTGAGGTTTGCCGGCAAGCGCGACGCCGACAACGAGATCGGCCCGCTGATCAGCACCCGCCAGCGCGACCGCGTTGCCAGTTTCGTCGAGCGCGCCCTGGGCCAACCGCACATCGAACGGATCACCGGGGCCGCGGTGCATTCCGGGGCCGGCTTCTATTACCAGCCGACCTTGCTCGCCGGCTGCCGACAGAGCGACGAAATCGTCCAGCGCGAAGTGTTCGGCCCGGTGGTCACCGTGACCCGCTTCGACGAACTGGGCCAGGCGGTGGACTGGGCCAACGACTCGGAATACGGCCTGGCCTCGTCGGTCTGGACCCAGAACCTGGACAAGGCCATGCAGGTGGCCTCGCGCCTGCAATACGGCTGCACCTGGATCAACAGCCATTTCATACTGGTCAGCGAAATGCCCCACGGCGGCCTGAAGCGCTCCGGCTACGGCAAGGACCTGTCCAGCGATTCGCTTCAGGACTACAGCGTGGTGCGACACATCATGGCGCGCCACGGCCAGCATCTGTAAGACGCTTGACGCTAATAACCAGCCCGCAACGGCACGCTGCATCACGTTCAACTGCCCCGACCATAATTTAAAGAAGAGGGAACCCCCATGTTCGTGCACAAGACCGCACTGCTCAGTGCAATGACCACCGCGCTGCTGGCCAGCGTTTCGATCCAGGCCGCCGAGCCGCTGAAAGCCGTCGGTGCGGGCGAAGGCCAACTGGATATCGTCGCCTGGCCCGGCTACATCGAGCGTGGCGAAAGCGACAAGGCCTACGACTGGGTGACGGGCTTCGAGAAGGAAACCGGCTGCAAGGTCAGCGTGAAGACGGCGGCCACCTCCGATGAAATGGTCAGCTTGATGGCCAAGGGAGGTTATGACCTGGTCACCGCCTCCGGCGACGCCTCCCTGCGACTGATCGTTGGCAAGCGTGTGCAACCGATCAACCCGGCGTTGATCCCGAACTGGAAGAACCTCGACCCGCGTCTCAAGGATGCACCCTGGTACGTGGTCAACAAGCAGACCTACGGCACGCCTTATCAGTGGGGCCCGAACGTGCTGATGTACAACACCAACGTGTTCAAGCAGGCACCGACCAGTTGGGGCGTGCTGTTCGACCCGCAGAACCTCCCGGATGGCAAGGCGAACAAGGGCCGTGTGCAGGCCTATGACGGCCCGATCTATATCGCCGACGCGGCGCTGTACCTCAAGTCGGCCAAACCGGAACTGGGCATCCAGAACCCCTACGAACTGACCGAGCCCCAGTACAAGGCCGTGCTCGACCTGCTGCGCGCGCAGCAGCCGTTGATCCACCGCTACTGGCATGACGCCACAGTGCAAATGAGCGACTTCAAGAACGAAGGTGTCGCCGCGTCCAGCTCCTGGGGCTACATGGTCAACGGCCTGCAGGCGGACAAGCAACCGGTGGCCTCGACCATTCCGAAGGAAGGCGTCACCGGCTGGGCCGACACCACCATGCTGCACGCCGATGCCAAGCACCCCAACTGCGCCTACAAGTGGATGGACTGGTCGTTGCAGCCCAAGGTCCAGGGCGACGTCGCGGCCTGGTTCGGCTCGTTGCCGGCGGTGCCGGCGGCGTGCAAGGAAAGCGAGCTGCTGGGGGCCGAAGGCTGCAAGACCAACGGCTTCGACCACTTCGACAAGATCGCCTTCTGGACCACCCCGCAGGCCGCAGGCGGCAAGTTCGTGCCGTACAGCCGCTGGACCCAGGACTACATCGCGATCATGGGCGGTCGTTGAGTCCCATGCGCTCTTGAACTTGTAGGAGCCGGCTTGCTGGCGATGGCGTCCGGATGGGCGATGCAAGGCTCACGGGCCTCATCGCTGGCAAGCCAGCTCCTACAGGGGGGGGCGCGGTGTTAGTCAGATCGCTCTCCACCGATTCAGATTTTCCAGAAGTCCAGGCCGGGCCGCTGCCATAACCCGTGCCTTCTCGGAGCACCGCCTCATGACGCTTGCAGTCCAGTTCACCCACGTTTCCCGTCAATTCGGCGAAGTGAAAGCCGTAGACCGGGTCTCCATCGATATCCAGGACGGCGAGTTCTTTTCCATGCTCGGCCCTTCCGGCTCGGGCAAGACCACCTGCCTGCGCCTGATCGCCGGTTTCGAACAACCCAGCGCCGGCTCGATCCGCATCCATGGCGAAGAAGCCGCCGGCCTGCCGCCCTATCAGCGCGACGTGAACACCGTGTTCCAGGATTACGCGCTGTTCCCACACATGAACGTGCGCGACAACGTCGCCTACGGTTTGAAAGTCAAAGGCGTCGGCAAGCACGAACGCCTGAACCGCGCCGAAGAAGCCCTGGGCATGGTCGCCCTGGCCGGCTACGGCGAGCGCAAGCCGGTGCAGCTCTCCGGCGGCCAACGCCAGCGCGTGGCCCTGGCCCGCGCTCTGGTCAACCGCCCCCGGGTGCTGTTGCTCGACGAACCCCTCGGGGCGCTGGACCTCAAGCTGCGCGAACAGATGCAAGGTGAACTGAAAAAGCTGCAACGGCAACTGGGCATCACCTTCATCTTCGTCACCCACGACCAGACCGAAGCCCTGTCCATGTCCGACCGCGTGGCGGTGTTCAACAAAGGCCGCATCGAACAGGTCGACAGCCCGCGCAACCTCTACATGAAGCCGGCCACTGCGTTTGTCGCCGAGTTCGTCGGCACTTCCAACGTGATTCGCGGCGAGTTGGCGAAACAGCTCTGTGGCAGCGACCTGCCGCTGTCGATCCGCCCGGAACACGTGCGCTTCGCCGACGGACCGGTGCAAAGCCACGAGGTCGAGATCAGCGGCCTGCTCCACGATATCCAGTACCAGGGCAGCGCCACCCGCTACGAACTGAAACTGGACAACGGCCAGACCCTGAACATCAGCCAGCCCAACACGCAATGGTTGGACACCAGCGCCGGACACCAGGCCGGCCAGCGCATCACCGCGCGCTGGGCGCGGCAAGCCATGACCGTGCTGGCGAGCGAGGTGTGAGATGAACACCCTGGCCCTCCCCCAAGAAGCCACGACCGACGCGCCGATGCGGCGCTTCTCCAACCTCCTGTACCGCCGCCCCAACGTCTACCTGGCGCTGCTGCTGATGCCGCCGCTGATCTGGTTCGGCGCGATCTACCTGGGCTCGTTGCTGACCTTGCTCTGGCAGGGCTTCTACACCTTCGACGACTTCACCATGGCGGTCACCCCGGACCTGACCCTGGCGAACTTCGCCGCCCTGTTCGCGCCGTCGAACTTCGACATCATCCTGCGCACCCTGGGCATGGCGGTGATGGTGTCCATCGCCGCCGGCATCGTCGCCTTCCCCATCGCCTACTACATGGCGCGCTACACCACGGGCAAGACCAAGGCGTTCTTCTACATCGCGGTGATGATGCCGATGTGGGCCAGCTACATCGTCAAGGCCTACGCCTGGACCCTGCTGCTGGCCAAAGGCGGCGTCGCCCAGTGGTTCGTCCAGCACCTGGGGCTGGAACCGCTGTTGCAGTTCGTCCTGGGGATTCCCGGCATCGGCGGCAGCACCCTGTCGACCTCGCACCTGGGACGCTTCATGGTGTTCGTCTATATCTGGCTGCCGTTCATGATCCTGCCGATCCAGGCCTCGCTGGAACGCCTGCCGCCGTCGCTGCTGCAGGCCTCCGCCGACCTTGGCGCCACGCCGCGCCAGACCTTCCTGCAGGTGGTCCTGCCGCTGTCGATTCCGGGCATCGCGGCGGGTTCGATCTTCACCTTCTCGCTGACCCTGGGCGACTTCATCGTGCCGCAACTGGTCGGCCCGCCCGGCTACTTCGTCGGCAGCATGGTCTACGCCCAGCAGGGCGCCATCGGCAACATGCCGATGGCGGCGGCCTTCACCCTGGTGCCGATCGTGCTGATCGCCGTGTACCTGTCCATCGTCAAACGCCTGGGGGCCTTCGATGCGCTCTAATGCACAACAACACGGGGACAAGGCCTCACTGGGTCTGCGCCTCGCCGCCTGGGGCGGGCTGGTGTTCCTGCACTTCCCGATCCTGATCATCTTCCTCTACGCCTTCAACACCGAAGACGCGGCGTTTAGCTTCCCGCCCCAGGGCTTCACCCTGAAGTGGTTCAGCGTGGCCTTCGCCCGGCCGGACGTCCTGGAAGCCATCAAGCTGTCCTTGCAGGTTGCCGCCGTTGCCACGCTGATCGCCCTGCTGCTCGGCACCCTGGCCTCGGCCGCCCTGTATCGCCGGAACTTCTTCGGCAAACAGGGGATCTCGCTGATGCTGATCCTGCCCATCGCCCTGCCGGGGATCATCACCGGGATCGCCCTGCTCGCGACCTTCAAGACCCTGGGGATCGAGCCGGGGATGTTCACCATCGTCGTCGGCCACGCGACCTTCTGCGTGGTGATCGTCTACAACAACGTCATCGCCCGTTTGCGGCGCACGTCCCACAGCCTGATCGAAGCCTCGATGGACCTGGGTGCCGACGGTTGGCAGACCTTCCGCTACATCGTCCTGCCGAACCTCGGCTCGGCGTTGCTGGCCGGCGGCATGCTGGCGTTCGCCCTGTCGTTCGACGAAATCATCGTCACCACCTTTACCGCCGGGCATGAACGCACCCTGCCGATCTGGCTGCTCAACCAGCTCAGCCGGCCACGGGACGTGCCCGTGACCAACGTGGTGGCCATGCTGGTGATGATGGTCACGATGCTGCCGATTCTCGGCGCCTACTACCTGACCCGCGGCGGCGAAAGCGTGGCCGGCAGTGGCGGGAAATAACCTGACGCCCCATAAGGACATAACCATGCAAACCAAACTGCTGATCAACGGCCAACTGGTCAACGGCGAAGGCCCGGCCCAATCCGTGTTCAATCCGGCCCTGGGCCGGGTGCTGGTGGATATCCACGAAGCCAGCGAGGCCCAGGTCGACGCCGCCGTGCGCGCCGCCGACGCCGCCTTCGAGTCATGGTCGCAGACCGCGCCGAAAGACCGTTCGCTGCTGCTGCTCAAACTGGCCGACGCCATCGAGGCCCACGGTCCGGAGCTGGCGAAACTGGAGTCGGACAACTGCGGCAAACCCCTGAGCGCCGCGCTGAACGACGAGATCCCGGCGATCGCCGACGTGTTCCGCTTCTTCGCCGGCGCCAACCGCTGCATGAGCGGGTCGGCGGCTGGCGAATACCTGCCCGGGCACACCTCGATGATCCGCCGCGACCCGGTGGGCGTGATCGCCTCCATCGCGCCGTGGAACTACCCGTTGATGATGGTCGCCTGGAAAATCGCCCCGGCCCTGGCCGCCGGCAATACCGTGGTGCTCAAGCCGTCGGAACAGACCCCGCTGACCGCGTTACGCCTGGCCGAACTGGCGGCGGAGATCTTCCCGGCCGGGGTGCTCAACCTGGTCTTCGGTCGCGGCCCTAGCGTGGGCAATCCGCTGGTGACCCACCCAAAAGTGCGCATGGTGTCGCTGACCGGCTCCATCGCCACCGGCTCGCACATCATTGCCAGCACCGCCGACAGCGTGAAGCGCATGCACATGGAACTGGGCGGCAAGGCGCCGGTGATCATCTTCGACGACGCCGATATCGACGCCGCCGTGGACGGCATCCGTACCTTCGGTTTCTACAATGCCGGCCAGGACTGCACCGCCGCCTGCCGGGTCTACGCCCAGGCCGGGATCTACGAGAAGTTCGTCGAGAAACTCGGCGCGGCGGTCAGCACCCTTCAGTACGGTCTGCAGGACGATCCTGAAACCGAACTGGGTCCGCTGATCACCGCCCAGCATCGTGATCGCGTGGCCAGCTTCGTCGAACGAGCGGTGGCACAACCGCATATCCGCCTGGTGACGGGCGGCAAGGCAGTGCCCGGAAACGGCTTTTTCTTCGAACCGACGGTCCTGGCCGATGCCCGCCAGGATGACGAAATCGTTCGTCGCGAGGTGTTCGGGCCAGTGGTGTCGGTGACGAAATTCGACGACGAGGCCCAGGTGCTGGGTTGGGCCAACGATTCGGATTACGGCCTGGCGTCGTCGGTGTGGACCGCCGACATCGGTCGCGCCCATCGTCTCTCGGCGCGCTTGCAGTACGGCTGCACCTGGGTCAACACCCACTTCATGCTGGTCAGCGAAATGCCCCACGGCGGTCAGAAACTGTCCGGGTATGGCAAGGATATGTCCATGTACGGATTGGAGGACTACACCACTGTGCGGCATGTGATGTTCAAGCACTAAGCAGGTCTACCTGTGGCGAGCGGGCTTGTCGGAACGCCGCACCACCGCTCTGGGGCGCGAAGCGCCCCTAAAACCGGAACACTCGGTATATCAGCTAGATCGAGAGACAAAAATGATCTTTATAAAGATCACCAAGCCTATTAATGATCGATATAAGGATCATTTATTGTTAAATCCAGACGAATGCTCTAGGGTTAAAGCCACTCATTGACCCCAGGTTTACACCCCAGATGACCGTTCGTAGCTACTCCCCCGCCAGCCTTGATGCCCTGCAGGTCATGGGCAACGTCATCCGCCTCGAACGCAAGGAGCGGGGACTGACGATACAGGCGCTCGCCGACAAAGTGGGGGTGTCGCGTGGAACGGTTCAGCGTATCGAGCACGGCGACCCACGATGCGAAATCGGTGTGGTCTTCGAACTGGCGACAATCCTGGGCATCGCACTGTTTTCCGATACGACCCCCTTACGCCATCTGAGCACCTACCTGGATGCCAAAATCGCCGTGCTACCGAAAAGTATTCGGACACCGAGAAAAAAGGTAAGCAATGACTTCTAAAGCCGATCAATGTTTCGTTTGGTTGTGGCTACCCGGTGAAACCGAGCCCGTGGTCGCGGGAAACCTGGTTCGTGACAAAAGCCGTTTCGTGTTCGTGTACGGCAAAAGCTATCTGGCACGAAAAAATGCCATTGCGCTGAACCTGCGCGAACTACCGTTGGGCACCGAGGTCATTGAGCCCATCGATGCCATGACCATGCCCAGTAGCATCCGCGATGGCTCACCGGACGCATGGGGGCGGCGAGTCATCATCAATCGGCTTTACGGTAAACAAGGCGCAGCCGCTTATAACCAGGACCTGGATGAGCTTACCTACCTGATGGAGTCCGGTTCGGATCGTATCGGAGCTCTGGATTTCCAGGCATCCGCCACTGAATTCAGCCCCAGGAACGCCAGATCGGCGACCCTGGATGAGCTGATGCAGGCAGCGGAGCTGGTGGACAAGGGGGTGCCTTTGCCGGTCGATCTCGATCAAGCGCTCAACCACGGAACCTCTATCGGTGGTGCACGGCCCAAAGCACTGATCGAAAGTAACGGACATAAGTACGTCGCAAAATTCTCAGCGTCAAACGATCAAATCAACGTAGTGAAATCGGAATTTATCGCCATGAGGTTGGCGACCCTGGCAGGTATGAATGTCGCACCTGTTCGCATGGAACGGGCTTTGGGTAAGGACGTGTTGCTCATCGAGCGCTTTGACCGAACGGCTACAGAAAAAGGTTGGACGAGAAAAATAATGGCATCGGCGCTGACGCTGTTCGGGCTGGATGAAATGCTGGCACGCTACTGCAGCTATGAGCAATTGACGGACATCATCCGTGCTGACTTTACCGACCCGAAAGCCGATCTCAAGGAATTGTTCTCACGACTGACCTTCAACATTCTCTGCAGCAATACCGACGATCACGGGCGTAATCATGCTGCTTTTTTTGATGGAAAAGCCTACCAACTGACGCCGGCCTATGACATTTGCCCGCAGATGCGCTCGGGGACCGAAGCGACACAGGCCATGCTGATACTGGGCAACAATAACCAGAGTCGACTCTCCGTTTGTCTGGCTGCACGGGAAAAATTCCTACTCGAAGAAGCCCAGGCACTGGAGATCATCGAACAGCAGTTGGAAGCGATAACCAACTATTGGCCGAGTGTCTGCGCTGAATCGGGTATTAATGAGATCGACCTTCAGGTCCTGAAAAGCCGACAGATACTGAACCCTTATGCTTTTGAAGGGCTGTCCGGGAATGCCGAACGCCTGACGAATCAAGCAGAACGTATTCGTCGCTCGCTTTAGCCCTGAACCGCCTCACAGAAATGATCTTTATAACGATCACAAAACACCATTATGTTCTCTATAAAGATCATCAATAAAAAAACTCATTCCAAACGGGGCGACTCCGGGGTGATGGCGGCGTACGTTGCTCAAAACCGCGAAGCACTCTCCATCACATTCAACAGACAGTACATTGCAGTGCGATCCGCTTGCGACAAAGCGCGATAACGCTCCAGCAGTTGTAGCTCTTCAGCGCTGAGCTTGCGCACCCTGGGCCGGGACGAGGCCCTGAACGTCCAGAGGAACAGCATGAAACCGACAATGCTTCGCGCCTTTGCCATGATGACCTTTTCCCTCGCTGGATGAACCTGTCCCGCCTGGACGAACCGCTTCAGACGTCCCCTAAGCGTAGGAACAGTCCGAAGCAGGCTAAGAACATTTCGAAATTTCCAGCAAGATAATTCAAATTATCCGAGCAAGCCCCGTCAACGGGGGCCTGCTGCTCTGTTATTCATAGCGAACCACCTCAAACCCTTCCTCCACAGCCGGCGCTTCGAAATAACGGGAAATCACTTCGAACTCGGCCTCGCTGGTCTTGAACGGGTGATCCCCCGCTTCGTTGCGGACCTTCAGGCGGGCCTTGCACAGGTCATCGCCCACATCGAGGAAATGCAGCCGATGGGCCACCCCTGCGTTTTCGAAGACCGACCGGGCCCAACGCCGGCTGGCCACGGTATTGGACGGGAAATCGAGAACCACCGAGATCCCCGCTTTCAATAGCGCCACGACATGCTCGGCCAAGGCCGCCCGCAAGCGACCGGCACAACGCACGTAGTCCGCTATCTCGGTGATCTCGCCCGGATACAGGTGGGCGAGCCAAACGTCCTCGCTGATCAGCACCGTCGAGGGTGTCGTCGCCAGGCGTTGCGCCAGCGTCGATTTGCCTGAGCCGATCTTTCCACAGACCAGGTGCAGGGTCGGAACGTATTGGCCAGTACCACAGGTTTCAGGTTGCGACATTTCAATCTCCTTTTGATGTCCAGTCCCCACGAAGCGGCCAGAAAAAACCCGCCTCGGTGGGCGGGTTTCGGGTGTTTTCAGAACACGCGTCAGCCCACCCTCGTATAGAGGGTGGGAATAATCGAGGCGTTCAAGTGTGAGTTCATGAGTCCGACCTTATTCTCTCAAGCGTCTTGCAGCAAGAGTTAGCCCTTCACTCACGCAAATCCGACTCGTGAATCGGCTGCTCGCGATGGGTCGCGCGCTGATACTGCGCCGGCCAGATGGCCTTGCGTCCACCCAGGTCATCGTCCGCGTGCAACGGCCAGTAAGGGTCGCGCAACAACTCGCGGGCCAGCAGGATCACATCCGCCTGACCGGTGCGCAGGATGTGCTCGGCCTGGGCCGGCTCGGTAATCAGGCCGACAGTACCGGTGGCGATGTCGGACTCCTTGCGCACGCGCTCGGCGAAACGGGTCTGATAACCGGGGCCAGTAGGAATTTCCGCATTGGCGGCGGTGCCACCCGAGGACACATCGATCAGGTCGACGCCCAAGGCTCTCAGACGTCGTGCCAACTCCACCGTCTCATCAGGGTTCCAGCCATCCTCCACCCAGTCGGTGGCCGAAACACGGACAAACAGCGGTAACGCTTCGGGCCAGACCGCACGCACCGCCTCGGTCACCTGCAACACCAGGCGGATGCGATTTTCGAAGGAGCCACCGTATTGGTCGCGGCGCTGGTTGCTCAATGGCGACAGGAACTGGTGCAACAGATAACCATGGGCCGCATGTACTTCGACCACTTTGAAACCGGCCTCCAGCGCCCGTTTGGCCGAGGCGACAAAAGCTGCGATCACCTCGGCGATCTGACTTTCACTCAGTGGTACCGGCGACGTGTGCTGCGGATCGAAGGCAATCGGCGACGGACCGACCGGTGTCCAGCCGCCCTCCTCCGGCTTGACACTGCCATGCTTGCCCAGCCAGGGCCGATGG
The DNA here is from genome assembly GCF_000820515.1 of Pseudomonas batumici. GTDB lineage: Bacteria > Pseudomonadota > Gammaproteobacteria > Pseudomonadales > Pseudomonadaceae > Aquipseudomonas > Aquipseudomonas batumici. Next base: position 113,613 of record NZ_JXDG01000011.1, on the reverse strand, counting down.
GTGCTGGCCTTGCGTCCGGCATGGGCCAGCTGGATCCCCGCCACCGCGCCCTGGGCGGTGATGAAGCGGGTGATGCGTCGCAGCGGTTCGATCTGTTCGTCGTTCCACAGGCCCAGGTCCTGGGCGGTGATCCGGCCCTCGGCGGTGACGGCGGTGGCTTCGGTGAAAACCAGCCCGGCCCCGCCCACCGCCCGGCTGCCCAGGTGGACGAGGTGCCAATCATTGGCCAGGCCGTCGACGCTGGAGTATTGGCACATGGGCGAGACCGCGATGCGGTTGAGCAGGGTCAATTGACGAAGGGTATAGGGTTCAAGCAGCAGACTCATGGGGCACCTCTCAAATCAAGTGGGCTGGCTCCAGGGTTCTGTTAGAACGTCGGCAAGTGACAAGAGTGGTGGATAACCCGCCCCCCGGCGGGTAAAAAACAGGACGACGTCACAAGACCATTCAGACAGTGCTTACAGCCTAGTCGACAACGGCGCCGCCGGGAGGATTTAGCGCGGCTCGATATGGGCAATCATCAGCTGCACGCTTTCCTTGCCGCGAAACTCGTTGAGGTCGAGCTTGTAGGCCAGTTCCACCCAGTCGACCCGCGCATTGGTCCACAGCTCCGGGTCGATGCCGAAGGCAATGCCATCGAGCTTCAGCGAACCGCACTCGCTTTTCAACACCACCTTCAGGTGTCGTTCGCCGACGATGCGTTTTTCCACCAGTTGGAACACGCCATGGAACAGCGGCTCGGGGAAATGCTGGCCCCAGGGGCCGGCATTGCGCAGCGCCCGGGCCAGTTCCAGGTTGAACTCCTCCAGGGCCAGCGAACCATCGGTCTGCAAGCGTCCGGTCAGGTCGTCTTCCGACAGTTGACGACGCACTTCAGCATCGAAGGCTTCGGCGAACAGCGGGAGGTTTTCCTGCGCCAGGCTCAGGCCCGCCGCCATGGCATGACCACCGTACTTGCCCATCAGGTCCGGGTGCTGCGCCGCCACCACGCTCAAGGCATCGCGAATATGGAAACCCGCGACCGAACGACCGGAGCCCTTGAGCATGCCGTCGCCGGCATCGGCAAAGGCGATGGTCGGACGGTGGTAACGGTCCTTCATGCGTGAAGCGAGGATACCGATCACCCCCTGGTGCCAGTCCGGCTCGAACAGGCACAGGCCGAACGGCATCGACTCCAGCGGCAGATCCTTGAGCTGGGCCAGCGCTTCGCGCTGCATGCCCAGTTCGATGGACTTGCGGTCCTTGTTCAGGTCATCGAGCTGGGTCGCCATTTCCAGGGCCAGGGCCGGGTCTTCGCAGAGCAGGCATTCGATCCCCAGGCTCATGTCGTCCAGGCGCCCCGCCGCATTCAGCCGCGGGCCGAGGATAAAGCCCAGGTCGGTGGAAGTCAGGCGCGAATGATCACGCTTGGCCACTTCCAGGATCGCCTTGAGCCCCGGCCGGGCACGCCCCGCGCGAATCCTCTCCAGGCCCTGGTGCACCAGGATGCGGTTGTTGGCATCCAGCGGCACCACGTCGGCGACGCTGCCCAGTGCCACCAGGTCGAGCAGTTCGCCGATGTTCGGCTGCGGCCTGCTGGCGTAATGGCCCAGGCTGCGCAGGCGCGCGCGCAAGGCCATCAACACGTAGAAAATCACCCCGACGCCGGCCAGGGCCTTGCTCGGAAACTCGCAGCCCGGCTGGTTCGGGTTGACGATGGCATCGGCCGCCGGCAATTCGCTGCCGGGCAAGTGGTGGTCGGTGACCAGCACCTTGAGCCCCGCCGCCTTCGCCGCCAGCACCCCGTCGATGCTGGAAATGCCGTTGTCCACGGTGATCAGCAACTGCGGCTCGCGCTGCAGGGCCACGGCGACGATTTCCGGGGTCAGGCCATAGCCGTATTCAAAGCGGTTCGGCACCAGGTAGTCGACATGCGCCGCGCCCAGCAGGCGCAGGCCCAACACCCCGACGGTGCTGGCGGTGGCACCGTCGGCATCGAAGTCGCCGACGATCAGGATCCGCTGACGCTGCTCCAACGCCGTCACCAGCAAGTCCACCGCCGCGTCGATGCCCTTGAGTTGCTGGAAGGGAATCAGCCGCGCCAGGCTCTTGTCCAGCTCGTCCTGGGAAACCACGCCGCGAGCGGCGTAGAGGCGGGTCAACAACGGCGGCAGGTCACCGAGAAACGGCAGTGTGGCGGGCAGCGGGCGGGGTTCGATACGCATGGGAATAATTAACCGCGCTCGCCCATCAGCCATTCCAGCTGGACTTCATGCTGGCCACGATCGTCGGTGACGAAGAGCGTACCTTCGCTGATCATCACGTCCCACTTGATCACCCGCGGCATGTCCTTGGCCAGGGTTTCCAGCACTTCTTGCGGCACCGCGGCGATGTTGACGTTCTTCAGGTTCTTGACCGCGTCGACCACCTTGGTCTGCCAGACCCGCAGGCTGCCGTAGGCCAGCAGACTGGTGCGCTCGGTGCGACGGGAACACCAGGTCAGGCGGTCGGCGTCCGGTTGACCGACTTCGATCCAGTGCAGGACGCGATCGTCCAGACTCTTTTCCCACAGCGCCGGCTCATCCACTTCCGACAGGCCCCGACCAAAAGCCAGCAGTTCGTTGTACCAGAAGGCGTAGGCCAGCAGGCGCACGGTCATGCGCTCCTCGGTCTCCGACGGGTGGCGGGCGATGGTCTGGTTGACGCTCTCGTAAACCCCGCGATCCAGGTCGGTGAGGTTCAGGTTGAATTTGTAGGTGGTGGACGGCTGGGCCATGAACAGGGCTTCTAAGGACAAGGAAAGGCGGCCAGTCTAACCGATACGCAGGACAAGCAACGACTGCTCGCGGTTATGCTGATGCGTCCAGCCATGATAAAAGGCTCCATTACCTCCGTCTTGTTCTACAGGATTTGCCATGCCGCTCACCGCCAAACCCCTTTCCGGCCTGAAGGTCATTGAGCTCGGTACCCTGATCGCCGGTCCTTTCGCCTCACGGATCTGTGCCGAATTCGGCGCGCAGGTGATCAAGGTGGAATCGCCGGACGGCGGCGACCCGCTGCGCAAATGGCGCAAGCTGTACGAAGGCACGTCGCTGTGGTGGTTTGTCCAGGCGCGCAACAAGCAATCGCTGACCCTGAACCTGAAACACCCCGAGGGCCTGGCCATCCTCAAGCAGTTGCTCGGCGAAGCAGACATCCTGATCGAGAATTTCCGTCCCGGCGTGCTGGAAAAACTCGGCCTGGGCTGGGAGACCCTGCACGCCCTGAACCCCAGGCTGGTGATGGTGCGCCTGTCGGGCTTCGGCCAGACCGGGCCGATGAAGGATCAGCCCGGCTTCGGCGCGGTCGGCGAGTCCATGGGCGGCTTGCGTTACATCACCGGTTTCGAGGATCGCCCACCGGTGCGCACCGGCATTTCCATCGGCGACTCGATTGCCGCGCTCTGGGGGGTGATCGGCGCGCTCATGGCCCTGCGTCATCGCGAAGTCAACGGCGGCAGCGGCCAGGTGGTGGACGTGGCCTTGTATGAGGCGATCTTCGCCATGATGGAAAGCATGGTGCCGGAGTTCGACGTATTCGGCTTTATCCGCGAGCGGACCGGCAACATCATGCCGGGCATCACCCCCTCCTCGATCCACACCAGCGCCGACGGCAGGCATGTGCAGATCGGTGCCAATGGCGATGCGATCTTCAAACGCTTCATGCAGGCCATCGGCCGCGACGACCTGGCGAACGACCCGGCACTGGCCAGCAATGATGGCCGCGACAGCCGGCGCGACGAACTCTATGGCGTGATCGATCGCTGGGTAAACAGCCTGCCACTGGACTCGGTGCTCGCCACCCTGAACCAGGCCGAGGTGCCCGCCAGCCGGATCTACAGCGCCGAGGACATGTTCAACGACCCGCAGTTTCTCGCCCGGGAAATGTTCATCCAGGCCAAGCTGCCCGATGGCAAGGCCTTCAAGATGCCGGGGATTGTGCCGAAATTATCGGAGACGCCCGGCTCCAGCGAATGGGTCGGGCCTGAACTGGGCGAGCATAACCACGAGGTGCTGGGGAACCTTGGCTATGACGCCGCACAGATTGCCCGCTTGCATGAAAGTGGCGCTATCTAGCGTGCGATGGTGGCAAGACCCTGGCCTGACTGCACGAAAGGTATGGACCTCATGAGTCCTCGTTTTTTCTGGCAACACCGTCGCTGTCGACGACCGACCCTCGCCCTGCTGGCCGCGCTGGCCTGTGCCCTGCCGAACGCTGCCCAGGCCAAGGACACGCTGATCTGGCTGCTGCGGGACCTGCCACCGCTGACCATCTTCGATGGTCCGCAAAAAGGCCAGGGGGTCGTCGATCAGCTACGGCCGCTGTTGGTGGCCGCCATGCCCGAGTACGAGCATACGGCCCTGCGGGTCAACCGGGCGCGGGCCATGCAGATGCTCGCCGAGCCTTCGTTTACCTGCGATCCGATGCTGCTCTGGACAGCCGAGCGGACGAAAAAGATGGTCTTCTCGATTCCCAGCTTCGGCCAGGCCAGCAACGGGCTGGTGGTGCGCCAGGCGGACCGCCAACTGATCGAGCCGTTTGTGCGCAATGGCCAGGTCGACCTCGCCGCCCTGCTGGCCAGCGATCGCCTCAAACTGGGTATTGTCGCCGAACGCAGCTACGGCCCGCTGGTCGACGATCTGTTACGGCAGACGCCCGCGGCGCGCCTGGCACCGCATTATGGCAACGATGCCCTGGGCAGCCTGTTGCAGATGCAGCGGCTGGGACGCCTGACCGCGCTGCTGGGCTACTGGCCGGAAACCCGCTACCTGGCCCAACAACAAGGCATCGCCCCCCAGGACCTGGCGTTCTATCCGATCAAGGGCCTCGCCAAATACCAGTTCATCCGCGTCGGTTGCTCCGACACGGAACAAGGGCGCGCGGCCATCGCCCATATCAACCGGATCCTGCGCACGGTGCGCCAGCACCAGTTGCTCGACTTCTATGTGCAATGGCTCGACCCGCAGCAGCGGGATGCCTATCTGGAGGACGCCAGGCAGTTTTTCCTGGCCCCCGAGGATCAGTGATAAACACCAGGCAAAAGAAACCCCGAGAAGTGGGGAGACAACTCGGGGTTAAACGAGGCCTACAAAGACCAGTCAAACAAGCTACAAGCACCGGAGCACAATGCTTGCTCCTGCCGATATAAGTCCGACAACCTTTTCGAAAAAAAGGTTCCCGAAAACCGCTACACCCCCGCCGAACGGAACATTTTGTCCTGCGCGGCGTGACGCAGGGCCGCGATGACACAGGGCTCCAGGCGCCCTTCGGCAATGCGCAGATCGCGGTGCAGCCCGTCGACCACATCGGTCAACAAGCGCTTGTCGTTCAGTTGCGCGTGGCTGACCTCACGGGCCAGCAGGGTCAGGCCCGCGCTATTCTTCACCGTCAGCAGGCATTCACCCTGATGCCCCGATGGCGTCAGAATGACGGGATAAGGACTCAATGCTTCATTCAGCAACAGACTGATACTTTCCATCTCGATCACCACTCAATAGTCAGAACCCGACAGGCCAAAGACAAAGGGACTGTGCCAATGACCGCCAGTCAGAGAAGAAAGTTCGTCAAGCCAGCTAACCTGATACCGGTAGGCGCCGAGCATCAGGCGGCTGCGCCTAGCGTTCCATTGCGAGCATGAACCAGAAAGATGACAGAGAGAAAACAGCGAAATCCGTCGCCCCACCCGCCCTTGCGAATCGTCCTCGCGGACGATCATCCGATTTTTCTCATCGGCCTGCGCGCCGTCCTCGAACGTGCCCCCGGGCTGAGCGTCGTCGGCGAGGCCAGCACCCCACAGGAACTGCTCGAGCTTCTGCAAAAGGGTGCCTGCGACGTACTGGTCACGGACTTCATGATGCCGGTCGAACAGCAGAACGACGGTCTGCGCATGCTGGAAAGCGTGACGCGGCAACACCCGCACCTGCCGATCGTGGTGGTCACCATGCTCAACAACGCCGGGCTGTTCCGGTCGATCCTCGATCTCGGCGTCATGGGGCTCCTGAGCAAGGCCAGCCTGGCCGCCGAGCTGCCGGCGGCCATCGCCCAGGTACAACGCCGACGGTCCTACGTGGCCAACTCCGTTCGGCAGATCCTGGCGCTGGCCGGCGAGGTCGGGGAACACCGCCTGGGCGACCAGGAACAGCTTTCACCCCGGGAGCTGGAGGTGACACGCCTGCTGGCGGCCGGGCGTACCGTCGGTGAAATCGCCACTCTATTGTGCCGGAGCAAGCAAACGGTGAGTGCCCAGAAGGTCAGCGCCATGCGCAAGCTCGGCCTGTCCAACGACGCGGCGTTGTTTCTCTACCTTCAGGAACATGGCCTGGCCTGAAACAACCCCGCTGAGCACCACTTGCAAGTTCATGCCCCGCACCATGCGCAAGGCGCCGGCGACCGTCGTTGATAGGTCGCCAGTAAGCCCGCCAGGCGCGCGACCGACGCCGGCTTGCGCAGGCAGCCCAGGACGTGCAACCCCTGCTGGCGGGCCATATGGGCCGCGCCCTCGAGCACCTCCGGCTCGGCACTGCTGAGGATGATCAGGGCCTGTGCCTCCCGCCCTTCGGCCAGGGAACGAATCAGTTCCAGGCCATCGCCCTCCTCCAGGTGCAGATCGCAGATGGCCACGTCGATCGGCCCACGGTTGGCCAGGGATTGCCGGGCGCTCTCGACAGTTTCCGCCGTCAGCACATCAAAGACCCCGGTGGCATTGAGCATCTGGTGCAGGGCCATCAGCTGAAAGGCGTTGTCTTCAAGAATCAGGACTTTGAGTGCGCGCATCGAGGGTCTCCGCAAAATGAGGCGGCCGTGGTCCGCAATGACCCTCGACTTTAATCAACCCCACCCCCGATATCCCATAGGACAAGTCCTAAAGTGCCGGAACCTGCGCCTGCAGGTGCGGCTCGATATCGTCCAGCACACGCTCGATGGCCTGCTTGAGGGCCTGCCAGTACGCAGCCATCCGCTCGTCGGACTTGAGCCGCACACAGACGTCCAGGTCGGCACAGGCCCGCGCCAGGGCGACGGCATCGATCAGGCAGGCGATCCCCTTGAGCCGATGGACCGCCACCGCCAGGCCGTCCCAGTTCCCCGAGCCGACCGCAACCTCCAACGCCCCGCGCTCCTGTTCGAGGTTCTTGCGCAGCTCCAGCAGCATGCGCCGCATGACCTCGGCGTTGGCACAGGTCATGGCGTTCAGGGCCTGAATATCAAAGGAACGTTCGGGTACGATGCTCACCAGCAGCTGGGTCAGATCGTCCAGGGAAACCGGCTTGACCAGCAGTTCGGTCATCCCCGCCTGCAGGCAACGCTGGCGTTCGTCACTCATGGCATTGGCCGTGCAACCGACTACCGGGCATGGCGGACGCTGCTCCCGGGCCTCGAACCGACGGATCGCCTCGGCCAGGGCATAGCCGCTCATGCCAGGCATGTTGCAATCGCTGATCACCAGGTCGAACGGTTCCTGCTGCAAGGCTTGCAGCGCCGCCTCGCCACTCTGGCAGGCAACGACCTGCTGGCCGAGAAAGCGCAGCTGCTGGTCGAGCACCAGGCAGTTGGCGGACAGGTCGTCGACAATCAGCACCTTGAGGGAGGCCAGCCGAGGCCTCGCCGCCTCCACCGCGGGAGGCAAGGCCGGAGCCGGTTCCACGTGCCTGAGCGTCAGTTCGATACGCACCCGCGTCCCGGCCCCCGGTTGGCTGAGCAAGACGATGGTGCCGCCCATCAACTCCACCAATTGCTTGCAGATGCTCAAGCCCAGGCCGGTTCCGCCATATTCTTCATCGGCTTGACCCCGGGCCTGGACAAAGGGTGCGAAGAGCGTCTTCTGCTGCTCCAGCCCGATCCCCCTGCCGCTGTCTTCGATCAGGATGCACAAGGTTTCCAGGTCCGCCGTGGACGACACACCGCGCACACGGATGCGCACATAGCCCTCGGCGGTGAATTTCAGCGCATTGCCGATCAGGTTGTTCAACACCTGGCGCAAACGCAGCGGATCGAACCAGTGGTAGCCCGCAAGCCCCGGGTCAACCTCCAGGCTCAGTTCGACGCCCTTTTCCCGTGCGACGGCCTCGAACAGTTGCCGCACGCTTTCCAGCACCGCGACCAGGGAACCGGCGCGCAAGGCCAGGTGCATGCCGCCGGCCTCGATCTTGGCCAGGTCCAGGCTATCGCCGATCAAGCCCGTCAGCTCCTGCGCCGACTGATACGCCACCTGCAGCGCCCGGGAGAAGCCCTGGCCCTTGGCACGGGCCTGCTCGCGCTCGAGTTCGAGCAGGCCGATGATGGCCACCATGGGGGTGCGAATTTCATGGCTCATGGTGGCCAGGAACGCACTCTTGGCCTGGTTGGCCTGCTCCGCCTGCTGGCGCGCCTCCATCAGTTGGGCTTCGAGCTGCTTGCGTTCGGTAATGTCGATCCAGCCCCCCAACAGCCCCTGCAACTGCGCCTCCGCCGAATAGAACGGCACCATCCACTGGTAGATGTCGATCCTGCCGCTGGCGAAGTCGAGTTGCCGGTCCTGGAACAGCGGCTGCTGGGTCTCGAACAGCCGGATGAACTCGGCATGCAGTTGCTCCGCGGTGGCCTGGGGCAGAATGTCCACTTCGGTGATCCGTCGGCCCTGGACTTGTTCCAGCGTGGTGGCAAAGCGCTCCTCGTAACTGCGGTTGCAGGTCATCAAGCGGCCGTCCAGGTCACGGACGAAGATCGGATTGGGGATACCGTCCAGCAGGGCGCGCTGGAAAGCCAGTTGATCGCTGAGTTCCTGTTCGGCCCGGCGGCGTTGGCGAATCTGGATGTTCAGGCGACGGTTCCAGGCCAGGGAGACACCGCCCAGCAGGATCATCACCGCCGTCAAGCCGTAGACCCAGCGCGGCACGCGCTCCCAGACCGGGCGCATCGGCGCCAGGCCGATCGCGCCATGCCATTTGATCCGCAACGCGCGCAGTTCGGCCACCGGGAATGCCTCCAGGGCCTTGTTCAGGATGCTGAGCAGCTCCGGCTCGGTCTTGACCACCGAGAAACTGTCGGCCGACCAGAGCCCTTCGACGCTGCGCCCGACCTTCAAGCGTCCGGGCGGATACAGGTAGGCCCGGGTATCGCTCTGGATCGTCGCGGTCGCCTCGCCGCGCTCGACCATCGCCCTGGCCTCCTCGGGGGTCTTGACCGTGCGCAGGTCGATGTCCGGATAATCCCTGCGGATCATCGGCTCCAAGGCGTGTTTCTCCGGCAGCACCAGCACCCGACCGGACAGTTGCGAGAGCGAGCCGAGGGGCGAATCGTGCACCCGCACCACGAACACCCAGGCGCTGCCGCCAAAGGCATAGGTGAAATTCAGGAAAGTCTTGCGCTCGACACTCTCGGCCAGCGTCGTGCTCATGAGCGCCTTGCCGTCGTGGAGCAGGTCGACGCTCTCGGCGGTGGAGCCGGTCTCGCGGAAATCGAACTGCAGGCCGGTCATGCGGGAGATGCGTGACAGCAGGTCCGGGTTGAGACCGACCCAGCGGTTGTGACCATCCTTGTAGATATGCGGCGGGTACGGCTGGGCCACCACCGTGACCCGCGGATTGCGCTCGATCCACGCCAGCTCGGCGGCGGTGAGGCTGATGCGCTGCTGGGCGATATCCGAGCCGAAGCCGGTGGTCCAGCGGGCGAGGATCTCCCGCCGCGTGGCGTTGTCGGTGTTGTCCAGCACGCGCTCCACCAGGGCACTGAGCACGTGATCGGACTGGCGCGTGGCAAAGGCGAAACCGATCGGCGGCAAGTCGCTCTTGTCCTTGATGTGCACGCCCATGTAGGGCCGCAGGCTCTTGTAGGCGCGGACAATCACCTCGTTGCCGATAAAGGCCTCGACCTCGCCCTGGGACAGCGCTTCCAGGGCACTGTAGAGGGTCGGGGCAAGGATGATCTCGCTCTGCGGGTAGGTGGCGTGTACCACCTGGGCATCGGCGTAGCCATCGAGCAGCACCACCTTCTTGCCCTTGAGATCGTGAAAGCCGTGGCCGCCGGCGCGGCCGACGATCACCGAGCGGTCCGGCATGTAGTCGCTGGAGAAGCTCAGCCCGGGCACGCCGCGCTCATAGCCGTTGGCGCTGGTGAGAATATCGATCTGCCCGCTGCGCAGGGCCTCGACAGCCTGGTCGCGCTCGCCGAACCCGAGCACCTGGACCTGCACCCCCAGGCGATCGCGGATCAGCCCCACGTAGTCGGCGCTGATGCCCTGGTAGCGGTTGCGGTCATTGGTGATATCCACGGGTTCATAGTCGGCGACCGAAATCCCCACCCGCAAGGTCCGCTCCGGCCCCAGCCATTGCTCCTCCTCCGGGCTCAGGGGCAGGCGCTCGACCTCGACGAACGAGGGCGGCAGGCTGAACGGCAGGCCCTGGGCCGCCATCGAGCTCGCGGGCAGGCACAGCAGCACCCACCACAACAGCCTGGCCAGAACGGATTGTATGGAACGACCCCAAAACACCATGACGAACTACCTGCCCTCTTCGGTCCATTTCAAGAAATGGCAAAAAACAGGGCAAGTTTGACATGCGAAAACGATAAAGCCCGCCAAGGGGCGGGCTTTAATGTGTGACCTTTCTAGTCTGTCAGAGCGGCTTACCGCGGTTGCCATGCTGGCTGACAAAGGCTTGCACGGCTTTCAAGTCGTTGGCCAATACGGTGCAACGCTCATCTCGCTCAAACAAATCTGAAAGATGTGCAGGTAGTTCAAGGGCTTTTCCTACGCCCGCCTTCTCCACTGCCTCAGGGAACTTGACCGGATGCGCGGTCCCCAGCACCACCATCGGGGTGTCCAGGCTGCGCCGGCACTCGCGGGCCGCCCGCACACCGATGGCGGTATGCGGATCGAGGACTTCACCGCTCTGGGCGAAGACTTCGGCGATGGTCTCGCAGGTCTGCGCATCGTCCACGGCCAGGGAGTCGAACAGCTTGCGCGCTTCGCTCCAGCGGTCCTGGTCGACACTGAAACCGCCACCTTGCTTGAAGGTGTCCATCAGGCCGGCGATGGCCGCGCCGTTGCGCCCGTGCAGGTCGAACAGCAGGCGTTCGAAGTTCGACGACACCATGATGTCCATGGACGGCGACAGGGTCGCGTGCAGGGTTTCCTTGACGTACTGGTTGCCGCTCATGAAGCGGTGCAGGATATCGTTGCGGTTGGTGGCGACGATCAGTTGGCTGATCGGCAGGCCCATGTTGCGTGCCAGGTAGCCGGCGAAGATGTCGCCGAAGTTGCCGGTTGGCACCGAGAAGGCCACCGAACGGGCCGGACCGCCCAACTGCAGGGCCGCGTGGAAGTAGTAGACGATCTGGGCCATGATCCGCGCCCAGTTGATCGAGTTCACCGCCACCAGGCGCGTGCCCTTGAGGAAGCTCTGGTCGGCGAAGCTGTTCTTGACCATTTCCTGGCAGTCGTCGAAGTTGCCTTCGATGGCGATGTTGTGGATGTTGTCGCCGAACAGGGTGGTCATCTGCCGACGCTGCACCTCGGACACCCGGTTGTGCGGGTGGAGGATGAAGATGTCGACGTTCTCGCAGTGCTTGCAGCCTTCGATGGCGGCCGAACCGGTGTCACCGGAGGTGGCGCCGATGATCACCACGCGCTCGCCACGTTTTGCCAGCACGTAGTCGAGCAGGCGACCGAGCAGTTGCAGGGCGAAGTCCTTGAACGCCAGGGTCGGGCCGTGGAACAGCTCCAGCACCCATTCGTTGCCGTTCAGTTGGCGCAGCGGCGCCACGGCGTTATGGGCGAAGGCACCGTAGGTTTCCTCAAGGATCTTTTTGAAGTCGGCGTCCGGAATGCTACCGGTGACGAACGGGCGCATGACCCGGAACGCCAGCTCGTGATACGGCAGGCCGGCCCAGGAAGCGATTTCCTCCTGGGTGAAGCGCGGCAGGTTTTCCGGCACGTACAGGCCGCCGTCGCTGGCCAGGCCGGCCAGCAGTACGTCTTCGAAGTTCAGGGCCGGTGCCTGGCCGCGGGTACTGATGTAACGCATGAAGAATTCCTCCAGATCGGCAGCGCCGGCTTAGTTCAAGTGCTCGACGCGGATCCGCACGACAGGACCGACCACCCCTTGCAGGGCTTCCAGCGCCGCGATGGCCTCGTTGATATGTTGCTCGCGCACGCGGTGGGTCAGCAGGATCATCGGCACCAGGCCGTCGTGTTCCTCGACTTCCTTCTGCATGATCGATTCGATGTTGATGCCGCGTTCCGACAGGATGCTCGCCACCTGGGCCAGCACGCCCGGATGGTCCTTGGCCTGGATCCGCAGGTAGTAGGCACTTTCGCAGGCTTCGATCGGCAGGATCGGGTGGGCCGACAGCGAGTCCGGCTGGAAGGCCAGGTGCGGTACGCGGTTTTCCGGATCGCTGGTCATGGCGCGAACCACGTCCACCAGGTCGGCGACCACCGACGAGGCGGTCGGCTCCATGCCGGCACCGGCACCGTAGAACAGGGTGGAACCGGAAGCATCGCCATTGACCATGACCGCGTTCATCACGCCGTTGACATTGGCGATCAGGCGATCGGCCGGGATCAGCGTCGGGTGCACCCGCAGCTCGATACCGGCGGCGGTGCTGCGTGCCACGCCCAGGTGCTTGATGCGATAGCCCAGCGCCTCGGCGTAGTTGACGTCGGCGGTGGTCAGCTTGGTGATGCCTTCGGTGTAGGCCTTGTCGAATTGCAGCGGGATGCCGAAGGCGATGGAGGCCAGGATCGTCAGCTTGTGCGCGGCATCGATGCCCTCGACGTCGAAGGTCGGGTCGGCTTCGGCGTAGCCCAGGGCCTGGGCCTCGGCCAGCACGTCTTCGAAGGTACGGCCCTTCTCGCGCATTTCGGTGAGGATGAAGTTGCCGGTGCCGTTGATGATGCCCGCGACCCAGTTGATGCGGTTGGCCGAGAGACCTTCGCGAATCGCCTTGATCACCGGGATACCGCCGGCCACGGCGGCTTCGAACGCGACGATCACGCCCTTCTCGCGGGCCTTGGCGAAGATTTCGTTGCCGTGCACGGCGATCAGCGCCTTGTTGGCGGTGACCACGTGCTTGCCGTGCTCGATGGCACTGAGCACCAGCTCACGGGCCACGGTGTAGCCGCCCATCAGCTCGATGACGATATCGATTTCAGGGTTGCTCGCCACTTCGAAGACATCGTGGGTAATAGCAATACCGGCGGTCTGGAACTGAGGCTTTGGCGTACGCATGGCAATTTGAGCCACTTCGATTCCACGCCCGGCACGGCGGGCAATCTCCTCGGCGTTACGCTGAAGTACGTTGAAGGTGCCGCCACCGACGGTACCTAACCCACAGATGCCTACTTTGACCGGTTTCACTCTGAACTCCCCATGAAACGGCCGACACGAGGTCGGCCGTGGAAAACAGCCGCTGGACCGCCAGCGGCTCGCTATTGATGGCCCGGGAACCCGTCCCCTGGGCCATGCTCGTCACAGGTTGAGCGTGACGAGGCTGGATTACTTGGCGGACAGTGCCAGTTTGGCAACTTGTGCCGCCGGCTGGTAGCCCGGAATTACCTGACCATCGGCCAAAATAATCGCCGGCGTGCCGTTGACACCGATCGATTGACCCAGGGCGAACTGCTTGGACACCGGGTTGGCGCACTTGGCGGCCTTGATTTCCTGGCCGTCGACCATCTTGTCCATGGCCGCCTTCTTGTCGGTCGAGCACCAGACCGCCTGCAACTGCTCGTCACCCGGCGAGCCGAGGCCCTGGCGCGGGAACGCGACGTAGCGCACTTCGATGCCCATCTTGTTCAGTGCCGGCACTTCGGCATGCAGCTTGTGGCAGTACGGACAGGTGGTGTCGGTGAACACGGTGATGTGCGACTTGGTCTCGCCGATGGCCGGGTAGACCACGGTCTCGGCCACCGGGATACCGTTGATCAGCTTGGCGACGCCCAGCCGCTCGGTTTTCTCGGTGAGGTTGACCGGCTTGCCGTCCTTGAGCTGGAACAGGTAGCCCTGCATGACGAACTGGCCGTCGGCGCTGGCATAGAGCACGCGACTGCCCTTGAGCTTGACTTCATACAGGCCGGCCAGGGGACTGGCACTGATGCTCTCCACCGGGGTGTCCAGTTGGAGACTGTCGAGGCTCTTGCGAATCGCCTGCTCGGCGGCGTCATCGGCCAGGGCCAGGGTGCTGACCAGAGCGAGGGCAGCGGCGGCGAAAATCTGGGTCAAGCGCATGGGAACTCCTGAAGACGGGCAAAGGGGGTCGAGGCTGATACGACCACGGGGAAACGGATCGGTTTCAAGCGCCCGCTTTGCGAACCGATAGAGCCTATCACATAAGCCCGGCGGGGCCGAACCCTGTGTGGCTCAGCCGCGCGGATGGTGTTTGGCGTGCAGATCCTGCAATCGCGCCCGGGCTACATGAGTGTAGATCTGCGTGGTGGAGAGGTCGCTGTGCCCCAGCAACATCTGCACCACCCGCAGGTCGGCACCGTGGTTGAGCAGGTGCGTGGCGAAGGCATGGCGCAAGGTGTGCGGCGACAGCGATTTACCGATCCCCGCGACCTTGGCCTGGTGCTTGATCCGGTGCCAGAAGGTCTGGCGGGTCATCTGCTCGCCGCGCTGGCTGGGAAACAGCACATCGCTGGGACGCCCGCCGAGCAGGTCGACGCGGGCATCGCGCAGATAACGCTCGACCCAGACGATCGCCTCTTCACCCATGGGCACCAGGCGCTCCTTGCTGCCCTTGCCCATGACCCGCAACACGCCCTGGCGCAGATTGACCTGCTCCAGGGTCAGGCTGATCAGCTCGGTGACCCGCAGCCCGCAGGCGTAGAGCACCTCGAGCATGGCGCGGTCGCGCTGGCCGATGGCTTCGCTCAGGTCCGGGGCAGCCAACAGCGCTTCCACATCCGCCTCGGACAAGGATTTGGGCAACGGCCTGCCCAACTGCGGCATCTCGACCTGCAAGGTCGGGTCGACGGCAATCAGCTTTTCCCGCAGCAGGTAGCGATAGAAACCCCGCACGCCGGAGAGAAAGCGCGCGGTGGAGCGCGGTTTGTAGGCCTGCTCCAGGCGCCAGGCCAGGTGATCGAGGATCAGCTCGCGACCGGCGGCGGCCAATTCCAGGCCTTTTTCCTGCAACCAGCCGTTGAACAGCGCCAGGTCGCTGCGATAAGCGTCCCGGGTGTTGTCGGACAAACCTTTTTCCAACCACAGGGCGTCGAGAAACTGGTCGATAAGCGGGTGATCGATGGCGGGCATAAGGGCTCGAAAAGCAACAGGCGATAAGCGGTCCCACTGTGACAGCGCGCCACGGTTTTTTCAAAACCCGAAATGCAAAAAAGCAGCCCGTAGGCTGCTTTTTTCTGCATCGGAAGCTGGACTTAAGCCAGTTTTTCCTTGATGCGAGCTGCTTTACCCGACAGGTCGCGCAGGTAGTACAGCTTGGCTTTACGTACGTCACCGCGGCGCTTGACAGCCATGCTGTCGATTTGCGGGCTGTAGGTCTGGAAAGTACGCTCTACGCCAACACCGTTGGAGATCTTACGTACGGTGAACGCGCTGTTCACACCGCGGTTACGCTTGGCAATTACCACGCCTTCGAACGCTTGCAGACGCGAACGGTCGCCTTCCTTCACTTTCACCTGAACGACAATGGTGTCGCCCGGGGCAAAGGCAGGGATCTCTTTGGTCATCTGCTCGGCTTCGAGTTGCAGAATGATTTTGTTGGTCATGCTGTGCTCCTAAGGTAAATCGTCTGATCTACCATCGATACGTTGTTAACTATCGTCCCGCTCGCGGATGTATTCCTCGAGCAGCTTCTTCTCTTCTCCAGAAAGCGAGCGGCTTTCCAGAAGATCGGCGCGTCGTTCCGAGGTCCTGCCAAGGGACTGCTTCAGACGCCAACGCCGGATGTGTGCGTGGTTGCCACTGAGCAACACGTCGGGAACACGCTGATCCGCATACACCTCCGGACGGGTGTAGTGCGGGCAATCCAGCAGGCCATCCGTGAAGGAATCTTCCTCCGCGGAGTCCGCATGCCCTAAAGCTCCGGGCAGCAGCCGTGTAACCGCATCTATCAGGACCATCGCCGGCAGCTCGCCACCGGAGAGAACATAGTCCCCAATCGACCACTCTTCATCGACATGAGCGTCTATAAAGCGCTCGTCAATGCCTTCATAACGACCTGCAATGAGGATCAAGGCTTCCTCGTTCGCCAGGTCGCGTACCGCCAACTGATTCAGTTGCCGGCCTTGGGGCGACAGGTAAATCACCTTCGCCGCCTCCCCTGCTGCTGCCTTGGCCTGAACCAGGGCGTCCTCAAGGGGCTTGATCTTCATCACCATGCCCGGACCACCGCCAAATGGGCGATCATCCACAGTGTGATGACGATCGGTCGTGTAGTCCCGCGGGTTCCAACAGGTCAACTGCAAGAGCCCCTGTTTCACCGCACGACTGGTGATGCCGTAGTCGCTGATGGCGGAAAACATCTCGGGAAACAAACTGATCACTTCTACGCGCAGGCTAGCCATCGCTTAGAAGTCCGCGTCCCAATCCACCTTCATCTCGCCAGCGGCAAGGTCGACGGCCAACACGCATTGCTCCGTATAGGGCAACAGGCGTTCGCGATCATCCAGGCTGCCCGGACAAGGCTTGACCACCATGACATCGTTCGAGCCGGTCTCGAGCAGGTGATCGATTTTCCCGAACAGCTGTCCGAGGGTGTCGATGACCTTGAGACCTTCCAGCTGGTACCAGTAGTACTCGCCGTCGGTCAGTTCAGGGAACAGGTTGCGCGGCACGCAGATCTCATAACCGGCCAGAAGACGCGCTTCTTCACGATCATCGAGACCCTTGAGCTTTGCGACCAGGAACTTTTCGTTCCCGCGTCCGCTGACCAGCTCTACCTGTTTCACGCTGCCTTCGCGCTTGAGCGTCCAGGTTTTGTAGTCCAACAGGTTTTTGATCGGATCCGTAAAGGAATAAACCTTCACTTCGCCGCGAACGCCATGAACAGAATAGATCTTGCCGATAACGATCAGATCATCGGTAGAAGCCGGCGTCGCGTTCATATGGCTCAGGCCGCAGCCTTAGCGTTTTCCTTCAGCAACTGAGCAACACGCTCAGAAGGTTGTGCACCCACGCTCAGCCAGTAGGCTACGCGCTCTTGGTTCACGGACAGACGAACTTCCTGACCACGAGCAACCGGGTTGAAGAAACCCACTTGTTCTTTGTGCGAACCGTCACGAGCGTTGCGGCTGTCGGTTACGGTCAGGTGGTAAAACGGGCGCTTTTTGGAGCCGCCAAGGGCAAGACGGATTGTTAGCATGTGAACATCGTTCCTGTAGTCGGTGCTGCAAATCTAAATGCACAGCGGGCATGGGTGCCCGAAAGGCCGCATATTCTAAGGAATATACGGACTTTTGCAAATGACTTTTTCCGGCGCCCGGCGCCGTGCAATCAGGATTTGCCATGGAGCCGTCGTCAAGACGGCAGGTCAGCTCCCGCTGAATGCGGGTTTACTGGCGATCCCCCACATCCCTGCGGGGGCAGCGCCGGCCATCAGGCCGACGCGAATTCCTTACATTTTCGGCATGCCGCCGCCGGGCAACATACCGCCCATGCCGCGCATCATCTTGGCCATGCCGCCTTTGGCAGAGAATTTCTTCATCATCTTCTGCATCTGCTTGTGCTGCTTGATCAAGCGACCGATGTCCTGCACCTGGGTGCCGGAGCCCATGGCGATCCGGCGCTTGCGCGAACCGCTGATCAACTCGGGGTCGCGGCGCTCGGCCGGGGTCATGGAGTTGATGATGGCTTCCATCTGCTTGAACTGCTTCTCGGCCGCGCCCTGGGCATTGCCCATCTGCGCCAGGTTGACCCCGCCGATGTTCGGCAGCTTGTCCATCAGGCCGCCGAGGCCGCCCATGTTCTTCATCTGTTGCAGCTGGTCGCGGAAGTCTTCGAGGTCGAAGCCCTTGCCTTTCTTCAGCTTCTTGGCCAGCTTGTCGGCCTTTTCCTTGTCGAGGGTCTGTTCGGCCTTCTCGATCAGGCTGAGCACGTCGCCCATGCCGAGGATGCGCGAGGCGATCCGCTCCGGATGGAAGGGCTCGAGCGCTTCGCTCTTCTCGCCCATACCGATGAACTTGATCGGCTTGCCGGTGATGGACCGCACCGACAGCGCGGCACCACCACGGGCGTCGCCGTCGACCTTGGTCAGGATCACGCCGGTCAGCGGCAGCGCATCGCCAAACGCCTTGGCGGTATTGGCGGCGTCCTGGCCGGTCATGGCGTCGACCACGAACAGCGTTTCCACCGGCTTGACCGCCGCGTGCAGCTGCTTGATCTCGTCCATCATCTCGTCGTCGATGTGCAGACGACCGGCGGTGTCGACGATGACCACGTCGATGAACTTGAGCTTGGCTTCTTTAATAGCCGCTTCGGCGATGGCCACCGGCTTCTGGCTGAGATCGGACGGGAAGAAGGTCACGCCGATGTCGCCCGCCAGGGTTTCCAGCTGCTTGATGGCTGCCGGACGATAGACGTCGGCCGAGACCACCATCACGCTCTTCTTCTTGCGCTCCTTGAGGAAGCGCGCCAGCTTGCCGGCGGTGGTGGTTTTACCCGCGCCCTGCAGACCGGCCATCAGCACCACCGCAGGCGGCACGGCCGCGAGGTTCAAGTCTTCGTTGGCGGCGCCCATCAGGCTTTCGAGCTCGGCCTGGACGATCTTCACGAACGCCTGGCCCGGGGTCAGGCTGCGCGACACTTCGGTGCCGACCGCGCGCTCCTTGACCGCGTTGACGAAGTCCTTCACCACCGGCAGGGCGACGTCGGCTTCGAGCAACGCCATGCGCACTTCACGCAGGGTGTCTTTGATGTTGTCCTCGGTCAGCTTGGCCTTGCCGGTGACATGGCGCAGCGTCTGCGAGAGACGGTCGGTCAGGTTTTCAAACATGCGCGATCCTTTGAGGCCCTCATGGAGACCGAAGTGATGGCTGCCGGACAAGGAAAAAAAGCGCCTGGCGAGCCTGCGGCGTGGGCAGGTCGCGGATTATAGCGGAGAGTGCATGCGGCGCACTAGCGCCACGGTCTTTCGTGGACCGGGGGTTCTATGCCAAACTCAGCGCTTTTCGGGCTTGCCTAACAGGATTTATGCTCCCCTTGTCACCCAGTTTGCTGACCAGCCTCGTCGCCGCCTGCCTCTATGCCGCTGCGACCCTCTATCAAGGCACCCGCCTGCGCCAGGGCGCCAAGGCGAACAAACGCCTGCTGGTGGGGCTCGGCGTGATCGCCGTGATCGCCCATGCCATCAGCCTGCTCACCCACCTGATGACGCCCATCGGCCTGGGCCTGGATTTTTTCAATGCCGCCAGCCTGATCGCCGTCGCGGTGATCGCCCTGACCCTGGCGGCCTGCTCGCGCATCCCCGTGGAAAACCTGCTGATCCTGCTCTTCCCGCTGGGCCTGCTGACCGTGGTGCTGGCACAGTTCACGCCCGCGGGCACGGTGCAGATCATCGACGAGGAACCGGGCATCCTCGCGCATATCCTGCTGTCGATCCTGGCCTACGGCATGTTCACCATCGCGGTGTTCCAGGCCCTGCTGCTGTTGCTGCAGGACCACCAGCTCAAGCACAAGCACCCCTCCGGGCTGATCCGCAACTTCCCGCCGTTGCAGACCATGGAAAGCCTGCTGTTCGGCTTCCTCTGGGCCGGCTGGAGCCTGCTGTCGCTGTCGCTGATCTCCGGCTGGCTGTTCGTCGAGAACCTGTTCGCCCAGCACCTGGTGCACAAGACCCTGCTGGCCTGCCTGGCCTGGGTGGTGTTCAGCGTGCTGCTGTGGGGGCGCAATCGTCTCGGCTGGCGCGGGCACAAGGCCATCCGCTGGACCCTGGCCGGTTTCTGCCTGCTGATGCTGGCCTATTTCGGCAGCAAGCTGGTCCGCGAATACATCCTGCACATCTGACGGGCCTTCGAAACCATGGACAATTTGCCCGCCGGGCCGATGCTCGCTGTACTGGCCCTGCTGATTCTCTGGTCGGCGCTGTTCACCGCCGTTGAAGTCGCGCAACAACTGCTCGCCGCCCTGCGCCCCGCCTCGCGCTCGGGTGACAAACCGACGCCCAGGCTGAAATTCCCCCGTGACAGCCTGATCCTGTGCAACACCCTGTGCCGGATCGTGGTGGTGGTGATCGGCACCCTGCTGTCGATTCTCCTGTGGGGCAAGCACGGCCCCTGGCTGGCCTGCCTCGGCGCCACTGTCCTGCTGCTGGTGTTCGCCGACTACCTGCCGCGCCTGCTCGCCGCCCGCTATCCCGAATCGATCCTGGCCACCGGCAACGCCTTGCTGGGGATTCCGCTGAAGATCATCTACCCGGTGGCCTGGTTGCTGAGCGGTATCGCCCAGTTGCTGCTGCGCCCGTTCATCAGCAAGGCCAGCGCGGTCAAGCAGAGCGATGAGGACCAACCGCCCCTCGATCCGGAAGACGAACCGGAGCCCCCGGCGCGCAACCCGTCGCTGTCCAGCATCCATGCGCTGCACAACATCACGGTCAACGACATCCTGGTGCCGCGCAGCGAAGTGGAGGGGGTCAACCTCGACGACTCCATCGAGGAAATCATCGCCCAGTTGCTGAAGAACCGACGCACCCGCCTGCCGGTGTTCCACAGCGATATCAACCAGGTCGAGGCGGTGCTCAATACCCGCCAGATTCTTCATCAACTGTTCGATGCCAGCCTGACCAAGGCCGACCTGCTCGCCGCCTGCCGTGAGCCCTACTTCGTCCCGGAAAGCACGCCGCTGCAACTGCAACTGCTGAATTTCCACAAGCAGCAACGGCGCCTGGGCATGGTGGTGGACGAATACGGTGAGGTGCTGGGCATCGTCACCCTGGAAGACATTCTTGAAGAGATCGTCGGCGAATTCGAAAGCGAACACAGCCTCGATAACCCGCATGTCCACCCCCAGCCCGATGGCCGACTGGTGATCGAGGGCGCCGCATCGATTCGCGAACTGAACAAGAGCCTGGGCTGGCACCTGCCCAGCGACGGCCCGAAAACCCTCAATGGCCTGGTGACCGAGGCGCTGGAGACCATCCCGGAAAGCGCCGTGTGCCTGAAGATCGGCCGTTACCGCCTGGAAATCCTCGAGACCGAGGACAATCGGGTCAGCCGGGTGCTGGTCTGGCACACCACGTCGGCTGCCGTTGCACGCTGACACGGCCGCCCCCTTGTTTGATCGATAGACGCATTCCTATAATCGGGCGGGCTTATCCAGCCCCGCCGGAACGCCTGCTTACCCGCACCCAGCCCCCTCCGGCCAGCAACGCCTTGCCATGACCCGTCGCCGACACTCACAACCTGTCGCGTGGGAACCAGCCCTTATCCCTGGGCGCTCCATACTAATAATTCGCACGCGCAAGACTTTCAGGGACGCCCGCAATGACCTCCAGCACCACCTTTGCAGATGCCACGCCGAACAAGCCGCTGAACTCGACCTCACGAGTAGCGACCGCCAGTTTTATCGGTACGGCCATCGAGTTCTACGACTTCTATGTCTATGCCACCGCCGCCGCGCTGGTGATCGGACCGGTGTTTTTCCCACAGACCGACAGCACCGCGCAGATGCTCTCGGCCTTCCTGACCTTCGGCATCGCCTTCCTCGCCCGCCCGCTGGGTTCGATCCTGTTCGGCCATTTCGGCGATCGCATCGGGCGCAAATCGACGCTGGTCGCTTCGTTGCTGATGATGGGGATCTGCACCACGCTGATCGGCGTGCTGCCCGGCTACGCGAGCATTGGCGCCTGGGCTCCGATCCTGCTGTGCCTGTTGCGCTTCGGCCAGGGGCTGGGACTCGGCGGGGAATGGGGCGGGGCCGCGCTGCTGGCGACCGAAAACGCCCCCGAAGGCAAGCGCGCCTGGTTCGGCATGTTCCCGCAACTGGGTCCGTCGATCGGCTTCCTGGCCGCGAACGGCCTGTTCCTGATCCTCGCCATGACCTTGAGCGACGAACAGTTCCGCTCCTGGGGCTGGCGCATTCCGTTCCTGCTCAGCGCCGCGCTGGTGATGGTCGGCCTGTATGTGCGCCTCAAGCTGGAGGAAACGCCGATCTTCGCCAACGCCGTGGCCCGTCAGGAACGGGTGAAGATGCCCCTGGTCGAGCTGTTCAGCCGCTATTGGGCCCCGGTGCTGCTCGGCTCGCTGGCGATGGTGGTGTGTTACGCGCTGTTCTATATCTCGGCGGTGTTTTCGCTGAGCTACGGGGTCGCCAACCTCGGCTACAGTCGCGAGACCTTCCTCGGGCTGTTGTGTTTTGCCGTGCTGTTCATGGCGGCCGCCACGCCACTGGCGGCCTGGGCCAGCGACCGTTTCGGGCGCAAGCCGGTATTGCTGCTCGGCGGCGTGCTGGCGCTGCTGTCCGGCTTCACCATGGAACCGCTGTTGGGCCATGGCTCGACCGCAGGCGTCGCGCTGTTCCTGTGCCTTGAGCTGTTCCTGATGGGCATTACCTTCGCGCCGATGGGCGCCCTGCTGCCGGAGCTGTTTCCCACCCATGTGCGCTATACCGGCGCATCGGCGGCCTATAACCTGGGCGGCATCGTCGGCGCCTCGGCCGCACCGTTCTTTGCGCAGAAACTGGTGGCGATGGGCGGTTTGAGTTGGGTCGGCGGGTATGTATCGGCGGCGGCGGCGTTGAGCCTGATCGCGATCTTCTGCTTGAAGGAGACGCGCCACAACGATCTGAACAAGGTCGCCTGAAGATCAGCGAGTGAATGGCCGCCTGCGGCGGATCGCGAGCAAGCTTGCTCCTACAGAATCGTGCGTACGACACAAAACCTGTGGGAGCCGGCTTGCCGGCGATGGCGTCCGCAAGATCGATGCAAGGCTTTCGGGCCTCATCGCTGCGATGCGGCGTCCCGACAAGCCAGCGCCTACAATAGAGTCGCGAACGCAGATTAATCTGCGTTCGCGATAGCGCTTACAGCTCGACCTTGACCGCCTGGGCGGCACGGGTCGCCTTGGCCCGCGCGGCGTCGATCGACTCGTCCCGCGCCAGGGCCACGCCCATGCGGCGCTGGCCGTTGACTTCCGGCTTGCCGAACAGGCGCAAGGCCGTATCCGGTTCGCTCAACGCCGCACCGAGGTTGGCGAACACGGTCTGGGTCGACTGCCCTTCCACCAGGATCACCGCCGACGCCGACGGACCGAACTGACGGATCAACGGGATCGGCAAGCCGAGAATCGCCCGGGCATGCAGGGCGAACTGCGACAGGTCCTGGGAAATCATGGTCACCATGCCGGTGTCATGGGGACGCGGCGACACTTCGCTGAACCACACCTGGTCGCCCTTGATGAACAGCTCGACACCAAACATGCCGCGCCCACCCAGGGCCTCGGTCACCGCCTTGGCGACCCGCTCCGACTCGGCCAGGGCCAGCGGACTCATGGCCTGGGGCTGCCAGGACTCCTGGTAATCGCCCTTCTCCTGACGGTGGCCGACCGGTGCGCAGAAGGTGGTGCCGCCGACATGACGAACGGTCAGCAAGGTGATTTCGTAGTCGAAGTCGATAAAGCCCTCGATGATCACCCGGCCCTTGCCCGCACGCCCGCCTTCCTGGGCGTAGTCCCAGGCTTTGCGCACATCGTCGGCGCTGCGCAGCAGGCTCTGGCCCTTGCCCGAAGAACTCATCACCGGCTTGACCACGCACGGGAAACCCAGGTCCTCGACCGCCTTGCTATAGGCCTCGAAGGTGTCGGCGAAGTGGTATGGCGAGGTCGGCAGCTTCAGCTCTTCGGCGGCCAGGCGACGGATGCCTTCACGGTTCATGGTCAGTTGCGCGGCACGGGCCGTCGGCACCACGGTGAAGCCTTCGGCTTCCAGTTCCACCAGGGTGGCGGTGGCGATGGCTTCGATTTCCGGCACGATGAAGTGCGGCTTCTCGGCTTCGATCACTGCCCGCAGGGCCGCGCCGTCGAGCATGTTGATCACGTGGCTGCGATGGGCCACCTGCATGGCCGGCGCGTCGGCGTAGCGGTCAACGGCAATCACTTCGACGCCCAGGCGTTGCAGCTCGATCACCACTTCCTTGCCCAGCTCACCACAGCCACAGAGCAATACGCGAGTCGCGGTCGGCGACAGTGGAGTTCCGATACGGGTCATTTCAGGTCCTCGAGGAAGCAGATCATCGACGGCACCTGGACAATCAGGCACCTGCCGGGAAGAAAGGCCGGCATTTTACATGAACCGAGGCCGACATGAACCGAACAGGTGTGACTTCAGGTGGAAAGGACCGTCTTGCGCGAACGCCAGGCCATGGCCAACCAGACACAGGTCACGCCGGCGAATTTCGAGCCCAGGGCGGTGAGGATCACCCCCGGGGTCAGCGCGCCGATCAGGCCGAAGAAGATGAAGGTGTCCAACGGGATGCTCAGCGCCGAACTTATCCACAGGCGGTCGTGCAGCGGGCGCCTGGTGATGCTGAAGACCAGCCAGTCGATGCATTCGGAGATGGCGAAGGCGGTGGCGCTCGCCAGGGCGATGGCCGGTTCGGAGGTGAAGTAGGACAACAGCAACGCCGCGACCATCGCGACAAGCGCACCGTGGCCGAAACGGGTCTGCACCATGTCGCGCAGGATGAACACCAGCCCGCCCCAGGCCGACCAGATGATGTCCAGGTGCGGCGCGGCGGAGAAGGCGAAGTTGATCAGCACGACGCTGGCGATGTAGGCGATGAGAAAGAGCATGGGCGGCAGACTACCTTGTCTATTTAGCCGTACAGGTTACCCCAAAGTAGCGGAGCCGCTGAAGCCTGACGCGCTCCTGTGGCGAGCCGGGCCTGCAGCGGCTTTCATGCCCGGCTGATTGTCAGGTCCTTGCGCCCGACATGAACAGCAGCCCAGCGGACTTGGCCCGCTCATGACAACGTCCGAGCACCTCGCGACGCTCGGCATTATCCATGCGACCCCAGCGGGTGATCTCCTCGACCGTGCGCTGGCAACCGATGCAGATGTCCTGCTCATCCAGCGCGCAGATGCTCACGCAAGGCGACGCCAGCGGACGTTCGGGCGTATTCATGCTTCGTCGACCGCCAGGTCGCGGGCATAACGCTGGGCGTTGTGCACATAGTGGGCGGCACTGGCTTCGAGCATTTTCTTCTGCGCCTCGGTCAACTCGCGGACCACCTTGCCCGGCGAGCCCATTACCAGCGAGCCGTCGGGAATCTCCTTGTTCTCGCCGATCAAGGCATTGGCGCCGATGATGCAATGCTTGCCGATCTTCGCGCCGTTGAGGATCACCGCGTTGATGCCGATCAGGCTGTAGTCGTCCACCGTGCAGCCGTGGAGCATCGCATTATGGCCGATGGTCACCCCGGTGCCGATGGTCAGCGGATAACCCATGTCGGTATGCATCACCGTGCCATCCTGCACATTGCTGTTGCGACCGATCAGGATCAGCTCGTTGTCACCGCGCAACACCGCGTTGAACCAGACACTGGCCCCCTCCTCCAGCCGGACCCTGCCGACCAGGGTCGCATTGGGGGCTACCCAACTCTGCGGATGCGTCTCGACCCGGGCGTCGCCCAAACGGTATTTCATAGGGTGTCCTCAAGGCTTGCGACCACCTGACCGGCGGCTCTAGATGTTGATAAAGCGTTCCGGGGGATTGTGCAGGCTGATCCGGGCGTCATACAACAGGTTGACCAGCTCGACGATCATGATCGCCGTCAGCCCCCAGATCTTGTATTCGCCAAAGCGGTAGCTGGGCACATACCAGCTGCGGCCCTGATAGTCGATACGATGGGTATGCTCGCGCGGGTCCTGGCGGAAAAACGCCAGCGGCACGTTGAACACCGCGGCGATCTCGGCGTCATTGGCCCGATAGTCGACAAAGTCCGGCACCACCCCGACATAGGGCGTGACCTTGAGCCCGTACAGCGAGATCACCGGACTGAGCGGTCCGATGACTTCCACCAGCCCCGGCGCCAGACCGATTTCCTCTTCGGCTTCGCGCAGGGCGGTGAAGATCAGGTCCGGATCATCCGGGTCGCGGCGCCCACCGGGAAAGGCCACCTCGCCGCCGTGGGTCGACAAGCCGCTGGCGCGCAGGGTCAGCACCAGCTCCGGTTCGTCACTGCGGGTGATCGGCACCAGTACCGCCGCCTCGGGAAAACGACGGTCCGTTTCCAGGGGGCGGGGCGTATGGCTGCTTACACGTCGAAGTAACTCGTCCAGCATGGCTGATCTCGATTTGCGGCTTACCTGGCATCATGCACCAAAAGCGGCGCAGCGCCCAACCCCCCGGACAGTGGCATGTCGCGAAAGCACAACTTGCCGACAACCCGCCGCCCACGCGAAGATAGGCGCATTGCCAAGAGAATCCAGCATGAAGTTCTGCAGCCAGTGCGGCAAACCGGTGAGTCAACGCATACCCGAGGGCGACACACGCCTGCGCTACGTCTGCGACCACTGCGACACCATTCATTACCAGAACCCCAATATCGTCGCCGGCTGTCTGCCGGTCTGGGGCAGCCAGGTCCTGCTCTGCCGCCGCGCCATCGAGCCGCGCCGCGGCTACTGGACCCTACCCGCGGGCTTCATGGAAAATGGCGAGACCGTGGAGCAGGCCGCCCGCCGGGAAACCCTGGAAGAAGCTTGCGCGCGGGTGCGTAACCTGAGCATCTATACGCTGATCGACGTGCCGCACATCAACCAGGTACACGTGTTCTATCGTGCCGAACTGGTGGACCTGGAATTTGCCGCCGGCGCGGAAAGCCTGGAAGTACGGCTGTTCGAAGAACACGAGATCCCTTGGTCCGAGCTGGCTTTCAGGACAGTCGGACGGACCCTGGAGTGCTTCTTCGCCGACCGCCCGACCGAACAATACCCGGTTCGCAGTGAAGCCGTGCCACCCATGGCCTCCCGTACCCAACCCAATCATCAATAACCCCTCACCTTCAGGGATACCGTTTCAATGCGCTGGTTGCTCGTAGTGTTCTGCCTGTCGTTCGCCACTCTGTCCCAGGCCTCTGTCGCCGACCCACTGGGTGGTAGAACCGTCGAGAAGATCCTGATCCTCAAGTCCGCCCATCAACTGCAGCTGATCAATGACGGCAAGCCGCTGAAGACCTACCGCATCTCCCTGGGTAAACACCCCACCGGCCAGAAACTGATGGCTGGCGACCGGCGCACGCCCGAGGGTTTCTATTGGGTGGACTGGCGCAAGCCCAGCGACAAATACAACCTGTCGCTGCACCTGTCCTACCCCAATATCAGCGACTCGGCCCGCGCCCGTCGCGAAGGGGTGGACCCTGGCAGCATGATCATGATCCACGGCACGCCGGACTCCGAGGACTACCCGGAACAGTTGTTCCACACCCTCGACTGGACCGACGGTTGCGTGGCCATGCGCAATGTCGACATGCGCGAGGTCTGGGAACTGGTCAAGGACGGCACCATGGTGGAAATCCGCCCCTGAGCCGACCACGCCATCCTGATACCACTGACTCATCCGACGCCCGTCATGCTCCCCATGACGGGCGTTTTCATTGCACTCGCACAAAACCACTGGTATTGACATGGTATTAAAGTGGTACTAACTTCATCACCACTGTCCGAGTGCAAAACCTCTAACAAACGCACAGGAAAAATCCCACATGAACGACATCCTCGCCCTGCGACCCGATGAGTCCCAGCCGACACCGCTGTACCTGCAACTGGCGCGCAACCTGGAAGCCGCCATCCACGCCGGCCAGTGGAAAGCCGAACAGGCACTGCCCTCGGAGCGCAACCTGAGCGAGCTGTTGAGCATTTCCCGGGTGACCGCGCGCAAGGCCCTGGAAGTCCTGCTGGAACAAGGCCTGATCCGTCGCAGCCAAGGCTCCGGGACCTTTATCACCCCGCGCCTGGAGCAACCGCTGTCACGCCTGTCGAGTTTCAGCGAACGGTTGCGGGCCAAGGGCTTCGTGCCCGGTTCCCGCTGGCTGGAGCGCGAGATCGCCCTGCCGAGCCATGAGGAACTGATCCGCCTGGCCTTGTCGCCCCGTGACCAGGTCGCCCGGCTCAAGCGCCTGCGCACCGCCGACGACACCGTCATGGCCATCGAGATGAGCACCCTGCCCGCCGCCCTGCTGCCCGACCCCGAGGCCGTCGGCGACTCGCTCTACGCCTACCTCGACAGTATCGGCCGCCCGGTGGTGCGGGCCCTGCAACACATTCGCGCGATCAACGCCTCGACCGAATTCGCCGCGCTGGTGGGCATCGAGCCCGGCACCGCGATGCTGCTGATGACCCGTGTCGGCTACCTCGAGGACAACACCCCCATCGAGCTGACCGACACCTACTGCCGTAACGATTACTACGACTTCGTCGCCGAACTGCGGCGTTAGCCTGTTCAGAGAGCCTGCCATGTCCGAAGACAACATCCTCACCCCGCAAGGCTGGATTCGCGGTCGCCTGCTGCACCAGCATGGCAAGGTCACGCAGATCGAGGGCACGCCCTGCGATCCGGGCGAAAACGACCTGCCGTATCTGCTGCCCGGCTTCATCGACCTGCACGTCCACGGCGGCGGCGGCCAGGACATCATGCAGGGTGGCGACGCCTTCGAGACCATCGCCCGCACCCACCTGCGCTTCGGCACCACCTCGCTGCTGGCCACCACCATGACCGCGCCGCCCGAGGAAATCAGCGCCATCCTCGGCCAACTCGGGGTCTATTGCGAACAGCGCCGACCGGGCACCGCCCGTGTCCTCGGCGTGCATCTGGAAGGCCCGTTCATCAACCCCGGCAAGCTGGGGGCGCAACCGAACTTCGCCCACACCGCGATCAGTGCCGAAGTCGAGGACTACCTGCACCTGGCACCCATCCGGGTGATCACCATCGCCCCGGAAATCGCCGGCCACGCGGCGTTGATCCGCGACCTCAGCGCTCGTGGCATCCGCATGCAGATCGGCCATACCCTGGGCAGCTACGAAGAGGGGGTCGCCGCCCTCGAGGCCGGGGTCACCAGCTTCACCCACCTGTACAACGCCATGAGCCCGCTGCATCACCGCGAGCCCGGCATCGTCGGCGCCGCCCTCGCCCACGCCCGCTACGCCGAACTGATCCCGGACCTGTTGCATGTGCATCCCGGCGCCATGCGCGTGGCCCTGCGCTCGATTCCCTGCCTCTATTGCGTCACCGACTCCACGGCCGCCGCCGGCATGCCAGATGGCGAGTACAAGCTGGGCAGCCACACCGTGACCAAATGCCTGGGCGGCGTACGGTTGCCCGACGGCACCCTGGCCGGCAGCACCCTGACCATGGACCAGGCCCTGCGCAATCTGGTGAAGATCGGCCTGCCGCTGGCCGAAGCCTCGCAACGCCTGTCGCAATTCCCCGCCGACTACCTCGGCCTGCCCGAGCGCGGACGCCTGCAACCCGGCAGTTGGGCCGACTGCGTGCGCCTGGACCGCTCACTGACACTGACCTCGATCATGGTCGAAGGAGAAGCCGTTGACTTCCAGAATGCTTGAAGAGGCACTGTCGGCCCACGAGGCGGTCAGCCGCCAGTTGCAGCAGCTCGATGAGAGACTGCTGGCCCTGGGCGCACGGCTGCGCGAGCAACCACCGCAGGTGGTGATGACCGTCGCCCGCGGCAGCTCCGACCACGCCGCCAGCTACTTCGCCTATATCGCCATGCAACAGACCGGGGTTCCGGTGGCCTCGCTGCCGATGTCGGTGGTGACCCTGCAGCACTCGCCGCTGCAGGTCAGCGGCCAGGCGGTGCTGGCCTTTTCCCAATCCGGCCAGAGCCCCGACCTGGTGGACAGCCTGCGCCTGCTGCGCGAGCGCGGCGCCTTGACGGTGGCCATGGTCAACGCCGCGGACTCGCCGCTGGAGGCCGCCTGCGAATATGCGATCCCACTGCTGGCCGGGCCGGAACAAAGCGTGGCCGCGACCAAGAGTTTTATCGCCACCCTCAGCGCCAGTGCCCGGCTGCTCGGCCACTGGCACCAGGACCCGGCTTTGCTGGCCGCAGGACAAACCCTGCCCGAAGGCCTGCGACAAGCCGCGACCCGGGACTGGAGCCAGGCCATCGAGACCCTGCGCGACTGCGAGCGGCTGATGGTGATCGGCCGTGGCGCCGGTTTCGCCATCGCCCAGGAAGCGGCGCTGAAATTCAAGGAAACCTCGGCGATCCAGGCCGAAGCCTTCAGCAGCGCGGAAGTCCGTCACGGCCCCATGGCCCTGATCGACGCCGGCTATCCGTTGCTGGTCTTCGCCCCACGCGGGGCCGAGCAGGCCGGGCTGCTCAAGCTCGCCGCCGAGATGCGCCAGCGCGGTGCCCGGGTGCTGCTGGCGGCGCCGCCGGACGTGGCCGAACGCGACCTGGACCTGTGCTGCGCAGAACACCCGGCCCTCGACCCGATCCTGGCCATCCAGAGTTTCTACGTGATGGCCGCCCAGCTGGCCGTGGCCCGCGGCATGGACCCCGACCAACCGCGCCATCTGAGTAAAGTCACCCGTACCCACTGACGAGTACAGCGCCATGCACAACAAGAACAACATCACCCTCAGCGCACCGCTGAGCGGTCCCGTGTTCCCGCTTGCCGACGTCGACGATGCCGTATTCGCCAGCGGCACCATGGGACCGGGGCTGGCCATCGACCCGCTCAACGATTGCCTGCATGCACCCTGCGCCGGCGAAATCATTCATATCGCCCGCACCCGGCACGCCCTGACCCTGCGCACCGACAACGGCGCCGAACTGCTGCTGCACCTGGGCCTGGACACCGTCGAGCTGCAAGGCGAAGGCTTTGCGCTGCTGATCGAGGAAGGCGCCCGGGTGCATGACGGCCAGGCCTTGCTGCGGGTCGACCTGGACCGGGTGGCCCGCCACTGCAAGAGCCTGGTGAGCCTGGTGGTCCTGACCAATGGCGAGCATTACCACCTGCAGCCCGTGGCCCGGACCCAGGTCAAGGTCGGCGAACCCTTGCTGCGTATCGTGCCGCGCTTGCCCGACGAACAGCATGCGGCCGCCTCGACGACCGACACCGACGAAGTCCGCGGCAGCGCCCGGGTCGCCCATCACGGCGGCCTGCATGCGCGCCCGGCAGCCTTGCTGCGCCAGACCGCGCAGGGCTTCAGTTGCACCGCCCGCCTGCATCTGGACGATCGATCCGCGCCCCTCGACAGCCTGATCGGCATCATGGGGCTCAGCGTCGGCGAACAGCAGGAAGTGCAGATCAGTTGCCGTGGCCCGGACCGCGAAGCGGCGTTGCAGGCCCTGCTCGACGTGCTGCGCACACCGCTGAGCGATACCGGCCACGCGGCCCCACCGCCCGCCAAGGCGATCCCGCCCCGACCGAGCGAAGACGGCGTCCTCCAGGGGGTGTGCGCCGCCCCCGGCCTGGTCTGTGGTCCGCTGGCACACCTGAGCGGCATCACGCTGGCGCCCGACACCGGCCATCACATCGCCGATGAACAGCTGCAAGCGCTGGACGGCGCCCTGGAAAAGGTCCGTTCGGACATCCACGCCATGCTGTTGCGCGCCCGCCAGCGCAAAGACAGCGAAGAGGAAGCGATCTTCAACGCCCACCTCGCCCTGCTCGAAGACCCTGTGCTACTGGATGCCGCCAGCCAGGCCATCAAAGCGGGTCAAGCAGCCACCCATGCCTGGGACCGCTCGATCGAGGCACAATGCCAGGTCCTGCTCAATCTCGGCAATCCGCTGCTGGCCGAACGCGCCAACGACCTGCGCGACCTCCGGCAGCAGGTACTGCGGGCCCTGCTGGGCGAAGCCGCGAACTACAAGCTGCCCCCCGGCGCCATCGTCGCTGCGCACGAGCTGACGCCCTCGGACCTGCTGCAGCTCAGCCAGCAACAGGTCGCCGGGCTGTGCATGGCCGCGGGCGGTGCGACCTCCCACGTGGCGATCCTCGCCCGGAGCAAGGGCCTGCCCTGCCTGGTGGCGCTGGGTGCCGGCCTGCTGGACATCGTCCCCGGCCAGGTGGTGGTCCTCGACGCCGATCATGGCCGCCTCGAATTGAGCCCCGATGAAGCCCGGCGCGAGGGCGTCGCCCTGGCCCACTGGCAACAGCAATTGCGACGCCAGCACCAGGACGCCCAGGCCCGGTTGCCGGCCAACACCCGCGATGGCCTGCATATCGAGGTGGCGGCCAATGTCGCTTCCGCCGCTGATGCCCGCGAGGCGCACCTGCACGGCGCCGACGGCGTGGGCCTGCTGCGCACCGAATTCCTTTTCGTCGAGCGTCGCAGCGCGCCGAATGAAGAGGAACAACGCAGCGCTTATCAAGCTGTACTGGACGCCATGGGCGACCGGCCGGTGATCATCCGCACCATCGATGTCGGCGGCGACAAGCAACTCGATTACCTGCCACTGCCAGTGGAAGCTAACCCGGTGCTGGGCCTGCGCGGCATTCGCCTGGGCCAGGCCCGACCGGACCTGCTCGACCAGCAACTGCGCGCCCTGTTGCAGCTCAACCCGTTGCAACGCTGCCGGATCCTGCTGCCGATGGTCAGCGAAGTCGACGAGCTGCTGCAGGTGCGACGGCGCCTGGATGAGTTGGCCGGCGAACTGGGGATCCGGCTGCGCCCGGAACTGGGGGTGATGATCGAAGTGCCTTCGGCGGCCCTGCTGGCCGAACAACTGGCCGAGCACGCGGACTTCCTGTCCATCGGTACCAACGACCTGTCGCAGTACACCCTGGCCATGGACCGCGACCACGCCGGCCTCGCCGCCCGGGTCGATGCCCTGCACCCGGCCCTGCTACGACTGATGGCCCAGACCTGCGCCGGTGCCGCCGTGCATCGGCGTTGGGTCGGGGTCTGCGGCGCGCTGGCCTCCGATCCGCTGGCGACCCCGGTGCTGATCGGCCTGGGGGTGACCGAGCTGTCCGTGAGCACGCCGCAAATTGGCGAAATCAAGGCGCGGGTACGCAGCCTGGATGCCGCCGAATGTCGACGGATCGTCCCGTCGCTGCTGCAACTGGGCAGCGCTGCGAAAGTCCGTGAAGCCTGTCGCCAACACTGGCCCCTGGGCTGATTCACCCAAGGCTGGAAAACAACAAGAAGGAGACACGCCATGTACCAGTTCTTCATCGAAGGTCTGCAACGCCTGGGGCGGGCGTTGATGCTCCCCATCGCCATCCTGCCGATTGCCGGCCTGTTGCTGCGCCTGGGCGATACCGACCTGCTGAACATCGCCATCGTCCATGATGCCGGCAACACCATCTTCGCCAACCTGGCGCTGATCTTCGCCATCGGCATTGCCGTCGGTTTCGCCCGGGACAACAACGGCACCGCCGGCCTGGCCGGGGCCATCGGTTACCTGGTGCTGATCGCCACCCTCAAGGTGCTCGATGCGAGCATCAACATGGGCATGCTCGCCGGGATCATCAGCGGCCTGCTGGGCGGTGCGCTGTACAACCGCTTCAAGGACATCAAGCTGCCGGAATACCTGGCGTTCTTCGGCGGGCGACGCTTCGTGCCGATTGTCACCGGGTTCTCGGCGGTGGGCCTGGGGGTGCTGTTCGGCCTTATCTGGCCGCCGATCCAGAACGGCATCAACAGCCTCGGCCTGCTGATGGTCGAGAGCGGCAGCCTCGGCGCCTTCATCTTCGGCGTCCTCAACCGGCTGCTGATCGTCACCGGCTTGCACCACATCCTCAACAACATGATGTGGTTCGTGTTCGGCAGCTACACCTCACCCGAGACCGGGTTGGCGGTGACCGGTGACCTGGCGCGCTACTTCGCCGGCGATCCGAAGGGCGGACAGTTCATGACCGGCATGTTCCCGGTGATGGTCTTCGGCTTGCCGGCAGCGTGCCTGGCGATGTACCGCAATGCCCTGCCGGAACGGCGCAAGCTGATGGGCGGCCTCCTGCTGTCGATGGCCCTGACCTCGTTCCTGACCGGGGTGACCGAGCCGGTGGAATTCGCCTTCATGTTCCTCGCGCCGCTGTTGTATGTGCTGCACGCCTTGCTCACAGGGTTGTCGATGGCGGTGACCAATGCCTTGAACATCCACCTGGGCTTTACCTTCTCCGGCGGCGCGATCGACATGGCCCTGGGCTGGGGCAAGTCCACCAACGGCTGGCGAGTGATTCCAGTAGGGTTGGCCTATGCGCTGATCTACTACTTCGTCTTTGATTTCTGCATCCGCCGTTTCGATCTGAAGACCCCGGGGCGAGAGAGTCTCGCCAGTGCCACCGCCACCCGGATACTCAGCGAAAACCAGCGGGCAGCCGCTTATATCCAGGCCCTGGGCGGGGCCACCAACCTGGTGACAGTCGGTGCCTGCACCACGCGCCTGCGGGTGGAACTGCGGGACCGGGACAAGGCCGTGGACGCCGAGCTGAAAAGCCTTGGGGCAATGGCCGTGGTGCGGCCAGGCCACGGCGGCAGCCTGCAAGTGGTGGTCGGGCCGCTGGCGGACAGCATTGCCGATGAGATTCGCTCGGCGTTGCCAGTGACCGGCTCGATCGACAGGACGGTGAGCGAGCCAGTGCCTGTCGAAGCGACGGCGATCAACCCGCAACAGCTCCAACAATGGCTGGACGCACTGGGCGGGAAAGACAATGTGCTGGCACTCGAATGCGTCGCCCAGACGCGACTGCGGGTGCTGCTCGAGGACGGCCGGCGGCTATCGGAAGCGGATCTGAACACCCTGGGCTGCCAAGGCGTCAGCCAGGTGGAAGGCGGAGCCTGGCATGTGTTGGTGGGGGGGCGGGCCAGCGGCATGAGTGAAGCGCTGAGCGCGCTATTGAACCGCAGGGAAGCCTGTACAGCGCCACTCTAGCGCCGCCACTTGAGGTAGCGGATCTGATCCGTTACCTCAAACTGCCCGACTCCCCGTGAATGCCCTCGATGATGATCCAGCCACTCCCCAGCGCCAGGACAAGAAGCGTTACAAGTCTGGGAGCCCGAAGGCCGCTGCCGCACCAACGCTAATCTACACTCAGAATTCACGCTGTGGATCGAGGCTCAGCTCAGTGGGTCCTTTTCCCACAGCATGCGTGGTGAAAAGTGTCGCGTCGAAGAATGTGTAGTCATGACGTATGTGATTCGACATGGCTGGACAATTCTGGATGAGGCATAGAGTCATGAAAAGAGATGGCAGTTTTCTGCGGGCGGCAGCTGTCGCGGCGGTAGTGTTGGCGGGCGTGTGGCAAGCGGACAGTGCCGCATGGGCGGCAGGAGCGACCCAGGGAGAAGAGGAATCTTGGTATCAAGCCTGGCTTCAGGTTGCGGCGGATACGAGCGTACCGATCCGCAACACCAGGCCGTCCTTGATCTGGCGCACCGACATGGACACCCTTTATCGGGGCGACACCACGGACCAGGGGCTCGAGGCGTTCGAGGACGGGCTGTTGCCCAAAGCCGCAGCCTTCCCGGAGAACGAGTGGATGTACGACTGGTTCGGCCACGGGGCTGGGGCAGGGAAGTCGGTCTACAGCAGTGCAACGCGTAGTCTGCGCATCGCCCAGAGCTTCGCCAAGGAATGGGTGTTCGAGTTCAAAGCCCCGCATGGAGTCGATCAACAGCAATCGGGGGGCCCCATGGGCGGCAGTGAGGCTGAGGTCAGCTTCCCGGGCGGAGTCAAGGGGCACTTTATCAAGCAGGCTTGCAAGAAAAACAATCACGATGATTGCGTAACAAACCCGAATTACCGCGAACCAACCGGCGGCGAGACCATACAGGAGGTTGCTGCGATGCCTATCGACTGGAACCGGATGACACCTCCAGTCGGTCTGGCGTGGATAAAGAGCAAGGAATCTTACTGGGCGGTCAGTTCAGCGGTGATCAACCCGGTACAGGGGGCGGATGTGCTTGCTCATGGGCTGCAGACCAATATTTCGTCGGCACCTAATTTGAGGTTCGTGACCAATCCGGAATCCATCGTCAGTCGCACTTCGGTCATTTTGGCGTTTCGCGACTATAGCGACGCCAAGATCTGGGCAGTCACGGAAGCGCAGAACGGCGGCTGGGTGTATGAAGTCAGACCCAACAGCGTGGCAGTGGATCTGTCAGGGCGCTACACCGGCGGGCGTGAAGGCGCCGTCGCGTTCATCGGCGGTATCAAGAGCGGACTATTGATGAATGCACGCAGGTTCGAGAAGGGTGTGAGCGAACCGGTCGAATGCATCGGCATAGAAAAAGAAGCTTGCCGCCTCGATAACAGGCATCAATAGTTTTCCAACCAATGTCAGCCGCGGCGATGCGCCGGAAACGGTCTATTTGCAGACAAACAAAACCCGCCGAGGCGGCGGGTTTTGTGAGGGTGGCGAAACGACCCACAGGCAGGGAGCCGGTCAGAAATCCGCGAGACGCCAGACTTCATAAGCCGGTGTTTCGTAGGGATGGCTCTGCTTCAGAGCCAGCACCACCGCCTTGATCAAGGCGTCCGCCACCACCAGCTCAACCTTCCATTCGTCCACCCGCTCGACCACTCCGGTCTGCCCGAGAAACGGCTGGCTGCCGTCCAACGGGCGAAACTGACCCTGGCCGAGCACCTGCCACGCGCACTGGTCGTAAGCACCGACCCGCCCGCCTCCGGCGGCGAATACGGCACTCTTGACCTGTTCCACATGGCTCGGTGGCACGAAAAAGCTGAGCTTGTACATGGCCGCTTAGTTAACCCAAACCCGGGCGTTGCGGAACATGCGCATCCATGGCGCGTCTTCGTTCCAGTCTTCCGAGCGCCAGGAGTTCTGCACGGCACGGAAGACCCGCTCAGGGTGCGGCATCATGATGGTGACGCGACCGTCGCGGCTGGTCAGCCCGGTGATCCCGCGCGGCGAGCCGTTCGGGTTGGCCGGGTAGGTCTGGGTGACCTTGCCGTGGTTGTCGACGAAGCGCATGGCCACGCAACCCGACAGGTCGGCTTGCAACAGGGCTTCCTCGCTTTCGAACTCGGCATGACCTTCGCCGTGGGCGATGGCGATCGGCATGCGCGAACCGGCCATGCCCTGCAGGAAGATCGAATTCGACTCCTGGATCTGCACCATCGCCACCCGCGCTTCGAACTGCTCGGAGCGGTTGCGCACGAAGTGCGGCCAGAATTCGCTGCCCGGGAT
The DNA here is from genome assembly GCF_000820515.1 of Pseudomonas batumici. Classification (GTDB taxonomy): domain Bacteria; phylum Pseudomonadota; class Gammaproteobacteria; order Pseudomonadales; family Pseudomonadaceae; genus Aquipseudomonas; species Aquipseudomonas batumici. Next base: position 76,544 of record NZ_JXDG01000011.1, on the reverse strand, counting down.
CAGCTCATGCAGGTTGGACATCATCTGGCAACCGTTGCACACGCCCAGGGTGAAACTGTCGGTGCGCTCGAAGAAGCCCTGGAAGGCATCACGGGCACGGGCGTTGAACAGCGCCGACTTGGCCCAGCCTTCACCGGCGCCCAGTACGTCGCCGTAGGAGAAGCCACCGCAGGCGACCAGGCCCTTGAAGTCGTTCAGGTCGACGCGACCGGCGAGGATATCGCTCATGTGCACGTCGATGGCATTGAAGCCGGCACGGTCGAACGCCGCGGCCATTTCCACCTGGCCGTTGACGCCCTGCTCACGCAGCACCGCGACCTGTGGACGAATGCCTTTCTTGATGTACGGCGCGGCGATGTCCTGGTTCACATCGAAGCTGGTCTTGTAGCTCAGGCCCGGGTTGCTCTCGTCCAGCAGGACATCGAACTCCTGGTCGGCGCACTCGGCGTTGTCACGCAGGCGCTGGATGCGGTAGCTGGTTTCCGCCCACTGGCGTTGCAACAGACGACGCTCGCCGGTGAAGACCGTGTCGCCGTCGAAGGTGATGCTGACTTCGCCGTTGTTCAGCGGCTGGCCGATCACCGACACACAGTCGCCCAGGCCCGCGGCACTGAACTGCGCCAGCACATCCGGGGTGGAGTCCTGGCGAACCTGGATCACTGCGCCCAGTTCTTCGTTGAACAGGATGGCCGCGAGGTCGGCGGAGGTTTCCGCCACGCCGTCGAGGTTCAGGTTCAGGCCGCAGTGACCGGCAAAGGCCATTTCCAGCACGGTGGTCAGCAGACCGCCGTCGGAACGGTCGTGGTAGGCCAGCAGGTGACCGTCGGCGTTGAGGCCCTGGATCACTGCGAAGAAGGCCTTCAGGTCTTCGGCGTCGTCGACGTCCGGGGCCTGCTTGCCGAGCTTGCCGTAGACCTGGGCGAGGATCGAGGCGCCCATGCGGTTCTGGCCGCGACCGAGGTCGATCAGGATCAGGTCGGTGGTGCCCTTGTCCATGCGCAGTTGCGGGGTCAGGGTCTGGCGGATATCGGTGACCGGGGCGAAGCCGGTGACGATCAGCGACAGCGGCGAGGTCACGCTCTTGTCGGTGCCTTCGTCTTTCCAGCGGGTGGCCATGGACATGGAGTCCTTGCCCACCGGAATGGTCAGGCCCAGTTCAGGGCACAGTTCCATGCCGACCGCCTTGACGGTGTCGTACAGGCGCGCGTCTTCGCCCGGATGACCGGCAGCGGACATCCAGTTGGCCGACAGCTTGATGTCGGACAGCTTGCCGATCCGCGAAGCGGCGATGTTGGTCAGGACCTCACCGATCGCCATGCGACCGGAAGCCGGGGCGTCCAGCAGGGCCAGCGGCGTACGCTCGCCCATGGCCATGGCTTCACCGGTGTAGACGTCGAAGCTGGTGGCGGTCACGGCCACGTCAGCCACCGGCACCTGCCACGGGCCGACCATCTGGTCGCGGGAGACCAGGCCGGTGATGGTGCGGTCGCCGATGGTGATCAGGAAGCTCTTGCTCGCCACGGCCGGGTGATGCAGGACGCGCTCCACGCACTCGGCCAGCGCCAGGCTGCCCGGGTTGAAGTCGTCGCCCAGTTCGGCTTCACGCACCGCCGAACGGTGCATGCGCGGGGCCTTGCCCAGCAGCACTTCCAGCGGCATGTCCACCGGGCTGTTGCCGAAGTGGCTGTCGGTGACCGTCAGTTGCGGCTCGGCAGTGGCTTCGCCGACCACGGCGAACGGGCAGCGCTCGCGCTCGCAGATCGCCTTGAAGCGTTCAAAGTCCGCCGCGCCGACCGCCAGGACATAACGCTCCTGGGATTCGTTCGACCAGATTTCGTGCGGGGCCATGCCCGGCTCGTCATTGGGAACGTTGCGCAGTTCGAAACGACCGCCGCGGTTACCGTCGTTGACCAGCTCCGGGAAGGCGTTGGACAGACCGCCCGCCCCTACGTCGTGGATGAAGCTGATGGGGTTCTTGTCACCCAGTTGCCAGCAACGGTCGATGACTTCCTGGCAACGACGCTCCATTTCCGGGTTTTCGCGCTGTACCGAAGCGAAATCCAGATCTGCCGAGCTGGTGCCGGTGGCCATCGAGGAAGCCGCGCCGCCGCCCAGGCCGATCAGCATCGCCGGGCCGCCGAGCACGATCAGCTTGGAACCGACGGTGATCTCGCCCTTCTGCACGTGTTCGGCACGGATGTTACCCATGCCGCCGGCCAGCATGATCGGCTTGTGGTAGCCGCGCACTTCGTCGCCACGCGGGGTGGTGATGGATTGTTCGAAGGTACGGAAGTAGCCGGTCAGGGCTGGACGACCGAATTCGTTGTTGAACGCGGCGCCGCCCAGCGGGCCTTCGATCATGATGTCCAGCGCGGTGACGATGCGCTCGGGCTTGCCATAAGGCACTTCCCAAGGCTGCTCGAAACCGGGGATCTGCAGGTTGGACACGGTGAAACCGGTGAGACCGGCTTTCGGCTTGGCGCCGCGACCGGTGGCACCTTCGTCGCGGATCTCGCCGCCGGAACCGGTGGAGGCCCCCGGGAACGGCGCGATGGCGGTCGGGTGGTTGTGGGTCTCGACCTTCATCAGGATGTGCACTGGCTCCTGCACCGCGCCGTACTGGCGGGTTTCAGGATTCGGGAAGAAGCGCCCGGCGACATTGCCGACGATCACCGAGGCGTTGTCCTTGTAGGCCGACAGAACGCCTTCGCTGTGCATCTGGTAGGTGTTCTTGATCATGCCGAACAGGCTTTTTTCCTGGCTCTGGCCGTCGATGTCCCAACTGGCGTTGAAGATCTTGTGACGGCAGTGCTCGGAGTTCGCCTGGGCGAACATCATCAGTTCGATGTCATGCGGGTTGCGCTTGAGCCCGGTGAAGGCGTTCACCAGGTAGTCGATCTCGTCCTCGGCCAGGGCCAGACCCAGTTCGACGTTGGCTTTCTCCAGCGCGGCGCGACCGCCGCCCAGCAGGTCGATGGCCGTCAGCGGCTTGGGCTCGGCGTGGCTGAACAGACCGGCGGCCTGTTCCAGCTGGCCCAGCACGATCTGGGTCATGCGGTCATGCAGGCTGGCGGCGATCAGTTCGGCTTCGGCCTCGCTGAACTGGCCGGCGACGTAGAAGGCGATACCACGCTCCAGGCGCTGGACCTTGCCCAGGCCGCAGTTACGCGCGATGTCGCTGGCCTTGCTCGACCAGGGCGAAATGGTGCCGAAACGCGGCAACACCAGGAACAGACGACCGGTCGGCTCCTGGACCGGCACACTCGGGCCGTATTTCAGCAGGCGGGCCAGCACTTGCTGTTCGTCGCCAGTCAGCACGCCAGTCACTTCGGCGAAATGGGCGAACTCGGCATACAAGCCACTGACAGCCGGAACCTTTTGGCTCAGTTGCTCGAGCAGTTTGCTGTGGCGAAAGGCGGAAAGGGCAGGAGCACCGCGCAGGATCAACATCTTCGGGACAGCCTCGGGAAGGGGGTGTGCTTTGAGGCCGTGCATTCTAGCCTATAACCGCCCGCGACGGCACCCGAAACGGCACGCTTGCCTCACAGCAAATGCCTCTCAAAGCTAAACAATCTATTCCTACAGATTATTACCACCATTCATCAGCACAATTTTATAAAGTTCATACACGCTCAAAAGCCTATTCCTACAGCCTCCAGCCGTTCGCCGGCATCGCTAGCAGACCGACGCGATTCTGTCGAGATATGGCGGCCGGGGTCCTTTGCGTATACTGCGCAGATGTTCTTCCCAACTGCTTTCCGCCCGCGCTGTGCCAGGTGGCTCATCGCAACCGGAATCCTCCTGATGCTCAGTGCCTGTGTTGATAAACCCAGCACACTCGAGCGTGTAAAGGAGGACGGCGTGCTGCGCGTGATCACCCGCAACAGTCCGGCCACCTATTTCCAGGACCGCAACGGCGAAACCGGCTTCGAGTACGAGCTGGTCAAGCGCTTCGCCGATGACCTGGGGGTCAAGCTGGAGATCGAGACCGCCGACAACCTCGACGATCTGTTCGATCAGCTGGGCAAGCCCAACGGCCCGGTGCTGGCCGCCGCCGGCCTGGTCAGCAGCGACGAGCGCAAGCCGCAGGCACGCTTTTCCCACCCGTATCTTGAAGTCACCCCGCAGATCATCTATCGCAACGGCCAGTCCCGCCCCACCACTCCGGCGGACCTGGTGGGCAAGCGCATCACGGTGCTCAAGGGCAGCACCCATGCCGAACAACTGGCCGAGCTGAAAAAGCAGAATCCCGCGATCGAATATGAAGAGTCCGACGCGGTCGAGGTGGTCGACCTGCTGCGCATGGTCGACGAGGGCCAGATCGACCTGACCCTGGTGGACTCCAACGAAGTGGCGATGAACCAGGTCTACTTCCCCAACGTGCGGGTTGCCTTCGACCTCGGCGATGCGCGCAACCAGCGTTGGGCGGTGGCCCCGGGCGACGACAACAGCCTGCTCAACGAGATCAACGCCTACCTCGACAAGGTGCAGCAGAACGGCACCCTGCAACGCCTGAAGGATCGCTATTACGGGCATGTCGATGTCCTCGGCTATGTCGGCGCCTATACCTTCGCCCAGCATTTGCAGCAACGGCTGCCCAAGTACGAGAAACACTTCCGCGCCTCGGCCAAGGACGAGAAAATCGACTGGCGGTTGCTGGCGGCCATCGGTTACCAGGAGTCGATGTGGCAACCGGCTGTCACCTCCAAGACCGGCGTGCGCGGCCTGATGATGCTGACCCAGAGCACGGCCCAGGCGATGGGCGTGTCCAACCGACTGGATGCCCGGCAGAGCATCAGCGGTGGGGCGAAGTACCTGGTGTACATGAAGGATCAGTTGGACGAGCAGATCGAAGAGCCGGACCGCACCTGGTTTGCGCTGGCGGCGTACAACGTCGGCAGCGGCCACCTGGACGACGCGCGCAAGCTGGCCGAGAAGGAAGGCCTGAATCCGAACAAGTGGTTGGACGTGAAGAAAATGCTGCCGCGCCTGTCGCAGAAGCAGTGGTACAGAAAGACCCGCTACGGTTACGCCCGGGGCGGCGAACCGGTGCATTTCGTCGCCAACATCCGCCGTTACTACGACATCCTCACCTGGGTGACCCAGCCGCAGCTGGAAGGCAGCCAGGTGGCGGACAGCAACCTGCATGTGCCGGGCGTGGACAAGACCAAGCCGACCGAGCAGCCGCCGCAGCTCTGACCCGAAGCTGAACACCGCCCCAACTGATACCGTCCTGAACCTTGCCCGCGACTACCGCCAACACGGCCCCTGCCATCTCGGCCTCAACTCGCAACCACGGCCAACGCGGTCTTTGTAGGAGCCGGCTTGCTGGCGATGGCGGTTTATCAGGCGACAACGATATCGGATGTGAGGTCGCTATCGCCAGCAAGCCGGCTCCTACAGGTTTTGCGTTCAGTCAGGTTGGATAAGGTCGAGCCTCAGGCCTTCGCCGCAGCCGCCAGGATCAGCGCCTTCATCTCCGCCACCGCGCCCTTGAATCCGACGAACAGCGCATGCGCCACCAGCGCATGACCGATGTTCAGCTCGTTGATCCCCGGGATCGCCGCCACCGCCTCGACGTTGTGGTAATGCAGGCCATGCCCGGCATTGACGATCAGCCCCTGGGCCACACCGAACGCCACGCCATCGGCGATGCGCTGCAGCTCTTCGGCGACTTCCGCCGGCGTTTGCGCATCGGCATAACGTCCGGTGTGCAACTCGATGGCCGGCGCCCCGACCCGCTTGGACGCAGCGATCTGACGCTCGTCGGCATCGATGAACAACGACACTTCGCTGCCGATCCTGCTCAGGCGCTCCACCGCCGCCTTGATCCGCGCCTCCTGCCCCGCCACGTCCAGGCCGCCTTCAGTGGTCAGTTCCTGACGGGTTTCCGGCACCAGGCAGATATGCGCCGGACGAATGCGCTCGGCAAAGGCCATCATCTCTTCGGTCACGCCCATCTCGAAGTTCATCCGCGTCTGCAACACATCCTTGAGCAGCAGCACGTCACGCTCCTGGATATGCCGGCGGTCTTCGCGCAGGTGCACGGTGATGCCGTCGGCGCCCGCCTCTTCGGCATCCAGCGCAGCCTTGACCGGATCGGGGTAACGGGTGCCCCGGGCCTGACGCAGGGTAGCAACGTGGTCGATGTTCACGCCGAGAAGGATACGAGTGCTGGTGCTCACGGAAAGACTCCTGAAGAGTGGAAGATTCGACGCACAGCATACACGTCGGCCGCGGCCTTTACGGCCCGTTCTGTGAGTCGATTGCGGATGCCAGGGGGCCATGCCCCGCCGCTCAGGGCTTGCGAAACAACTCGCGACTGACCAGCGGCTTGCCGCCCAGGTGCACCGCCAGGGCCTGGCGCATCAGGCGCTTGGCCGCCGCCAGGGCGCCCGCCGCCGTCCAGTCGGCCTGCGCCATGGCCAGCAGCTCGGTGCCCTGGAACAGTCCCGGTTGCAACAGGTAGACCCGCTCCAGGCCGGCATCGACCTGCAGGCGGTACAACCCGTCCGCCGCCACGGGCTCGCCGTGAATGTCCTGGTCCAGGGAAAAGCCGTAGCCGAGGTCGTCCAGCAGCCGCCATTCGAAGGCGCGCAACAGCGGTTCGAGCGGCCGGCCCTCGGCCAGGGCCAGCAAGGTCGCGGCGTAGTGGTCGAAGAGCGCGGGGTGCGGGTCTTCGGCGGGAAGCAGGCGGATCAGCAGCTCGTTGAGGTAGAGGCCACTGAACAGCGCCTCGCCGTTGAGCCAGGTGGAGACCCCGGCGCTTTCCATCCGGCCGACATTCTTCAGCTCGCCGCGACCGCGAAACTCCACCTCGAGGGGAACGAAGGGCCGCGCCAGGGTCCCGGCCTTGCCTCGCGCACTGCGCAGCACGGCGCGCAGCCGGCCTTGCGGCGTGATGAAGTCCACCAGGGCACTGCTTTCACGGTAGGCGCGGGAGTGGAGGACGTAGGCGGGTTGGCTGGGAGGGGGCTGGGTGGACATCGGCGTATGAATGTCTCTGAAGGCTATTGCTTGTGTGGCAAGAGGCCGGAGGCCTCTCGCCACAGGGGGCCGCGTTACAGGTCGCCGTAACCCAACGAACGCAGGGCACGCTCATCATCGGACCAGCCACCCTTCACCTTGACCCAGAGGTTGAGCATGATCTTCGAATCGAACAGCAGCTCCATGTCCTTGCGCGCCTCGCTGCCGATACGCTTGATGCGCTCGCCCTTGTCGCCAATGATGATCTTCTTCTGGCCGTCACGTTCGACGAGGATCAACGCATGAATATGCAGGGTCTTGCCCTGCTGCTTGAACTCTTCGATTTCCACGGTGATCTGGTAAGGCAGCTCGGCCCCCAGCTGACGCATGATTTTCTCGCGCACCAGTTCCGCCGCGAGGAAACGACTGCTGCGGTCGGTGATCTGGTCTTCCGGGAAAAAGTGCTCGTTTTCCGGCAGGTGCCCACCGATCAGGCCTTCCAGGACATCAAGGTTGTGCCCCTGCTGCGCCGAGATCGGCACGATCTGCGCCTTGGGCAACTGTTCCTGCAACCAGGTCAGGTGCGGCATCAGCTCGGCCTTGTCGTCGATCCGGTCGGTCTTGTTCAGCGCCACGATGACCGGGCCTTCGACGTACTGGATGCGTTCCAGGACCATCTGGTCCTCTTCGGTCCAGCGGGTACGGTCGACCACGAAGATCACCACGTCGACGTCTTTCAACGCCGCCGAGGCGGTCTTGTTCATGTAGCGGTTCAGGGCCTTCTCGCCGCCCTTGTGCATGCCGGGGGTATCCACGTAGATCGCCTGCACGGCGCCCTCGGTCTTGATCCCGAGCATGTTGTGGCGAGTGGTCTGGGGCTTGCGCGAGGTGATCGCCAGTTTCTGCCCGAGGATATGGTTCAGCAGCGTGGACTTGCCCACGTTCGGCCGGCCGACGATGGCGACGTAGCCGCAGCGGGTTGCCGTTGAATCAGTCATTGCCATTCTCCACGCCCAGGGCGATCAGTGCCGATGCCGCCGCTACCTGTTCGGCAATACGACGGCTCACGCCCTGGCCTCGGCTTTTTTCATTCAAGAGGGTGATCTCGCACTCGACGAAGAACGTCCGGCAGTGCGGCTCACCCTGGATATCCACCACTTCGTAACGCGGCAGCTCGCAGGCCCGGGACTGCAGAAACTCCTGCAACCGGGTCTTGGGATCCTTGTTGGTGTCCACCAGCGTCAGGCTGTCGAACTCCGAGGTCAGCCAGGCCAACACCCGGTCCCGTGCGGTTTCCATACCGGCATCCAGGTAAATGGCGCCAATCAGGGCTTCCAGGGCATCGGCGAGAATCGATTCACGGCGAAAACCACCGCTTTTCAACTCGCCGGAGCCCAGGCGCAGGTATTCGCCCAACTCGAAACCACGGGCCAGGACCGCCAGTGTTTCACCTTTCACCAGGCGTGCGCGCAAACGCGACAACTGGCCTTCGCGGGCCTGGGGGAAGCGCTCGAACAGCGCTTCGCCGGCGACGAAGTTGAGAATGGCATCACCGAGGAATTCCAGGCGCTCGTTGTTGCGCCCGGCAAAACTGCGGTGGGTCAGGGCCAGGAGCATCAGCTCCGGGTCCTTGAAGGTATAGCCGAGCTGACGCTCGAGACGGCTTAAAGACACGCTCACGGTTTACCCACGCTGAATTCGTGGTCGAACTTGACCACCAGATCGATGTTCTGGATCAGCGGATCACGCTGCTCATATTTCAAGTGGGCAAGGAACCGGTTGTTCTCCAACGTCACGCTTAACGCCTTGTTCAAATCCACATCCTGAATGCTGTTGACCTGCATGCCGCGGGCAACATGGGTATAAAAGTCGGTGACGGTGGTGATATCCGCCGCCTTGTCGGTTTCCACCGACATGATGATTCTCTTCATCGACATATAGTCGAGGTAATGCGGGACCACCTTCAACGCGGCGCTGGCCGCAAAGGCAACCACCGCCAGGGTCAGCAACCAGCCGAAAAACGACAGGCCTTTTTGCGAGTGAGCAGATGTCATCTTCATGGTCCTGCGGCACCTGAAAAAGCACTCGGCGCTGTGTTCACAGCGCCGGGTTTGGTTACTTGATCAGACCGACCCGGGAAAAATTCGGGAAACGGCTGAGTTTCGGCTCGGGCCAGCTCATCCAGACCGCGAAGGCCTTGCCGACGATGTTCTCGTCGGGAACCATGCCCAGCAGCTCCTTGGGAATAGTGGGGTCGTCCCAGTAGCGGCTGTCGTTGGAGTTGTCGCGGTTGTCGCCCATCATGAAGTAATGGCCGGCCGGGACCTTCCACTCGTGATCAGGCGGCGCGCGATAGCGGCCCATTTCCTTGCGGATATAGTGCTCGACGGCGCCCAGTTGCTCCTTGTAGAGCTCGGCGCTGCCCAACATGCCTGGCTCCGCGCCCATCAGCTGTTCGGCCACCGACTGGCCATTGACGAACAGCCGCTTGTCACTGGTATAGCGCACCACGTCGCCCGGCAAGCCCACTACACGCTTGATGTAGTTGACATTGGGGTCGCTCGGGTAACGGAACACCATCACATCGCCGCGCTGCGGATCACCGACCGGGATGACTTTCTTGTCGATCACCGGCAAGCGAATCCCATAGGAAAACTTGTTCACCAGGATGAAGTCGCCGACATCCAGGGTCGGTTTCATCGAGCCGGAAGGGATCTGGAACGGTTCCACCAGGAACGAACGCAGCACCAACACGATGAACAGCACCGGGAAGAAGGATTTGCCGTATTCAACCAGCAAAGGCTCCTTGTTCAGCTTTTCGACCACCTCCCCATCGGGCTGCGTCACGCTGCCCTGATAGGCAGAGATGGCGGCACGCCGACGAGGCGCCAGAAAGACCAGATCGAGCAACGCCAACACACCGCAGACGGCGACGGCGATGACCAGCAACAGCGGGAAATTTAGTGACATAGGACCTAACTATCCAACCTGAGCACTGCAAGGAAGGCTTCTTGTGGAATCTCCACGCTACCCACTTGCTTCATGCGTTTCTTACCGGCCTTCTGCTTTTCCAACAGCTTGCGCTTACGGCTGACGTCACCGCCGTAGCATTTGGCCAGTACGTTCTTTCTGAGCGCCTTGACGGTTGTCCGCGCCACGATCTGCCCGCCAATGGCGGCCTGGATGGCAACGTCGAACATCTGACGAGGAATCAGTTCTTTCATCTTCTCGGTCAACGCACGACCTTTGTAATGCGCATTGTCACGATGCACGATCAACGCCAGGGCGTCGACCTTTTCACCGTTGATCAGTACATCCAGCTTGACCAGGTTGGCCGACTGGTAACGATCAAAATGATAGTCCAGCGAAGCATAGCCGCGACTGGTGGATTTGAGACGGTCAAAGAAGTCCAGGACCACTTCGTTCATCGGCAAATCGTAGGTCACTTGCACCTGGGTGCCGAGGAACAGCATGTCATGCTGGATCCCGCGCTTCTCGATGCACAGGGTAATGACGTTGCCCAGGTGCTCCTGCGGTACAAGAATATTGGCCCGCACGATCGGTTCCCGCATGTCTTCGATGGCGGACAGGTCCGGCAGCTTGGACGGGTTGTCGACGTAAACGGTTTCGCCGTTCTTGAGCAGCAGCTCGAAGATTACCGTCGGCGCTGTGGTGATCAGGTCCAGGTCGTACTCGCGCTCCAGGCGCTCCTGGATGATCTCCATGTGCAGCATGCCGAGGAACCCGCAACGGAAGCCGAAGCCCAGGGCGTCGGAGCTTTCCGGGGTGTATTGCAGCGAGGAGTCGTTCAGCGTCAGCTTTTGCAGGGCTTCGCGGAAGTCCTCGAAATCGTCCGAACTGACCGGAAACAGGCCGGCGTAGACCTGCGGCTGGATACGCTTGAAGCCCGGCAGCACGTCGACATCGGGGGTCGAGCTCAGGGTCAGGGTGTCACCCACCGGCGCACCGTGGATGTCCTTGATACCGGCGATGATGAAGCCCACTTCACCGGCCTTGAGATCGGCGGTGGCGGTGTGTTTCGGGTTGAAGACGCCGACGCTGTCCACCAGGTGGATCTTGCCGGTGGACTTGACCAGGATCTTGTCGCCCTTCTTCACGCGGCCGTGGCGCACGCGCACCAGGGATACGACGCCCAGGTAGTTGTCGAACCAGGAGTCGATGATCAACGCTTGCAGCGGATCTTCGATATTGCCGGTCGGCGCGGGAATGGTGGTCACCAGGCGCTCGAGCACTTCGTCGACACCCAGACCGGTCTTGGCGCTGCAGGTGACGGCGTCGGTGGCGTCGATACCGATGATCTTCTCGATCTCTTCCTTCACACGGTCCGGTTCGGCCTGGGGCAGGTCGATCTTGTTCAGCACCGGCATGACTTCCAGGCCCTGCTCGATGGCCGTGTAGCAGTTGGCGACGGACTGGGCTTCGACGCCCTGGCCGGCGTCCACCACCAGCAATGCACCCTCACAGGCCGCCAGGGAACGGCTGACTTCGTAGGTGAAGTCGACGTGGCCGGGGGTGTCGATGAAGTTCAACTGATAGGTGATGCCGTCGCGGGCCTTGTAGTACAGGGTAACGCTGTGGGCCTTGATGGTGATCCCGCGCTCGCGCTCGAGGTCCATGGAATCCAGCACCTGCGCTTCCATCTCGCGCTCGGCCAGGCCGCCGCAGATCTGGATGAAGCGATCGGCCAGAGTCGACTTGCCATGGTCAATGTGGGCGATGATGGAGAAATTGCGGATATGACTCAAATCACTCACGGGTCAACACTCAAAAAGGTTGCAGGCAGACTGCCCGCCGAAAAATAGCCGGGAATTGTACCTGATGCGCGGCCAAGGCGTCACGTGAACAGGCCGGACGGCAGAGACAAAAAAGCCTCTGTCACTGGACAGAGGCTTTTTCCTGGATCATTTGCCGCTCGATCGCCGCATCATCCTGCCCGGCGCAACAGCCAGACACCGGCCACCGCGCAGATCGCCGCCGGCACCACCACCGCCAGCAGCGGCGGGAAGCCGAACACCAGGCTCGACGGCCCCAGCAGGTCCTGGGCGATACGGAAGGTGAAGCCCACCAGCACGCCGGTGAACACCCGCTGCCCCAGGGTCACCGAACGCAACGGGCCGAAAATGAAGGAAATCGCCATCAAGACCAGCGCCGCGGTCACCAGCGGCTGCAAGACCTTGACCCAGAACGCCAGCCAGTAGCGGCCGTTCGCCAGCCCCTGGTCCGCCAGGTAGTGGATGTAACTCCACAGGCCGCTGATCGACAGCGCCTCGGGCACCATCACCACGGTACTCAGCAGGTTCGGGCTCAAGGCCACGTCCCAGCCCTCTTCCGGCACATTGATCACTTCGGTGTGGTCGCCACGGAAATAGGTGGTGGTGACGTCCGTCAGCTGCCACTTGTCCTTGTCGAAGTTCGCCCGCTTGGCAAAGCTCGACGACAGCATGTGGCGCTCGCTGTCGAAGTGATAGCGGGTCACCCCGTACAGCACGCCGTTGGGCTGCACGGCGTTGATATGAATGAACTCGTCACCCTGGCGATGCCACAGGCCGTTGCGGGAACTCTGGGCATCCCCCGAACCCTGGGCCAGGGCCTTGGCCGCCTGGGCCTTGCTCTCGGTCGCCGGGGCGACGTACTCGCCGACCAGCACACCGATCAGCATCAGCAACAGCATCGGCTTCATCACCGCCCAGACGATACGCCCGATGGACACCCCCGCCGCGCGCATGATGGTCAGTTCGCTGCTGCTGGCCAGGCTGCCCAGGCCGATCAGGCAACCGATCAGGCCGGCCATCGGCAACATGTCGTAGACCCGGCGCGGCGCCGTGAGCACGACAAAGCTCAGCACATCCCTCCAGGTGTAGGTATCGGAGAGGCTGCCCATCTCATCGATGAAGGCAAACAGCGAGGCCAGCCCGAGGATGATCCCCAGTACCGCGAGGATCGCCATGAACACACTGCTACCGATGTAGCGATCGAGCTTAACCACGAGCCATCTCCTTCACAGTGCGACGACTCGCCAGTTTCAAACGCAGGGGTTCCCAATACAGCAGCCCCAGGCCGATGGCCAGGAACAGGCCGTGCACCCACCACATGCCCAATGCCGGCGACAGATTGCCCTTCTCCAGCGAGCCGCGGGCCGAAATCAGCATGGTCAGGTAGGCCATATAAAGGAGGATCGCCGGCAGCAGCTTGAGGAAACGGCCCTGACGCGGGTTGACCCGCGACAGCGGCACGGCCATCAGGGTCACGATAAACACCAGCAGGGGCAGCGAGAGACGCCATTGCAACTCGGCGACCGCCTTCAGCTCCGGGTTACCGAACAGGCTGGACGTGGTCATTGCATCACGGTCGGTGACCTCTTCGCTGATCTCGGGCTTGGGCAGCATGACGCCGTAGGTGTCGTACTTGATCGCCCGATAATCGGCCATCCCCGGACTGCCGTCATAGCGATAGCCGTTTTCGAGGATCAGGAAGCGATTACCGTCCTTTTGCACTTCCTGGCGGCCCTTCTCGGCCACCAGCACGGAAATGCCACGGTCCTTCTTGTTCACGCCGAAGCGTTTTTCCGAGATGAACACACCGCCCAGGTTCGCCCGGTCATCGGACAACTGCTCGGTGTAGGTGACCCGTGAGCCATCGTTCAGCTCCTGGAAGCGGCCCGGCACCAAGGTGTCGAACTCGGTCATCGCGTCCTGCTGGTTGAGCAGCAGCTGGAATTGCAGGGCGCCCTTGGGCGCCAGGCTCAGGCTGATCCAGGCGACGAGCAGCGCCACCAGCAGCGCCGGCACCATGGTCATGCCCAGCAGGCGTTGCTGGCTCATGCCGGTAGCGGACAGCACGGTCATTTCGCTTTCGAGATAGAGCCGTCCATAGGCCAGCAGAATCCCGAGGAACAAGCCCAGCGGCAGGATCAGTTGCAGGAAACCGGGCAGGCGAAAGCCCATGATCAGGAACAGCGAGCCCGGGTCCAATTGACCCGAGGCGGCCTGGGCCAGGAACTTGACGAAGCGCCCGCTCATGGTGATGACCAGCAGCACGGCGCTGACGGCGCTCAAGGTGACCAGGACTTCGCGGGACAGATAACGAAAAACAATCAAACCAGACACTCCAGGGTTGTCAGGCTAAGGTGGCCGAACAAGCAAGCATAGGCACTGCCAGAAGGCCCGCGGCGGCGAGCCGTTCAAAAAGAGGCGCATTATCCTGTGATTGCTCCCGGCTGTCACTGCGCACTTGCCTACCCTTCTCCTTTATTGGGACTTGCCCCCAGCCAGCGGCGAGGTTCAAACTGCCGCCTTTGCCGAAGGCCACGCCATTGCGTCGCCCTGCTCCGGCGCAGAGCCGTCTCTGCGCCCTTTGACCTATATTCAGAGACCCGGACATGGAACTGGTTGTAAAAAGCGTCAGCCCAGAAACGTTGAAAACCGCCACCCTGGTACTCGCCGTCGGCGAAAGCCGCACACTCGGCGCGACCGCCAGCAAAGTCGATGAACTCAGCGGTGGCGCCATCAGCGCCCTCCTCAAGCGCGGCGACCTGGCCGGCAAGGTCGGCCAGACCCTGCTGCTGCACAGCCTGCCCAACCTCAAGGCCGAGCGCGTGCTGCTGGTGGGCGTGGGCAAGGACGCCGAACTCGGCGACCGCCCGTTCCGCAAGGCCGTTGCCGCGATCCTCGCCACCCTCAAGGGCCTGGGCGGCAGCGATGCCGTGCTCGCTCTTGACGACCTGGTGGTCAAGGGCCGCGACAGCTACGGCAAGACCCGCCTGCTGGCCGAAAGCCTGCTGGACGGTGAATACAGCTTCGAGCAGTTCAAGAGCCAGAAGTCCGAACCCCGCGCCCTGAAGAAAATCACCCTGGTGACCATCAAGGCCGCGCAAGCCGAAGTCGAACGCGCCATCAGCCACGCCCGCGCCATCGCCGGCGGCATGGCTTTCACCCGCGACCTGGGCAACCTGCCACCGAACATCTGCCACCCGAGCTACCTCGCCGAACAGGCGAAGAACCTCGGCAAGGCGAACAAGGGCCTGAAGGTCGAGATCTTTGACGAGAAGAAGATCAAGGAAATGGGCATGGGCTCGTTCTACGCCGTGGGCCAGGGCAGCGACCAGCCGCCCCGCCTGATCGTCATGCAGTACAACGGTGGCAAGAAATCCGAGAAGCCGTACGCCCTGGTCGGCAAGGGCATCACCTTCGACACCGGTGGCATCAGCCTCAAGCCGGGCGCGGGCATGGACGAGATGAAGTACGACATGGGCGGTTCCGCCAGCGTGTTCGGCACCCTGCACGCCGTGCTCGCCCTGCAACTGCCGATCAACCTGGTGTGCATCCTGGCCTGTGCCGAGAACATGCCGAGCGGCGGCGCGAGCCGTCCGGGCGACATCGTCACCACCCTCAGCGGCCAGACCGTGGAAATCCTCAACACCGACGCCGAAGGCCGCCTGGTGCTGTGCGATGCCCTGACCTACGCCGAACGCTTCAAGCCCCAGGCGGTGATCGATATCGCCACCCTGACCGGTGCCTGCGTGGTGGCCCTCGGCGCCCACACTTCGGGCCTGCTGGGCAACAACGACGAACTGATCGAGCAACTGCTGAGCGCCGGCCGGCAAGCCGACGACCGTGCCTGGCAACTGCCGCTGTTCGATGAATACCAGGAACAGCTGGACAGCCCGTTCGCCGACATGGCCAACATCGGCGGGCCGAAGGCCGGCACCATCACCGCGGCGTGCTTCCTGTCGCGCTTCGCCAAGCAGTTCAACTGGGCGCACCTGGACATCGCCGGCACCGCCTGGACCAGTGGCGGCAAGGACAAGGGCGCCACCGGCCGTCCGGTCCCCCTGCTGACCCAGTACCTGCTGGACCGCGCCAAGGCCTGACCCTGAGCCTGCCGGGCGGCGTGCGCCAATGACGCCGCCCGGAATCCGGAAATCCCTATGACCCAAGTCGACTTCTATATCCTTCCCAGCGCGGATCCTTCGGCACGCCTGGACTTTGCCTGCAAGCTGACCGAAAAAGCCTGGCGCCTGGGGCACAAGGTCTACCTGCATTGCAGCGACAGCGCCCAGCGCGATGAGCTGGACGCGCGCCTGTGGCGGTTCAAGGGTGAAAGTTTCGTGCCCCACGGCCCGGCGGAAAGCGAGCCGGAAGGCTGCGTGGTGCTGGGGCTGGGCGAAAATCCGGGCACTCACCAGGACCTGCTGGTGAACCTCGACATGAAGGTACCACCCTTTGCCTCGCGCTTTGCCCGCGTGGCGGAAGTGGTGGTGGAAGACCCGGTGATTCGCCAAGCGGCGCGGGACAGTTTCCGCTTCTACCGCGAACAGGGCTATCCTCTGCAAGATCACCGTCTACAGCGACTTTGAGCACCCCGATGGACACTCCAAAACAACCACAAAAAGCCGCGCCCCTGCTGGACGAGCTCGAATCGATCCGCAAGCTGCTGGGCGACGACACCCTGCAACCGCCGCTGCTGACCGAAACCGTCGCCAGCGAAGGGCAGATCCCCCTGTTGTTCGACATGGTGGGCAACAAGGCCAAGGTCAAGGTGCAGCCCGAGGCTGTTGCCGAGCCTGAACCGGCACCTGTACCAACACCCGCCCCCGTGAGCGCCGTCGCTGCGGAGCCGCCCAGGAACAAGGGCCAGGACGCCTTGCTGCACCTGGACAGCGAACTGCGTGCCGCCGCGCAATTGATCATGCAGGACGTGATCGATGACTTCGCCCCGCATATCGAGACCGAGATCAAGCGCCGCCTGGACGCCCGCCTGGAACGCCTGCTGAGCCAGTACCCCTCCTGAAATAACCCGCCCTCCTTGTAGAAGCAGGGCCTACCCGCTGGCGCCGGCGGGCATATTTGTGCCACGAGCGTTCACCTCGCTCTACGCCCCGCGCCATATCCCCGTTATACTTGCCGGCTTTCCTGAATTAATGCCTAAGGGTCCCGCCGCGCATGGATAAGACCTACCAGCCGCACGCCATTGAAACTTCCTGGTACCAGACCTGGGAGTCCGAGAATTATTTCGCCCCGCAAGGCGCCGGCGACTCCTACACCATCATGATCCCGCCGCCGAACGTCACCGGCAGCCTGCACATGGGCCACGGTTTCAACAACGCGATCATGGACGCCCTGATCCGTTTCCGCCGCATGCAGGGTCGCAACACCCTGTGGCAGCCGGGCACCGACCACGCCGGGATCGCCACCCAGATGCTGGTGGAGCGCCAACTCGAAGCCCAGGGCCAGAGCCGCCACGACCTGGGCCGCGAGAAATTCCTCGAAAAGGTCTGGGAATGGAAGGATCAGTCCGGCGGCAATATCAGCCGGCAGATCCGTCGCCTGGGCTCGTCCGTGGACTGGAGCCGCGAGCGCTTCACCATGGACGACGGCCTGTCGGAAGCGGTGAAGGAAGCCTTCGTGCGCCTGCACGAGGACGGCCTGATCTATCGCGGCAAGCGCCTGGTCAACTGGGACACCAAGCTGCACACGGCGATTTCCGACCTTGAAGTGGAAAACCACGACGAGAAAGGCTTCCTGTGGAACCTGCGCTACCCGCTGGCTGACGGTGCCAAGACCGCCGAAGGCCTGGACCACCTGATCGTCGCCACCACCCGTCCGGAAACCATGCTCGGCGACGCCGCCGTGGCCGTTAACCCGAACGACGAGCGCTACAAAGCCCTGATTGGCAAATTTGTCGAGCTGCCACTGGTCGGCCGCCGCATCCCGATCATCGCCGACGACTACTGCGACCCTGAATTCGGCACCGGCTGCGTGAAGATCACCCCGGCCCACGATTTCAACGACTACGAAGTCGGCAAGCGCCACAACCTGCCGCTGCTGAACATCTTCGACAAGAACGCCGAGGTGCTGGCGGCGGCCCAGGTATTCAACCTCGACGGCAGCGTCAACGAAGCGATCGACGGCACACTGCCCGCCGAATACGCCGGCCTCAACCGTTTCCAGGCCCGCAAGGAAATCGTTGCCGCGTTCGAAGCGGCCGGCCTGCTGGTCAGCGTCGACGATCATGCCCTGAAAGTGCCGAAAGGCGACCGCTCCGGCACCGTCATCGAGCCATGGCTGACCGACCAGTGGTATGTCTCCACCAAGCCGCTGGCCGAACCGGCCATTGCCGCCGTGGAAGACGGCCGCATCGCCTTCGTGCCCAAGCAGTACGAAAACATGTACTTCTCCTGGATGCGCGATATCCAGGACTGGTGCATCAGCCGCCAGCTGTGGTGGGGCCACCGGATTCCGGCCTGGTACGACGAGTCGGGCAAGGTCTATGTCGGTCGCGACGAAGCCGAAGTGCGCGCCAAGCACAACCTGGGGCCGGACGTTGCGCTGCAACAGGACAACGACGTCCTCGACACCTGGTTCAGTTCGGGCCTGTGGACCTTCTCCACCCTGGGCTGGCCGGAGCAGACCGACTTCCTCAAGACCTTCCACCCCACCGACGTGCTGGTGACCGGTTTCGACATCATTTTCTTCTGGGTCGCCCGGATGATCATGCTGACCATGCACCTGGTGAAGAACGCGGACGGCACGGCGCAAGTACCGTTCAAGACCGTCTACGTCCACGGCCTGGTGCGTGACGGCCAGGGCCAGAAGATGTCCAAGTCCAAGGGCAACGTCCTCGACCCGCTGGATATCATCGACGGCATCGAGCTCGAAGCCCTGGTGGAGAAACGCACCACCGGCCTGATGCAACCCAAGTTGCAGAAAGCCATCGAGAAGCAGACCCGCGTCGAGTTCGCCGAAGGCATCGCCAGCTACGGCACCGACGCCCTGCGCTTCACTTTCTGTTCGCTGGCCTCCACCGGTCGCGACATCAAGTTCGACATGGGCCGAGTCGAAGGCTACCGCAACTTCTGCAACAAGATCTGGAACGCCGCGCGCTACGTGCTGGACAAGGGCGAAGACTGCGGCCAGAACGGCGAAGCCTTTGAGCTGTCCCTGGCCGATCGCTGGATCATCTCGCAGTTGCAGCGTACCGAAGCCGAAGTGACCCGCCAGCTCGACCAGTTCCGTTTCGACCTGGCCGCCCAGGCCTTGTACGAGTTCATCTGGAACCAGTATTGCGACTGGTACCTGGAACTGTCCAAGCCGGTGCTGTGGGACGAGAACGCGCCGGTCGAACGCCAGCGCGGCACCCGCCGCACCCTGGTGCGCGTGCTGGAAGTGGCCCTGCGCCTGGCGCATCCGTTCATGCCGTTCATCACCGAGGAAATCTGGCAGCGCCTGGCGCCGCTGGTGGGTGCCGAGGGCAAGACCATCATGCTGCAACCCTGGCCGGTGGCGAACGAAGCGCGGATCGACCAGAGCGCCGAAGACGACATCGAATGGCTCAAGGGCCTGATGCTGGGCGTGCGCAACATCCGCGCCGAGATGAACATCGGCCCGGGCAAGCCACTGGCGTTGTTCCTGAAGAACGTCAACGCCCAGGACCAGCGGCGCCTGAGCGAGAACGAGCAACTGCTGAAAAAGCTCGCCAAGCTCGAATCGATCACCGTGCTGGCTGCCGGCGACGAAGCGCCGCTGTCCGCTACCGCTTTGGTGGGCGAGATGGAAGTGCTGGTGCCAATGGCCGGCCTGATCGACAAGGGTGCCGAACTGGCGCGCCTGGACAAGGAAATCCAGCGCCTGCAGGGCGAAGTGCAGCGGGTCGGCGGCAAGCTGTCGAATGCCGCGTTCGTCGACAAGGCCCCGGCCGAAGTCATCGAGAAGGAACGCGCCAAGCTGGCCGAGGCCGAACAGGCCCTGGGTAAGCTGGCCGAGCAGCATGCGCGGATCGCCAGTCTGTAAGACTGACGCTTGACTGAAAAAGGGAGGCCCTCGGGCCTCCCTTTTTCATGCCTGCCGCATCCTTGAAAACACCACACCCCCTGTAGGAGCCGGCTTGCCGGCGATGAGGCCCGTGAGCCTTGCATCGCCCCTGCGGACGCCATCGCCGCGGTGCGGCGTCCCGGCAAGCCGGCTCCTACAAGGGGCATGTCGTTCTCAAGGCAGCGGACTGCGCTCGGCACAATGCGGTGCGCGTCAGCACCGGTGAATATGGGACAATGCCCGCCATTCCAAGCCCTACCCGAATCGACCCTGCCCATGACCGCTCCGAACAAACCCAAAGCCCCGCGCAAGAAGCCCAAGCCCGCCACTCCGGCCAAGGCCGTCGAGCCCCGCGAAAAAGCCAGCCTGCACCCGCGCAACCGTCATCAGGGCCGCTACGACTTCCCCCAGTTGATCAAGGGCTGCCCCGAACTGGGCCGCTTCGTGATCCTCAACCCCTATGGCAAGGAAAGCATCGACTTCGCCGACCCGACCGCCGTGCGGGTGTTCAACCGCGCCCTGCTCAAGGCCTTCTACGGCATCGCCCACTGGGACATCCCGACGGACTTCCTCTGCCCGCCGGTGCCAGGCCGGGCCGACTATGTGCATTTCCTCGCCGACCTGTTGGCCGAAGGCAACGAAGGCGTGATCCCCCGCGGCGCCGCCGTGCGCGTGCTGGATATCGGCGTCGGCGCCAACTGCATCTACCCGCTGATCGGCCATAGCGACTACCGCTGGCAGTTTCTCGGCTCGGACATCAACGCCACGGCGCTGGCCGCCGCCAAGGCCATCGTCCAGTCCAACGGCCTGAACAAGGCCATCGGCCTGCGCCTGCAAGGCAATCCGAAGCACATCCTCAGCGGTCTGCTGGAAAGCACCGAGCGTTTCGACCTGACCATGTGCAACCCGCCGTTTCACGCCTCCCTGGACGAAGCCCAAAGCGGCAGCCGACGCAAATGGCGCGCCCTGGGCAAGGCCGATCCCAAGCGCAAACTGCCCGTGCTGAACTTCGGCGGCCAGGCGGCGGAATTGTGGTGTGAAGGGGGCGAAGCGCGGTTCGTGACCCAACTGATCAGCGAAAGCCCGCAGTTGTCGAACCAGGTGCTGTGGTTCAGCACACTGGTATCGAAGGCCTCGAACCTGCCGGCCATCGAAGCGGCGCTGAAGAAGGCCGGCGCCCTGGAGAGCAAGGTGGTGGAGATGTCCCAGGGCCAGAAACAGAGCCGCTTTGTCGCCTGGACGTTCCACAGCAAGGCCCAGCAACAGGCCTGGGCGCAACAGCACTGGAGCGCGGCACAGAAAGCCCAGGGATGACCCTGCCCGGCGGCGTCCTGGCGCGCTGCCGTTTCGCCGACACCCCGTTACCCGATCCGATAGGCATCTGGCGAAAAACACCAGAAGGCAGTCAATTTATGCGGCTATCCGACCTGTAAACGATCATCGAAGCTAGCCCTGAACATAAACGTCAGGGCTGGCCGAGGGGAAAACCCTCTTCACTCATGGCTGGACCAGACAGCCTCCTCTCGCAAGGCCCTGGGAATATTCTTCCACGATTGCCCCAGGATCAGCACACCATGTCACCCAAGCCACCCAGGTCATCAAGCTCGCCCTCTTTACCCGCCAAACTTCGCCCCCATGGAGAACCTCCTTCCAGGCAGCCAGGCAACCTGCCTGGCCCCACCACCCGCATCCGTATCCCGGGTCACGCCCCTCCCTCTGCACCTGGCGAAACCGCACCCGCCCCCATCCCCCCTCACCTCCCCGCCGCCTCGATCAGCGTGACGGATATCCCGGCGTCGGCCAGTCTCACGCCGGACACTCGCCCACACGCGCTACAGCTCTATGCAAGAGTGGCACCTCGCCAACTGGCAGCGGCCGATGCCAACGGATTGCGCCGGTATCAGCAACAAAGGTTCGTAGAACTGGAGGGCCACACCGACTGGGTGGTGCAGGTCGAATATGACGCGAGTGTCGGGGCCTTCCGTGCAAAACGCAGGAAAGAGTTATGGCCATCCGGCCCCGCGCTCTACCGAGTGGCAGGGACCGCGAAATGGAGCACTGAAAGCACCAAGGCAACCGTCGAACGCTATCTGATTCCTGACACACACAGGGCCAATGTGGCGTTACTCAGCGGACACAAGCGCGGTTTGATACGCGGTTATAGGGGGCCGTGGAGCAATGCTGGAACCATAGAGGCCAACCGCATATTCACAGCGCGCCAGGACCTGCTCCTCAGCGAAGCGACGTCGTTCCTCAACCAGGTCACACTGCCCGCCCGCCCCCCGCTGGACCCCGGGCTGATGCTCGCCACCTCGGCCGACCAGGTATTCGCCCTGATCTACTCGCACTCCAAAGGCCTGGTGCTGGGTGAAGCTCACGCCGGGATAGGCTCGAAGCAATTGCTGATCGACAATATGGCTTCCCTGGTTCGCCAAGGCGTGAAAACCCTGTACCTGGAACACCTGAGAACCGATTTCGAACAGTTCGGACTGGATACCTATCAGCGCACCGGAGCGATGCCGGAGTCGCTGAAACGCTACCTTGAAACCCAGGACCTCGGGCACAAGACGGACCCCTCGGGCACTTACAGCTTTCTCAATCTGGTGATCACGGCACGGGCACAGGGTGTCAGCATCCGGGCCCTCGACTGTGCTGCCAGCTATCACATGAATACGGGCTACAGTGCAGCCCACCGCATGTCCTTGATGAACTACTACGCCGACCTGGTGATAAAGGCCGACGCCAGCAACCTGGAAGGCGGCAAATGGATCGCACTGGTTGGCGACGCTCACACCCATGACCGACAGGGCATCCCAGGGCTCGCGGCGCTACAGGGTGTTCCCGGGATCAGGATCGCGGATATCGAGGGCGGCGCCCCGATCAGTATCGCCGTGGATCGCGGGCGGGGCGGTGTCAGCGCGGGTCATGGGCCATTCTTTGTCAAAGCCGACCTGGTGCTCTATACCGGTGTGCCGCCCTATAGCGCCTTGCGCAAGGACGGCGACTTCTTCATATACGATCACTTCACACACCATTCCCTTCAACTGGTCCATCGGGAAGGCCAGAAAACGTTACTCAGCCCTATTGTCAAAACCCAGGACAATCACTTCCATCTCGTACGCAGCCAGTGGCAAGACTTGCACGCGGAACGCTTTGGCAGCCTCTCCGAGCTGACGTCAGCGCTGATCAATCAACGAGGCATGGTGGCAGTCCTGCCCCTTGACAGGCCCGTGGTCAGCCCCACGCTCGAACCGCCCCTGATGGAGCCCGGCCATTTTTTCATCGATACAACGACGGGCGGTCAACTGCACCTGAAGCATCGCTCCAGTACCGGCATCAT
This sequence comes from Pseudomonas batumici, assembly GCF_000820515.1. Lineage (GTDB taxonomy): Bacteria > Pseudomonadota > Gammaproteobacteria > Pseudomonadales > Pseudomonadaceae > Aquipseudomonas > Aquipseudomonas batumici. The sequence goes on along the minus strand of NZ_JXDG01000011.1, from coordinate 53,408 downwards.
TGTCGAAACGCCGATCACCCACGGCACCAACGGCTTCGCCCTGGCAATCGAGCGATGGCCGGCGATGAAGGGGCAAGCATTCGGCACACTGGATGAGTTGCGCGCGGCACTGCTCAGCCGGCTGGGCATGACAGACGTATCCGAGTAGCCGGGTGCACAATGCACAGGCGAAAAAAAACCGTGCCCGGATCGCTCCGAGGCACGGTTTCACTGCATCTTACTTGTTCACAGCGTCGGTCAGGACCTTGGCCACAACCAGCTTGATCACTTTCTTGGCAGGGATTTCGATGGCAGCGCCAGTCGACGGGTTACGGCCGGTACGGGCAGGACGCTCGGTCACTTTCAGCTTGCCAACGCCTGGCAGAGTGATTTCGCCGCCGTTTTCCAATTGATCAGCAACGATCTGGGCCAGTTGGTCCAGAGCGGCACGCGCGGTGGTTTTCGGCGCGTCGATAGCTTCGGCGATATCGGCGATCAGTTGGTCTTTGGTAATAGCCATTGAGATGTTCCTTCCCTATCAAATTCATTTGGATTGCAGAGTGCAGTGTCAGCCATCGTGCCTGCCTTATGCCCCCCGCTGACAAACCACGACGGATCGCGGATGTAGATAGCAGAAACGGGGTTTGGTTCGGCGTGACACCTGCTGAATGCACGCTTTGCGCCGTTACCGAGCGCAAGACCGGGCAAAACTAGCACAGAGACGGGGAAATATCCGCCTCTACCTAGCCATTTGGTCAGCTTTCGCGCTCGTTTTCGAAAAAAAAGCTCTCTGAAACCGCTCATGCCGCCAGAACGACCGTGCAAAGGCGGATTCAGCCCACGGGTGCGGTACACTGGGCGCTTTTCCGGGGAGCCCGCCCTCCCCCTGACAAACCAGCCGAGAAACCTATGCCGATCCGTCATTGCATCGTCCACCTGATCGACAAAAAGCCCGACGGCACCCCTGCGGTCCTGCATGCCCGTGACTCCGAACTGGCCGAGTCCCAGGCCATCGAGCACATGCTCGCCGACCTCAACGAGAACTACAACGCCAAGCAGGGCAAAGCCTGGGGCTTCTTCCATGCCGAGTCCGGCGCGCATCCGTTCAGCGGCTGGCTGAAGGAATACCTGGACGGCGGCAAGGACTTCACCGCGTTCAGCCGGATTGCCGTCGAACATCTGCAAAAGCTGATGGAGGAGTCCAACCTCTCGGTGGGCGGCCATGTGCTGTTCGCCCACTACCAGCAAGGCATGACCGACTACCTGGCGATCGCCCTGCTGCACCACAGCGAAGGCGTGGCGGTGAACGCCGAGCTGGACGTGACCCCGTCGCGTCACCTGGACCTGGGCCAGTTGCACCTGGCGGCCCGGATCAACGTCTCCGAGTGGCAGAACAACAAGCAGTCCAAACAGTACATTTCCTTTATCAAAGGCAAGAACGGCAAAAAGGTTTCGGAGTATTTCCGCGACTTCATCGGCTGCCAGGAGGGCGTCGACGGTCCGGGCGAGACCCGCACCCTGCTCAAGGCCTTCAGCGACTTCGTGGAAAGCGAAGACCTGCCCGAGGACGATGCCCGGGAAAAGACCAAGACCCTGGTGGACTACGCCAGCAGCCAGGCGAAAATGGGCGAGCCCATGGGTCTGGAAGAGCTCTCCGGGCTGATTGACGAGGATCGTCCACGGGCCTTCTACGAACATATCCGCAACAAGGACTACGGCCTGTCGCCGGAGATCCCGGCCGATAAACGTACCCTGAACCAGTTCCGCCGTTTCACCGGCCGCGCCGAAGGCCTGTCCATCAGCTTCGAGGCGCACTTGCTGGGTTCGAAGATCGAGTATGACGAAGAAGCCGGCACCCTGATCATCAAGGGCCTGCCGACCCAGTTGACCGATCAGCTCAAGCGGCGCAAGGACTGAGCCATGCTCACAGGCATGTTGAGGAAGGTCCTGCTGATCCTGCTGGTGGTGGTGGTCTATCAGAACTGGGGCAAGATCGAGCGGGTGTTCAATCCGGGCCAGGTCGTCTCCGAGCAGACCCGGGCCAGGGCCCGGGTGGTGCTCTATGCCACCGACTGGTGCGGCTACTGCAAGCAGACCCGGCGCTTTCTCGACCAGAAAGGCATTCCCTACCGGGAATTCGATATCGAGAAAGACGCCGAGGCGCGCAAGGCCTATCAGGCCCTGGGCGGCGGCGGGATCCCGATCCTGGACGTGAACGGCACCTTGATTCGCAGCTATGAGCCAGAAGCTATTCTGGCCGCGCTGAAATAACCACCGCCGCACACGGACTATTGTAGGAGCCGGCTTGCTGGCGATGAGGCCGGTGAGTCTTGCGTCGATCTTTCGGCCGCCATCGCCGGCAAGCCGGCTCCTACAGAGTTCGCGGTGTTTTTTCTTACTGCGCTTCGATCCTGAAACCGAGCCGTGGGAAGTGCACATGCACCACACCCGCACGCTCATCCTCACGACGCACGATCAGCTCTTCGCTACCGGCAAACACCAACTCGCCCGCCACCGGATCGACCCCGTAGTCAGTCGCGGCGATGATCACCGGCTGGCCGGCCACAAAACCGTTCGGCTCGTCGAAGCGCTCGCCGGGAAGCGCTGCCGGCGTCGATTCGCGCGCCACCTGCAAGGCCTGTTCGGCGCTCATCTCACTCGCCGCGCCATGCCCGAACGCCATGACCCGGGCGAGCCAGGCGACCACCGCCGGATAGGCATCCACCAGCGGCGCGGTCACCGGCGTCGCCTTGAGGAACCACAGCGGATGCGCCATGGCGATATCGGCAATGGATGGCTCACCGAACAGGAAGTCGCCCTCCTCGCGCTGCAGTTGCTGCTCCAGCCGCGCCATGAACACCGGCCACTGGTGCTTGGCCTGCTCCAGCGGGACGCGTGCGCTCGAGCCGCCGCTGAACAGACCGGCGCGGTCGACCATGAAAGCCTTGAGCTGCTCCGGGGAAAACCGCGCAAAACGCAGCGCCGCCGACTCGGGCTGGAACACCAGGCTGACCGCGTGGGCGAACACCACCGAGTCGGCCCAGGCGGCAAAGGTCGCCGCGACCATTTCCCGGCCTTCGGGGAACAGGCTCGGCATCACCTTTTCCTGCTCCAGGCGCCGGGCGATCAAGGCCGTGTCACAGTAGACATCGGCGCCGACCTGCAGCACCGGGGTTTTCCGATAGCCACCGGTCAGAGCGGTCAGGTCGGGTTTTGGCATCACCGGCGAGATGTTCACCGAGCGCCAGGACAACCCCTTGAAGCCCAGCAGCAAGCGGGCCTTTTCGGCAAAGGGAGACGTCGGGTAATGATGCAGAATCAATTCAGACATGCAGGGGTCCGCCGGGCAGATAAGAGCCTCCAGCTTAGCCTGCAAATCGCGGGCGGCCTACCCAAGCGGCCTGATGTCGGCTTATCAACGGCATCAATTGCAAGTGCGTCGAAAAGCGTCCCGGGTCATCCCTGCGCCGCCGTAAAGGCCTCCAGGCTGAACCCCGCCGCCAGGGTTTCCTTGGCACTCTTGCGCAATTTCTTGATCAGGCGCTCCTGGCGCAGGGCGTCGCCCTTGTCGCGGCACGCCTCCACATACACCAGCGCCACCGCCGGGCTGGAGTGGAAGAAGCGCGCGCCCTTGCCGCTCTGGTGCGAGGCAAAACGCCGTTGCGGGTCGTCGCTGATCCCGCAATACAGCGAACCGTTGGCGGCACGCACCAGATAAACAAACCAGGGTTTGACCGTAGGTGGCGTCTCGGCACTGAGCGTTTCGCTGATGTTCACGTGGCAAAGGGCTTGATCGGTAACGGGGCGGCGATCTTAGCAGAACCTAGCGGCTCGCCTGGAATGCCTTCAAACCTTTCAATGCCTGGGCACGAACAGCGTTTTTGACCAACGGCGTCCAGCCCAGCAGCAGCCCCTTGGTTCCCAGCGCCTGACGCGCCCAGCGCCAGAGGTCGAACTGGTCATGGTGCTCACAGATCTTGCCGTCGCGAAACACGAAGCGCGCCTGGATATCGTTGACCACGGTATTGCCGGTCTGGCTGAACAGGTAGGTCGCGACCCAATGGGCACCACCGCTGCGTTCGTCGGCCCGGACATTGTCGAAAGTCAGGGAGAAGTCCTTGGCCCGGGTGGTCAGCATGCGCCACATATCGCCGGCATCACGGCCCCGCAGTTCGCCGAACGCCGGATCACTGAACAGCACATCCTCGGTGTAGCAGGCACTCATGGCCTCGGCATCCAGCCGCTGGAACGCTTTATAGAACTCAGTAATCAACGCGTTGTTGGCATCACTCATGAACAGGCTCCGTGCAGGTAAAGGAATCGCCTGCACGATAGTCTGCAAATACGCGGCTGACTATCGGCATTCGCGATCCGAATACCGGAAGTGCGGGGCGATTCAGAGTTTTTCGCTGGTGACTTGCACATAACGCGCCCGACCGGCACCGAGCCCGGCGACGATGGCGCCGAGACCGATCACGCCGAAGATCCAGCCCAGTGCCCCCCCAGCCACCGGTGAAGTCATGCACCAGCCCGACCGCGAGCGGCCCCATGGAGGCCAGGGTGTAACCGATGCCCTGGGCCATGCTCGACAGGTTCGCCGCCACATGGGCATCGCGCGAGCGCAACACGATCAGGGTCAGCGCCAGGCTGAACGTGCCGCCCTGCCCCAGGCCGAGCAGGATCGCCCAGCCCCAGAGCCCTTCCAGCGGTGCATACAGGCAACCGAACAGGCCGCCCAGGGTCAGCGCCATCACCACGACAATCGCCAGCCGTTGATCCTTGCCCCGCGTCGCCAGCCAGGGTGCCGCCAGTGAGCTGGCCAGTTGCACCAGGATCGAGCCGGACAGCACGATCCCCGCCTGGGTGGCGCTCAGGCCACGCCCAATCAGCACCGAGGGCAGCCAGCCGAAGACGATATAGGCCAGGGACGATTGCAGGCCCATGTACAGGGTGACCTGCCAGGCCAGCGGATCGCGCAGCAAACCGCGCACCCGGTAGGCCACGTGGTGGGCGCCGTGCTTGTGCCCCACCTGCGGCAACCAGAAAATCCCCGCCACCAGCGCGGGCAACACCCAGAAGCCCAGGCCGAGCGACCAGCTCTCGCCAAAGTGCTGGCTCAGCGGCACCGTGGCTCCCGCCGCCAGGGCCGCGCCCAGGCACAGGGCCATGGTGTAGACGCCGGTCATGGTTCCGGCCTGCCGCGAGAAGTCACGCTTGACGATGCCGGGCAACAGCACGCCGATCACCCCGATGCTCGCACCGGCCAGCACACTGCCGGCAAACAGGCCGAACTCGCCCAGCGAACTGCGTAGGATGATCCCGCCCGCCAGGGTCAGCAGAATCCCCAGCACCACCCGCTCGCTGCCGAAACGCCGGGCCAGCAACGGTGCCAGGGGCGCCGCAAGGCCGAGGCAAAGCACCGGCAAGGTGGTCAACAGGCCGGCCTTGGCCGCCGACAGGCCCAGGCTGCGGGACACCTCGCCGAGCAATGGCGCCATGCTCGACAACGCCGGGCGCAGGTTCAGCGCCACCAGCACCAGGCCCAGCAGCAACAGCCAGGGACGGCGCAGCACCGGCTGGCTGTGCTGGACCAGGTCGTCATCGGCCTCGGCGTCGATCAACAGCCGGTCGAGTTCGGCAGACCGAGGGGGAGTACGGGTTTCTACAGCAGCACGGGACATGGGACGCTCGGTTTCAAGGTTCATTGATCAAGGTCCGGCACAGCGCCTTGGCGCGTTCAGGGTCCTGTTGCTCCACGGCTTCGAACAGGGCGACATGCAGGTCGAACACCGATTGGCGACGGGGGGAGATATCCAGGGTCTGGCGCAGGGCACTGGCGATCACGCTGGAAAAGTAGCGGTACAGCTCGCTGAGCATCGGGTTGTGCGCGGCGTCGATCAGGCGCTGGTGAAACACCAGGTCGCAGCGGATGTAGTTGTCGAGATCGCCGTGATAGTGGTCGCCGCTGATATCGAGGGCCTCGCGCAAGCCCTTGAGGTCCTCCTCGGTACGCCTCAGGGCCGCCAGGCCGACGGCTTCGACCTCGAAGCTGTGCCGCGTCTCGCGGGCCTGCTCGAGGGAACAGCGCGACAGCGCCTGCATGGTCGCCAGCGGATCAATGGTTGCCCGCAGGTAGCTGCCGTCGCCCTGGCGAATCTCGATCAACCCGGAAAACGCCAGCACGCGCAGGGCTTCACGCATGGTATTGCGGCTGATGCCCAGCTCCGCGGCCAGCTCCGGCTCGGTGGGCAGCCGCGCGCCCACGGCCCAGGTGCCACGGCTGATGCGTTCGCGCAATTGCTCCAGGGCCTGGTCGACCAGGGAGCGCTTGATGAGGGGAATACTTTGAGACATGGAGGTCGCCCTAACATCCAATCATAGGATGAATTGGCAAAAGGTTACTCCAAACCTGACTGTGTGTTCAAGAACCAACGATTCCTACAAGAGATGGAGAAGCCGAACAACCACTCGCCTGATTGATAAGACGCAGGCAAAAAAAAACCCGGACCAGGTCCGGGTTTTTCATTCAACGCCTGCCGATCAATGCAGGATCTGGCTCAGGAACAGCTTGGTCCGCTCGTTCTGCGGGTTGTCGAAGAAGTCGTTCGGCGCGGCCTGTTCGACGATTTCGCCCTTGTCCATGAAGATCACGCGGTTGGCCACGGTGCGGGCGAAGCCCATTTCGTGGGTCACGCAGAGCATGGTCATGCCGTCTTCGGCCAGGCCGATCATGGTGTCCAGAACCTCTTTCACCATTTCCGGGTCGAGCGCCGAAGTCGGTTCGTCGAACAGCATGATTTTCGGCTTCATGCACAAGGCACGGGCAATCGCCACACGCTGCTGCTGACCACCGGACAACTGGCCCGGGAACTTGTGGGCCTGCTCCGGAATACGCACGCGCTTGAGGTAGTGCATGGCAATTTCTTCCGCCTCGCGCTTGGGCATATTGCGTACCCACATCGGCGCCAGGGTGCAGTTCTGCAGGATGGTCAGGTGCGGGAACAGGTTGAAGTGCTGGAACACCATGCCGACTTCACGACGGATCGCTTCGATCTGCTTGAGGTCGTTGGTCAGCTCCACGCCATCGACCACGATGCGGCCCTGCTGGTGCTCTTCCAGGCGGTTGAGGCAGCGGATGGTGGTGGACTTGCCCGAACCCGACGGGCCGCAGAGGACGATACGCTCGCCCTGCTTGACGTTCAGGTTGATGTCTTTCAACACGTGGAACTGGCCGTACCACTTGTTCACACCCTGCATCTGAATAATGCCTTCAGGACCCACAGGCTGTTTGATAGCTTCACTCATGAAAAAACTCCTAACGCTTGTGGCCTGTGTCCAGCTTGCGTTCCAAATGCATGGAATAGCGGGACATACCAAAACAGAAAATCCAGAACACCAGGGCGGCGAACACGTAGCCTTCGGTGGCCATACCCAGCCATTTCGGGTCGGCGCCGGCTTGCTTGACGCTGTTGAGCAGGTCGAACAGGCCGATGATGATCACCAGGCTCGTGTCCTTGAACAGCGCAATCAGGGTGTTCACGATCCCCGGGATTACCAGTTTCAAGGCTTGCGGCAGAATCACCAGGCCCATCGAGCGCCAGTAACCCAGGCCCATGGCGGCAGAGGCTTCGTACTGGCCCTTGGGAATGGCCTGCAGGCCACCGCGAACCACTTCGGCGACATAGGCCGACTGGAACAGGATCACCCCGATCAGCGCCCGCAGCAACTTGTCGAAGTTCATGCCTTCAGGCAGGAACAACGGCAGCATCACCGAGGACATGAACAGCACGGTGATCAACGGCACGCCGCGCCAGAACTCGATGAAGGTCACGCAGACCACTTTCACCGCCGGCATGTTCGAACGCCGCCCCAATGCCAGCATGATCCCCAAAGGCAAGGCCCCGGCGATACCGACGGTGGCGATGACCAGGGTCAGCATCAGACCGCCCCATTCGGTGGTGGCGACGCTGGCCAGGCCCAGGTAACCGCCGCGCAACAGGGTGAAGGCGATGATCGGGTACAGCACCAGGAAGCCCAGGGCGTAGATCGCCTTGCGCGGGACACGCGGGATGAACAACGGTGCCACGCCGAGTACCGCCAGCCACACGGTCAGGTCCACGCGCCAGCGCAGCTCGGGCGGGTAGTAGCCATACATGAACTGGCCGAAACGCTGCTGGATGAACACCCAGCAGGCGCCGCTCTTGGTGCAGTCGGCGCGGGTGGTGCCGACCCAGTTGGCGTCCAGGAAGGCCCAGTGCAGCAGCGGCGGGATGACCAGGTAGATCAGGTAGAAGGCGAACAGGGTCAGCAGCGTGTTGAGCCAGCTGGAGAACATGTTGGCCCGCACCCACGCCACCGCGCCGATGCTGTTGCTCGGTGGTGGCATGTCGGGTTTGAAAATATGCGAACTCATGGGCGTTTCCTCACCGCTCGATCAGCGCAATGCGCTTGTTGTACCAGTTCATCAGCAGGGAAATGCTGATACTGATCGCCAGGTACACGCTCATGGTGATGGCAATGACTTCGATGGCCTGCCCGGTCTGGTTCAGCACCGTACCGGCAAACAACGAGACCATTTCCGGGTAGCCGATACCGGCGGCCAGGGACGAGTTCTTCGCCAGGTTCAGGTATTGGCTGGTCAGCGGCGGAATGATCACGCGCAGGGCTTGCGGGATGATCACCTTGCGCAGGGTCGGACCGTTGCGCAGGCCCAGGGAGCGCGCCGCTTCGGTCTGGCCGTGGCTGACCGACTTGATGCCCGAGCGCACGATCTCGGCGATGAACGCCGCGGTGTAGATCGTCAGGGCCAGGGTCAATGCCAGCAATTCAGGGATCAATACCCAACCGCCGACGAAGTTGAACCCTTGCAGCGTGGGAACTTCCCAGTGCACAGGCGCGCCGAAGACCAGGGTGCACAACGCCGGGATCACCAGGAACAGCGCCAGGCCGACCCAGAACTTGTGGAACGGTACGCCGGTTTCTTCGAAGCGCTTGGTGGCCCAGCGGGACATCAGCACGATCGCCACGATGGCCAGCACGACGCTGATCACGAACGGCCAGAAGCCCGCCGAGGCAATGGCTGCCGGCATGTTCAGGCCACGGCTGCTGACGAAGAAGGTATCACCGAAGTTATGGCTGTTGCGCGGTCCCGGCATGGTCAGGAACACCGCGAAGTACCAGAACAGGATCTGCAACAACGGCGGGATGTTACGGAACACCTCGATGTAGACGGTGGCCAGCTTGTTGAGCACCCAGTTCGACGACAGTCGCGACACGCCGATGATGAAACCGAGCAGGGTCGCCAGGATGACGCCGATGAAGGTGACCAGCAGGGTATTGAGCAGACCGATGACGAATACGCGCGAATAGCTGTCCGATTCGGTGTAGTCGATCAGGTGCTGGGCGATACCGAAACCGGCACTGCGCTCAAGAAAGCCGAAACCCGAGGTAATGCCCCGGTGTTGCAGGTTGGTCTGGGTGTTGTGAAACAGGTACCAGCCCAACGAGACCACCGCGACAATCGTGATGATCTGAAATAGCCACGCACGCACTTTGGGGTCGCTGAGACTGAGTCTCTGCTTGGGTGCGCCGATTTGATTTTGCATGGAGTGCCCCAGGAAAAACGGAACAGGAACATCGCCCGGCAGTTGGCCTGCCGGGCGATAGGTCAATCAGCGCACAGGAGGTGCGTATTGAATGCCGCCTTTGTTCCACAGAGCGTTCATACCGCGGTCGATTTCCAGCGGAGTGCTCTTGCCGAGGTTTCTCTCGAAGATCTCGCCATAGTTACCGACCTGGGCAACGATCTTGACGACCCAATCCTTCGGCAGTTTCAGGTCCTTGCCGTATTCGCCGTCGCTACCCAGCAGACGAGCAACGTCCGGGTTCTTGGTGGACTTGGCTTCTTCCTGGACGTTTTTCGAAGTGATGCCAGCTTCTTCGGTGTTGAGCAGCGCGTAGCCGACCCAACGGACGATCTTGTTCCACTCGTCGTCGCCGTTACGCACCACTGGGCCCAGGGGCTCCTTGGAGATGGTTTCCGGCAGTACCACGTAGTCTTTCGGCGAAGCCAGCTTGCTGCGCTGGGCGAACAGCTGGGACTTGTCCGAGGTCAACACGTCGCAACGACCGGATTCCAGCGACTTGGCGCTTTCGTCGGAGGTGTCGAAGGTGATCGGGGTGTACTTCAGGCCGTTGGCGCGGAAGTAGTCGGAGACGTTCAGCTCGGTGGTGGTACCGGCCTGGATGCAGATGGTCGCGCCATCCAGTTCCTTGGCACTCTTCACGCCCAGCTTGGTGTTGGCCAGGAAGCCGACGCCATCGTAGTAGGTGATGAAGCCCGGGAAGAACAGGCCCATGCCGGCGTCACGGGAGCTGGTCATGGTGGTGTTACGCGAAAGGATGTCGATTTCGCCCGATTGCAGCGCGGTGAAGCGCTCCTTGGCGTTCAACTGGCTGAACTTGACCTTGGTCGCGTCGCCGAATACGGCAGCGGCCACGGCACGGCAGACGTCAGCGTCGATACCGACGATCTTGCCGGAAGCATCAGGCACCGAGAAGCCCGGCAAGCCGTCACTCACGCCACACTGAACAAAACCCTTCTTCTGTACGGCATCCAGGGTAGCGCCTGCTTGCGCGAAACCGCTGACGCCCAGTACGACCGCTGCAGTCACGACTGCCAGGGTGGATTTCAACATCTTCATTCAAACCTCCAGTTGCTCTTGTTGTGTCGGAGCTAGAGTCTAGCCGCACCCTTATGAGGCGCTGTTAACCCGTGCTGGCTTTTTTTGGGTCAAGCGGCTAAAGACTTGAGCTATGAGTTTAGTAGGAGAAAATCTCCCGTCTGAAAAACTCACCGCCCACCAAATTGGCCGAACGGGCCTCAGCCCTTTCCAGGTTCGCTAAAGCCCAGCCGGCCCTCGGCGAACGTGAAGCTGAACCCGCCTAGACGGATTCATTTGCTATCCCACGGCCAGCGGTAGACTGATAGTGTTACCGCCAGGGGTGAATGCATTCACTCGGTTCTCCCATAGCAAAGCCCGTACCACAGTCACGGCTAAAGCGATTCAGCCACAGGTCAATAGAAAAACAGTCAATATTGCGACACTTTATTAACGAATCCACTCGTTACGCACCGTAACCGCGCACGCATCTGGCGCACACGCACGCTAATGGAGCACACATGACCGAGCCCCTGATCATCCACCCCGCCAAGACCGCCGACGCCTGTGTTATCTGGCTTCACGGGCTGGGCGCCGACCGCTACGACTTCCTGCCGGTGGCCGAGGCGCTGCAGGAAAGCCTGACAAGCACGCGCTTCGTCCTGCCCCAGGCGCCCACCCGCGCCGTGACCATCAATGGCGGTTACGCCATGCCCAGTTGGTACGACATCAAGGCCATGAGCCCGGCGCGTTCCATCAGTCTAGAAGAGCTTGAGGAATCGGCAGCGACCGTCATCGAATTGGTGGAAGCCCAGCGGGCTGCGGGTATCGACCCGTCGCGGATCTTCCTCGCCGGCTTTTCCCAGGGCGGCGCCGTGGTGCTGCACACCGCCTTCCTGAAGTGGCAAGGCGCCCTGGGCGGCGTGCTGGCGCTGTCGACCTACGCTCCGACCTTCAGCGATGCACTGCAACTTTCGGCCAGCCAACAGCGGATTCCGGTGCTCTGCCTGCACGGCCACTATGACGAAGTGGTCCAGAACGCCATGGGACGAACCGCTTATGAGCACCTCAAGCGCCTTGATGTCACCGTGACATGGCAGGAATACCCAATGGGCCACGAAGTGTTACCTGAAGAAATCCAGGACATCGGTACCTGGCTGGCCGCTCGTTTGCGCTGATCGCGGTAACGCACTACGCCGCGCCCGATTCTTGCATTACACTGGCCGGCGTACATTCCTTAACCAAATTAATGAGATGACCGTGCTCAAAGCACTCAAAAAAATATTCGGTAAAAGCGAGGCTGAGCAGCTCGCGCCAGGCTCCAGCGCCCCCGTCCCAAGCGCCGACAGCCGCAGTCACGGCCACCCCGCGGAGCGCGCCGAGCCTGCCGTCAAACCGAAAGCCCCGGCCGCCCAACCCGCGCAGCCGGCAGCAACGGCTGAAGCGCCACGCGCCGAACAGCCGAAAGCCGCCCAACCGCGCCGTGAACGAGCGCCGAAGCCACCCGTCAAGCCGTGGAAGATCGAGGACTTCGTCGTCGAGCCGCAGGAAGGCAAGACCCGCTTCCATGACTTCAAGCTCGCGCCGGAACTGATGCATGCCATCCACGACCTCGGTTTCCCCTACTGCACGCCGATCCAGGCGCAGGTCCTGGGCTTTACCCTGGCCGGCAAGGACGCCATCGGTCGCGCCCAGACCGGTACCGGCAAGACCGCCGCCTTCCTGATTTCGATCATCACCCAGCTGTTGCAGACCCCGCCGCCGAAAGAGCGCTACATGGGCGAGCCGCGGGCTCTGATCATCGCGCCGACCCGCGAGCTGGTGGTGCAGATCGCCAAGGACGCCGCCGACCTGACCAAGTACACCGGCCTCAACGTCATGCAGTTCGTCGGCGGCATGGACTTCGACAAGCAGCTCAAGCTGCTCGAAGCCCGTCACTGCGACATCCTGGTGGCCACCCCCGGCCGCCTGCTGGACTTCAACCAGCGCGGTGAAGTGCACCTGGACATGGTCGAAGTGATGGTGCTGGACGAAGCCGACCGCATGCTCGACATGGGTTTCATCCCGCAGGTCCGGCAGATCATCCGCCAGACGCCGCCCAAGACCGAGCGCCAGACCCTGCTGTTCTCGGCCACCTTCACCGACGACGTGATGAACCTGGCCAAGCAATGGACCACGGACCCGGCCATCGTCGAGATCGAAGCCCAGAACGTGGCCAACGCCAACGTCGAACAGCACGTCTACGCCGTGGCCGGTGCCGACAAGTACAAGCTGCTCTACAACCTGGTCACCGACAATGGCTGGGAGCGGGTCATCGTGTTCGCCAACCGCAAGGACGAAGTGCGGCGGATCGAGGAGCGCCTGGTGCGCGACGGCGTCAACGCCGCGCAATTGTCCGGCGACGTGCCGCAGCACAAGCGCATCAAGACCCTGGAAGGCTTCCGCGAAGGCAAGATCCGCGTGCTGGTGGCCACCGACGTGGCCGGTCGCGGGATCCATATCGACGGCATCAGCCACGTGATCAACTTCACCCTGCCGGAAGTGCCGGACGACTACGTCCACCGCATCGGCCGGACCGGACGGGCGGGTGCCGACGGCGTGTCCATCAGCTTCGCCGGCGAAGACGACTCCTACCAGTTGCCGGCGATCGAAGCCATGCTGGGGCACAAGATCAGCTGCGAAATGCCGCCCACCGAGTTGTTGCGGCCGGTGGTGCGCCAGCGTCCCTGAGGCCTGACCGCTCAACCTGAAATCAAAGCTGCAGCCAAAAACGTCGCCCGATACCAGGCGGCGTTTTTTTTCGCCCGGTGATTGCTGAAATAAACTAAAAGTCCATAATGGACAAATAAGTTTAACAACAACCTTCGGGAGCACCTCATGTCCGGCCTCACCCCCTACGTGATCGACAGCCACCAGGCGCATCGACTCCTGCAGCAGATCGACGTGCCGCAGATCCTGCGCAAGCTGTTCCGTGACCTGGCGACCGGGCAGGCGGTGCAACCGGCCCAGCAACTGGTGGAGTTCCCGCAGGGCGCCGGCGACTTCATCAACTACCTGGGCGTGCTGGCCGATGACCAGGTCTATGGCGTCAAGACCTCGCCCTACATCGTCCGTGAGCAAGGCTCGCTGGTGACCGCCTGGACCCTGCTGATGTCCATGCGCACCGGCCAGCCGTTACTGCTGTGCGATGCCGGCGAACTGACCACCGCGCGCACCGCGGCCACCACCGCCGTGGCCGTGGACGCCCTGGCCCCACTGGACGCCAGGCGCCTGGCCATCATCGGCAGCGGCCCGGTCGCCCAGGCGCACCTGCACTACGCCAAGGACCTGCGCGATTGGCAGGGCATCAGTCTCTATTCGCCCAACATGAATGCCGACAAGCGCGCCCGCCTGAACGACATCGAGCCGCGCCTGCGCATCGCCGAGCAGCTCGACCAGGCCCTGGAGGACGCCGACGTCATCCTGCTCTGCACCTCCTCGGCGACCCCGGTCATCGACCCGAGCCGGTTGCGCAAGCCGGCGCTGATCACGTCCATCAGCACCAACGCAGTGCGCGCCCATGAAGTGCCGCCGCAGGCCTTGAGCGACATGCAGGTCTACTGCGACTATCGCCAGACCACGCCGGGATCGGCCGGGGAGATGTTGATCGCCGCCGGGCAGCACGGTTGGGACATCGGGCAGATCCGCGGCGACCTGGCCGAACTGCTGAGCGAGCAGACGCCACGGCCGACGTACGAGCGCCATGTCTTCTTCCGTTCCATCGGCCTGGGCCTGGAAGACATCGCCCTGGCCAATGCGGTCTATCACCTGCACCACGGGATCAACTAAATGAACCAGGCAGACTTCATCATCATCGGCGGCGGCATTGCCGGCGCCTCCACCGGTTTCTGGCTGGCCGGGCACGGCCGGGTGATCGTGCTCGAACGTGAATCGCATCCGGCCTACCACTCCACCGGACGTTCCGCCGCCCTCTATACCGCCGCCTACGGCACTGCCCAGGTGCGCGCCCTGACCCTCGCCAGCCGGGCCTTTTTCGACGCGCCGCCGCCCGGCTTCGCCGAACACCCGCTGCTCACCCCCCGGGGCGAAATGACCGTGGACTTCACGGGCGACCCGGACGAACTGCAACAGCAATACCTCAGTGCGAAAGCCAGCGTGCCCGAGACGCAGCTGCTCAGCGCCGACCAGGCCTGCGCGCGCCTGCCGATCCTGCGCCGGGACAAGGTCCACGGGGCGATCTACGACCCCAGCGCCAGCGACATCGACACCGATGCCCTGCACCAGGGCTACCTGCGCGGTATCCGTCGCCAGCAGGGCGAGGTCCACACCGACTGCGAAGTCCTCGGCCTCGAACGCGACGCCGCAGGCCTGTGGCAGGTCCGTACCGCCGGGCAGACCTTCAGCGCCAAGGTGGTGATCAACGCCGCCGGTGCCTGGGCCGACCGGATCGGCGAACTGGCCGGTGCCCGCCCCCTGGGCCTGCAACCCAAGCGCCGGGCCGCCTTTATCTTCGCGCCGCCCGAAGGCCTGGATATCCACGACTGGCCGATGCTGGTGAGTCTCGACGAATCCTTCTACATGAAGCCGGATGCCGGCATGTTCCTCGGCTCCCCGGCCAACGCCGACCCGGTCGAGCCCCACGATGTGCAACCCGAAGAACTGGACATCGCCCTGGGCATCTACCAGATCGAAGAAGCCACTACCTTGACCATCCGCCGCCCGACCCGCACCTGGGCCGGCCTGCGCAGCTTCGTCAGCGACGGCAACCTGGTCGCGGGCTTCGATCCCCAGGTGCCGGGCCTGTTCTGGGTCGCCGCCCAGGGTGGCTACGGCATCCAGACCTCACCGGCCATGGGCCAGGCCAGCGCGGCGCTGGTGCGCGGCCAGGCCTTGCCCGAGCACCTCGAACACTTCGGCCTCGACGCCGCGATGCTCTCCCCTGCCCGTCTCGGATGACGGCAAACGTCGATTGCGGCACACTTCTTGTACGCTCGTACCTGGAGTGTTACCCATCCGCCACGCGGTGATCAGGCCAGCCTCTTGCCAGGCGACCTGATCGACGCACCAGCTGTTTTCCTTTGGCGCCCCTCCCCAGGGTGCCGAAGTTGCCTGGAGAATCACCATGACCCCCAAACAGGCCCCCGCCCTGGACAACTTCCGGGCGATTGCCGATGCCATCGCCACGCTGTTCTTTCCCCATGCGGAAGTGGTACTGCACGACCTGCGCACGCAACAGATCGACTACATCGCCAACAATATCTCCAAGCGCGAGATCGGCGATGATGCGGCACTGGAGGACATGCTCGAAGAAGGGATCAACGAGCGCAACATCGGTCCTTACGAGAAACTCAACTGGGACGGCCAGAAGATTCGCAGCATCAGCACGGTACTGCACGACGCTCAGGGCACACCGCTGGCGGTGCTTTGCATCAACCTGAATATTTCCCTGTTCGAAAGCGCCAAGGCGGCACTGGACCTGTTCCTCTCGCCGAACAAACTGATCCCGCAGCCCGATGCGCTGTTTCGCGATGACTGGCAGGAGCGGATCAATACCTTCCTGCACAACTGGCTACGCCAGCGGCAACTGGGGCTGAACCTGCTGACCCGCGACCACAAGCGCGAACTGGTGCTGGCGTTGCATGCCGAGGGCGCGTTCAAGGGCAAGAGCGCGGCCAACTACGTGGCCAACGTGCTGAACATGGGGCGGGCGACGGTGTACAAGCACCTGAAGGAGTTGAAGGCGGAGGTTTGAGGGCAACCCCATCGCCGAGGCAAACACCGAACCTGTGGGAGCCGGCTTGCTGGCGATGGCGATGTCATGGTCGACATTGTCGTCGCCTGATATACCGCTATCGCCAGCAAGCCGGCTCCTACAATGATCGCGTTGACCGTAGTTGCGAGTGAAGGGGCAATCTACGGTCAATGCTCCAGCGATCAGTCGCCGTAGATATCTGTCTTGAAGTACTTGCCCTCGATCTTCTGGTACTCGCCGCTGGCGCGAAGCCCGTCGATGGCCTTGTTGAGCTTGCTCACCAGCTCGCCGTTCCCCTTGCGCACCGCGATCCCGGCGCCCTCGCCCACGTACTTCGGATCCTTCAGCTCCGGCCCGACAAAGGCGTAGCCGGCACCACGCGGCATCGACAGGAAATCGTCCAGGGGGATGGTGTCGGCAAAAATCGCATCCAGCCGCCCGGACGCCAGGTCCATGTAGATCTCTTCATTATTGCTGTAGCGCATCACCTTGATGCCCAGCGGTTCGAAGACTTCCGTGGCGTAACGGTCGGTGGTGGTGGAGCGCTGCACGCCGACGGTCTTGCCCTTGAGACTGGCGTAATGGTCATCCACCACCGCGCCCTTCTTCATCACCAGGCGCGATGAAGTGAAGTAGTACTTGTGGGTGAAATCCACCGACTTCTTGCGCTCGTCGGTGATGGTCATGGACGACAGCGCCGCGTCGATTTTCTTGACCTTCAAGGCTGGGATCAGACCGTCGAACTCGCCCTCGATCCACTCGCACTTGACCTTCATCTGCGCACACAGGGCGTTGCCGATGTCGTAGTCGAAGCCGACGATGGTGCCTTCGGAGGTTTTCGAGGCAAATGGCGGGTAAGCCGCCTCAATGCCGATGCGCAAGGTCGGTTCGGCGGCAAACGAACTGCTGCTGGCCAACAGGCCCAATGCCAGACCGCCGATCAGGGTGAACTTCTTCATGCTGGAACTCCCGCTCTTTTATTTGAGGTGTTGTGGCAAGACAGTAGAAGGAAGGCGATTTCAATGATTTGTACTTATGAGTCCATGCTGGACTTTTAAGTACATTTCGTCAACGAGCAAATGCGCGCCCTCTGTCAGAAAGCCATGCATGGGTGAGTTTTTGTAGGTGATAAGGCCCGCTGGTCTTGCAGCGCCTGCACGGGCCTCATCGCCGGCAGCCGGCTCCTACAGGATCGGGGTCGCCGACAAATTTTGTGTCCGACGCAGCACAACTGTGGGAGCCGGCTTGCTGCGGGCGGCGTTCCGACGATGAGGCCCGAAAGACTTACGCTGATCGAACGGGCGCAGGCCACTACTTCCAGCGTTCGACCGCCGCCTGATCGCTGGCACGACCCTCGACCCAGCGCGGGCCTTCGGCGGTGTTTTCCTTTTTCCAGAACGGCGCCCGGGTCTTCAGGTAGTCCATGACGAAATTGCAGGCATCGAACGCGGCCTGGCGATGGGCGCTGGTCACCCCGACAAACACGATGGGCTCACCCGGCTCCAGGGCGCCGACCCGGTGCAGCACTTCCAGCCCGAGCAACGGCCAGCGCTCATGGGCTTGCGCGACGATCTTGCCCAGGGCCTTTTCGGTCATTCCCGGATAATGCTCCAGGAACATCCCCGCCACTTCACGCCCGTCGTTGAAATCGCGCACGTAGCCGACAAAGCTCACCACCGCGCCGATCCCCAGGTTGGCGGCGTGCAAGGCATTGACCTCGACACCCGGATCGAACGCTTGCGCCTGTACGCGAATCGCCATCTCAGCCTCCGGTCACCGTGGGGAAGAACGCCACTTCGTCGCCCTCGGCCAGCGGCTCGTCGAGCGCGCAAAGGTCCTCGTTGCGCGCGCACATCAGGTTCTGTTCGCCGAGGACCTGGGTGCCCTCGCGCAAGAGCAGAAACCGGCGGACATCATCGACACTGGCGAAATCCCCCTCCACCGCCAGCTCATCCACCCCGAGCGCTTCGCGGTAGCGGGCAAAGAACTTCACAACGATCTTCATGCTTCATCCGCCAGGTAATGTCCGCTCTTGCCGCCGAGCTTTTCCAGCAGGCGCACGTTTTCGATGGTCATGCCGCGATCCACCGCCTTGCACATGTCATAGATCGTCAGCGCCGCGACACTGGCGGCCGTCAGCGCTTCCATCTCCACACCCGTCTGCCCGGACAGCTTGCAGCGCGCGACGATCCGCACCGCGTCCTCGCCTTCGGCGCTCAGCTCGACCTTGACGCTGGTGAGCATCAGCGGATGGCACAGGGGAATCAGCTCGGAGGTTTTCTTCGCCGCCTGGATGCCGGCGATCCGCGCCACGGCGAACACATCGCCCTTGGGATGGCCGCCGCTGACGATCATCCGCAGGGTCTCGGGCAACAGGCGCACGCGGGCCTCGGCCACCGCCTCGCGGAAGGTCACGGCCTTGTCGGTGACGTCGACCATATTGGCGCGACCTTGGGAATCGAGATGAGTCAGCACGGCGATACTCCTGATCGGGAGCCTCGATTGTAAACCCGTGGGTCAGCTTTGCGCACGCGCCGCAAAACCTGGGAAGCACACGGATTTATTTAATGTGGGAGCCGGCTTGCTGGCGATGGCGGCCGATCAGGCAATACAAGGCTCACTGGCCTCATCGCCAGCAAGCCGGCTCCTACAGGGACCGTGGCCACCGCAATATGGCAGACATGAAAAGGGCGGCCGCCTGGCCGCCCTTGTTGTGGATGAAGTTACAGGTGGGATTCGGCGTATTCGGCCAGGATCGAACGCGGCACGCCCTGCAGGGTGATGTGCACGCCGTTCGGGAAGTCCTTGAAGCGTTCGGTCAGGTAGGTCAGCCCGGAGCTGGTCGCGGACAGGTAAGGGGTGTCGATCTGTGCCAGGTTGCCCAGGCACACCACTTTGGAACCGGCACCGGCACGGGTGATGATGGTCTTCATCTGGTGCGGCGTGAGGTTCTGGCATTCATCGATCAGGATCAGGCTCTGCTGGAAGCTGCGACCGCGGATGTAGTTCAGGGATTTGAACTGCAACGGCACCTTGCTGAGGATGTAGTCGACGCTGCCATGGGTGCTTTCGTCATCCATGTGCAAGGCTTCGAGGTTGTCGGTGATCGCCCCCAGCCAAGGTTCCATCTTCTCCGCCTCGGTGCCAGGCAGAAAGCCGATCTCCTGGTCCAGGCCCTGCACGCTGCGGGTCGCGATGATCCGCCGGTAGCGCTTGCTGACCATGGTCTGTTCGATGGCGGCGGCCAGGGCCAGGATGGTTTTCCCGGAACCGGCGGCCCCCGTCAGGTTGACCAGGTGGATATCCGGATCGAGCAAGGCGAACAGTGCCAGGCTCTGGTAGATGTCACGCGGTTTCAGGCCCCAGGCTTCCTGATGCAACAGGGGTTCCTGATGCAGATCGAGAATCAGCAGCACATTGGCGCGGATCTCCTTGACCCAGCCGACGAAGCCCTGCTCGTCGATGATGAATTCGTTGACGTGCACCGCCGGCAGGTTGTCGGTCAGTTGCACCTGGTGCCAGGTGCGGCCATGGTCCTGGCGGGTCTCGACCTTGCTGACGCGATCCCAGAACGAGCCTTTGACGTCGTGATAGCCGTTGGGCAGCAAGGACACGTCGTCGACCAGTTGGTCGGTGCTGTAGTCCTCGGCCGCGATCCCGCAGGCGCGCGCCTTGAGGCGCATGTTGATGTCCTTGGTCACCAGGACCAGGCGCAGATCCTTGTCCCGCGCATGCAGATCGATCAACTGGTTGATGATGATATTGTCGTTGAGGTGTTCGGGCAGCACCAGGTTCGGTTCGCTGCGCTTGCTCATCAGGATCGACAGCAAGCCCTTGGGGCCGCTCTTGCCACGCTGGATCGGGACGCCCAGTTCGACGTCCTCGGGACTGGCGTCCCCCAGGGTCTGGTCGATGAGGCGGATCGCCTGCCGGCATTCGGCGGCGACGTTGTGATGCCCGCTCTTGAGCTTGTCGAGCTCCTCCAGCACGGTCATCGGGATGGCGACATGGTGTTCTTCGAAGTTCAGTAACGCGTTCGGATCATGGATCAGTACGTTGGTATCGAGCACGTAGAGGATAGGCTCGTTGGAAGAAGGATTGCGTCCGCGATCATCCATACTCGGTCACCTTTGTGGGGCCATTCGACGCAATACCTTGACGGTGCTGCGCCTCGAAGTGACCGCCGATTTCGCCTGTGAAGGGGCAGGCGTTCTGTGCACAAGTAGGGTCTTGTAAGACGCCACCTGTGTTGCAGGTTTCGGCGGTCTGACTCCGTAATACCGCAAAAGACATGACAGGAAAAAGCACTTTGACGGTTTTTTGAAGTTTATTTTTCAAAGTGACGAATAGCGCTTGGCGAGTGGCCTGCGCACCGTTAAAGTCGGAAGTCTGCCTGTACTGAAATCACCACCTGATTTTTCCCTGGCCCAGCAAATCCGGGCACTTCGCGTTCCCCCCCTAACGAAACGCTTCCTTGCAATCCTGCCATCCGAGCCCGCTTTCGGCGGTCTGCTTGAGCAGCCAGGGCAATGCCGTGCGCGCCTTGTCCTGGGTGTCATGGAACACGATCACCCCACGACGCCAGAGCAGCATAAGGGTCATCACCCGCTGGGCCGACTGTTCGGCACTGAGTTTGCCGGTGACGTCCCCTGAATCGATATCCCACAGCGCGACTTGCAAGTGCTGGGCCTTGAAAAACGCCGCGCTGTCGGCCCGACGTTGTCCGTAAGGCGGCCGGAAGAGCGCGACATAGTTGTCCGGGACGGCGTTCTGCACCAGCGCGACACTGCGCAGGATCGAGTCCTCCCAGTCCTGCCACTGGCTGTGGGAGCGGTACTGCCAGCCTTCCACACCGACGCATTGCTGGCGGTAAAGCTCGCGCACCGCCGGCATCGAGGTCTTGTCCAGGCGGGCCTGCAAGGCGTTGCCCAGGACAAAGAACAGGCCGCTGATCTTCTGTTTGCGCAGGTAGTCGGCCAACTCGTCGGTATTGCCCTGGGCCATCGTCGGCCCGCCGTCGAAGGTCAGCAGGAACAGCCGATCGTTGAAAGCTTCGCCATTGCGCTCGTGGTCGCCCATCAGCTGGATTTCGCTGCTGGTCTGCGGCAACAGCGCGGCGAGGCGCAGTTGCTCGTCCAGGTAACGTTCGTTGAAGGCCCGGGCGGGTTCGGCCCAGCGCACATAGAAGGAGTCATCGGCAACCCGGAACTTGCCGGCGGCTTTTTGCAGGCTGTCCATGTCCTCTACATAGAAACAGAAGGAGGCGTCCTGTTCGCAGCTCTGCTGGGCGGCGTTGTAGCTGGTCAGCAGGCGCTGCCACATGCGATGGCGCACCGCGTCGATGGCGGCCATGTTGATCTGCTTGAGCCCCAGGCGCTTCTTCAGGGCGGGCTCATCGAGCACCTCGCTGACCAGCAGCAGATGGGCGAACATCAGGATCTGCGCGCGCGAAGCGACATCGAACAAGGCCGGGCTGCTCAGTTGTTCGGGCCAGGTGCTGCGATCCAGGGTCGCGGGGTCGTTCGGCGCAGCGACGGCCGCGAGGCAGGCCAGCAGGGCCGAGAAGAAAAGAACGATACGCAAAAGGGTGCCTCCATATCAGAACCCGCCGCGCACTATAGCCGATCTGAGGGCCCGGGCCTTTGCGGTGTCTGTTCCGGCCCTATCGCCATCATAGGTGGAGTCAAACCGCCCAAGCCCCTAGAATCCCCCGACGATCAAAGGAGACGACTGCATGCTGATGGTGATTTCCCCCGCCAAGACCCTCGATTTCGAAACACCACCGGTGACCCAGCGCTTCACCCAGCCGCAATACCTGGACCACTCCCAGGAGCTGATCGAGCAACTGCGCACCCTCAGCCCGGCGCAGATCAGCGAGCTGATGCACGTCTCCGACAAGATCGGCGGCCTCAACGCCGCGCGCTTCGGCAGCTGGACCCCGGCTTTTACCCCGGACAACGCCAAACAGGCGCTGCTGGCCTTCAAGGGCGACGTCTACACCGGCCTCAACGCCGAAGACTTCAACGACGCCGACTTCGACTACGCCCAGACCCACCTGCGCATGCTCTCCGGGCTCTACGGCCTGTTGCGCCCGCTGGACCTGATGCAGCCCTATCGCCTGGAGATGGGCACCAAGTTCGCCAATGCCCGGGGCAAGGACCTGTATGCCTTCTGGGGCACGCGCATCAGCGAATGGCTCAATGAAGCCTTGGCTGAACAAGGTGATGATGTGCTGTTGAACCTGGCGTCGAACGAGTACTTCTCGGCGGTCAAACGCTCGGCCCTGAACGCACGGATCATCAACACCGAATTCCGCGACCAGAAGAACGGCCAGTACAAGATCATCAGTTTCTACGCGAAAAAAGCCCGGGGGATGATGGCGCGCTTCGTGATTCGGGAACGCATCCAGAACCCGGAGCAATTGAAGGCATTCGACGAACAAGGCTACCGATTCAGCCCCGAACTCTCCAAACCGGACAACCTGGTGTTTTTGCGCGATCACGCGCCGGAGTGAAGACGATATCGAGCGGTTTGAAGATATCCATGGGCGTTCGAGCCCGATTGAAATGCAGGTTTCGGTGAAAACCCTCGCATAGTGAACTACAGTGTTTCACTCACCCCCGTCCCGCTCGCTGCGTCCCCCCTATCCGCAGCTTGTGGTGCGAGGGTGTTTTTTTATCACCCCGTCAGTACCCATACCTCGTGTAGAACACCTCAACAGGTTCACCCGCCAGCCCGACAATCCACGCCTGCCGTAAGCCGGATCTGGCGTCGCTGAAAATCACCGCTCGAATAACCTTGTGGACACACACGGCTTGATAACCCCACCACCCACCGGGTCATACATAAATTCGACCTCAATAATCCCTTTGTCTGTTGTCGGCCAGCTGAGTCCCACAAGATGGTCATGCCACTGCGCATCCTGCTCCAGCGAAGCGGGTGAGGTGTACCAAATGCCATAAGTTGTTCCGCTTTGATCGGCCTTCCCAATACGGAACCGGAAACGGGCTATGTTTTTTCCAGTGTTTGGGCTGAATTTATAAGATTGGGCAGTCACGACAAAAAGAAATTCGTTATCCGCTGCCGGCATAAACATATAAAGGAGTTTCAGCTCCCCGAGATGACTGTTCGCCACACCGCATGAAATCACCACTTCTTTCACACTGAGGTGCGACATGGCAGCCTCCTCGCCTTTGATCGTGCTCATGATAGAGTCCGTTTTATAGAGGGAATATCCCTGTGAATGTGAGTTTTTGCAGAGGTGCCCCTGGATCGTTCAACTGAGCAAAATGAAATCAACGGGGTCTCTCACCCTCAGAGTTACAAACCTCCGGGTGCCTGACTACTGTCAGAAATGACAGTGCCGATAAATGGTATTGAGCTGCCCACGGCCCAATGTCAGTCAATTAAGAAAATGGGATATTGAAAACGCCACACAACTTGTAGGAGCCTGGCTTGCCAGCGAAGAGACCTCAAGCCTTGCAGTGCCCATCCGGACGTCATCGCTGGCAAGCCAGGCTCCTACAGGACCGTGTTCACCTTAACTGGCAGGTATTGTGCTCATAGCTGAGCGCTTGCCAAAAATGCATTTGGATCTGAGCCTGCAGGTGATCCGCGAAGACTATTCCCTTTCACTTGAATGAAATTTCCTAGAAAATCCCAACCCGTTGCGCCTGTCAGGACCGACGACTAGTCTGCACAGTGTCACCGCCAATTCGGTGATACGGACGTGCAAGTCCGGACTGACAAAAGGCGCGCGACGCCAAATATTTCAGGCTTTTTTTACGTCTGAAATATTGTGTTATGGCGGCCGTGCGCGGGAGATTCTTCGGGATCTGCCGGGTTTACCTTTTGCCCCGGTCTTGCACACCTGCGTACGGCCGCCACCTTCTTCGTGTGCAAGCGAACGGTGACGGTCCCACTCATCAAAAGGGATACACCATGTTCAAGATCACCCCCAATCCGCCTGAAGCGGAAGACCTCACCTCCCCGGCATTCCGGCTCGCCGCCGAGCGTGCCTTCGCTCACTACGAATTACCCGCGACTCGTACCCCGCCGCGGAAACGGCAATCACGCAGCACAGAAGAAACCCTGCTCCATATCTACGAAATTCTCCAAAGCGCCTCGGCGACCGCCTACGAATCGGCGGACAATCTCCAGGGCTCACAGCGCAAACTCGCCTTGGGGGCCGTGCACCTGATCGATATGGCTCAACAGAAGATGGATGAGCTACTCGACGAACAGGAGACGGCAACTGCCTGACGGACTGAGCGCTTTACCCGCTCTCGCACCACCGTGCGGGAGCGGTTGTTCTTTGTAGAACACCGAACAGTGCTGGAGTCCGTGCGCTCGCCCTCATCGACCACCAAGACGATTACGAATGAAATCAATCCGCCCCAGAAAGGCCGATTTTATTTCCGCTCGATTTTCTACCAGGGACGGCGATATGTTGTCTTCGAAAAAGCTGCCCCAATCGGTATCACGCAGGCGCTCAGCGGTCATCGGGTTACTGAAAAACGCATCCAGACTGCCCTGTGCGATATCTTCAGGCCTGATATCGATATACCCCAGTTCCAATATGGATTGATGGTCAATCGCAAAAGCCTTGCCCGCCTGATCAAATATAACGTTCCCCCCCTCATTCGTTCGATCACGCGTATTCAATAGAAAATCAAAAACATACATACTGGTCTGCCGACGGTCAAACGCGGGGCTTTCGCCAACGTTGACATAACGAGAGACAACCTCTCGTTCGGAATCCGGTCTTAACGCTGTACCTGGAACAATATTCAACCCCAAGTGCTGACTCACTTTATAAGCAAATACCTCGTTGCCCGCCCCCACTTTCTGCCGGGTCACTTCCGACGCTTCCAGCGCGGTCATACTTGAGTAATCCTTGATAACAATCCACTCGTCGTCAGAAAAACCATAAACCGTACTTTCATAGCTGGAAGATATATCTTTTATTTTTTTGCCCGGCACAAATCCGGCGTCCAATATCAATTCGGTATGGGGCTCACGCAATCCCACTGGAACATCTCCAGCCGATCTTTCTGCCTGACTTGGCGCCACCGGGGCAGCACTTTTTGTCAAAGCAATCATCTCCGCGAGCGATAGCTGAGGACGCCGGGAAGGAGCGGCAGGCGCCCGAGCCCCGGAGGAGGATGGTCGAGAGCCTGGGATTGGAGGTGGTCGGTCCATCAATCCCTCGCTATCAACCCGCGAGAGTGGATTGTTGGACACCATTCGATAGAAATTCAATCCACCCCTGCTTCCAATCGGATCCGGATTAATCCACCGCTGCAACCACGACGCGTAATACCTGAAGCCATAGTAGTAAAGCCCCGTCGCGTCGCGCTCCTTGCCCGAATAACGCACGGTCTTGTAGCTCGCCTCCACTTCACTGCGACCGGCAAACCAGGCCGTACCGCCATAGGGGTAATACGCTTCCTGGCTGATCACCCCAGCTCTACTGTCCAGCTCCAAGCTGCTAGAGCCCAGGTGGTCGGTCAGGTTGTAGCGATATTGATCGTTGGCGATGCCAGAGGGCGGTGCGGTTTCCCAGTGCAGCACCTGCATGGCACTGCGGCCGGCTTGAACACAGATGACCTGCAACACTTCACCACTGCCTTCACGGGTGCGGATTTCCAGGCCCGGCAAGTAGCGGACTTCGGAGATCAGCGAACGGACGTTGGTCTGGCTGGAGCGAACCTTGCGCCGCCGCATCCCATCGCCGCCGTACAGGTACAGTTCGCGATCATCGTCGGCCCCCTCACGCTCAACCGGGCGCACCTCGCGCAACTGATTACGCACATCCCAACTCATCGCCTGCCTCGGTTGCAGATCCAACAGGTTGCCGTTGCCATCAAAAGCGGCTGCAATCTCCTCTTCAGTGGGTGGCCGGCCATTCTGTTCAGGCAGGCAGCGATTGCTGTGGCGCGCCACCGTCAGCTTACGGCTGTGGCTTTGCGGACCGACATGGACCAGTTCCAGCAGGTTGCCACCGGCGTCATAGCTGTAAGTTTGCTGGTAGTTGGCGACTGCACCCGGATCGCCGAAGCGATTGAATTCCGGTCCTCGACTGGCACTGCCCGCCTCCCAGCCGGTCGCGTCGGTCAGTTGATAGAGGCTGTCGTAGCCATAATGCTTGATTGGCTCAACTCGCTGATTGGCGAAAAACCGGATCGGCAAGGCCGCGTCCTCAATACTCAGCACATTGCCCACCGGATCGTAGTCGTAGTGAAGATCCTGCAGCGCAGCCTCGCTGCCAAGTCGAGCTTGCAGCCGGAGCAGACGGCCGTCTTCAGGTCTGTACGTCAGCGTACTCACTACGCCGTTTCCGGCCGTTTCCTGTTCAACCTGGCCGTAGGCGTTGTAGCGGATGGCACTGACCAGGGTTTGCGGGGTTGCCTGGGCACTGAGTTGCAGGTGAGTGGCGAACAACTGACCGTCGAAGGTGTAATCGAACGATTGCCGATTGCCCTTGGCATCGGTCTGTTCCAACACATCACCCAGCGGGTTGAAGCGCGTCGCGGTGGTTGCCGCCTGCTCTGAGGGCTCCAGCAACGCATCCCGCTCCAACAACCCGCGCGGCCAATCCGGTACTTCCAGCGAACTCAGAAAGCGCTGGGTCTGCTCAAGGACTCCACCTGTCAGGGCGTACTCGTCCAACGTCTGGGTACCCGCCGGGTCATCGTGCCGAATCAATTGCCCACATTGGTTGTGAGCCGCGAACCCGGCATCGGCATCGGCGTACTCATAACGCTCGGTGCATCGCGCTGCGTCACCTTCGCCCTGTTCGAAAATGGCCAGCGGTCGCAGCAGATCGTCGTACTCGATCCGCCGTTCAGTACTCCGGCTGTCCCAGGTTTGGACCAACTGATCTCCATCACCGAACAAGCTGACCCGCTGACCCGCATCGACGCTGATCGAACTCAATACCTTCCCGGACAGTGAATAACGATTGACCAGGTTGGCTGGGGGTTCGACATCTTCCGCATTGAGCGCCCAAAGTCTGGGGTCCCATTGCTCGATCAGACGCCCCATCGCGTCATAAGCACTTCGATTGACCCGCTCTTCAGGCCGCGCCGTCTCGACAGAACGGCAATAAGCAACCACACGCACCGCCAGCCCACGGGGATCAACGACCGCCAGCGTTGGTGTGTGAGTGTGAATACCCTGCGTCAGAACCGTCATGGCTTGCACTCCGTATTCGATACTGATGATTGCCTGAACACCTAGGATTTGGCGGTGTATTGGACGTGCACGATGATGTCGGTCAGGGACTTGAGCGCCTCCCGCTGAAGGTCCGGTCTCGGAAACACCAGGGCCCAGCGTGAAACCGCGCCAGTGCCCTCGAACGGCAAGTAGCGCTCATCATCGAAATTCAACACGAACATGCCGTCATCGTTGAGGCCACCGGACAATGCGATCTGCTGGCTGGCGCGCAGGTTTTCCCGTACCACGGCATCCACGGTCGCGCTCAGTTGGACCTTGCTGTAAATCTGCGTCAGCTCCGCCCGGATATCTTCATAGGGTCCGAGGAGCACCGGCAGGGACACGCTGATACGCTTGATACGGCGCAGGTAGTGCCCGGGATAATCGTTATCAAACAACGCCTGGGTCAGCTCGAAAGCGACGCTACCGTCTTCTTCCAGGCGATCCTGCAGGTCCTCCCAAGGCAGATTGATGGTCGATGTCGGGTCCTTGGCGTTGAGTTCACGCAACGAGAGGGTCTTGGTCATTTCCAGCTTGCGTTCGTGACGCTTGAGGTACTCGCTCTCCATTCTCAGCAGATTGACCTTCAATGACTCACCGGCACCCAAGCCCCGATAGCTGTCGTTCCAGCCGCCGGTCTGAATGAAAGTGGTGACGAAATCGGCGATCTCGTATTGCCAGCCGGCCTGGGCTGCCAGGCACAGGGACAAGGTCGCGTCATACATCTGGTAATAGAAGGTGGCGAACTGACCAATCAGCCATTGATACAGCTGGGTATTGCTGAAGCGCTTGGACAGGAAGGCATGGCTGACCCTGGCCTGTTCCAACGCGGCCTCGGCCTGCAACAGTTGCAGACGGGTGGCCTCATTCTGCTCATCCAATACCTTGAGTTGAGCCTCTATCTGGGCAATTTCCAGTACAGCCTGATCACGGGCCAGCATCCATTCCTCGTGGCGGCGACGGTAGCCCTCAACACGATCCAGCGCTTCGCCAGTGGCGTGGCTGAGTGCCGCCCCACCGCGCAATGAACGGGCAACCACCTCGACAACGCCCTCGACCTCGACGCCACCAACACCCATACCAATCGTCGGACCAGCGGCCATGCCGGCGATGAGCCCGGCGATCGCTGAGGCGTCCCCCGGCACCGGTTTGAGCGCCGCGGCGACACTGTCAGCGACCGCGGCAGCCCCATCGAGGGCACGTCCCAGCAGATGCTCGACGCCCGCCGCGATTTCTCCCGCACTGACCACTTCATCGCTCAGCTTCTGGTAAAAAGCCCGGCGTCTTTCAACAATGTTTCGACTGGCCTTCAGAGCGTTGCGGCTTTCTGCTTCGATCTTCTGTGCCTGCTTTTGCAACAGAATGGCGTACTCGGCGAACTCCCAGGCTTGCTGGTGTTGCAACTCCAGGAACTCGGCCTGTTCCTTGCGCTCGATCAATGACAGCAAGGTCTGGCCAAACTGGATCAGGCTGTCCACTGCGCTGCTGGCACTACGGTGCATGATCGAGAAACGATAAGGCGCGATGTCCGTGGCGATCAGACGACCGCCGCCACCCCCGCCGCCACCCTGACCATAGGCGGCAAGCAAGGCCCGTGGATCGAGCGGGGCGGCGAACAGCGGCAGCAGCAACGGCTTGCCGTCCAGGGTGCGGTTGTTACGCAGATTGTGCAGCCGACTCTCGGCGGTATCCCAGAGTTCCACCAACTTGAAGTTCATCGGCACGCGCAGGAAGTCGCTGTCCACGCTCTGCACATTCGGGTCTGGAGTGAAGGTGCGCAACTCCAGCGGTGGTTCGTTGAACAGGATCAGCGACACGCCGTCATTGTCCTCGGCACTGACGCGCCGCTCCTCGTCCTGGGCCACCAACCGCCGTTCATAGTCGCGCAGGCCTTGGCTTGAGCTGTCGGCCAGGGTCAGCAGGGTGATCGGTGTCCAGGGGTCGATCAGGTTGACATCGGGTCGCGGCCCCAGCAGGTCCAGTACCCGTACGTACCAGAGTTTGGCTTCGGCCAAACTGTCGGGCGTCAGTTGCCGATAGGCGTTGTCGCCCCGGTCGAGCAGGTTCTTCAAATAGAAGCTGTAGATGGCCTTGCGGTAGTGGATCGGGTTGCTGCTGGCGATCCCATCCGGATCCTGGGGCGCTCGGACCGCGTAGTCGAGATTACGGGTGCTGCTGCCCACCAGGGGACGCACATTCCAGTACGCAGGGCGGCCACTGCTGTCGGACCTGCGGCTCGGATCGAAAATAAAGCTCAACCAGTACTCGGAAGCGTCGAACTGCTGTTCGAGGTTCAGACGGTGAGCCACCATGAATGGCAGATGCAGGAACAACTCCCAGAAATACAGGCCATTGGCGCCATTGAAGTCCATCTTGTTATCGGTGCTCGGCGGCTCCAGCGGCGGTTCTTCCTGTTGCTGGGTTTCCCAGGACAACAGGTTTTCCAGGGCAATATTGGCCTTTTCGATCAGGGTGCGGGCGAACAGGGTGTTCATGCGGATCGGTTTGCGCGCGACCGCGGTCGAGCCGTCGCTGAACGCGACATCGGACCCTCTGAAATCAATGAATTCGGCGATGCCCAGTGTCGGGCTGTCACGTGTGCCCATGCCGGGTGATTTCAAGGTACCGCCGCTGCTGGTCTCCAGTTTCAACTCGACGGTGACGTGTTTGTGACCGCCGCCGAGCAGGGGGCCGCCAGGCGTCACTGAGCGAACGAATATGCCGTGGTTGAACGGGATCACCTTGGAGTTGGCCGGCCACTCCACGGGCCAGTCGGGAAGCAGGGTTTCCGGGTCTATTTTTACCTTGATACTCAAGGTATCAGGTGCAATCAGAGTCTCTTCATATTCTCTGCTCGCCAGCCAGACCGACTCCGAGGACAGATTGACAGGCGTTGGAGTAAGGACTGACTTCGGCCGTGAAACCTGATGCTGATAGTATTTTTTAGGTAATTCATCGACCAGTTCAACAACGTGTCTCAAAACCGCGGAAGTGTTCGGCAAAGTGCCGTTATCCGACTCGACAATTATTGACCTCTCACTGGATACTGAAAAAAGCCAATCAATGGCTGCTTTCCGTATAAATTTACCCTCCAAGGAGTACCCATCATCGTTAACCGGAATAGGTGGGAGCTTGATTTTCCCCTGCGCTTTATTATCGACGAGAAAGTCTTTTCTCGAATCGGTATCGTTTCGATACAGTTCAAAGGAAAAATTATCTTCCCGAGTATAATATTGGTTGCGAAGATTGATGATCTTCGATCCTGCCTGCAACGTTTGAAAGTTGGGATCGGTATTCTCATCACCAATACGCAGAATCAATGTGAAATAGTGAAAAGTTCCTAAATAAACAAAGCGTAAGGTCGCCTGCCGATGCTTGCCGCTGACCACATCCGACGTGATCTTTGAAACCATACTGATTTCTGACTTTGTACGATCATAGGTCACGTCGGCACTGCTAACATTGGAAACCATAGCTTGCAAATTTTTGAAATTCCAGCTCGACTCCGCACTATGCGGGGATGAACTTTTCACTTCTTTCACAGAAATCTGAAAGGTCGGCAGCGTAAACTGAAATTTATTCCTATTATCATAAGCAAACATTCGCGCCACTTTTAACACATGCGGTCTTTTATCGCCGGGCTCCGATTGAGCCACGCCGACTTTACCCGCACTGGGAAACAGCAAGTGGCGATTGAAATTCTTGTCGACATTGGCGGTCTTGAGAAAAGCATAGGTATCCTTGCTGCCGTCGCTGCCGCTGCTTTCAGTATTAGGCGTATAACCCGCATACATCGCAATAAACAGGGCATCCGGTGTCGACGAGGTGTCCTGAATGGCAATGGTTTCCAGCACCCCGTTCAAATCCTCGCCCAGCGGAAAACTATCCGCCTCACTGGTGGCGATGATGTAACAGAGCGGCGCGCTCCAGGAGTTGTCATATTTCTTGTAGGACAGATTCAGGTGCAACTCGGTGCGTTTAAAGGAAGAGGTCTCCACTTCGGGGCTGTCTTTATCGATGGGTTCCTTTTCTTTCATCTCGGTCCTTTCGGCCAGGTGCAGCACATCGACCCAGACCACGAACAAGCGATTATTGAAAAACACAGGGCGAATGGTTTTCTCCACCGTGGTTTCGGAAATCCCCAGGTCCGCGCTCATCCAGTCCGACCAGGCCCCCGGCTGCGGGTAATCGTGCTTGGGCCCGTTGGTACCGCTCACGTAGCTGCGTTGCGACATGTCCACCGAGCGCCAGTAGTACTTGTTCTCCGCCCGCGACTTGCCGATGAAGTAATAGGTGCCGTTGGCAAAATCGTCATCGGTGATATAGCCATTGATGATGGTCAGGTTGGCGACTTCCTCGAAGCTGGCGAGGTAGTGCTTGACCGCCTCCTGGGTGGTATCAAGATGGATCTTGTTCTGGTTGATATCGTTTTCCAGCTGACGGAAATATCCGGACTTCTTCATCCGCAGGCTGGGCTCGATATAGATCGAGGGGTAATACGCCAATTGCTGGTTCGCCGCCCAGAGCGGGTATTGGCATTGCTGGTCGCGCCATTCGACAATCTGGTGCTCGGCCAGGGTCTTGTTCTCATAGCCGGGCTCCATCCCCATGAGAACGCCATTGATGTACTGCTGCAGGCTGGCAATGGCCGAGGCGACCCAACTGGTCTCTACTTCCTGGCTGACCTGAACATCCAGCAGCAGGAACTCATACAGGTCGTTGGCGGTTTTCAGTTTGTCGCTGAGGCCCAGCTGCTGCAAAACAGGATCGTTGGCCACGACCTGATCCAGGTAGTAAGCCACCTGGACATCGCGCAATGTTTCATTCAATTGTTTTTCGATGGAAAGCGTCATGGGAGCACCTTGCTTCGATCAGCGACTGACGGCCATCAGGGCTTCGCCCAGAGGCACCCAACTGGGGGTATTACTGTAGGAAAGCAAACTCGTGGACAGCAGCACGGAGCCGGCGCCAAGGCCCGTGGCCTGACAAACCTGCTGGCAGCGGTACAACCATTCCACCTGCACCCACTGGGTCGCACGACCATCGGGCAAGGTGTCGCAGA
This sequence comes from Pseudomonas batumici, assembly GCF_000820515.1. Classification (GTDB taxonomy): domain Bacteria; phylum Pseudomonadota; class Gammaproteobacteria; order Pseudomonadales; family Pseudomonadaceae; genus Aquipseudomonas; species Aquipseudomonas batumici. The sequence goes on along the minus strand of NZ_JXDG01000011.1, from coordinate 20,737 downwards.
AGGTCTTCACTTCGCCGGGCTGCCAGTTCAGCAAGCGGGCCAACGCGGTATTGACTGATTCGTTGGTGGCCGCCGGGAGGGCGTTGGTTTCCCGGATCTGCGCAGGTGAGTTGGCGAGGGCCAGATAACCCAGCCACTCGGCTTCCGGCTTACCCAACATGTCGACCAACTGGCAGTAGCGCTCCAGGTAATAGAGGCTGGCCAGTGTGAGTTCTGTTGAGCGGCTCGGCAGACCCAGCCAGGTCGGTTCACTGAGGAATGTCTGTAGCGCGCGCTCGTTGATGCCCAGGTACCGCGCGGCGGCGGCATGGCGCAGCAGTGCCTGAAAACGCTCGGCCAGCGCGGTGTCCAGGACTTGGCTTGGCCAGTTCTGGCCTGGCGCCGTCAGCACCAGGGACAGCAAGCCATGGGTCGACTCGCCGCACCATTGGATAACACACGCCGCCAGGGCCCTGGGCAAGCCCAAGGTATCCTGCAGCAGACCTTCAAGCAGCTGCAATTGCCGAGCGTGACCACTGACCAGACACTCGCCGAGTTGCTCCTGGACGCGGGCCTCGACCTCGGCGGATAAGTGCAGCGGTTGGAGTATTTGCGCCAGGGTCCGATAGATCGCCTGGGCTGCCGTGTCCTCCAGAAACTCGGGATAGACACTGATCACCAGGCCCTGATCGCTGAGCAATCGGGTGCCGAGCAGGGTGCGCCAGGCGATGTCCGCGCCATTGTCGTCTTTGGTCGGGAGGTTCAACCGCTCCAAGTCTGATGGCGCGACGAGTGCGGGCGTCAGCTCGGTCGCCAATCGATTCAAACGTTCCAGCAACGTCTGTGGCGGGAGAAACTCATAAGGATCCCGGCCCAGCAAGCGGCGCACCTCGCCAACCGTCCGTTTGCCGTCCTTGAGCCAGGTGACGGCCCAGTCCATGTGCATCAGCACATCGGCGATATCGGGTGTGCTACCGGTCACGCGGAACCGACCGGTGGCAAGGTTCCCCTGGTAGGCCGCGCCTCCCAGCAAGTCCAGCAAGGCGCAGTAATCCTCAATCGATAAACCGAACATCCGGGCGATGCGGGCTTGGCGGTAAAGCGAGGAGACGATCGCCAATGAACGGTTCAAGGGACCGACATATCTGATCGTGATGTTCGCCAATTGCAGCAGCGAACCTTCGGTGAACTGAACCCCCAGGCCGGCACAGAGCTGATAGGCGGTTTTCTGATCAGCAAGCGCTTCACTGGAGAGGTCGAACGTTTGCTGGTCGAGGACGAACGGCGTGTCGAACAGACTCGGGCTGTTGAATACCTGGTCGAACAGCGGGGTCCGCTCGCCGGTAGAGTAGGGTGACAGGTGATGGAAAAACGCCGCGAACTCTTCGGGGCTGACCGTATAGTGGCTGCTGAAGTAGCGGAATAGCCCCAGCACGCGCATGACATCCCCGTTAAGCGCCATGTCCAGATTGTTTTCACCGCAACCACGAATGGCACTGACCACCAGGGTATCCAGTTCGGCGAAGGGGATATTCATCCAGCGTTGCAGGCGGATCATGCGCTGCAGGCGGTCGAAACGGTTCAGCGACGTCTTGGTGATGGACCAGTAGGTGCGTCCTTGCTCACGGTTTTCCTGAAGCCCCATGGAGTTGTCGAACCTGTCGCGGTCTTGCGCGGCGGCGGAGGCCCCATCGAACCTATCGGAGCCCACGCCATTGACATAACAAGCACCATAATGGGAGGCATGGGGATACGGTAGCTTGAACTGCCCGCCGTTTGCCGACGGATTGAGGGACGGACAATTGGCCGATAGCCGAGGGCGTTGACTGCGCTGGGAAAGCAGGGCTTCAACCTGCTCGGCATTCAACTCGGACCTGGCCATGAAGGTGTCCAGGTCCGACAGAGACGCCGTGTTCAGGGTCATCACCTCCAGGCCATAGTAGGTGCGAAAGAACTCCTGCTCCGCCCCGTTCAGCACGTAAGCTTCGTCAAGTGTCAGGGTGAAGCGCTGTTTTTCAAGGAGTAGAGTACCGTTATCAGTACCTAACGCGACGAGCATCTCGAAGGTCGTTTGATAGCCAGGGCTGACTGGCAACGCGGCGCCCGCATTGTCGGCCGGCTGATATTGGATATGCGCGCATGCCGGTTGATTCGCACTAGGCGGGGAGTGACGGTTGAGTGCATAGTTTTCGCTTTGGGTAACCCGGCGAACGCCAAAGCTCAGCACGATGTCTTTGTCACCTGCGCCAGATTTGCTGAAAGCCAGTGTCACCTGAGTGCTCATGGGACCTCCCGTCGTAACAATCTCATGCGCCTCGGGATTGGCGTGCTTGACCTCCGGTTGTATGGGTAACAGATAGCCGGTGTAGCGCGACTCAAAAAGATGCAAGTTGGAAACACTTGGCCCCTGCCAGCCGTCGACCAGCTGAGAGTGCGAAATATAATAAGTGCTGAACGGGGAAACTCGCGTCAACAATCCGTATTGCTCCACGCTCAGCCCCGCAAACAGTTGCTGCGCAACCGTCGGGTGTTGCTGCCCCCGACCGTAATTATTTCCGCCTACGACGGGTAGTTGCGGACTGATCAAATAGTTGATTTCACCCAGCAGCAATTTTTTCCCGGCCAATCCCAACACACACTGGTGTTGAGCAAGGCTGTACGGAAAACTGAACGGGTAATACCGTTGGCTGAACAAACGGTAAAGCGGAGTCCCCGCGGCGGGCGTGCCTGACAGATAACGTTCAATACCGCGACTCAGGACAGTGTTGGCAATGTCCAGCATCGGCAGAGGCTTGAAGGTCGCTTGCTGGTCGATCAGCAAGGTTTTGATATCGGGACGCCGAATATCCAAACGGATTTTTTTCGATGCGTCTCCGGTATTTTCCGCCTCCAATTGGGTCGTTGCCAGGCGATAGAGGGTACTCAAGTACGCCACCGGAGAATCCACCGCCGCCAGCGCGCCGACCTTACAGAACTCGTCCCAACGCTCCCTGAACAAGTTGGGATAGCTGGGGCCGATCTCCACCAGGGCGCGAATACCCGAACGTTGGGCAGGGGGACGAGGGCTGTCGGCCGTCACCTGTTCTTCGCGATACAAGCGGGCAATTTGCACGGCGTAGCACAAGGCATTGTCATAGGCGAGTTCGCCGTCGGCATCACTGAGTTCGGCCAGTCGTTGACAGAAGAGCCCCTTGGGTTGCCGGACAATATCAAACACCGACTGAATATCGAGGCGCTCCATCGCCGTGATGAAATCGACTTTCTCTTCGCCCTCTCCCTGCGCACCTGTCGCCGCCGCGTCAACGAGATGACTCAATAGCGGATTGGATTCACTCATCACTCAGCCCTCTATCAAACAACCCATCGTTTTCGCCCTCATCGAACCCACACCAGCTACCCAGCCGAAACATCTGACGGTCAGGTCCACTCAAGAAAACTGCGCGGACTGGGGATTGTTACTCAGGTAAACCAGCGCCCCATCAACCCGGCGGTCGAGATTGGCCCTCACTTCTTTCGTACCTGCCGTGGTCGCTACCAGATAGACCGAACAGGTCCCATCCGGCCCGGTGATGCAGGTTCTCTCCAGCAACGTCGCATCCGTCGTTCCGAAATACACGGTAGCGCCGGCAAAGGGGGTATCGTCGGCATCCCGGATAAAAGCCGTGACGGTATGGGGGGTCACGCCATCGGCCGGCTGACTACCTTCGCTGACACTGAATGTCGAACGGCTTTCATCCGCGGTGACGCCGACAAACCTCGCCGTCTGCGGCTGCCCTATGGCAGCGCCACTTCCGGAGGTCGCCGTAATGGAATAGGTGCCCTCGAGTTCCGACGTGATACGGGCACTGGTCGTTGCGCTACCCGGCACAAACTCGCATCTGTCAGGAGCGGTAGGGTCAATGGTGACGCCGGAGACTGCCGGAAACAGTACGTAGGAAGAGGCCGTGGTCGCCGTATAAGGATTGCCGTAGGTATCACGCAACGTCACGGTTGCGACGTGCGCATCCACCCCATTGGCCTTCTTGTCGCCTGTTATCGGTTCCAGGGTGGAGGCAGCTAAATCGTAGGGTCCGTGAATGAATGTCGCATCGACCTGCGCCGCTGAAAGCACTCCCGGGACGTGGGCGCTGATGCTGTACGTCTTCGCCACGGTACTGCCTAGCATCACAAGGCACCGGCCGGAACTGCCCGCAGTCAGGCAAGCAGTCGCGTTAAAAACAACATCATCGACCGCATCAAACGTTACCCGGGTGCCCTGCGGAGCCGGGGAACCATCGGCCATAAGTACCGTAGCCAAGACCCAGTTGTTTTTCTCCGTATCGCTGACGAGTCCATTGTCAGGGGCCATCTCCAACACCAGTTGAACCGAACCGAACTCGATGGCCTGCAGGTTGCCCTCCACAACGCCAACCGACGCTATGACACGGACCGTCCTGGTGCCAGGCACGGTCGAGGTGATGTGGGTTTCGAACAGCCCCTGCGCATTGGTGTGACCGGAGGGAGGATTACAGGAGGCGTCCGGAATATCGGAAAAGATCACCGTAATGCCCGCGACCGGACTGTCATTGGCATTCTTGACAGTGACGGTTGCCGTATGGGCATCCGAGCCATCAGCATTTTTCACGCCAGTGCTCACGGTCAAGGTGGCGACCTCAGGAAGCGTTGGAGACTCCTCCTCTCCCAATGTGTCGTTTTCGTCCTCGTCGATCACGTACCAACCCAGGTAGCGCCGGCGCCGCAAATAGTCCATGGCGGTGATGGTCAGGGTCGGACGCCCGAGTGGATCGTAGAATTGCTGGTCGCAATGCCCGAAGCGGCGGAACGATTCGTCCTTGATGTAGCGATAACCATCGGCGAAGTAAGGTCGATAGACGCGTACCGCCAGGCCCTTGTTGTTGTATTCGACCCGTTCGCTGACCCGCCAGCGCTCAGCGGCCGGTGCGCTGACGGGCTGGTCATTGTCCAGCACCAGGGTGCCGTCGGGTGCTATCTGGTAAGCGTCCCCCGGCTCGACTTTCTGCTTGGTCTGCAAGATTCGGCCGAAACCGTCCCAGCACTGCACGGCGATACGGATTTTCCGCCCGGGATTATCCGGGGGCGCCGGGTAGCGGTCAGCTTGCAGGACCGCCGCGTTGACCGGCTCACGACGCTGCATCCAACTGAAGGCATCGCGAAAGCAGGCACTGGCGGCTCCTTGCAATGCCGCGTCCGGGTCGGCGATGGCCTCGGCGGGCAAGCGGGCAACGGACTGATACTCGTCCAGTGGGTCGAAGCCGATTGCACTGCCCCCCTCCGTGCCATGGAAGCTGCTGGCCGACAGCTCGCCAAAACCGTCATAGCGGGCCTCCTGGATGTTCTGGTTCGGATCGACGATGCGCCGCGGCAACAGGAACCGGTAGTCCGCCTCAGCCACGCGGGTGATGCAACCGTCTGCGGTGGTGACACTGAGCGGCAGGCAGTAATAGGGATCGAAGCCGATGTCGGTTGGCCCCTGGCTTTCCGTGGCCCGGGCACTGATCAGCCGATAGAAACCGTCCAGCCCGGCGTAGGTCATAAAGCCCTTGCGGGTCGACCACAGCACCCTGCCCGGTTCCGTCGGCAACATGGCATCCATGGACCGATAACCGAGCCCGGGCAGTTTGTCCGCCAGTTCCTCGGGGCTGAGCACCGACGCGTACACCTCCAGCGCCACTTCATCCAGTTCGGCGGACTCAAGGAAGTCAGTCAGTGCCTCGAAGCTGGCCCGCCCCGCCGGCAGGGTCTGGCCGGCCTCCTGATAACGCTGCACGGAGAGCTGTGTCAGCACTCGCGTGAAGTCACCCGTTGGCGGCGCATCGAGACGGTCGAGCATCGCCTCATGGGAAATATCCTCCGGCCCCAGCACGGCCTTCGACACTACCATTGCGTTGCCACGGGACAGGTAGGGCAAGCCCAGACGGCAGCCTTGCGGATCATCCAGGTGGATGAATTGAGCGCGGCTTTCGTTCAGGTAGTAAAAACGCTGAGCGTCATCGTGGGCGGCACGCCACCAGGTTTGTTCATGGGCTTCGCTGAACGGCGGATCGTCGCTGACGCCCTTGCGCCGGGCATAGTCGACCGTCACCTGATGGATCAGCCCGCCATAAGGATCCCAGGCCAGGCTGATATGGTGCTGGCACAGCGGATCGTCAGGTTGACGCTCGTAGGTATAAGCAATCGACTCCAGTTCCAGCGGCTGCATCCGGCAGTACGGCTGGTAATCGTCGCGCCGTTGCAACAGGCGCACGGCATAGCGCGATTGCTGCACCGAGTAGGGCAGCGCCTGCAACCGCTCGTCGGCGTCGAGACCGAAGACCTCGACTCGCAGCGGCATGCCGGCCAGGGCGTAGGCCATGTCGTGCCAGGTCTCGTCATTGGCGTCGCTGATGATGTCGTCGGTCGAGTCGCCTTTGGGTTCCAGCAGCAAGGCCGTGCCCAGGGGCCGGGCCGCGCTGTCCGAACGGTCATAGTCCAGGCCTGGCAGGTCGGGCGCGCGCCCGGTATGGAACCAGCTCTTGCGCAGCACCGGCGCGGTATAACCGACCTGCCGCTGTGCGTCGCCAGTGACCTCGCTATCGGTTTGCAGCACCAGGCCAAAACCACGGAACTCGCGCTCCTGGCCATCGTAAAAGCCCTGGCAGTACTCGAAGTGCTGGGTCAGTCGATTGCCGGTGATTTCATCGAGCTGGATCTGTTCGACAGCCACCGGCATCGGAAATGGCACATAGCTGACAGGCTTCAGATTCGCCGCCATCAGCGCCTGTTTTTCATCCAGCCATTCCTGGGCCGAGCTGCGGTAGATCACCTCCCCCACCGCGCCCATATTGTTATTGGTGCTGTGCAGCAGGTACGGCTTGGCCTGGACAAAATCCACCCGCCAATGCTCGGGTTTCATATGCGGGAGGGTGATCACCAGGCTGGAACAACCGAGCCCCTGCAGGTCGGCGGTGCTGACCTGGCACAGCCGGTCATAACGCACGCCCGGCGGCCAGGGCTGGATCAGTGGCGTGCTTTCAAAGCCCATGCCGGTGCGGTTCATGAATATCTCGGCATGCTCGCTGGTGAGGTAGATCAGGTCCGCCGCGCCGGAGCCGTCGAGGTCGGCCAGCAGGATCCGCGAGGCGTCGAAGGACTCGTAGGTATAGGACAAGGTGCCCAGGCGAAAGCCCGGGTCGAAACGGCCATGACCGAGGTTGGGCCAACAGACGATTTCGTTATGGCGAATGCGCACCAGGTGCTGCTGGCCGCTGCCCAATACATCGCTGAACGCCACCAGTTCGGTTGGCGCCTGGCTCAGCAGCGGGAGGCGATCGTCGGGGGCGGTTTCGGTGAAATGCGCCACGTCCTTGCCCGGTGCAAACCCCTCTCGCCGACGGTTGGCATACAAGCGCACGCTACGCGGACCGATCAGCGCCAGGTCGGACAAGCCGCCGCCCATCAGGTCGGCCAGTTGGCTCTGCGGGTGGAAGAACTCCACGGGAAAGGCGTCAAAGGTGACGAACTTCGACCAGCTGCGATCCGGGTTGAGGGTGAAAAAACCGCTGACGCCGGGTTGCGCCATCACCCAGTCCAGGCGGCCATCGCCGGTGAGGTCCATCAGCGACTGGCGCACCGGTTTGCGGCTGTCCATCACCGGGATGGCGTCCAGTCGTTGCCACGAATCGTAGACCACCTCGTCGGGCGTTTCCGCCGGCTGCGCCCGTAGCGGCTCGCGGTAGTACCAGGCCTTGTCGCTGCGATAGAGCACACCCGGAATGCCCTCGCCGTACAGGTCGACCAGTTGGTACTGCTGGCCGTCGTTCAGGCCGGGCATGGCGTCGAATTCCTGGTACTCGCTGTCCTCGGGTTCAAACGCCGAGTAGGTGAACTCAACGGGCGGGCGCGCCTCGGTTCGCCCCTGCTCGTCATAGCCTTGCTGGTACGCGGCGGACAGCAGGTTGTAGCCCAGCTCGGTGGTCTGGTATTTGAACAGCAAGCGCTGCACCAGCACCGGTTCGCTGCCCAGCTCGGCGAACTGGTGGAACATCAGCACCTGCTGGCACAGCCGCAGGTTGCCCAGCAGGAAGCCATAGCCGTAGGTCGCGAAAGGGTCGCTGCGCACCGGCCACTCGCCCGTCGGCTCGTAGGCGGGAATGTCCTCGACCCCGGTGTCGCGCTCGCCGTAGTCGAAGATCAGATCGAAGTGCCACTCTGTCCGCTCCAACTGTCCCGGCACCCAGTGATAGAGGTGCGCGTTCGCCTCGGCATTGCCATAACGCACGCGGCTCAGGTAACACTGGGCGCGAAAGTCGCGCGGCGTATCCGGGGGCATCCCGGCATGGTCTTCGCCGGCGTACTCGTAGAGGATATGTTCGCCGTGGGCGTTGAGGCTTTCTTCCAGCAACCACTCGCCGACGCGCAGGTGATCTTCCAGGTCGGTACTGCGCGACGAGCTGTTGAAGCCGTACAGATGCAGGCTGCCGTCGGCGCCGTGAATCAGCCAGAACCCCGGATAGTCGTCCGCCGAGCGCCAGTGCTCGATCCGTTCGAACGCCCCTTCGATCCGAGGAAAGTAACGGGCTACCTGATAGTCGATGCCCAGTTCCAGGCCTCGATAGCGGCTTACCGGAGTACGGATGATCGCCCCGTCGGCATCATGCTCCGCCATCCACACCGTGCCGTCGGGGCCGAGCATGACATCGTCATCGGTGTAATCCGGCACGCCCTTGCTGGTGCGCCGCGCCACACAGCCCAGCGACAGCACCCAGCCGATCCCGAACAGGCTGTTGCCGACGCTGCTGCCATAAGTGAGGGCCAGCGCCGGGGCGAAACCGCGTCCGGGAGAAATCGGTAACGGCAGGTCAAAGGAGGCCTTGCCGGTGGAGCCGACCTCGCCCCAACCTTTGCCGATGCTCTGGATGGCACCACCGCCCTTGGGCAACGACGGCGGCGTGATGCTGAAACTGTCCTGTTGGTCCATCGCCTGACTCCGAGCGGATACGCTGGGAGCTAATGTGGGCGCAACCCGGGGGAGGCAGCTACTGTCAGAAATGACAGTTTTTTAGTGATTAACGAAATAAGCAAAAACCAAATGGGGCATATCCCGGCGGCCCCAGGGCAACAGCCCGAACATGTAACTAACTATTTCCGACCAAGACCCAGCGAAAAGCGACCTGCCTCTTGCACCCTCGCACCTCGCTTAGCGTCAGTAATCCATTGAATTTACGTAAAAATATCTATTCAAGTCGCCCAGCCAAGAAAGTGATATCACTTTGACACCCGTTATTTCTGACAGGTTACATTGGATCACATTTGCCGTTGAATACCCGGACACTGAAACCGGGCGGCAGGATATCGAGCATGAAAGGGACGAATACAGTCATCGAAATAAAGACTCGACAAGCGTTCAGGGCGGAATTGGGCAGCCTGGAGGTGCCCTTGATCCGTCCACGGCCTACCGTGGTGCTGGTCTACAAACGCGACTGCCCACCCTGCGAGAAGCTCAAGCCGCTGCTCGGCGCCCTGGCCGCGGGACCTTACCGGGATCGGGTGGCCTTCTATCAGATCAGCTATCCGATCTTCAAACTGTTCCAGCCGGAGATCAGGATCGAAGGCGTCCCTGCGTTGTTTTTCCTCGATGCCCATGGTCCCCAGACCCACATGTACGGCACACAGAAGGACGAGTTGAAACAGGGCCTCGATACGCTCCTTTTTGTCTCGAACGGGGTATTCTCGGAGGTCTTCGACTCTCAGACACCTTAAGGATGTGCCATGCCCGTTGCCCTGATCACCGGATGTTCCAGCGGCATCGGCCGCGCGTTGGCGGATGTGTTCAAACAAGCGGGTTACGAGGTCTGGGCCTCGGCGCGCAGGACCGAGGATGTGGCGGCGCTGGCTACGGCCGGGTTCACCGCCGTGCAACTGGACGTCAATGATGGCGAAGCCCTCCAGGTCCTGGGCGAACGCCTCAACATGCACTGCGGCGGTCTCGATGTGCTGATCAACAACGCCGGCTACGGCGCCATGGGTCCGCTGCTCGACGGCGGCGTCGAGGCCATGCGCCGGCAATTCGAAACCAATGTGTTCGCCCTCGTCGGGGTAACCCGGGCGATGCTGCCACTGTTGCGTCGCAGCCAAGGCCTGGTGGTGAATATCGGCAGTGTGTCCGGGGTGCTGGTCACGCCGTTCGCCGGGGCTTATTGCGCCTCCAAGGCAGCGGTGCATGCCTTGAGCGATGCCCTGCGCATGGAATTGGCGCCGTTGGGCATCCGGGTGATGGAAGTGCAGCCCGGGGCGATAGACACCAGCTTCGCGAAAAACGCCGGGCATGAAGCCGAACAGCTGATTGGCGAACAATCGCCCTGGTGGCCGCTGCGCGAAGGGATTCGGGCGCGGGCCAATGCCTCGCAGAACCATCCGACCTCCGCCGCCCGCTTTGCCAGCGACTTGCTCAAGGCGACTCGGCAGGCCCGGCCTCCGCGTCTGTTACGCCTGGGCAATGGCTCTCGGCTATTGCCTTTGATGGCAGGCTGGCTGCCCAAGGGCCTGCTGGAAAAGCTCCTGATGAAGCGCTTCGGTTTGAGCGCTCGCCTGTAGCGACCGGGCGGCATACACGGTTACTGTAGATACCGTCTTGACCCTCATCGCGCAAGCGCGATGTTTGGGTCAAACGGTATGCCTGATTTGAGCACTCCGTAGACCAGATGTAACAGCTTGCGCATTGCTGCACAGATGATCTGTTTAGGGGCCTTTCCTTTGGCTTTCAGGCGCTCGCTCAGTGCCCTGACCGCCGGGTTCCATCTCATCGCCACCATCGCAGGCATGTACATTCCGGTCCGTAGGCTGGCCGAGCCGGTCTTGGATATCGGCGTCGGACCAACGTAGTTACCTGATTGGTCTATCAATGGATTCAGGCCTGCAAATGCCACAACAGCGCGAGGGCCACTGTAGTCCAGAGGGTCGCCCAGTTCGGCGAGGATCAAGGCGGCGCTCGTTTCACCCAACCCGTCGATGGACACGATCAAATCACGCTTCTGACGTAGGTCAGGATCGTCATCAATGTTGTCTTTGATGGCCTTCTGAGTCGCGGCAATCTCACTTTTCACGTGATTGATCACGGACAGGATCGAGGCTTGGACGTTGGCTTGGGCGACGTCCAGGCGGTTGGTCTCCATTTGCAGGATTTCCTGGAGATCCTCCAGTCGCCGGACTAAAGCCCTTAAACGACGGCGAGCAGGCAGTTCTGGTACCCAGGCTCTGAGTTTGTGCTGCTTCTGCTGGGCATAGGCGGCGATCAGTTTGGCATCGGCTTTGTCGGTTTTGACCCGACGCAAATCCTCCTTGCCGAACGCATGAATGACGGCAGGGTTAACGATGCAAACTCGATAACCTTTTGCATGCAGGAAGTCTGCGAGAGCCTCGTGATAGGTGCCGGTAGCCTCCATGACGACCCAGGCTTGCGGATCGGCATGTTTCTCCAGCCAGGCCTCGACCTCGCTGAAGCCTGAAGCGTTATTGGGCAGCTTGGCCTTCGTACGGAACTTGCCGTTGTCCAACGGCGTAGCGATGTCGAAGGTGTTTTTGGCTGTGTCGATACCCACGAAAGCGGACATGGTCTTCTCCCTGAAATCCGAAAAGATCACCACTGCACTCGGTTCTGCCTTGCCAATACGTGCTCACGCCGAAGCGGGCCACTAGATACCGTTCGAACTTGCTGAGTGAGTGTGGAAGGCCGGAGCACGTATCTATAATGCGGGCTCGAGGCCCTAGGAGCTGGACGGCTTCTCGGTCTTCCCTCGATGATCAGTCGAGAACTATCGCCTCTGACGAGGCGTTAGTCGAGATACAAGGAGCTGGCTTGCCAGCGATAACGATGGTGAATTCACCGCCGTCATCGCCAGCAAGCCGGCTCCTACAGGTTCCGCACACCCGGGGCCGATTGTGCAAAATGAACACCCTACACGAGCGGATCGCGCTTTCAAGACACGATATTGCATCCGGATGTCAGTGAGAGACCGCCCCGGCATACGCCTGACAAGCTTTCAAGGCGATCAGGGCGCGGTCGCCGTCGTCGGTGATGGCGATAATTCGTTGAGCATGCGCCGGGTCAAGTCGGGCTCTTGTGGCTGCATGAACCACACCGCTGGCGGCGGCGGTGGCTGGCACGTTGCAACCACTGGCGGGATCGTTGCCGTCGAGGAGGACTGACAGCCGCAGATCAGCAGTGGCAAGGCGATCGCGCAGGCGAGCCTGATCCTGTTGGACATCGTTCAGCTCCTTTGAATGGGTTTGGTCGCTGCTCTGGAGCCGTTGCTCCAGGGCCAGGCGTTGGTCCTGCTCGGCCCGCTGTTGCGCGGCCGCGGCGAGGGAAAGTTGGTTGAGCGTGTCGGCCTGCAACCGGGCTTGATGCTCCAGCTGCAGACCGTAACGCCAGTCCTGGATATGCCAGGCGATCGTCGCCGCACCACCGGCCAACAAGGCCAGCAGTGCGACGACAACACCCAGGCGCCAAGGCGCCGGGATCAGGTCGAGGAGGCGCATAGCACCGCCCTCGCCCGTGCCCAGAGTTGCAGTCGATCCTCGAGGCCGTTCAGGCCGCCGTTGATCTTGCGGGTGATGCTGTTGAACTGGTCGGCATCGGCCAGTTCGTTCAACCCTTGCTGCTCCCAGAACCAGGCTGCCGACTCGGCAGCCCATTGCGGTTGTTCCAGCAGCTCCGGTTGCTGCAACAAGCGTTCGTCGCCAAACAGCCCGAGGCTGCATTGGAGATAGTTGTCGCGACCGGTGATCTGGATCAGCCCGCGACCGCGATAGTTCCAGCCGTCGCCAGACGATTCATCGCCGTTCCCCATACGCGATGCGTAGACGATGTTCGCGATCTGCTCCGGCTGCCGGGCGACCTGCGCGGCCAGGTCCGGAGTAAACCGGCTGGGCCAGGTGGCGACCAGGGCCTGCGCGCCATAGTTCAGGTTCTCGACCACCGACTGCAGTTGGCCTGACTCGTGACCGGCTTGCGCCAGGAACGCAGCAACGCGCTGTGCGGTGACGATCTGGTAATCATTCATCGCTGTGTTGAGCGCAGGAACAAAAACGCCCGCTTGGGCGCGGGCGTTGGGCATGATCGTCAAGAGCTGAGAAAGTGTTATTGCCATGGATACCACCCTTTTACACGAACCGACTCGATTGAGGCTGGAGCTCTCTGCACGCTACACGCCATACTTAGAAACCCAGACAGGTGCCAAAGGCCGATTATCCCTCACCGGAAAACCGGTAGATTGCGGCCAGTTCCTCAGGGCCTGGAGGTAAGTCAAAAGCTCGGTAAACTCCGAATCGAAAAGTGTAGTTTTTCCTTTCAAGAGTATTTCGTCCTGATGACGCTCTCCCAACCACTTGACCCTGAGAATCTCAGCATCCCGCCAAGCTCTTTCTGTCGACTCAAGAGACATGGTATCAGCCGGCATTGGAGTGCCGCCGGAAAGTAGCCACGCCTCATAGTCATCCCAAAACCTATGCCCCCGAGGAACAATAGCGCCGTCATCAACACGAATGACAACCTCTGCATTATTCGTCAACTTATACATCATAGCTCCTCCTTATAGCTCCGCATCGGCCGATGCATGAATATAATATGCCTGAGACCGGACCCCGACATCATTATTATATATAACGCAACCACCCGTACCGATGTAGTTTACACCGGCATTAGCTGTTGAAGTGGCATTGTCCCCACTACGCCACTGCCCGACAGGGCCATTTCCATAAGGGGTATAAAGTTTAACGCTTGGGTTTATACGCTTTTCAACCTTAAACCGCCAGTTTACCGAAGGTTGGGAAAACGGCCCCGTTTGACCGCCATACACCAAACTCGAAAGCATCCCATTGGCACCCGCCCCATCGGCAGGCGCCACGGAAACGTCCAATGTTTTCTCAAAATAACGCTGACAGTCCTCAAGTTCCCTGACAACAGATTTATATTCATACTCTGTCGCTACCGAGCCGATTTCAAGCTGTACCGCCGCCAACTCGATCGTATGAGTCATCGCAGCGCTACTGATCAAAATAAATTCCAGACAGTCGTTCCCGGCCGTCCCTTTGGTTTTCCCAAGAATAGACGGCAAGGTCAAAGTCACGGAGATTTTTTGATAAGTACTTCCAACATTAATATTTGTCTGCGTATCAACATCCGCGCTCCCTCCAGTGCTAGCCCCGAAGTTCTGGCGCAATGCAACTGTCAACGTTTGCGGAACGGAGGATTTAACATAAAAAGATGCGGTAACCGTCTTACCGGCTCCGGTTTCGACATTCTCAATTCGCTGACGTATATTCGCACCCGCTACAGCGCCGGTGTGGGTAACACTGAGGGCCATCCTGGACTCATTAGGGCTGGCGCCCGGTGCAAAGGTTACCTTTGACCACTGCGACGATATACCTTGCGGTACAAAAACTTGCCAGCGATCCGGTCCGAATCCACTAGCGACACTGCTGGTGCCCGATACAAGGCCCGATTCACCACGCTGCCAGATATCAAAACTCCCGTTAATAATCCTGTTTTTCCGATAAACCTGTACAGGAAACGGTTGGATATCTTGAAAGGGAACGATCAACGAGCCATTGACGACACGTCCATATTGATCAACGTTGACCGAGTTATAGGTATTCGCCACCGCTCCTACAACCCTCGAAATGGAGATGATCGCCTGCTTGAGTTGATCACTCCGGCTTTCATCAGGAACGATATTGGCGGCCTTGATGACATTCAAAACCTCATCGGTAACCGAATTGCCCCACTCAGCCGGAATCAACGACCCCGGTGTTCCATTCACCGGGTTCTCATCGACAAACTGTCCGTTCACCAGCCCAACGCTGGGCACACTCTTTGGATAATCCACGTTTCTATCCTCTAGTCATAATTGATGTGCACGAGCGTGTGGGCCGGTGCACTGCGATGTATCAGGCATTCCAAGGCACTGCCGGGGTTGGCGCCGAAACGCTCTCCCCAATAGCTCGCGCCGAAACGCCGGCCCATGAGCAGTCGGCCACCGGTGTTGAGCGTCCACATGAACTGCGCCTGCCAAGTACCGAAACGCGCCTTGCCGAACCGTGCCCAGCCCATACGCGGGGCCTGCAGTTCTGTCACGCTGGCATTTGGATAACCTTGGCTGCGAGCGATATCAAGGAAGTAGCCGATACTCTGGTCGCCCACCGCCAGCAACCGCCGACGCACCGCCAAGCGGCGATCGTCGAACAATGGACTGGGGCCCAGGCACGGGTCGGGCAGGTTCATCACCCGCTCCCAGTCCGGCACCAGCTCACTGACCGTTACCGGGTCCACTTCGTTGATCAGATCCACCGCCCGGGCATCGATCCGTGCCAGTTCCTGGGCGATCCCCAACAGCACCTGCTGGATTTCCGGCACCTGCTCCGGGTCCCAGGCCGGGCCCGCCGGCATCAGGCTGCGCAACTGCTCCTGGTATTGCGCGGCGGTTCTTACTCCAGCCATACGCAACCTCCGAAGGTCAGCAACTGATTGGTGGCTGCCGGCACATCGGCGGATGGCGAGACCAGCAGATGATCCTGCTCACCGCTGGCACTGCTGATGGACTCGGCGATATGGGTCAGCAACAGCGTTTCACCCAGGCCGCCCTCGCGATCATGCAGGTCCCGCAACTCGGCCTCCACGGCTGCTCGGGTGGCAGTGGTGTCCGGGATCAGGCGCAAGGTGTAGGTCACCGGGACCAACACCGGCGCCAGTACATGCAACTCGGCGGTCACCGGGCGTAACGGGTCGATATAGGCCTGGACCAACGCCAGTTGCCCGGCATCGGGCAGCGGCACCGGATCGTCGTCGCGCATCACGAACAAGCCGACGGTACCCGGGCCCAGGTAACTGCCACGACACCAGGCCCGGGTAATCCCCGAACACTCCAGTGCCCAGGTTTCGTAGTCGGCTGCCGAACCGCCATTCGGAATAATGCGATAGGAACGAATCACCCGAGCCCGCAGCGATTCGACGCTTTCTGCCGCGACGCCACCGCTCAAGCCTGGATCCAGCACCGTGAAGGTATTGCCGATCCCCTGCACCGGCTGTACCGGAAACAGGGTCAAACCGGCATCGGCGTTGCCCAGGCTGCCGGCATCCAGCGCCTGGATCTGCGCAGTATTCGTCCCGCTGTTGGTAGCACCACCAAGCGTCACGGTGTAGCTGCGCCCGTCACTGGT
Source organism: Pseudomonas batumici (assembly GCF_000820515.1). Classification (GTDB taxonomy): domain Bacteria; phylum Pseudomonadota; class Gammaproteobacteria; order Pseudomonadales; family Pseudomonadaceae; genus Aquipseudomonas; species Aquipseudomonas batumici. The sequence goes on along the minus strand of NZ_JXDG01000011.1, from coordinate 4,543 downwards.
CTGCAGCAGGGTACCGGCATCGAGCAGCGCCCCCGCCGCAGCGGTATAACTGACGCTGCCGCTAGCCGCCTGCGCCGCCTTGCGGGGTTGATGCAGGCGCAACGCGGCAATGCGCTCCAGGGTGGTTTCATCGGCGGTGTCGGGGAGGATCTGCTCGGCGATCCAGTCGAGGTAACCGTAGAGGCCGAAGGCCGTACCGCCCAGGGTGCGGGCCAGGACCTGTGCATCGGACTGGCGCAGCGCATCGCCGGCCAGGTCGCCTTGGGTGCGATTGATCAGCACCGGCAGCGAAGGAGTTTCAAACGGCATAAGTCACCTGCCAACTGTGGTTCGGGTTGATATCCAGGCGCTCGCCACTGGCCAGGGTCAGAACCGTGCGCAGGTTCAGTCGCTGGGCGTCGAGCCGTTCGGTTTGAATCTCGATGGCGCTGCAATGGCCGTCGTCGAGCAGCCATTGCAAGGCTTCGCGGGCATAGAACTCGGCGTCGAGCTGGGTCTGCGCGGTGAGCTTGACCCGCCGCAACAGCCACAACCGCGAGCCGATACGGTCGTCGGTCACCGAGGGAAAACTATCGCCCCACCAGCCAAAACGCTCATCGTCATCGAGGCGGTCATCGGCGTTGGCGCGACGCCAGGTAAACAGGCTGATCAGAACCGAGCGAGTCAGCGCCGTCTTGAGGTCGTTGGACACGAACATCAGGCACCTCCCGTCGGCGCGCCGGTCTGGCCGTTGCCCGGCTGGATGCCGCCGTGTACATGCTTCATCTGGCTGATGCCGCCAGCTATCTGGTCGCCCTGGGAGACGATCTTGCCGGTCTGGGTCAGGGTCGGGCTGTCGATGTTCACCGCGCTGCTGGCGCGGATGTTCAGGGTGCCGGTTTCGATATCGATGATCCGGCCACGCTTGAAGTGGATCTTGTCGCCTTCGTCGGTGTAGAGGGCGATTTCGCCGGGGGCGAGGTTCTGCAAGCGGTAGCGACGGTCGGCGACCACCAGGACGATAGCGTGGGAACGGTCGCCGCCGAGAAAAGTGGCGATGCCTTCGGCGCCGGCCAACGGGTTGCTGGTGAAGCCGTAGGGCTCGAAGTGCTCCATGTCGTCGTTCACTTCTCCGGCGGTCAGGCGCATTTGCAGCGATTGCAGTTTGTTGGCCGAGTTGGCGAGCACGACAGTGCCGCGCGCCAGCAGGCGTGTCAGTAGGCTCATGGGGATTCCTTGGGCAAGCGGGGGTGATTACTTCGTAGCCTTTGCAGGCGCTGGGGTCGCATCGAAGACTGTCGGTGGCGCCACTTCCAGGGTGGTGATCGAACCCTTGTCGGATAACGACCAGGTCACCTTGGAGATGAGCATGTCCTGGTCCACGTCCAGCACCGGATCCTTCACCCGCACGGTCAGGTTGTGTCGCCACAGGTCACCGTTGGACTGTCGCCAGCCCTGCACGGTGTAGGTGGTCGTCAGGGCCCTGGCGCTGCGCGTCGCCCGCTCCCAGTCAGCCCGTTGCTGGGCCAGCTCCGGAGTGATCTGCGCGCTCAGGCTGATCACCGTGACGCGCTTGCGATCCGGATTGGTCTCGCTGGATACCCCGGACACTTCGCTCACAGCGCTGCCACTTTTCTGGTCGCTACCCTTGTGCTGGCCAATCACCCGGTACTCGGAGAACACCTTGCTGTAGTCCCTCGCCGTATTGGCCGAAAGAATGTTCTTGCCCAGTTCCAGCACATCAGTGGCCCGCCCTGCGCTTCCGGGCTTGGCGAGTACCAGGTTGCCGGCCGCATCATCGGTGGAGAACACCCGATACAACGTCAGCAACCGATCGATGGACTTGAACACCGTCTCACCCGGCACGATGCTGTGGGTTTGCAGTTTGGTGGTTTCCGGGATCTCGCTACGCACGTTGACCTGGTAGGGCTTGGCCAGCGCCTCGACGATCTTCAGCAGGCTCTGTTCTCGCCATTGGCCCGGCTGGTTGACGGCCGCACAATCCACCAGGTCCCGGGTCAGCGAACTGCCCTCGACGGTCAGGCTGATCTGATTGCCGTCATAGCTGATAGGCGCCTTGTACACGTAACCGGTCAGGACCTGGTCGCAGCCGATCAAGACCGAACAACGAGCGCCGGCCTTGATCGGCACGGCCAGGGTCTGCCCCGGCCATTTCCAGGTGATACCGAGCTTGAAGGTGCGGAACTGACGCTCGAGATCGGCACTGATCTCGATAGTCTTCCAGCCCTCATAACTCAGGCCGTCAACCAGCAGGACGACGGCATTGTCGATGTCATTCATGGCTTACTCCCGGGATATCTGCACCGGCGCCGGCGGTATGAAACCGGGGTGCGAAATCCGGTTGCGCTGCACCACTTCCCCTACCCGCGTGGCATCACCGAAGTTCTGGTAGGCCACGACCAGTGCCGGCAGGTTGCTCTTGGGAATCAGATCAATCAGCCGCACCCCGGTGGAGGCCACCGCGTTGAGATGCTGCGTTAGCGCCTGACGAACGGTACTGAGCGCCTGGTAATGCAGCGCATCAGCCTTGAGCGCCGCCTGCCAGATCACCTCGTTGAGGTTGTCACGCAGCGCCAGCACATCGTCGACCACCGGCACATCGGCCCGTTGCACCGGCTGCTGGGCTTGTTGGGCCAGTGACGGTGTGGTCGTCAGTTTCACCGCTGGCGTCGCCACCGGTATCATTGACACAAGCTGGGAGATCTGGACCAGCAAGGCATCCTGGATCAGGTTCACCGTGGCCTGTGAGGCCGCGGCGGAGTCCTTGCCAATGGTCAGTTTTGACGTGTCGAGGGACTTGGCGTCCTCGACCTGTTTCGAGAGGTCGGCCAGCATTCCGTGATAGCCCTGGACGGCAAAGTCTTTCAAGCCCCGAACTTCGCCCACAACGCTCTTGACTTCGCCCACCAATCCCTTGAACTCGCCCAGCACGCCTTTGACCGCGGCACTCACTTGCTTGGGGAACTCCTTGATCGTGCGAACCAGGGCGTAAACGTTCGCGTACGTCTCGATTAACGGCTGCAACTCCTGTTCGATCACGTGATACGCCAAGGTAATCCCCTTGCGCAGGTTTTCCAGGCCGATCCGCGCCTGGTTGATCTGCGACATCGCCCCATCGAAACGCGCCACCGAAGAATCGAGCAAGTTGTCCGACGCCACCTGCAATTGCTCCTGGGTGTTGACGACGGCCTTGGGGAACTGCAGCGGTTCGTCCGGGTAGAACTTCAAGTTGAAGGTCACCAGCCCGCCGTCCTTGCGGGTCTGGGTCATGTCGCAGGCACCGACCTTGACCTGCATCCGTCCTAGCCACGGGTGGACCAGTTCGCCACTGCCCTCCTCCAGCGCCTTGAGCAGTTCGTCACGCTGTTCAAGACAATCGGCGCCGACAATAAATGCCATCAGATCATGGATCTTCGCCTGCTGGCCGAGGCCTTCGAAGAACGGTTGGTCGCGCTGGGGGTATTCATGCAACTGGCCTTTCTGGCCGACCGGGGTTTTCGCCTGGTCGACCCAGAACGGCACGCCGCGAAACGACGCCGGCAACAAACGATCACGCCAGTTAGTCGCCATAAGCACCTCCGAGAGAAAGCGAGCGATAACCGACGCGAGGCGTCAGGTCCAGGCCCGGTTGGTTGGTTTGGGATTGCTCGACGCGCAGACCCGGCGGTGCATCCTTGAAGCTCACGACCAAGCCACCTTCGAGTTGCGTGCGGTTGTTGGCGGCGGTTTGCTGGACCAGGGCGTTGGCGTTGCTCGTCAGACCGGAGTCCGTACTGGTCGAGGAGTCCCCCCAGTTCCAGAAAGAAGAACCACCGCCATTGGCCGCCTTGGCATTCGTGGCCTCTTGTTGCTGCGCCAGTCCATCGACCTTGCCGGTGACCTGGGCGACAAAGTTACCGAAACCGCCACTGAACAATTCCTTGATCGGCGCGATAAGGGTTTGCAACTTGCTCCACCAGCCAGCGAACCAGGTGACAATCGGGTCCCAGTTCTTGATGATCATCCCCAGCGGCGACCAGTCGAACATCGTCTGGAAAAAGTCCATGACTGGTGTCGCCAGGCTTCGCAATACATCCCACAAGGCAGAAAAGACTTCGCTGATGGGCTGCCAGTTGGCAACGATCTGCTCGACCGGAGACCACTCGAACAACCTTTGGAAGAAGTCCTTGAGCAACTGTGCGGGGTCTTGCAGGGCTGCCCAGATCGTGTCGAAGTAAGCGCCGATAGCGCTCCAGTTATTGATGATCAGCCCCAGCGGCGACCAGTCGAACAGCACCTTGAAAAAGTCCACTACCGGTGCGGCCGTCGCTTTGAGCGTGTCCCAGAGCCCCTCGAAAAATGCGCTGATCGCTCCCCAGTTATTGATGATCAGCCCTAGCGGTGACCAATCGAAGACCGCCTTGAGAAAGTCCACTACCGGTGCGGTCGCCGCTTTGAGCGTGTCCCAGAGCCCCTCGAAAAATGCGCCGATCGTCCCCCAGTTATTGATGATCAGCCCCAGCGGCGACCAGTCGAACAGCGCCTTGAAAAAGTCCACTACCGG
>NZ_JXDG01000109.1 GCF_000820515.1 Pseudomonas batumici | reverse complement strand
CAGCGCCGCCAGCCACATCACCCTGGACAACACCGGGGTCCACGGGGCCAGCTCGGGCAATGCCGGCACCGGCACCACCGACTCGAACACCTACGTCATCGACACCCAGCGCCCGACCGCCACCGTCGTGGTCGCGACCGACCACCTGGGCATCGGCGGCACCTCCCTGGTGACCATCACCTTCAGCGAGGCGGTGACCGGTTTCACCCTGGCCGACCTGACGACCGACAACGGTACCCTGAGCGGCCTGAGCACCAGCGACAACATCACCTGGACCGCGACCCTGACGCCGGCGGCGGGGATTACCCAAAGCAACAATCACATCGTCCTGGACAACACTACGGTGGCCGACGTCGCCGGCAACAGCGGTTCCGGCACCACCGCCTCGAACGCCTATGACGTCGACAGCGTGCGCCCGACCGCGAGCATCGTGATGGCGAATCCGGCGTTGAACGCCGGCTCAAGCTCTCTGGTGACGTTCACCTTCAGCGAGGCGGTGACCGGCTTCAGCAACGCCGACCTGACGGTATCCAATGGC
>NZ_JXDG01000108.1 GCF_000820515.1 Pseudomonas batumici | reverse complement strand
GTGACTGCGTACCTTTTGTATAATGGGTCAGCGACTTATATTCAGTGGCGAGCTTAACCGAATAGGGGAGGCGTAGCGAAAGCGAGTCTTAATAGGGCGTTTAGTCGCTGGGTATAGACCCGAAACCGGGCGATCTATCCATGGGCAGGTTGAAGGTTAGGTAACACTGACTGGAGGACCGAACCGACTACCGTTGAAAAGTTAGCGGATGACCTGTGGATCGGAGTGAAAGGCTAATCAAGCTCGGAGATAGCTGGTTCTCCTCGAAAGCTATTTAGGTAGCGCCTCATGTATCACTGTAGGGGGTAGAGCACTGTTTCGGCTAGGGGGTCATCCCGACTTACCAAACCGATGCAAACTCCGAATACCTACAAGTGCCGAGCATGGGAGACACACGGCGGGTGCTAACGTCCGTCGTGAAAAGGGAAACAACCCAGACCGTCAGCTAAGGTCCCAAAGTCATGGTTAAGTGGGAAACGATGTGGGAAGGCTTAGACAGCTAGGAGGTTGGCTTAGAAGCAGCCACCCTTTAAAGAAAGCGTAATAGCTCACTAGTCGAGTCGGCCTGCGCGGAAGATGTAACGGGGCTCAAACCATGCACCGAAGCTACGGGTATCACGTAAGTGATGCGGTAGAGGAGCGTTCTGTAAGCCTGTGAAGGTGAGTTGAGAAGCTTGCTGGAGGTATCAGAAGTGCGAATGCTGACATGAGTAACGACAATGGGTGTGAAAAACACCCACGCCGAAAGACCAAGGTTTCCTGCGCAACGTTAATCGACGCAGGGTTAGTCGGTCCCTAAGGCGAGGCTGAAAAGCGTAGTCGATGGAAAACAGGTTAATATTCCTGTACTTCTGGTTATTGCGATGGAGGGACGGAGAAGGCTAGGCCAGCTTGGCGTTGGTTGTCCAAGTTTAAGGTGGTAGGCTGGACTCTTAGGTAAATCCGGGAGTCTAAGGCCGAGAGCTGATGACGAGTGTCCTTTAGGACGCGAAGTGGTTGATGCCATGCTTCCAAGAAAAGCTTCTAAGCTTCAGGTAACCAGGAACCGTACCCCAAACCGACACAGGTGGTTGGGTAGAGAATACCAAGGCGCTTGAGAGAACTCGGGTGAAGGAACTAGGCAAAATGGCACCGTAACTTCGGGAGAAGGTGCGCCGGTGAGGGTGAAGGACTTGCTCCGTAAGCCCATGCCGGTCGAAGATACCAGGCCGCTGCGACTGTTTATTAAAAACACAGCACTCTGCAAACACGAAAGTGGACGTATAGGGTGTGACGCCTGCCCGGTGCCGGAAGGTTAATTGATGGGGTTAGCTAACGCGAAGCTCTTGATCGAAGCCCCGGTAAACGGCGGCCGTAACTATAACGGTCCTAAGGTAGCGAAATTCCTTGTCGGGTAAGTTCCGACCTGCACGAATGGCGTAACGATGGCGGCGCTGTCTCCACCCGAGACTCAGTGAAATTGAAATCGCTGTGAAGATGCAGTGTATCCGCGGCTAGACGGAAAGACCCCGTGAACCTTTACTATAGCTTTGCACTGGACTTTGAATTTGCTTGTGTAGGATAGGTGGGAGGCTTTGAAGCGTGGACGCCAGTCTGCGTGGAGCCATCCTTGAAATACCACCCTGGCAACTTTGAGGTTCTAACTCAGGTCCGTTATCCGGATCGAGGACAGTGTATGGTGGGTAGTTTGACTGGGGCGGTCTCCTCCTAAAGAGTAACGGAGGAGTACGAAGGTGCGCTCAGACCGGTCGGAAATCGGTCGTAGAGTATAAAGGCAAAAGCGCGCTTGACTGCGAGACAGACACGTCGAGCAGGTACGAAAGTAGGTCTTAGTGATCCGGTGGTTCTGTATGGAAGGGCCATCGCTCAACGGATAAAAGGTACTCCGGGGATAACAGGCTGATACCGCCCAAGAGTTCATATCGACGGCGGTGTTTGGCACCTCGATGTCGGCTCATCACATCCTGGGGCTGAAGCCGGTCCCAAGGGTATGGCTGTTCGCCATTTAAAGTGGTACGCGAGCTGGGTTTAGAACGTCGTGAGACAGTTCGGTCCCTATCTGCCGTGGACGTTTGAGATTTGAGAGGGGCTGCTCCTAGTACGAGAGGACCGGAGTGGACGAACCTCTGGTGTTCCGGTTGTCACGCCAGTGGCATTGCCGGGTAGCTATGTTCGGAAAAGATAACCGCTGAAAGCATCTAAGCGGGAAACTTGCCTCAAGATGAGATCTCACTGGAACCTTGAGTTCCCTGAAGGGCCGTCGAAGACTACGACGTTGATAGGTTGGGTGTGTAAGCGCTGTGAGGCGTTGAGCTAACCAATACTAATTGCCCGTGAGGCTTGACCATATAACACCCAAGCAATTTGC
>NZ_JXDG01000106.1 GCF_000820515.1 Pseudomonas batumici | reverse complement strand
AATTCTGTGGCATAGACCTGCATTCGAACAATAGTGTTGTGGTGGTTACCGACGAAATGGACCAGGTGCTGGTCAGTCGGCGCTGTCCCAATGAGTTGGCCCTGATAATCGGACTGCTTGAGCCGCATCGCACCGAACTGCTTGGCGTCGTGGTGGAGTCGACCTACAACTGGTATTGGCTGGTCGACGGGCTCAAGACCGCAGGTTTCGACGTCAAGCTGGCCAACCCGGTGGCGATGAAACACTACGATGGCTTGAAACATTCCGACGATAAGGATGATGCGGCGTTCCTGGCCCATCTGCTGCGATTGGGGATCCTGCCTACCGGCTACATTCACCCACCTCAAGAACGAGCACTGCGTGACTTGGCCCGTAAGCGGATTCAATTGGTACGCACCAGAACCCAGCA
>NZ_JXDG01000104.1 GCF_000820515.1 Pseudomonas batumici | reverse complement strand
CAGCAGGGTGTCATTGCCGGCCCCCCCGCTGAGGGTGTCGTTGCCCAGCCCGCCGCTCAACATATCGTCGGCTGATGTGCCGTGGATGCTGTCATCGCCAGCCGTGCCTGCAAAAAGCGTGGCGGTGATGGCGGCCATATCCCAGGTGGTGCCGTCAGCAAACTGCACCTGCTGCACCGGGTTGAAGGGATTGGCCGTACTGTCGTTATAGAAGAACCCGCTGATCGTGATCTTGTCGGTGGTGCCGGCGATGCTCAACTCCAAGCCCGCGTTAGAGCCGAAGTTCGGGTCGTACACCTGCTTCAACACCACGTCGCTTGGTGCGACCCCCGCCTTGAACTGCAAGGTATTGAGCTTGCCGACTGTGGTGTCGTAGGTGTACACCACCTGGTCCTGGCCATCACCGCGACCGAACAGGTAGGTGTTGTTGCCGGTCCCGCCATTCAGCGTGTCGTTGCCGATGCCGCCATCCAGCACGTCGTTGCCCGCGCCGCCGTCGAGGGAGTCGTTACCCGCTCCCCCCAGCAGGGTATCGTTGCCGGCCGCCCCGCTGAGGGTGTCGTTGCCCAGCCCACCGGTCAACATATCATCGGCCGACGTGCCGCGGATGTTTTGGTCGCCAGTTGTGTCGGCCATGCCTGCCAGCAGTGCGGTGGTGATAGCGGCCATATTCCAAATGGTGCCGTCAGCAAATTGCACCTGCTGGACCGGGTTGTAGGGATTGGCCGTGCTGTCGTTATAGAAGAAACCGCTGATCGTGATCTTGTCGGTGGTCCCGGCGATGCTCAACTCCAAACCCGCGTTAGATCCGAAGTTCGGATCGTACACTTGCTTCAGCATCACATCGCTTGGCGCGACACCCGCCTTGAATTGCAATGTATTGAGCTTGCCGACCGTGGTGTCGTAGGTGTACACCACCTGGTCCTGGCCATCACCGCGACCGAACAGGTAGGTGTTGTTACCGGTCCCGCCATTCAGTGTGTCGTTGCCGGTACCGCCATCCAGCACATCGTTGCCCGCACCTCCGTCGAGGGAGTCGTTACCCGCTCCCCCCAGCAGGGTGTCATTGCCAGCAGCCCCGCTGAGGGTGTCGTTGCCCAGCCCGCCGCTCAACATATCGTCGGCCGATGTGCCGCGGATGTTGTCGTCGCCAGCCGTACCCGCAAACAGCGTGGCGGTGATGGCGGCCATATCCCAGGTAGTGCCGTCAGCAAATTGCACTTGCTGCACCGGATTGTAGGGATTGGCCGTGCTGTCGTTATAGAAGAACCCGCTGATCGTGATCTTGTCAGTGGTGCCAGCGATGCTCAGCTCCAGCGCGCCGTTACTGCCTCCCATCTGGTTGTCATAGACTTGCCGAAGCACCACATCGCTTGGGGCGACCCCCGTCTTGAACTGCAAAGTATTGAGCTTGTCGGCCGTGGTGTCATAGCTGATCGTTACCACATCCTGGCCGTCGCCACGACCGAACAGGTAGGTGTTGTTGCCGGTCCCGCCACTCAGGGTGTCGTTGCCGGTGCCGCCATCCAGCACGTCGTTGCCCGCGCCACCATCGAGGGAGTCGTTACCCGCTCCCCCCAGCAGGGTGTCATTGCCGGCCCCCCCGCTGAGGGTGTCGTTGCCCAGCCCGCCGCT
>NZ_JXDG01000103.1 GCF_000820515.1 Pseudomonas batumici | reverse complement strand
GAGCAATGCACCATCGAGGCGGATATCCAGGCCCTTGAGGCCGGAGACATTGCCGCCGCTGTTATCCAAGGTGCTGCCGGTCAGGCGTGTAGCGCCTTTGGCGAACACTCGCCCCTTGGTTTGGTTGATCAGTTGCGCCACTGTCAGCCCGAGGTCGGTCTCGGTCAGCAGCTTGCCGCCATCGCTGTTGTTCAGACTCTGGCCGCTCACCGTGACGCTGCCGGCGGTACTGGACAGTTCGCCGGCCCGGTTGTCGATCTGCCCGACATTGAGGGTCAATGCCTGGGTGCTGGCGACCGTGCCGCCGTTGCGGTTGTCGAGGGTTTTGCCGCTCAGCAGCAAACTGCCCTGCGCCACCAATGCCCCGCCCTGCTGACTCAGGCTGTCGATGTTGGCGGTGAGATCACCCTGGCTGGCGATACGACCCGCGGTGTTGGCGACTTCCTGCGCCTTGAGGCTCACCGGGCCGACCGCACTGAGCAGGCCGCCGCTGGTGTCCAGGCGCGTGCCTTCGTAGCCGATGGCAGCCTTGCCGATCAGGTTGCCCTTGTCGCGGTTGTCCAGTTGATCAACCAGCAGTTGCAAGTCCTGGTCGGCTTGAATCACACCGCCACGGTTGTCGGCCGAGGCGCTGCGCAGAGTCAGTCGGTCCTTGCCCGCCAGGCTGCCGCCACGGTTATCCAGGCTGCCGGTGCCGAGGTCGATGGCCTGGCCGGCGCGCAGTTTGCCCTGCTCGCGGTTGTCGAAGGCGCCGCTGATGGTCGCGGTCAGCGGACCGTCGACCGCCAGCAGGCTACCCGCCGCGCGGTTGTCCAGGCTGGCGGCGCTCAGGCGCAGGGCCTTGCCGGAACCGAGGTTGCCGGCGTGGTTGTCCAGGGCGCCACTGAGGTCGATGCTCAAGCCCAGGTCGCCGGTCAGTTGGCCACCGGTGTTATCCAGGCTGGCGGCCTTGAGGCTCGTCTGCCCGGCACTGGACAGGACGCCGTTGCGGTTGCTGAGCGCGCCGAGGACCGTCAGGCCCAGGCCGGCATCGCTGCCGAAGGTGCCATTGGCGTTGTCGAGGCTCGCGGCGTGCACGTCCAGGCCGTTGGCCGTCACCAGCCCCTTGACGTTGCTCAGCGCCTGGTCGATGCGCAGGAGCAAGGCCTGCTGGCTGATGACCTTGCCCTGGGTGTTGTCCAGGCTGTGGGCGGCCAGGGTAAAGCCCAGGTCGCTGGAGATTTCGCCGCTGTTGTTCAGTACGTCCTTGAGGTTCTGCAACGACAAGGCGCCGCGGGCGTTGATCAGGCCGCTCTGGTTGTTGAGCTGGCCGCTGCCCAGGTCCAGGCTCAGGCTACTGCTGCTGAACAGCTTGCCGCCTTGCTGATCGAGGCCGCTGACCCGTGCGGTCAGGGCCTTGGCGCTGGACAGGCTGCCACCGGCACCGTTGTTGAGCTGGCCGCTGGTAAGGTCGAGGGTATCGCCGCTGGTGAGGCTGCCGCCCAGGTTGCTCAGGCTGCCCAGGCTGTTGAGGGTCATGCCCTGGACGCTGGAGAACTGGCCGCCATCGTTGTTCAGGCTGCCGGTGTTGAGCAGGATCGAGCCGTCGCCCTTGAGGGTGCCCTGGGCATTGAG
>NZ_JXDG01000102.1 GCF_000820515.1 Pseudomonas batumici | reverse complement strand
GGACTCGAACCCGCGACCCCCGGCGTGACAGGCCGGTATTCTAACCGACTGAACTACCGCTGCGCGTAGCGTTGAAGCGAATGGTGGGTGATGACGGGATCGAACCGCCGACCCTCTGCTTGTAAGGCAGATGCTCTCCCGGCTGAGCTAATCACCCTTTCGTTTCGGTGCGGGCGCATTATGCCACAAAAAATCCATAACGCACTGATTTAAATAATCTTTTTTCAGTACATCGATTTCTCGAAGGCCCACACAGCAAAAAGCCCGCACAAGGCGGGCTTTCTGTGATGACCTGGCGTTCAGTGGTCCAGATCATCGAATATGGCGCAGCGGACGGGACTCGAACCCGCGACCC
>NZ_JXDG01000101.1 GCF_000820515.1 Pseudomonas batumici | reverse complement strand
GCGGCCGCGGCGATCTGCTGGTTCATCGACTGGATGTTGGACACCGTGCGGGTGATGTTTTCCAGTGAGGTGCCAGCCTTGCGGGTCAGGGCGACGCTGCTGTCGGTCAGGGCGCGGCTGTTGTTCATCACCGTGGCGACTTGCTGGGTGCCGTTCTGCAGACCGGCCACCAGGCCTTCGATTTCCTCGGTGGACTTCTGCGTGCGCTGGGCCAGACCACGGACTTCATCGGCCACCACCGCAAAACCACGACCGGCCTCACCGGCACGGGCAGCTTCGATGGCGGCGTTGAGGGCCAACAGGTTGGT
>NZ_JXDG01000100.1 GCF_000820515.1 Pseudomonas batumici | reverse complement strand
CGCAACGAGCCGTCGCGCCCGGTGAAGAACACATCCGGGCGGGCCGCGATGTAGTGTTCCATCCCCAGCTCGGTGCCGAAGCAATGCACGCTTTCGACCCAGCCGCTTTCGATGGCGGGAATCAGGGTCGGGTGCGGGTTGAGCGTCCAGTTGCGGCAGATCTTGCCCTTCAGGCCGAGGGACTCACCGTAGGTCGGCAGGATCAGCTCGATGGCGGCGGTGTTGAAACCGATCCCGTGGTTGAGGGACTGCACCTTGTGTTTTTCGTAGATCCCGCGAATCGCCATCATCGCCATCAGCACATGCACCGGTTTGATATGGCGCGGGTCGCGGGTGAACAGCGGCTCGATATAGAAAGGTTTGTCGGCCACCACCACGAAGTCGACCCAGGACGCGGGAATATCCACCCGGGGCAGTTCGCTGACGTCGTCAACCAACTGGTTGACCTGGACGATTACGATCCCGTCGCTGAACGCCGCCGGCTCGATCAGTGCCGGGGTGTCTTCGGTGCTGGGACCGGTGTAGATATT
>NZ_JXDG01000010.1 GCF_000820515.1 Pseudomonas batumici | reverse complement strand
GCCGCATCGCAGCGATGAGGCCACTGAGCCTTGCGCTGCTCATGCGGACGCCATCGCCGGCAAGCCGGCTCCCACAGGTTACGCGGTGTTTTCAATATCCCATTTCCCTGACCGACTGGCATTGACCGCTCAAGCATGGTCTTTCATGAAATCGATAAACACCCGGACCTTCAACGGCAGGTGCCGGGTGTCCGGGTACAGCGCGTAAATCCCCTGTTCGGCAAAGCGGTAGTCGTTCAGCAAGCGGCACAGGCGCCCGCTCTCCAGGTCTTCGCGCACCAGCCAATCCGGCAGAATCGCCACGCCCTGCCCCGCCAGGGCAAAACCGCGGAGCACCGAGGAGTTGTCGGCGACGATGCGCGACTGCTCGGCGGCCGGCCGGAAGAAAAACTGTTCACCGCTCTCCACGTGGGTCAGGCCCAGATCCCCCAGGCGCCGATGCACCAGGCTCTGCACCTGCTGCAACGCCGCGAACGTGCGCGGCTCGCCGCCGGGTAGTCCGGCGACAAAACCCGGTGAGGCCACGGCAAAGATCTTGAAGGTGGCGAGCTGCGTCGCCCGGTGATTGGAGTCGGACACCTGGCCGAGGCGGATCGCCACGTCGAAGCGCTCCGAGATCAGGTCGGCATGGGTCGAGGAGGTCGACAGATGCACCTTCAACTCCGGGTGGGTCCGACGAAACAACTCCAGCGCCGGCACCACCTTCGCCAACGCATACTCCACCGTCGTGGTGATCCGCAGCGTGCCGCGCAGTTGCGTATGTTCCGAGCGCGCCTCCTCGATCGCCAGCCGGGCCTGTTCGAGCATGCCCAGGCAGCGGCCATAAAAACGTTCGCCGGCCTCGGTCAGGGCCAGGCGCCGGGTGTTGCGCGTCAACAGGGTGACGCCCAGTTCGGCTTCCAGGCGTTTGAGGGTGAAGCTGACCACGGCCCGGGTCTGCCCCAGCCGCTCGGCGGCGGCGGTCAGGGAACCGGCCTCGACCACGGTCTTGAAGGTCTCGAAACGATCCAGGCTGACCATAGGGCCTCGCGTCCATTGTCAAAATAATTTTGACAAGCTAGCAGTCAAAGCGCGGTTTCCCAAGCATTGCCGGCGACCTAACCTGTCATCTCAATCGATGGAGGCTGCAATGAGTTACCGCGCGAAAGTCGCCCTGGTCTACCTGCTGGGGTTTTCCCTGGACCTGGTGAACATGTTTGTGGCCAATGTCGCCTATCCGGAAATCGGCCATGAACTGCGGGCCACGGTGACGCAACTAGCCTGGGTCGGGAATGCCTATATGCTCGGGCTGACGGCGATCATTCCGCTGAGTGTGTGGTTGGCGGCGGTGCTCGGCGAGCGTCGGCTGATCGCGGCTTCGCTGGCGCTGTTTGCGCTGGCCTCTGTCGGCGTGGCCCAAGCGGGCTCCATCGAGACGCTGATTGGCTGGCGGCTGGTGCAGGGTCTGGGCGGCGGCTTGCTGATCCCGGTCGGACAGGCCATGGCCTACCGCAATTACCCGGTGAGCGAACGCGCCGGGCTGACCTCGCGGATGATGCTCGTAGCTCTGCTGATTCCGGCGTTGTCGCCGGCGCTGGGCGGGCTGATTGTCGATCATGCTTCGTGGCGTTGGATCTTCTACGCCAATGTACCGCTGGCATTGCTGCCGCTGCTATTGACCGGGTTGTGGTTCAAGCCGGACGTGCGCCCGGCCCAGCGGCCAGTGTTCAGTCATCGTGGCCTGTGGAGCGCCGCCCAAGTGGCGCGCATACCGCTGCTGCGCCTGGCGATGCTGGTCTATCTGTGCGTACCCGGGGTGTTTATCGGCACCCAGTTGGTGGCCATTCTCTACCTGCGTGGCCTGGGGGCGAGCGCCGCGCAGACTGGCGCCTTGATGCTGCCCTGGGCACTCGCTTCAGGCGTGGCGATTGTGTTCGGCAAGCGCTATTTCAACCGTATCGGGCCCAAGCCCTTGCTGCTGGCGGGCATGCTGGCCCAGGCGCTGGGCATCCTCTTGCTGGCGCTGATCGTCGATCCCCACGGAGCGCTGCCGATCATCGCCTATGGGCTGATGGGCCTGGGCGGCAGCCTGTGCAGCAGCAGCGCCTACAACTGCGCGTTTCTCGACATTGACCCGCCGCGCATGGGCCAGGCCAGCGCGGTGTGGAATATCAATCGGCAACTAAGCTTTTGCTTCGGTGCGGCGTTGCTGATGGGGCTGCTCGATCTGTTCGGCAGTAACCCGGCCGGGTTTCGCGAGTGTTTCCTGATTGCGGCGGCACTGACGTTGCTGCCGCTGCTGGTCGTGTTCCGCCTCGATACGCCAGCGGTGCTGGCACTGTTAACCCCCAAACAAGGAGAACCCGCATGACGGATAAAGCGCTGTACCTCAACGAAGTGATCGACACCCTCAAGGCCATCGAGCAGTGGTTTGCCGGGACCGCAGCGGACAACGCGCTGGAGCCGTTGCTGGCGCGGTTCTCGGAGGCCTTTTCCATGGTCACGCCCAGTGGCGGGCAATTGGACAAGTCGGGGGTGGGCGAGTTGTTCGCCGGCGCGAGAGGACGCCGCCCGGGTTGTGTGATCACCCTCGGCGAGATTGAAGTGATTGTGCAGTATGAGGCCGGTGCCACCGTTCGTTATCGCGAATGGCAGGCTGATGACACGGGCACGCACACGGATCGGCTATCAACGGCGGTGTTTGAAAAACAGCCGGATGGACGGGTGCTGTGGCGGTATTTGCACGAGACTTTCAAGCAGGCCTGAGATACGGCCTTCAATGTGCTGCTTGTGTGGGAACCGAGCTTGCGCAATGGCGTTAGAACCATCACTCCGCCACCCGGCTCCGTGAAACAGAATGTAATCCTGCGCCTACGCTGAAATTTTCAAAGGCAGGGTAGACTCGCGGCTTGACCGGGACGGAGACCGAAGTGGCCGCCTATTTTCAAGCGCTGGCCATTGGCGGTCAGACTTACGATTTTGCTCACCTTGAGCCCTTCACCTTCACGATTTCAAGCCAGTTGGCCAAGCGTGATTTGCGTGTACATGTCACCTTCTCCAATCACTGTTTTACCCGGAGCTATGATGCGGCAACGCACCCGGCCGCAGAGCCGATCATTCTTGACGGTGCCCGCCGACACCGCACGTTCTGCCCGATCCGTTATCGGCTGTCGAAAAAGCTGCCGGCGATATTCCTCGGACTGAGCCACCCCAAGGCCAAGGTCTGGGAAACCTCGGCCGAGCGTAACTGGTGTTTTTCCATGACCATTGATGACCCGAGCGGGCCTTACCATGTGTTCTTTGAGTTACGCCGAGCAGGCCAGGACAGGCGCCAGTGGCAAGAGTTGAACCTGGTGGTGGAGAGTGCCTATCACGAGGCAGACGGTGGAGGGCCAAGCCTCAAAGGGGCGATGGCCTTTGCGTTACTGTGCGGCAAGATCTACATGCGGCAGCCAACCGCGACCAAACGCTAGGAACAGATACGAAAAAAGGCGCCATAGGCGCCTTCTTCGATTCGGTAAAGCAGATCCGGACACCACTTGCGAACCGCCTTGCGCGGTTACGGCTTTCGCCGCTGGGAAGCGCTCAATCTCATCCGGTCAGTCGCTTCGACGGGTTGATCATATTTGAGCGTGCCGCAGCCGTCAATGAAGAACAGTTGCGATAGATCACAGGACCGCCTGTGGCACTGCAAATCTCGGAAACGCACGAGTTTGACCCACAGACTCAATATTGATATTTTTGAATCTGCAGATCAATTTTCAAGGATAGGGTCATGACCGTCACCTCACCCGCCCAAGGACTGACCAAAGCGCATGGCGTGACGGGTCTGAGGGCGGCCGTTGGGATACTCGAAAAATGGCAGGCCTCGAGTGATCAGGCCTGTCGTATCTTGCGTATTTCCCGCAGCACCTACACCCGTGCCAAACAGCGTGATCCCGATTGGTCCGTTGGCCTGGATGCCGACCAGATACAACGGATCAGCTTCGTTCTGAACATCCACGCGGCCTTGCGCACTGTCTTCGATAATCCCGAGAACGTGTATGGTTTCCCGGCGATGGTCAACGATAACGAGTTTTTCAACGGGCGTGCCCCGCTGGAAGTCATGGCCCAGGGCGACATGATCTCGCTGTACGAGACGTTTCGGCGGATTGACGCGCTGCGGGGTGCTCAATGGTGACAACGCGCAATTTGCCCGTGTTGTCCGGTGAGCGCTTGCAGGCCTATCGATTGGTCAACTCCAAGTTCCCGCCGATTGCGTTGTTCGATGACGTGGCGGACGCTGACGAATTCGAGGTGCTTTACCAGATTCAGGCCCTCACCAATCCGCGGCTGCAGAACGAGCTGGGGCGACTGGAACTGATCCCGCGTGACGAGATCCCCTTCGGTATTCCCGGATGCGCCTACGCGACGGCCCCCTTCACCCACGTCAATCCGGCGGGGTCGCGGTTCAGCGATGGCAGCTTTGGCGTGTTGTACCTGGCCGAGACGCTGGAAACGGCGCTGGCCGAGGTGCGGCATCACCAGAACAGCTACTGGTCGAATGTGCGGGGTCTCAATTACGAGCGCTTTGTTTTCCGGGGTCTTTCCTGCCACTTCATTGATGCGACGATGAAAGATGCCACGCTCATCCCCCTGGCAGACCCCATTTACGATCCGGATGACTACACCCACTCTCACGCGTTGGGCAGGGCGATCAAAGGGGAAAAGTGCCCCGGGCTACGCTACGGCTCCGTACGCCATCCCGGCAATCACTGCTGGGCGCTGATGACCCCACGTCCGGTCTCATCGATCATTCAAACCGCTCATTACGAAATGATCTGGAACGGCACAATTACCAGCGTCAACCAAATCACCGGCGCCTGAACCTTCAGCCAGCAACGCCGCAAAACCTGTAGGAGCTGGCTTGTCGGGACGCCGCATCGCAGCGATGAGGCCCGTGAGACTTGCATCGATCTTGCGGACGCCATCGCCGGCAAGCCAGCTCCCACATTAGATGGGTGTCGCACCGCAAAATATCGCCATGCCCAAAATCCTGTAGGAGCCAGCTTGCTGGCGATGACGGCCGATCAAGCGATGCAAGTCTCACGGACCTCATCGCCAGCAAGCTGGCTCCTACAAGGTTTGTATTTCAACGTTGGGAATCGGTTGTCAGTTCGTGACGGCGTCAGGCTGTTCATCCAGCACCGAATCCACCCAGCGCCGGGCCAGTTCGATCAAATGCACAATCCCCATGGCGACCTGACGGCTGGAACCGGTCTGGTTGTCGGCGTGCTCATAGGCCGTGGCCGCTGCCGATTGCAGGACGGAGTAGGCGTTGACGAGGGCCTCTTCGCGGCTTTTGGAAGGAGGCATCGGGTAAGCGCGGGGCGATTTCGGGCGGTGATGCGGCCCCAGATCGTAGTGCGCGAACGCACGGTCGGCGGCTTGGGGATCGATGGTTTCGGCGCTGGATGTTGCGGATGGATCAGGAGTGATCTTGAACATAGTAGAGAAAGCTCCAAGTGCATGTCTGAGAGCCTAGTTACACGACGAGCTGCTAAACCCGGTCACTGAATTGGCAGTGACGGAATGCAGCCTAGTCGCGCAATCAGGCACAAACAAGCGCCCGGGATTTTTTTAGGAAGTTTCACTCAAGGGAAAGCGAGTTGTCTTGCCTCGAAGCATCTAGCGCTCTTGAGGCCCCTTCGCGGCGGTGCCGCGAAGCTTTTGGCTATCGTCAAGCTCCCGCCGGTTTGACGATCACCGTACAGGTAATCCCCGCCGCCAACAGCACCCCGTCCGGCACCTCATCGATATGAACCCGCACCGGCACCCGCTGGGCCAGGCGCACCCAGTTGAAGGTCGGGTTCACATCGGCAATCAGCTCACGGCTCTCCGGGTTGTCACGGTCATAGATACCCCGCGAGATACTCTCCACATGCCCCTTGAGCACCTGGCCGCTCATCAGTTGCATCTCCGCCGGGTCACCCACCTTCAAATGCGGCAGCTTGGTCTCTTCGAAAAAGCCATACACCCAGAACGAGTTCATATCCACCACCGCCATCTTCGCCTCGCCGATCCGCGCATAGTCACCGCGATGCACATTGAGGTTGGTGACGTACCCGTCCACCGCCGCCCGCACCTGGGTCCGCGCCAGGTTCAGTTGCGCCGCCTCCAGTTGCGCCTGGGCCTGCTGGTAGTCGGCCAGGGCCGCGTCGGCAGTGTTGCTGGCGTCGTCGCGGCTTTCCTTGGAGATCACCATACTGTCCAGGTCGGCGCGGCGATGGGCATTGAGCTTGCGCATTTCCCAAGTGGCCTTGCGCGAGTCCACCAGCGACTGCGCCTGCTTGACCGCGATGCGGTAGTGCTCCGGGTCGATCTGCATCAGCAGGTCGCCCTTCTTCACCACCTGGTTGTCGCGCACCGGCACGTCCACCACTTCACCGGTGACGTCCGCCGCGACGTTGATGATATCGGCGCGTACCCGGCCGTCGCGGGTCCAGGGGGTTTCCATGTACTGGACCCACAACACCCGGCCGATCCAGATCGCCAGGGCCAGGACCAGCAAGGTGGCGATCAGGCTGAAAAGCTTTTTCATCAGGTCGTTCTCAACGGTAGACAGTGAGCGCCAAGGCGCCGAACAAGCAGCAGAACAGGCTCAGGCGCAGCAGCGCCGGGTGCCAGAAGAAGCGGTACAGGTCATGGCTGGCGATAAAGCGGTCCAGCGCCCAGCCCAGCCCCGCCGCGATCAGGAACATCAGGGTCATGGTCGGCATATAGACGCCGTGGAAAGCGATTTCACGGGGCATGGGAGAGTCTCAGGTCGGCCAGCGGGGATTGCGGGTCCAGCAACGAGGTGCGGATAAAGTGCAGGTAGCTCTGCACCCGGCGCAGGGCCGAGGTGTCGAAGTGCCGGGCAAAGGGTTCGTCGGTGGCCTGGACCCGGCTGATGGCCTGGTCCACCGCCACCAGTGCGCGCTCCAGGTTGCTCGCATTGGGCTGGATGAACAGGCGTACCAGCGCCCGGCCCATGACCCGGATCGACTGGCGCCACGGCTGCGACTCGGCATAGGCCGGGTGCACCGGCAAAATCGCCTGTTCCTTGCGCAGCTCGATGATGGCGTGGCCGACTTCCAGCACCACGAACATCCAGCGCAGCAGTTGGCTCTGCACTTTCGGCTGCCCGGCGGCCAGGCCATAGGCCTGGTGCAACAGGTCGCGGGTGCCGCTTTCGAAGGTCGACCCCAGGCCCTTGAGCTTGCCGCTGATGGCGAACACCACCTGCTCGCGCAAGTCCTGTTCCAGCCGTCGCCACAGCCAGCGGCTGTTGGGTGGCAGGATGATCGCCCCCGCCGCCGCGCACACCAGCATGCCGATAAGCATGCCGATGTAGTCGTTGATAAAGGTGTAGGGGTTGTAGACCGTCAGGTTGTCCGGCACTGAACCGATGCTGAAGAAGATCAGCAGACCCAAGCCAACCCCGACATAACGCGGACGCGAGGCGAGAAAGGCGCCGAACACGATCACCGGGGCGAGCATCAGGGCCAGCAGCGGGAAACCGTCGATCCAGGGAAACACGAAGAACATCTCGACAAAGCCGATCACGCCGCCGAGCAGGGTGCCGCAGGCCATCTGGAAGGCCATGCGCTTGGGATTCGGCGTGGCGGCGGCGAGGCCCACGGTGGCGGCGGAGACCAGGGTCATGGTCACCCCGCTCGGCCAGGCGGTCGCCACCCAGTAGCCGCCGAGCACGATCAGGATGAACGCGGCACGGATACCGGACGCCGAGGCGGCGAGCCAGTTGGTTTTCGGTACGAAGGGCTCGTCCCACTGTTCACGCTCGTGGCGGTGATCGGCCAGGGATGCGTGGGTCAAGGCATAGCTGTGCAGTTCTTCGACAAATCGGTAGAGCAGTTCGAAGGCGGTATGAAAATCCAGCTGGTCGGCCTCATCCGGATCGCTCTCCTGGAAGCGCGCGCGCAAGTCGCGGACCCGCTCGGGCAAACGCTGCTTGTAATCCGCCAACTGGGCGGCCAGGCGCCCTGCATCGGCGTCGGTCAGCGCCCGTCCGGCAAAACCGTCGAGCAGTTCGGCCACGACCAGGATGCCCGGCTCGATGGCCGTGATCACCGCCACTCGGTCAGCTACAGGGCTCTGGCTGCGCAGGCGTTCAAGCAGTTGATGCAGTGCGTTGAAGCGGGTGGTCAGGGCCATGAACTCGCTGTTCAGCCGGTTCAGACGCCCATTGCGCCGACGCATATGCGGGTCTTCGAACACGGTGACGCTGCGCAAACTTTCAAGGCCCACCGCCTGGGCGATGAAACCGAGGTTGGCGGTTTCGAACGCCGCGCTGGCATGCGGGCCACGCAAGCCGCTGCCGACAAAGCCGGCAAACACCCCGAAGCGCTGGTAGAGCGCGTTGCGCATGGCCGCACTGGAACTCTGCGGGAGGATCGCGGCACTGACAAAGGTCGAGCAGACGATCCCCAGGGAGATTTCCAGCACCCGCCACACCGCCGCCATGAAGGCGCCTTCCGGATGCGCCAGGGCCGGCAGCCCGACCATGGCGGCGGTGTAGCCGGCGAGCACGAAACCGTAGGCGCGAAAGTTGCGGTTGCGTTGCGCACCGGCCGAGCAGACGCCGACCCAGATCGCCAGCGCACCGAGGAACAGTTCGGTGTACTGGGCGAACAGGGCGATCAGCGCGACCATCACCGCAGAACCGGCCAAGGTGCCGAGGAAACGGTAGAAGCTCTTGGCGAACACATGGCCGCTCTGCGGCTGCATGACGATGAACACGGTGATCATCGCGGTGCGCGGCTGCGGCAACTCCAGGCGCATGGCCAGCCACAGGGTGAGGAAGGCGGCGGCCAGAACCTTGAAGATATAGATCCAGGTCACGCCGTCGCTACGGGCCCAGTCGAAGAAGCCGCGACGCCATTCCAGGGAGTACAGCCAGCGCACCGGGGCGGGCAAGGGAGTCATGACGCGGTTCTCAGTGATCGAAGGCGGCCAGCACGGCTGGAGGTTTGTTCGCGACGGTGCGGCTCTCGGCCGGCACGTCGTTGCCCGCACCCAGGCCGCCGCCCAGTTCGGTGACCAGTTCGGCATGGGCACTCAGCCGCGCAGCCTGGACCTGCTGTTCGACCTGCTGCTGGTGGAACAGCAGGGTCTGGGCATTGAGCACATTGAGGTAGTCGGTCAGGCCGCGCTGGTAGGCGATCATCGCGATATCGTAGGTTTTCTGCGCCGAGGCCACGGACTCGGCGGCAAACACCTGCTGTTTGTCCAGGGACTCGCGGCGGATCAACTGGTCGGAAATGCCCTTGAGGGCGTTGACCAGGGTCTGGTTGTATTTCGCCACGGCGATGTCATAGCCCGCCGCCGCTTCGCCCAGTTCGGCACGCAGGCGACCGCCGTCGAAGATCGGCAGGGAAACCGCCGGGCCGACGCCGTAGTTGAATTTCTTGCCGGCGAGAAACCCCAGCAGGCTGCCGCCGGTGGCCATATAACCGAGGTTGCCGACCAGGTCGACGTTGGGATAGAAGCCGGCGTGGGCGACATCGATGCCGCGGGCCTGGGCCGCCACTTGCCAGCGGCTGGCGACCACGTCCGGACGCTGGCCGAGCAGTTGCGCGGGCAGTGCCGAGGGCAGTTTCAAGGTCGTGTGCAGGGACAGCGACGGCCGTTGCAGGTGCGCGCCCTCCCCCGGCCCGACGCCCGCCAGGGCCGCCAACTGGTTGCGGCTCAGGGCGATCTCCTCGTCCAACGTGTCGATCTGGCGATGGGTTTCCGGCAGCGGCGTTTCGGCCTGGCTGACTTCGAACTGGGTGCCGAGGCCACCGTTCAGGCGTTTTTGCGCCAGGTCGAGAATCTGCATCTGCTGCTTGAGGGTGGCTTCGACGATATCGCGCTGGGCGTAGTGCAAGGACAGCTGGATATAGGCGCGCACGATGCTGTTCTGCAATTCGAGCCGGGCCTGGCGCGCTTCGGCGACGCTCATGTGGGCGAGGTCCACGGCCCGTTCGCTGGCATTGCTTTCGCGGCCCCAGAGGTCGAGGGAATAGCTCAGGCCCAGCGCGGCGTTGTTGTCCCAGGTGGTGGTACCGGCCAGCTCGCCGGGACCGTAGAACTGGTCCTTGCCCCAGTTGTGCCGTTTGAGCGCAGCGTCGCCCTTGATCTGCACGGATTCGGCCGACTCGGCCAGCCCCGCCAGGGCCCGGGCCTGACGCACGCGGGCGGCGGCCATGGCCAGGCTCGGGCTGCCCTGCACGGCGCGGTCGATCCACTGGTCGAGCTGGCGGTCGCCATAGGCCTGCCACCACTGGGCGACCGGCCAGTGCGCATCGCGCTCGGCGCTGCGGATCGCTTCGTCGGTGAGCAGGGTGTTGGCGGCGAGGGTCTGGCCCTGTGGGGCAATACCTCCGGTTCCGATGCAGCCGCTGAGGGTCAAGGATAAAGCCCAAACACTGAGAGTCTTCAGCTCTCTGCTGATGCGACGCGGCACTGCTGCGAATTCCTGAGGTGGGGAGAAACCGGTGGCGGCTATTCTAGGAGGCAGCCCGCAGGGCGATAAGAGGGCGTTTCTGTGAATCTTTGTTACCGTTAACGCGATAATCCCATGGTCGAATGCCCCTCACCCTGTTACTTCGTGTCACAATTTGCCGTCACTCCAGAGAGCCTTCCATGGACACTTTGCAAAACATGCGCGCCTTCAGTTGCGTGGCCGAAGCCGGTAGCTTCACCGCCGCCGCCGTGCAACTGGATACCACGACGGCCAACGTCTCGCGCGCGGTCTCGGCTCTTGAGGCCCACCTGCAAACCCGCCTGCTCAACCGCACCACCCGGCGCATCGCCCTGACCGAGGCCGGCAAGCGCTACCTGCTGCGCTGCGAGCAGATCCTGGCCTATGTCGAGGAAGCCGAAGCCGAGGCCAGCGACGCCCATGCGCGCCCAGCCGGGCAGTTGAAAGTGCATTCCATGACCGGGGTCGGCCAGCATTTCGTCATCGATGCCATCGCCCGCTACCGCAAGACCCACCCCGACGTGACCTTCGACCTGACCCTGGCCAACCGGGTGCCGGACCTGCTCGACGAGGGTTACGACGTGTCCATCGTGCTCGCCAGCGAGTTGCCGGACTCGGGCTTTGTCTCGCAGCGCCTGGGGATCACCTACAGCATCGTCTGTGCCTCGCCGGCCTACGTCAAAGCCAACGGCACTGCGCAGCGGCCCAGCGACCTGCTCAACCATGCCTGCCTGCGCCTGGTGAGCCCGGTGATCGCGCTGGACCGCTGGGCCTTCGACGGCCCGGACGGGCAGGAAGTGGTGAACATCGCCACCTCGCCATTCCTGGTCAATTCCGCCGATGCGATGAAGGCGGCGATCATCAGCGGCATGGGGGTCGGGGTGTTGCCGGTGTATGCGGCCATCGAGGGCCTGCGCAACGGCAGCCTGGTGCGAATGATGCCCAGCTACCGTTCGCAGGAGCTGAACGTGTACGCGATCTACCCGTCGCGCCAGTACCTGGATGCGAAGATCAAGACCTGGGTCGAGTACCTGCGCGGTACCTTGCCGGAAATTCTTGCGGCGCATCAGGCCGAGTTGGCGGCGTATGAATTGAAAAGCGTGCGTATCGCCAACTAAGAATCCGCCGCACAAATCCGGCGAAAAATGATAGCGTGCTTGGTATTCCCGCCGTTCGATGAGCCCTGCGATGAAAAAAACCGTACTTGCCTTCAGCCGCGTCACCCCTGCCATGGTCGAGCACCTGCGCCAGGATTTCGAGGTGATCGTCCCGGATCCCAAGCACGGTGATCTCAATGCCCAGTTCAACGAAGCCCTGCCCCATGCCCACGGGCTGATCGGCGTCGGCCGCAAGCTCGGGCGCGCCCAGCTGGAAAATGCCAGCAAGCTCGAAGTGGTCTCCAGCGTCTCGGTCGGCTACGACAATTACGACCTGGCCTATTTCAACGAACGCGGGATCATGCTCACCAACACCCCGGACGTGCTCACCGAAAGCACCGCCGACCTGGGCTTCGCCCTGCTGATGAGCAGCGCCCGCCGGGTCGCCGAGCTGGACGCCTGGACCAAGGCCGGACAGTGGCAGGCCACCGTCAGCCCGGCCCTGTTCGGCGGCGATGTCCATGGCAAGACCCTGGGTATCGTCGGCATGGGCAATATCGGCGCGGCCGTGGCTCGTCGTGGCCATCTCGGTTTCAATATGCCGATTCTCTACAGCGGCAACAGCCGCAAGCCGGAACTCGAACAGCAACTCGGCGCGCAGTTCCGCAGCCTCGACGCCCTGCTCGCCGAGGCCGACTTCGTGGTGCTGGTGGTGCCCTTGAGCGACAAGACCCGCCACCTGATCAGCCGGCGCGAGCTGGGCCTGATGAAGCCGGACGCGATCCTGGTGAACATCTCCCGCGGCCCGGTGGTCGACGAGCCGGCGCTGATCCAGGCCCTGCAAGACGGCACGATTCGCGGTGCCGGGCTCGACGTCTACGAGAAGGAACCCCTGGCCGAATCGCCGTTGTTCCAACTGAAGAACGCGGTGACCCTGCCGCATATCGGCTCGGCCACCCACGAAACCCGCGAAGCCATGGCCAACCGGGCGCTGGCCAACTTGCGCAGCGCCTTGCTCGGCGAGCGCCCGCGCGACCTGGTCAATCCCCAGGCCTGGAAAGGCTGAGCGACCACGGGGCCTGGCTAATCCTGCCTGGCCTCGATGTTGACCTGAAAGAGCCTGGGCAATGCCTGGCGCGTGAGCGTACGCAACCAACTGTCACGCCGCCTCAGGTATTCGCCCTGCAACGCTTCGCCACGGCTCTTGTAGTCCTGCGTCGTCTCGCCTTCCAAAGGTTCATAATCGAAGAACTCGCCAAACAGCTGGTCGTGCTCGCTGATATGGCGGTTCTTCATGAACGTCTGCCAATGACGGTTGCCCATCAATATGTTATCCAGCCCTTGCGCCGCTTCGACGTGCAGGACGCGCTGGCGCATGGACTCGACCGCCCCCAGCTCAGTGACCGTCGGCGCCATGTCGTCAAGAAATAGCGGAGGCAGGTGAAGATCGCCGAGTTGCAAGGCGTACGCCCGAAAGCGTCCCTCCGGATCCTCGACGTTCTGTCTGTTCACCTCATTGAGCAAGGTGAAAAAGCGCGACTCCCCCCGAGCCAGAACGAAGATCCTCAGCTCCGTCTCACTCACCTCGGTCTGGCCGCGCGCGAACGCATAAAACGCCTCCAGCTCCAGTTGCCGGAAAATCTCGAAGGCAGACGAGTCCCCCAGCCGACCGTAGTGGACGATATCGAATAGCCGGTTGCGCAACTCCGGATCCCGTGCCGCCAAGGAGAGGACGTACTCCAGATGCCCGATCAGGTCTTCGCGAATCGTATCCTTGCTCTCCAGGTACAGTTCGGGAAGCTTTGCCAGCTCGCTGAAAAAACCCAGGAACTCCTCCCCCGAAGCAGCGGACAAACGCTTCCAGGCACCCGAAAGCGCCTCCTCGCGGCTGGCGGAACGGCCCCATAACCACAGATCGAGCCCCTTCAGTTCAGGCACATCAAAACCGAAGCGGGCATTGGGATGAC
This sequence comes from Pseudomonas batumici, assembly GCF_000820515.1. Taxonomy (GTDB): domain Bacteria; phylum Pseudomonadota; class Gammaproteobacteria; order Pseudomonadales; family Pseudomonadaceae; genus Aquipseudomonas; species Aquipseudomonas batumici. The sequence continues at coordinate 77,220 of NZ_JXDG01000010.1, read as the reverse complement.
TCAGTTTGAAATATTGAAGGCGTCGCCGCGTATCGCCTGAAAGCGGGTTGTTGCTCAGCGCAACCGATACCGGTTCAACGTGCTCGGCCCTGGCACCCGCGAACCCTCTGAAGACTCGCCACGAAATGTTCCGGATGCGGTTACCGCTCAAGTCGGCAAAGGTCAGTTGGCGCAGCTGCTCGATCCCGCCAGGCAAGGTTTCTATCCGGGTATTCCTGAGATCCAGTCTTCTCAGCAAATGCAGTTCGGCGAGAGCCGGTGGATGCCCCAGCGGATTGTCACTCAGGTCCAGATGAACCAGTTCGCTCATGCCGGCCAGGCGCTGATGACCGCCCACGGGAAAGACAATGCGGTTATCCGCCAGCTTCAGCCGGCGCAGCTCACGCACCGGGCCTTCCAATACAGGCAGGTCGGACAGGCGGTTGTGGGACATATCCAGTTCCTGCAACGACACGAACTGACGCAGGAACTGGTCGAGAAACACCGGCGCCTCGACCCTCATACTGCGCATCGACAAGCGTGTGACATGGGAAAAGTCGGCAATTCTGGGAAACAACGGAAAGCGACTGACCTGCAGGCGGTCCAGGTTCAGCAGGTAACCGTTTTCTCCATTGACCTGCGCGGGGGCTCGCAAGGTTTCCCGGCGCCAACACTGCTTGATGCGTTTGGCGAACTGATACAAATGCGCCCGTGATTCAGCGTTATACCTCGTCTGGCGCCACCGTCTGAGATCGCCCCTCAGCGCCTCCAACTCCCGGACGCGTTGACGGATCACCCCATCACGACTGGCGAAATCCTCGCCCAGAAGCGCCAGCTGTCGAGACGCTTCGGCATAGGAATAGCCCGAATACAGGCCTCTGAAACGCTTCAATTGCCGATTGTGCCGCCCTTCACCGCCGCTCAGCTCATAGCCGACCCGACCATCGGCAAGACGCTGGGGCGGCACGAAGCCGGGGATCTCGGGGCGCATGCCCAGCAAACGTTTCGCCCGTCCACGGTCGCCGACCGCCACACCGGCCAGGTCTCGCCGCAATTGGCTGGCCAACCCGCCGGGGACCAGCGCCCCGCGCGCAGGCTCCGGTAACGCGGCGACTATCGAGGGAATCAGGTGGCGACTCACCGGGCGCAGGCCACTGCCCTGGCCGGCGGCAGGCGCATAGCCCTCGGCGGACTTGACGATCACTGCCCGCCGAGGCGCGTCAGCCCTGCCCAGACTGTCGAGTAACACCCCCGTAGCCGAGGTCTGGCGTATCTCGATGCGCAGGTCGGCCGGCCATCCCGGCAAATATTCGAGCAGATGCAAGGCCAGCCGGTCGTTGTCCCCATTGATCAGGCTGTCGACCTGAAAACCCTCCAGCGCCCGCCCGAGCCGGACATCCTGAATCCACCAGCGTGCCTCCTGCCCCAGCGCCAGGGGCAGCTTGCCGCTGTCCATCTGGCGGATCTGCTCGTCATCGGCCTGCTCGACGATCTCCCGCGCCACCCGCTCCGGCAGGCCGGGAAAAAGCCGGCGAATCAGCGCGGTCGACGGATCGCTGTCGGGCTCCCGGGCGCGGTCAAGCGCATTGCCCAGCAGGACCTTGAGTGCCTGGGCGTCCTCCCGGAGTGCGTTGCTCAACGCCTGCACACGGCTCACCTCATCCTCTTCGCGCTCACCGAAGAGCTCAAGGCGTTCCTGGTCGTTCAACTGTTCGAGCGCCCGGCTCAGCACCAGGTCGAGCTTGCCGGTGGTGCCCAGCCGATCGAGGCTGTCGCCGACCCGCAGATGACTGTCCACCCGCTGCAGCGTATCCATCAGCAGACCCGGCGCCCGCGAATGGGTCACATGAACCTGGCGCAACTGGTTCTCGCTGACATCACAGATCGCCATCAGTTGCCGCGCCAGCTCATCGGTTTGCAACGCCGCCCGAGAGCCCAGACGCCGAAACAGCTTCAGCCCTTCCCATTCCAGCGGCTGCTCCTGCTCATGCCACCAGGCACCGGCGCCGTTGTGCTCCAGCTCAAGCCGGTAAGCCCCGGGCAAGCGCGGATGCTCGATGCCCCATTCGTCGAAGACGGGATGCTGGTCGACCTCGAACAGCGCGTCATCCAGGGGCAACCAGGCCTTGTCCTGCCAGCGATACAGACCCAGTGGATCAGGTTCCAACTCGGCAGGCAGGTCGAAGGGTTGCCGGTAGGCGTCCGCCGAATCGTTCCAGGGCCGTATATCACCGTCATCGGTGCGCCGGTCGGTCAAGGCGTCCCCCGCGTCGCGACGCAATAACCCGACATTGTCCGCCGTCACATCGTTGATCCCCAGCCGGATCTGATCGCTACGGTTCAACGCGCTGTTGAACGCCTTGTAGAAGCTGTCATCGCCCGCCAGGACCGGGCGTTCAGATTGGCTGAGCGTATCGAAGACCGCATAGCGTCCCTGCCCGTGGTGGCGCAGCACGACCCGCTTGCCCGCCGGGTCCACGGCGAGCGGCGTCACGGCTTGCCCCGGCGTAACCTCGGTAACCTCCAGGGTCATCCCCAGTTTCTGCCATAGCAGCGCCGCCATGCCTTCACGCGCCCAGGCATCCGTCGACACGTTCCAGGCCCGGCGGTTATAGATGCCATCGAGCGACTGTTCCAGGTTCAGGCCCCTGGCCGCTTGCGCGAGCGCATGACGAGCGCCCTTGGGCAACAGGCCCGAGGTCAGGAACCCGGCACGTTCGGCGCTCGACAATGACTGGCCGCGCCACCATTCGGCAACGCGCGCGGGGGACAGGTCCGGATGCAGGGTCAGGGTCTTGTCGAACAGCGCCGGGCGCGGCGAACTCGCCACCGGGAGAAACTTGCGCACACCGGGCTGCAACTCCGGGCCCTCGGACTTCAGCCGCCCCGGATAGCGGCTCAGGGCTTCGAACAGCTGGGTCCTCTCACGAGTCACCCGATCCACCACCCGCCGCCTGAGGATCACCACCCGGCTCGAAAACGCCTGGCTGGGCGCCATGGGACGGCTCAACGCCGAATCGCTCGGCAATAGCCCGAGAACCAAGCCCACCGGCCCCAGATCGTGATCGGCGATCGCTGCGGGCGCACGGTCATCCACATACCCGCCATCCGCCAGACGGCGTATCGAAACACGCTGGCCATGTTCGGCCAAGGTGTCCTTTTTCCCGTAGGCCTCCAGCAGCACGCCCTCCTGGTCATGAATACTCAGGGCCAGATCGTCCGGCCAATCCGGCAATTGCGTCAGCGCCGAGAACAGCGCCCGGTCGCCTTCCTCGGGCAACGGCAGCCGCGACACCAGCGGTGCGCTCAAGGCCTGCAGGGCGCGGTCGGTGTTATGCCGCTTGACGCTGTCGACCAGCGCGGCCGGCGCCGGCTCGCCCGTCCAGACCTGCTGGAGGGTCTGTGAGGAGGTCCCGCTGATCCGGCTCAAGCGGGTGAGCTCGCGATTCGTCAAAGGTCCACCGGGCAACAGGCGCTCGCCCAGTTGGCTCATGCTCGGCGGCTCGACCTTGTCCAGCGCCAGTTGCCAACGCCGCAGGTCCGGGTCGAAGTTCACCGCCGGGCGGTACACGTTAGGGTCCGGATGCATCAGGGTGTGTTGCCTGGAGACCGGGTCGTAGGCCAGCTCGAACGCCTGCCGTTCGCCATCGACCAGCAGCTCGCCGTATGACTTGCCCCCCCGTTCGATCACCCCTGATGCCCGGACCGATTCGCCATGCAGCAGGCCGATTTTCACGCTGACATAACGGTCCAGCCGGGAGGCCCAGAGGGTATGGTCGCCTGCCACCTGGATCCGGTGCACGGCGCCCAGGCAACGCCGCAGTTCCTGGTGACGGCGTATCGACCATTTCACCGCGTGGCGATGAAGGCCCGCGCTGATCAACAGATTGCCGATATCGACGACCGACTGGGCCAGTTGCTCCGGATGCCCTTTCGCCGCTTCCGTCAGTCCCTGGACGAAGTTGTAGCCCAGGGTCCCGAACAAGGCGATCTGCACGACCCGGCCCATGCCGCGCAACCCTCCCGGAACCGGCAACAGCAACAGGCCCAGCACTTCATCCAGGACCGCGCTGGCGCCCTCGATGAACGCGCGCCAATCCTGCACCGAGCGTTCGACCGCCAGTTCGTTGAGGTTCTGCCGGTCACGTTGCAGGTAGTAGTCGCTCAACGCCTGCGCGGGCGTACTCGTCAGCTCCTGGTAATTCCACTGGAGTGCTTCGAGCACCGGCGCCGGAAAAGCCCAATGGAAAGCATCGTAGAGCCCACTGGTCACTGCGTTCAGCCCTTGCGGTCGGGGATGCTCGGTGACGATATCGCGCACCACGGCCTGCTGCTTGATACTCAATGGCGCCAGGAACCAATTGAGGCGCTTTTGCGCATTGTCGTCCTTGAGCTGCTGCTTGAACTCGGCCTCGAACGTTGGCTCATCGCGGTGATAACGCAACGCCCCGCCCAGGCGGTTGGGGTAGTAGCTGAAAATGCCGTCGAAGCGCTCGAGTGCGAAGGTGAACAACGGCAGCTCGAGAAAACTGGAGATCACGTCGCTCTCGCCGAACAGCGCCTTGCCCAGTTGATAGGAGAGGTTGACCTTTTTCAGGATGACAACGACTTCATTGTCCGGGAGCCGGATCGAGACGGCCTTCACCGTCACGGTGTGCGGCGCGCCCCATAAGGCATGACGCAGGACAATGAAGGGCGCGTTGGTGACCCCGGTGGACGCGCCATTGCGATAAGCCTCGTAGGGATTGAACAGTATCTCGGCCTGGGCCATCTGCTCCAGACGCTGGCCCAGTACGCCGCCGTCGCCCAGCGCGTTGTCCACACGCGCCTTGAGATCGCGGCCCAGATCCAGATCGCGGGCGATTTTCACGAAGTCGTGGATCGGCATCATGCTGACCTGGCTGATTTCATCGGGCGGGAATCCCCGTTGATACCCGGGGCCGGGGCGCTCGTCGATCCAACTGGCACGCACCCGGTCGGAGCTGAACAGGTCGCCGAAGCCGAAGTTGAGGCAGGCCGCCTGCCAGAGCGACAGACTGTAGACATGGGCCAGCGGTGCCTCGGGATCGTAGGCCCGCTTGTTGCGTCGGCCGGCTTGCCAACCGCTGTCCTTGAGCTCCATGTGCAGGGTGTGAATGTAGGTCTTGCCGGGATCCAGGTCGCGCCCGGTGCTTTCGCGCAAGGCTTCGCGAAGGCGCTTGAGCCCGTCCTGCTCGAAGGCGCTGCCGATCTTGCGATTCTCGGCTTCGACGGCCCGGGTCATTTCGCCGAGGTAGCGAAACGTGCTGGCATAGGTCAGCCGCTCGACCTCGTTCAGCGGCGCCATCGCCGCCGTGGAAACGGACAACAGATGATTGCCGATGTCCTCGAGTCGCCAACTCTCCCGCGAGTGCACGAAGCGTTGCTGCTCATCGATGAGCGATTGGGTTTCAAGCTCGACGCCGGGGTCGGAAAGGGGGTGGGTGTCGTCCATGGTTACTCTTTTCATGGCTGGAAAAAGCCCAGCCTAGCCCTCCCGCCCCGGGCAACGGTTCTAACTAAATACGACAGGTGTCGTGTCACTCAAGACGATGCCACCCTGGCGGACATCGGCCGCAATGGCGTCCCGGGCTTGCGGAACACCAGCACGTTGCCCAGCATCACCGACACCAGGCCAAGCAGGGCCGGCGCGCTCCAGTGATAGCCTTCGGCATAGGCCGAGACATTCAGCGCCACCAGCGGAAACAGCACCGTGCAATAGGCGGCACGCTCCGGCCCCATGCGCCCGACCAGGGTCAGGTAGGCGGTGAAGCCGATCACCGACCCCGGAATCACCAGGTACAGCAGCGAGCCGATGTAGCGGGTGTTCCATTCCATCTCGAACGGGATGCCCTGGAACAGGCAGTAGGTCGCCAGCATCGTCGCCCCGTAGAGCATGCCCCAGGCGTTGGTGGTCAACGGCTTGAGCCCGGCCTTCTGTTGCAGGCTGGAGAGCAGGTTGCCGGCCGAGAAGCACATCGTGCCGAGCAGCGCCAATCCCAGGCCCAACACGGTGTGCGGGCCGGCGGTGTGCCCGGACAGTTCAGGCCAGAACAACAGGCCCAGCCCGAGCAAACCGAGGGCGCCGCCCATCAACACATTGCGGGCAATCTTCTGCTTGAAGAACACCCGGGCGTTCAGGGCGTTCCACAAGGTCGCGGTGGAAAACACCACCGCCACCAGGCCGCTGGGCACCCACTGGCTGGCGGTGAGGAAACACATGAAATTCAGACAGAACAGGCACAGCCCCTGGGCCAGGCAGATCAGGTGGCCGCGCCGGCCCATCGGTTGCAGGCGGCGGCTGAGCAGCAGCATGACGAACAGCACCAACGCCGCCAGGCCGAAGCGATAGACGATGGACACCGGGATCGCCACCACGCCCAGTTGCAGTTTCAGGGCGATCCAGGTGGTGCCCCAGATCAACACGGTAAGCAGGTATAGAAACAGGTTCATGAGGCGCGGACTCCCGAAGACAGGCTTCAGTGTCGATGGCCGCTCGGTCTGGCGCTTGCAAAAACTTGCGCTTTTGTCGGCGTCCGGGCTGCCAGGGCGGTGTCGACGGAGTAGGATGCAAGGCGTTGGAGAACAGACCATGCCCGCACTGGATACCCTGCAAGTCTTTCAGGCCCTGAACCGCTCGCCCAATTCGCGCCTGGAACACAGCGCCGATCTCGGCGACGGCCTGGCGGCGGCCCTGTGGAGCAACCATCACGACGCCCAGGACTACGAGGCGCCCAGCCATCACACCCTGTCCTGCTATATCGCCGGCGGCACCGGGACCTTTCGCCGCGATCGCCCCGACACCAAGGGCGGTCCGGACAAGCTCTGCATCCTGCCCGCCGAACACCAGTCCGGCTGGGTGATCAACGGCAGTATCCGCCTGGCGCATCTGTATTTCAGCCCGGAACAGTTCGCTCTCGGCTGCGTGACGCTGCTGGACCGTGAACCGCGCGAACTGCAATTGCAGGAGCACACCTTTCTTGACGACCCGCAGCAGGCCCGGCGCTTTCGCCAACTGATCGGCCTGAACTGGGACGAGCCGGGGGAACGCCTGCTCAGCAGCAGCCTGGCCCACGAACTGCTCGGCCATGCGTTGCTCAATCAGGTGGGATTGCGCCAGGGCTTGCGCTTGAAAGGGGGGCTGGCGGCGCACCAGCGGCGCCTGTTGGTGGAGTACATCGACGGTCGGTTGGACCAGCCCTTGAGCCTGGGCGAATTGGCCGGGTTATGCGCGCTGTCCGAATATCACTTTGCGCGGATGTTCCGCCAGAGCTTCGGCCTGCCGCCCCATCAGTATGTGCTGGCACGGCGGCTGGAGCGGGCACGGGTGCTGTTGCGCAGCAGCGTGCAACCCCTCGGGGAAGTTGCCCTGGCCTGCGGTTTTGCCAGTGCCAGCCATTTCACCAACCGCTTTCGCCAGGTGTTGGGAGGAACGCCTGGCGAATACCGGCAGGCCTTCGAACACTAAGGCCGAACACGATCCCTGTAGGAGCCGGCTTGCCGGCGATGGCGGCCAAACGGGCAGCGCAAGGCTCAAGGGCCTCATCGCTGGCAAGCCAGCTCCTACAGGGGTCGTGGCAACACGATGTTTTGCGGTGATACGCAGATTTATTGTGGGAGCCGGCTTGCCGGCGATGGCGGCCGGAAGGTCGATGCAAGGCTCACTGGCCTCATCGCCAGCAAGCCGGCTCCCACAAATCAAGCAATCCTGCTCACCATCAGGGGTGACCCTCAGTCGGTCTTGTTGGCCAGGGCCGTCACCACCCGGTCCTCCACCGCTTTGACCTGCCGCCCCGACACCAGGTAGTTGTTGGTCACCATGGCGAACACCAGCGGCCGCCCGCTGAGGCTGGTGACATACCCGGCCAGCGCCGACACACCGCCCATGCTGCCGGTCTTGGCATGCAGGTTGTTGGCCGCCATCGTCCCACGCAGGCGTTTGCGCAAGGTGCCGCCGATCATCCGCTCGGGATTGCCAGCGACCGGCAGCGCCTCATACCAGGACTGGAACCAGGGCCGCGTGCGCACCGCCAGCAGCATGTCGCTGAGGGTCCGGGCCGACACCTGGTTACGCCGCGACAAGCCGGAACCGTCGAACTGCAGCAACTCGACCGGCGACACCCCATGCCCCTGCAGGAATCCGTTCACCGCCGCCACGCCCGCCGCCGCCGTGCCCGCCCCGGTGGTCTTGCGGCCCATGGACTTGAGCAGGATTTCCGCCATGTTGTTGTTCGACAGCTTGAGCAGCGGCGGCATCAGCTCCGCAAGGACCGGGGACTGGTGCTCCACCAGCGGCTGGGCCGAGGCCGGCGTGGCGACGCCCAGCAGGCTGCCGCCTTCAACCGCGATACCCTGCTGGGTCAGGGCGGTCCTGAACAGGTCGGCCACCAGTCCGGTTGGCTCCCAGACACTGACCTGGGCAATGCGCTCCGCGCCCTTGGGCAGCGCGCCGTCGATGCGCAACAGGTTGCCGCCATGGCCCCGACTGACCACCAGCGGGCCGCCGCGACCGGTCTTGGCGCGGTTGACTACGTTCATGTAGTGGTTGGCCGGCGTGAAGCTGACCCGCACCGGTTGGCGGGGGCCGGCGGAGCGCACGTTCACCAGGATCGAGCCGACATCGAGGTCCGCGTTCGGCGACACGCTCAGCGCGGAAATCTGTGCCGAATAAAACTTCTGTTCATCGCTGCTGGACCAATCGGCCCCCAGCCGCTCGTGGTCGAAGGCCGTGTCATCGAAGATCAGCCGTCCGCGGATCCGTGTGATGCCCTTGCGGGCCAGCCCGGCCGCCAGGGCCTGGTAGTCTTCCAGGCGCAGGCTCGGATCCCCCGTGCCGCGCAGGTAGAGATCGCCCGTCAGCACCCCGCCTTGTTGCACACCGGTGCTCAGCAGGGTCGTGGAAAACCGATAGTCGGCACCGAGGATTTCCATCGCCGCAGCGGTGGTCACCAGCTTGAGGCTGGAGGCCGGAATCAGTCGGCTTTGCGGATTGAATTCACACACCAGCTTGCCGGTGTTCGCGTCGCGCACCACCAGCGAAGTCATCGCGCCGTCCAGTGCCGGGCTGCTCAGTACGCTGTCGAGCCCTGCGCAAAACGCCGAGCGCGGCAGCGGCAGCGGCAACTGCGCTGCTTGCAGGACCACCACCTTGGCCGGCTGCTCGGGAGGCCGCGGCGCCTTGCTCGAGCAGGCCGCCAGCAACACGCACAATGCCAGTGCCACGCCCTTGCCCATGAAACCCTGTACCGAATTCATCTTCCGCCTCGAACTCAACCAATAAACACACAATAGCCGCTGCCAACGGCAGCGGCTCATCACTCAGGAGTCACATAAGAACAAGGTACTTAGCGAGTCAACAGGGGGAATTATGCGGTAACACTGTCCCTGGAATCCATGCGCGGCGATCCGTTTTCCAGGGACACGGTCTGTGGCTCAAGGCGTCAGCGTAGTGACGGAAAAACTGTCGGCATGAAACAGCGGATCGGCCTTGGGTTCGCCCTTGGCGGTGGCCGGTTGGGTGAAGTCCATGGCCGGCAGGTAGACCTTGCCGCTCGCCGGATCGAACGCCATGTTGTAGGCCATCGGCAAGGTGCTGATGCTGCCCAGCACCGAGTAATGATCGACGTCCGTCTGCGTGACCAGCGTCAGGTTGGCGTCCACCCCGCTGGGGATGACCAGCCGGCGCCGCGTCGCATCCCAGGCCAGGGCATTGACATCCCGGGTGATCGGCAGGCTGGCCTTGACCGCGCCGCTTTCCAGGTCGGCGACGATCAGCCGTGGCTGCTCGCCCCGGCAGGCGACGAACAACCGCTGTCCCTGCTCATCCCGGGCCAGGGCGCTGGGCTTGGGGCAACCGTCGAAACTCCAGCTGTCGAGCACTTCGAAGGTGCTGGCCGAGAACCGCGCCACCTTGCCCTCGTCACGCATCGGCAGGAAGAAACTGCCGTCGCCCTTGACCAGCAACGGGTCGATCTTCTTCACTTCCAGCTCATGGGCGGCGGTGATCTTTTCCTGTTGCGGGTCGAAGACAAACAACGTCGAACGATCCGCCCGCCGTCCGCTGACGACGATCACCTGCCCCGTGCGCGGCTCATACACCGCGCTGTTGAGGTTGCTCTGGGCCACGGCAATGCGTTTGAGCAGCTTGAGGCTCGACAGCTCGACGACGCCGAGGCTGCCGTCGGTGTTGAGCACGAACACCCGATTGCGTTCGGGCACGAACACCACGGCATTGGCGCCCGCCGAGTGATCGAGGGTTTTCACCAGGCGCTGTTTCGCCACGTCGAACACGCTCAGGCCGTTTTCCCGACGCGCGAGAAACAGATAAGGCCGTGTCGGGTCCAGGGCGGCGAAGCCCCAGCTGTCGCCGGAGCCGGGCAACGTGACCTGATGCTCGCGATGGTACAGGCGCCCGTCCCCGGGTGCCGCCGCCAGCGCGGCGGCACTCAGGGTCAGGGCGAACAGGACTGCACTGAATCTTTTCATCAGAACTCCAGGGTGCTGGACACCGACACCTGACGGGCATCGCCCATGGACACGAACAGCTGGCTGACCGCCGAGCTGTAGTAGACCTTGTTGAACAGGTTCTTCACGTTGAGCTGGAACTTGACCTTCTGCCCCTCCACCCGGGTGTCGTAGGTGGCGAAGGCATCGGCCACGGTGTAGCCCGGCAGTTGGAAGGTGTTGGCCGCATCTCCGGCGCGCTCGCCGACGTAACGCGCCCCGGCGCCGGCCCGCAGCTTGTCGCCGCCGCCCATGATCGAGCCGAAGTCGTAGACCGCCGACAGGGAGCCGGCGTTCTTCGCCACGTTTTGCAGGCGGTTGCCCTGGTAATTGGCGTCCTGGGTGACCTGGGCGTCGGTGTAGGCGTAGCTGCCGATCAGGCTCCAGCGGTCGCTCAGCTGGCCGCTGGCATCCACTTCCAAACCGCGCGAGCGCACCTGGCCGGCCACGCTGTACTGGGTGGTCAGGCCATCGGCGACGGCCACCAACACGTTACGCTTGTGGATATCGAACAGCGCCGCCGTGGCGGTGATGCGCCCTGGAATATCCAGCTTGGTCCCGATTTCCCAGGCCTTGGACTGTTCCGGCTCGATCGAGCCGTCCAGTACCAGGCGGGTCGTGCTGGTCACCGCCAACGGGGCGATGGTGGAGTTGGGCTTGAAGGATTCGGTGTAGCTGCCATAGAACGACAGCTCGTCGGTGTAGCGGTACACCAGGCCGGCGCGCGGCACGAACTTCTCGCCGTTGCTGTTGGTGTTGACCTGGAAGGGCCGGCCCTTGCCCGCGTACTGGTCGTACATCTGGTAACGCCCGCCGGCGACGAGGATCCACTGGTCGTTGAGGTGGATCGAGTCCTGGACGAACACCGAGTCGCTGCGCAGCAGGTCGGTCTGGTCGCTGTCCTTGGCGCTGACGGTGGATCCCGGCACTTCGCGGTCGTAGACCGGGTTCAGGTAGCTGAAGGTGGTCAGCGGGTTCTGGCGGATCAGGTCGGCGCGGTAGATCTTGCGATATTCGTCGTCGACACCGAACACCAGGTCATGCTGCATGCCGGCCACATCGACCTTGCCGTCGAGGCTGGCGGTGGTGAAGCGGTCGCTGGTCAGCGCGCCTTTGGTGCCGTCCATGCTGCGCACCAGAGTGCCCTTGGCCGGGTTGACCGAGACCACCCGGACCTGGCTGGCATCGTAGGTTTCGCGGTTCCAGCTGTAGCCGAAGTGGGCCTTCCAGTTGTCGTTCAGGTCGTGGTCGGCTTCGAAATGGACCAGGTCCGAACGCCCTTCCATGTTGTTGAATGGCTCGTCGAGCCGGCGATCCTTGGGAATGGCCAGCGGGTGGTTGGTCCGGGGATCGATGGCCGTGCCACGGTCGAACGGGGTCAGGAACTCGCGGTGCTCGTAGGACAGCAGCAGCTGGGTGCTGTCGCCGAACCAGGCCAGGGACGGGGCGATCAGGGTTTCGCGGTGGGCACCGAAGTCGCGCCAGTAATCTTCGTCTTCGCGGTCGAGCACCATGCGGTAGGCCAGTCCGGAATCGCCGAGGGCGCCGGTGCTGTCGAGGCTGCCGCCGCTGCCATTCTTGCCGGAGCCGTAGGTCGAGCCGCGCAGGGTCACGGCGTTGTACTGCTCCAACTGGGGTTTCTTGCTGACCAGGTTGACCACCCCGCCCGGGTCCTGGATGCCGTACAGCAAGGAGGCCGGGCCCTTGAGCACCTCGACCCGCTCGGTGGTGGCGTTCAGCGCCCGGCCCTGCACCACCGGCATGCCGTCCTGCATGATCGAACCGTTGCGGTTGTCGCCGAAGCCGCGAATCATCACCGCGTCCTGGGTGCTGCCAAGGGTGTTGGCCTGGGTGATGCCGCTGATGTTGTTCAGGGCGTCGTCCAGGTTGCGCGGCGTCTGGTCACGCAGGACCTGGGCCGAGACCACGTTGATGGTCTGCGGGATTTCCTGCAGCGTCGCGCTGGAACGGGCCACCGAGGTGACCTGCGGCGGCTGGTAGCTGGCGGCGGCGGCCTGCTGGTCGGCGTTGATGGTGGTGGCACCGAGATTCAGCGCACCCTGGGTCGCCAAGGGTTCGAGGGCCAGGGTGTGATCGTCGGTACGACGGAAGGTGAGCCCGGAATTGCCCAGCAGCCGCTGCATGGCCTGCTCGGCGCTCATCTGCCCGTTGACCGCCGGTGCCTGATGGCCGTAGGCGGCTTCGTCGGTGTAGACCACGCTCAGGCCGGTGACCCGGCTGAAGTCGTTCAGGGCCTGGGGCAGCGGCTTGGCGGCGATGGCGAAGGTGAACCGGGCGCTGTGCTGCGCCACGGACTCGGCCGCCAGGGCCACGCCCAGGGGCAGCAAGGCCAACCCCGAAACCGCCAGCGCCGATGCGCCGAACCACCGCTTGACCGAATTGCCTGCCGCCGATTTTGCCCTGGACTTCATGTATGCGTGACCCGTGTGTAGAGAACCTTTAATGCGAATGAATCGCACTTTCAACCACTACACGAATGGGCTCCAGGTTTACCTCACATGCTTTTTGAAAATATTTTCTGCAGGGTCAGCGCAGCACGATGACCCGCCCCAACAGGCTGTGCTGTTCGAACCCCAGCACCCCTTGCAGCGAATCGAGTACCGCCCGTGGGTCCTTGTTTGGAAAACTGCCGCTGATCCGCCGCGCCGCCAGGCTGTCGTTGAGCACCAGGATCCGCCCCGGGTAATACCGGCCGAGGTCCTGCACCACCTCGGCCAGGGTGACTTTCGAATAGTTCAGCCAACCCTGCCGCCAGGCCAACAGCTGGTCGCTGTCCACCGGCTGCGGCGGCGGCGCCGAACCCTCGGCATAAGCCACTTGCTGGTTGGCGGCGAGAATCTGTTGCGGTGCGCCCGGGCTCGCCCGCACCCCGACCCGCCCGGACAACACCGTCACCCGCGCGCCCCCCGGTTGCAGGCGCACTTCGAATTGCGTGCCGAGCACCCGCGCCTCGCCGTCTTCGGCGTCCACCACAAAGGGTGCGCCGGTATGGGTGACCTGGAAAAACGCCGAACCGCGCCGTAACCGCACATGCCGTTCGCCAGCGCTGAAATCCACCGAGATCGCACTGTCGGTGTCCAGGGTGACTGCGGATTGATCGGCCAGGGTCACCGTACGCACCTGCCCCGGCAGCGAAACATAGTCCGCACCGAGGTCGTCGAGCCAACGCCGCGGCTCGAAGCCCAGGCCGATGGACACCGCCAGCAGCAGGCAGGCCGCCATCGCCAGGCCCGCCGACCAGCGCCAGCGTGTCGCGGGCTTGGGCCGATCCATGGCTTCGAGCAGACCTTGCAAGACGTCCGCCTCCTCCCGGGCCAGGCTGCTCGCCGGCCCCTCGCTCAATGCCCAGAGCACCTGGGCCTGGGCGTAGGCCTCGACATGGGCCGGGTCGGCTTGCAGCCAGAGACTGAACCGCGCCTGGTCGCCACGGCTCGGCTGATCGTGCAAGCGGCAAAGCCAGGCCAGCGCGGCCTGTTCCTGGGTGGGCGTCACGGCAACACGGGGAGAATGGGTCACGATGCTTTCCTTGGCAGACGTGTGGGTGAAGACGCTCCATGGCTGCCCGAAGGCTCCCGAAGACTGGCCTTGCAGGCTTCGAGGGCCCGCATCATGTGTTTTTCCACGGCGCTTTGCGAGAGTCCCATGGCCTTGGCGATCTCGACGTACTTGCGGCCATGGATACGGTTGAGCAGGAAAATCTGGCGGGTGCGTTCCGGCAGGCTGCGCAGCGCCGCCTCGACGTGGCGCAGGTCGTTACCGGCCTCCAGGGCGACCTCGGGTTCGAAGCTCTGGTTACCCTGCTGCTCGGGCAGCCAGCCTTCATTGACCCGCACGCGGGCTCCTTCGCTGCGCAAATGGTCGATGGCAATGTTGCCGGCGCAGCGCAGCAGGTAGGTGCTCAGTTCTTCCACCTGCACCAGCGGCCGTCGCCAGAAGCGCAGGAACAGGTCCTGGACCAGGTCCGCCGCCGTCGCCCGACAACCGACCCGGCGGCTGACCAGCGCCTCCATTTGCGAGCGTTGAGACAGGAACACTTGCAGGAAGTGCGCACGGTCGCTGCCCTCGACCTCGGGATTCTCGGGGGGGCGCATGGCCAGGTTCATCGCAACACTCCCAGCAACAGCCCGCCGTCGATCAGCGGCCAGTCAGCGTGAAAAGATGCCAATATTAATGATAAAAATTCTCATGCGCAAAGAGATCCGCTGAACTGAGCCCGGTTTGAACGGCGCCCCAAACGAAAACGGGCCTGCAATGCAGGCCCGTCGTGGTCAGCGCTGGCAATCAGCCGTTAGCGGCCAGTCGCACACGTTCCTTCTCTTCGAACTCCTCTTCCAGCAGTGCGTCTCCCAGGTCGCGGCGCTCGCCCTTGATGGCGATCGGGCGTTTGGCTTGCAGTTTGCCGAACAGATGCTCCAGTGCGTGTTCAAGTCGGGTGGCCGCGCCATCGATCGCCTGTTCCAGGGTATCGGCTTTATGGGTGACCGAAATCGGTTGATGGCCTTTTGGCCGCGCTTCCATCTGGCAGCGCAAGTCGTGGGGACCGGGCTTGTCGCCGTTCTCGTCCGCCAGGTGAACCTCGACCCGTGTCAGGTGTTCTTCATAACGTTCGAGCGCGCTCTCGACGCTCGACCGAACCCACTCCTTCAGTCGGTTGCTGCTTTGAATATGGTTATCACTATTGACTTGGATTTGCATAGTTCTTCCCTTATTTCAGCTAGCTTGCAAGAGGCTCGCGGCAACGCCTGGAAGCGTGCTGAAGATGACCTCTTGATGACAGAGTTGGGCAGTTGGAAAAACAATTCAAGCCCTTTGAAAAGATAAATAATTATCCGACGAAATAGGCGGACAAGCCCGTAAAGCGCTGTTAATGTCGGGAATTGGGTTGAGTCGCCTCACTGTCATTTCTTGCAACAAATCTCCTGAAAAACTCCATGGCGGGCTTGCCAGAAAACGCCTTGACCGCCGGACGTCCCTGCCCGGCCCCATGCACGCATCAAGCGTCACGCAGTCCCACCGGCACCTTGCGCTCGCGGGTGTAGCTCAGCACGAAATGCGCCACCAGGCCGAAGATCAATCCCCAGAACGCCGCCGCCAGCCCCAGGAAGCTCATGCCCGAAGCGGTCACCAGAAAGGTGATCAGCGCCGCTTCCCGTTGCTTCTCCTCGGCCATGGCACCCGTGAGGCCGGCACTGATCGCGCCGAACAGCGCCAACCCGGCCAGGGACGCGATCAGCTCCTTGGGCAAGGCACCGAACACCGAGGCCAGGGTCGCGCCGAAAGTCCCCATCAGGATGTAGAAAAACCCGCAGGCGATGCCGGCGACATAGCGCTTGTCGCGGTTTTCGTGGGCCTCGCGACCGGTGCAGATCGCCGCCGTGATCGCCGCCAGGTTGAGACCATGAGCCCCGAACGGCGCCAGCAGCACCGCGCTGGCAGCCGTCAGCGAAATCATCGACCGCGCCGGCTGGGTATAACCGGCTGTGCGTAACACGGCCATGCCGGGCACGTACTGGCCGGTCAGGGTCACCAGGGCCAGCGGCAGGCCGATATTGATGATCGCGTGCCAGCTCCACTCGGGCGCGGTGAAGATCGGCTGCGCCACCGCCACGGTGATCGCCGCCTGGTTCAATTCGCCCATCACCCCGGCGAAGGCACAGCCGACGATCAACACCGAAAGGATCGCGTAGCGCGGCGAGAAACGCTTGCACACCAGATAGACGCCGATCATCGACAACACCAGCGCCGGTTGCAGGCGGATCGAGGTGAACAGCTCGGCGCCGAAACGAAACAGGATCCCCGCCAGCATCGCCGCGGCAATTGCCTTGGGCAGGCGGCTCATCAATTTGTCGAAGGCCCCCGACAAACCGATGACCACGATGATCAACGACGCGACCACATAGGCCCCGATCGCCTCGGCGAACGACACCGTCGGCAACATCGAGACCAGCAACGCCGCGCCGGGCGTCGACCAGGCGGTAATCACCGGAATCCGCAGGCGCCAGCTCAACAGCAGGCCGGTGACGCCGCTGCCGATGGAGATCGCCCAGATCCACGACGACACCTGCTCGCTGGACAGGTGGGCCTGGGATGCCGCCTGGAACACGATGATCAGCGGGCCGGCATAGGAGATGACCACCGCGATGAAGCCGGCGATAACCGCCGATAACGAAAAATCCTTTCTGAGGTGACTCATGAGCATCGGTACCTGAGCGTGGGAGGCATTGATTCGATTGAATCGACTTAAGTGCATATAACCGCAAAAATTGATTCGATTCAATAGAATCAATTTAGGTTGGCGCACCCTGTGATAAGCTGCCGTCCACTCTCTTCAGGATCGGTAGCTATCACGCATGTGGGTTCCTCGGCTCAGCGACTTCAACCAACCGGTGTATCTCTCCATCGCCGATGCGCTGGCACGGGATATCGCCAGCGGTGCGCTGAAGGTCGGCAGCCGCCTGCCCACCCTGCGTGAACTGGCCCAGGCGCTGGAGGTCACGCCGGGCACCATCAGCCGGGCCTACAGCGAGGCCCAGCGGCGCAAGCTGGTGCAGGGTGAAGTCGGACGCGGTACTTATGTGCTGGAACAGGGCGTGCCGCCAGCGACACGCCAGCCGACGTCGACGCTGCTGGCGGCGGGGCCGGCCGACCTGCTCGACCTGTCGATCATCAAGCCCCACGGCGAGCCCCTGGAACACGAGTTGCGCGATGCCCTGGTGAACATGGCCAACGACGCGGATTTCGCCCGTGCCCTGGACTACGCCCCCGACGGCGGCCATCCCGCCCACCGTGAAGCCGGCGCCCAGTGGCTGCGCCAGTCGCTGCCCGACGCGCAATGGCAGCAGGTGGTCATCACCGCCGGCGCGCAACATGGCCTGATGGTCGCCCTGAGCGCCCTGAGCAACAGCGGCGACCTGGTGCTCTGCGAAGCGCTCTGCTACCCGGGCATCATCTCCCTGGCCCATGGTCTGGAACGGCGGCTCGGCGGCGTGGAAATGGATGAGCAAGGGATCATTCCCGAAGCCCTGCGCGAGCGCTGCCTGCGGGAAAAACCGGCGTTGCTGATCTGCGTCGCCACCTGCCAGAACCCGACCACGGCGATCATGTCAGCGGCGCGCCGGGCACAGATCGCGGCGATTGCCGAAGAGTTCGATTTCATCATCATCGACGACGATATCTACGGTTTCCTCGCCACCGATCCCTCGATCAAGCCGCTGTCCAGCTATGCGCCGCACCGTTCGGTGTACCTCACCAGCCTGTCGAAGTCGGTGATGCCGGCCCTGCGCATCGGCTACCTGTACAGCCCGCCGAAACTGCTGTCGCGCCTGACCTCCATGGTCCGCAGCAGTATCTGGATGCCATCGCCGCTGACCGCGCAACTGGCGAGCATGATGCTCGGCGAGGGGCTGGACACGCAGTTGGTGGCGATCCAGCGCAACGAGGCGGCCGCCCGCCAGGCCATCGCCGCCGAAGTGTTTCGCGGCTTGCAGATCGCTACCCAGCCCCACAGCTACCACCTGTGGCTGACCTTGCCCGAGCCCTGGAGTGGCGATGAATTCACCCTGCTGGCACGGGCCAACGGTGTGCTGGTGCTCAGCGGCACGCAGTTCCAGGCCGAACGCCTGGGGACTACCCGCAGCGTGCGGATCGTCCTGATGTCGCCCACCAGCCGGGACGAACTGCGCTTCGCCCTGACCAAGCTGGCCAGCCTGATCGACGCCGATCCACGGCGCTTCTACTGAACGGTCGTTTACTCGGCACAAGCCTTGCACTTTTTTTCAACACAGCATCAAGGCCGTTAGTTGTGCCCCGACACGAAGTCAGGGCACCGACCTGCCGCCGGTCCGGAACTGACGAACCAATCCAGCCAGCGAGCAGTCAATGAATGCAGGTTTCGATCAGAGTGGTGACACACATGGATAACCCCTTTCAGTTGATCAACGACGCTTTCCAGCCCGAATACCGGGTCAACCTCAGCCTCCAGGGACTGGACGGCGACATCATGCTGACCCTGTCCAACGCCGACGGGGTGGTGGCCAAACGGATGATCAGCGCCGAGCAGCGCAATGATCCGCGGCGCCTGAAACGCCTGATCCAGAGCGTGCAATTCGGCATCGCCATCGAGCAGGGGCATTGCGCGATGGAGATGCTCACGGCCATGACCGACAGCGACAGTCTCAAGCTGGCGACCCTCCCCGCACCGATGTGGAGTGGCGCCGGCCATCGTATGGGGCGCCCGGCCACAGTGACCGGCCGGGTGCTGACCTTGCCGGTTCGTTAAGCAGTCACTAAACCAGCTGCAACCCATTGGGGCGCGCGCCGGGGAAAACGCTCTGAAGTTGCGCAGCCGACAAACCCCAGGTGCGCCCCAGCACGCCGCCCAGCAGATCACGGTAATTGTTCAGCACCGGGTAATCGCGGTTCTGCAACAGGCTGCCCGGGGCCACCGCCACCTGCTCGCCGGCGATACGCCCGCCGTGCACGCTGCCGCCCAGCACCCAGTACACCGTGCCATGTCCATGATCGGTGCCGCGATCGCCGTTCTCGCGAAAGGTGCGGCCAAATTCCGAGACCACCACCACGGTGGTGTCTTTCCACTGATCGCCCATGGCATCGGCAAACGCCGCCAGTCCCTGCCCCAGGTTCGCCAGGTTGTTGGCCAACGGGCCCTGGGTGCTGCCCTGGTTGACGTGGGTGTCCCAGCCGCCGACATCGACGAAACCGAGCCGATACTGATCGCGCATCAGGGTGGCGATGCGCCGGGTCTCGGCGGCGAAATTCTGCGCGGTCTGCGCGCCGCGCCCGGCCTTGGTCATTTCGTCCTGCAGATCCTTCGACACTTGCTGGCGCAGTTGCAGCCCGTCGGACACCGGCGCGGCCAGCGTGGTGCCCTTGTACATCGAGGCGAGGATCGACGACTGGCGCTCGTCGAAGACCGGCTTGGAGACCCCGCGCAAGGACAGGTTGGGAATATCCCGACCGCCCTGGAAACTCAGGGGCAAGGCGTCGGTAAAGGCAATCGGCGTACTGCCGGGCAAGACGCCGGCCAGGCGGGCGAGAAAGCCCGAGCCATAGTGACCGTGCTGGTCGCCCGCCAGGCCCGCCTCGATATTGTCCTGGGTTTCGAAATGGCTGCGCGACAGGTCGTCGGTACCGGCAAAGGGCACGAACGCGATCTGCTTGCGTTGCCAGAACGGGTAGAGCGAATCGCGCAGCACCGGGTTGAGGCCCCAATGACCGTCGAGGGCGATGGCACTGTTGAGGTTGTGCGGATCGGGCCGGGCGATCGCCAGGTTCGGCCGCGACTCGTAGTAGAAATCGCTGGCATAGGGCACCAGCAGGTTGTTGCAGTCGTAGCCGCCACGCAGGAACACCATCAGAAAGCGCGGCGCCGACGCTGGGGCAGCAAACAGCTTCCCGGAGAACGACAAGGTCGGCAGGGTCGCCGCGGCGACCGCTGAAGCGACCAGAAAATCTCGACGATTCATCACAGCACCTTCCTGAGAGGCACGACGTTAGCGGTTGTTGAAGTCTGGTGAGGACAACAGAAAGGTGTTCCATTCCTGGGGCGACGTGGCCTGATTCAGCGCGGCGGTGGTGGCCGCCGACAGATGCGGGCCAATGGCTTCGTAGTAGAGCGGCGTGGTAATCATGGGAAAACCGCCCTGTGCCTTGTCAGTGCCTTCCGGAGTGAACAGCCGGTTGTAGCCCGAGCCGATGGCCCGGGCGATTTCGAAACGCTTGGACATCTGCCCCGAACTGGCCCAGCCGGCGGCGTCCAGCGGCCAGCCGTCCGGGGTCTGGCGACCGAACACCGGCTCACCCAGCTGATTGAGCCAATTGAGCATCGGCCGGGGATTGGCGATGGGCTTGCCATCGTAGGCCAGGCGCACCGCCGAGACCACGAACTGGGTCGGGTCCTTGAATTTTTTCCCGGCGCTTTGCAACAACTCCGGCGACTCGAAGAGCGTGCGCAGCACCTGGGCGATGTCGCCATCGCTGCGCTGGAAGGTCACGCTCATGCGGTCCACCAGGGACTGCGGCGGTTGGTCGGCGACAAAGTATTGCGCGAGTTTGCGCGAGATGAACTGTGCACAGGCCTTCTGCCGGGTGATCAGGTTGACCGCCCGGGTGATCTCATCGAAACCGCTGCCCTGGATCGGCTCGCCCAACAGCACCTTGTCGGAGAAGTCATGGCGATTGGGGTTGAACTGGAACATCCCGTCGCGCACCACCAGCGGCGCCACCCGCGGGCCGAACTTCTGCACCCGGCCGTCCAGCGGCATCACCCCCGCGCCGGTGAGGATCAGCGCCAGTTGCTGGACATCCTGCTGGGTGTAGCCGGAGCCGACCCCCAGGGTGTGCAGCTCCATCAATTCGCGGGCGTAGTTTTCGTTGACCTTGCCCCGGGCGTTCTGGGCATTGTCGAGAAACTCCAGCATCGCCGGGCTCTTGAGGGTGGCCAGAAGCAGATCCTTGAACTTGCCCAGGGCATGCGGACGGATCACCCGCTCTTCGTAGTCCGCCGCCATCAGGCGCACCGCGCCCTTGCCAGCGAACACGCTGAAGTGATTGAGCCAGAACCCGACCATCTGCTCCTTGAGCTGGTTGCTGCCGTAGACCGCTCGCAACAGGGTGATTTGCCGAGCCTGGTCGGCGGCGTCATTGAGTTGTTGCTGCTGGGACTTTTTCGCCTCGACCTTGGCATCGCCGTCCGGCATCGACTGGAGCTGCTCCTGGCGCTGCTTGAACGCGAGCAAGGTGGCCTGCAGCGGTTGCGCGAGGATCGGGTACGCCCGCAATTGGGCATCGATACCCGGTGGCAAGGTGTCACGAATACGGTCGCTCAGTTGCGCCTCCAGCAGGCCACTGCGGCCCATGGCGCGAAAGCGCGCGACGTTCGCCGCGTCCAGGTCGAAACCGTCACGCCGCAGCCAGGCCGAATCGGCCGGACTCAAGGGCGCGGCAGGCGCCGCCACAGCAACGACGGGAAGTCCCGCGACCAGACAAACCGACAACCCCAGACAACGTAGAACAGCACCCGGTACTGGCATATCAAGAGGCTTCCAAAGGTGAGAGCGGCATCAGTCCTTTCGTCCCCAGTGTCTGTCGAACTGGCTGTACCAATGCTGACAATGATGCATTCAGTTCTATCCTGCCTAAGCTCTGTGACAAGTGGCTCTTGCGGCTAAAAAGACTGTGTCGGGTTCAGGATCCGGACAGATACATGCTGTTACAACAAGCGTAGCCGGTGAGAAAACACGGCACTGATCCGTTCGCCGTAGGCGGACCATTCCAAGGAGGCAACATGTTTTTACGTTACGCAGCACTTGCAGCGGTAGTCATGGCGGCTTCCGGTTGCGTACAGGAGCGCGTGGTCCACGAGCGCCAGGTGGTGGTCGAACGGCCGGCACCGCAATACGTGGAAGTGGTGGCGCCGCAACCGCCGCCGCAGGAAGTGATCGAGGTGGAGCCGGCCTATCGTCCCGGTTTCGTCTGGGCGCGGGGTTACTGGCATTGGGACGGACGGCGCTATGTGGCGATGCACGGGCATTGGGAGCCGGTGCGCCCGGGCTATCGCTATGTGCACCCGCACTGGGAACGGCATAACGATGGCTGGCATTTGCGCGCCGGCGTCTGGATGAACTGATGATGGTGTAGGAGCGAGCTTGCTCGCGATGGGCGTCAACGATAACGCGGGAAACCTGATACCCCGCGGTGTCCCGGCTACCATCGCGAGCAAGCTCGCTCCTACCTCCTACCTCCTACAGCTCACCCTTCTCCACTTCCGGATGCTCGCCGGAGCCCTCGCCGATCTTACGCTGCGGATGCTCGATCTTCACCGACGGGAACTGCGACGAGGCATAGCGCACCACCAGGATCGCGAACGCCAGCAGCAGGATCGCACCGGAAAGGTAAACCACGCCCATGTCCGGTGGATTGTGGTGCGACACGTTGGAGATCAGCAGCCGGGTCAGCGCGGTGATCGCCACGTAGATCAGGAAGCGCACGGGCATATGGTTGGTCTTGAAGTAGATCCCCACCATCGCCCCCAGTTCGAGGTAGATGAACAGCAGCAGGATGTCGTCGATCTTGAGCTGCCCGCCTTCGATCATCGTCAGGAACTCCATCACCGCCGCCCAGGCGGTGACCCCGCCGATGGCGAACAGCGCTAGGTAATGGAACGACTCGACGAACAGGTTGCCCAGGGACTCGGCCACCTGGTGCACGTTTCGTCGCAGGTTCTCGGCCCAATTGATTTTCACGGTAGAGGTTCCTTGGTTCGGCTTGATCGGATGATGCGGGTGGAAGATGACTATTGTCCCTGCATGCAGAAAAAAGGCCAGGGACGAGGCGCGGCCTTCAGCTATGCGTCATGGTCAAATCGCAGTCTCGGATCGGCGTGCCGGCGCGCAACATGTGGCCCTTGCCCGTATACACCTTGGAGCCGACCGGGAATTCGCCGTTGAAGCTGAATTGCCAGATGACATTGGGGTTGCTGATGCGGTAGCCGATGCCGTGCAGGTCCAGCATGTTGTGGGCGATGTTGCCGGTCAAGGTTTCCACAAAAGTGTCGTTCTTGCGGTAGGCATTGACGGCACCGTCGTTCACTTCCATGGTGAACCTGGCCTGATAGGCGGCAAAGTTCGTACCCTTGTCGGCGCGCGCCCCGCAGCTCATCCAGCCATTCCATTTCTCTGCCGTCGACACGGGCCCAGGCACAGGTGCGGGAACCGGCGTTGGCGCCGGTTTCCCCCGCGTCGCCAGGGCGGCTTTGCCGCGCTCGGCGATGTCCTGTATCCACTGGGCCGGCACGGCAAATGAAATGTTCTGCGCGTAGCTGCCTTCCATGCCCAGCGTGGTAAGGCCGATCAACTCGCCGCGATCGTTGAACAGCCCACCGCCGCTGGAGCCGTGGGAAATCGGTGCGGAACTCTGGATGAGGCGCAGCTTGCCCTCCTTGTCCAGGCGCAGCGCCGACAACAGGCCGTCGCTCATGGTTTCTTCCAGGCCACGCGGCGAGCCGATGGCGAACACTTTCTGGCCGACCCGCAAATGGCTGATCGGGGCGATCTTGACCGCTGGCGCCACCAGGTTGGCGACCTTGATCTGGCACAGGTCGCGTTCCACATCGGGAAACTCCAGCGTGCCCGCAAAGGTGGCATTGAGGTGCTGCACCTTGAAGCTGCTGGCTTTGGCCAGCACATGGCAATTGGTGACCAGGCGACCGGGACCGACGACGACCGCGGTCCCCTGCGAAAACGGCTTGCCCTGGGCATCGGCGGCGAGCACCACCCAGATGCTCGGCGAGACCTGTTCGAACAGTGCTTCGGGCTCCATGGCGAACACCGAGGAGCAGGTCGACAGGGCGGCAGCCAGGACGGTTGCTTGTTTGATGAGCGATGGTTTCATGATGAATGCTTACCCGGTTTTGCAGGACGCATGAGTGCGCAAAATTCGTCTGGGGTCGTGGCCTCACGCATCAGCTCAAGGCGGCGGCAACAGATGCTTCAGATCGTCCATCGTCACGGGCGGGTTGGCGGTTCGCGGCGCCATGCTACCCGCAAACGCAGCCTTGAAGATGTCCTTGCCGGTGGGGGCGGCGGCATTTCCCTGGCTCTTGATGTAGGGATCGAGCATTTCCAGGATGGTGGCGGCGCGCAGGACCAGCATGCCGTTGTAGCCGTCGGGGCTATGCAGCATCTTGACGAAGCCGTTGCCGGAATACGTTTTCACGGTGCCGCCGGGAATATAGATGTAGGTCGGGACCGAATGCGTCGCCAACTGGCTCAGCGGCAGGTCGGAGCCAGGTTGCAGGTCAGCCAGCCGGGTTGCGGGGGTGTCGGCTTGCGACAGCGCCGGGGCCTTCAATTGTGTCTGTGAGGGGATGAAAAACTCATAACCGTTTTGCGTGGTCAATTCGGCGCAGCGATAGATCCAGTAATACCAGACCTTGTCGCGCGAGGTCTGTCCATTGCCATTGAAGACGACACGATAGGTACTGTCGTCTATTTTGGTTTCAGTGTAACCACCGGTGAATCCATGCGGTCCGTAGGCGGTGGCGCATCCGCTCAGTAACGCCGCTGTCAGCAACAAGCAAGGTAAGGCCAGGCGCAAAGGGTTGGTCATCATGGAGGCGAATTGACGTTTGTGAGGGTTTGTCGAAAAACGCCCGAAGATCGTAGCAGGAAAAAAAGCCACTACCCAAAGCCTGGGGATTCGCTTATGCTCTTTGCTGTATATAGATACAGTAATTGCAAAACACTACTATCGTGAAGGCAATCGCCGTTTTGACAAAAACTTACCGTGACACGGGGTGGCACCCAGTGAGGCACCCTAATATCACTCATTGAGAGGCCTCGTATGGCTGTAGAGATTCTTTACCGCAGCACGCGCGATTTGGAGACTACGTTTTTGGACCGCAAACTCGCTGATGCCCATGATCAGATGCTGGAACTGGCAGAGGTGCTGACCCAGGTCCTGGTGAAAAACGTTCCGGGGCTGGACGAGGCGCTGGCAGAAGAAGCCAGTATTTTCATGGCGAAAAACCGGGGAATCTTTGCTGCCGCTTTCAAAAACAATGCAGCCGCCTTGGCCGACCTGGACAAGCCTGAGCCGCACGAATAGTCGAAACCGGCTGGCTTTCGCAGCCGGATCGTCGCGCAGGCAGTTTTCGTACAGCGCCTAACGCATCTCCGCATAAGGCGAGATCGGCTCAACCGGTAGCGGCAGGTTGCCTTGCCAAGGGTCAAAGGTGTAGCGCAAGTACAGCAAGGCGCGGCTCGGCGCGTAGCCTTCGCTGTGTTGCCAAGTGATACCGGTACCGAACACCAGGTTGTCGGACAGGCGGCGCTCCACCAGGCCCTGGACACGGAAGTTGATGCCGTTGCTGCTACTGCCACTCTTGGTCAGGGTGGGGCCGCTCACCAGGGTCTGATTCGATTGCGCCAGCAGACTTTGCAGTTCGGCTTCGCTGTTGGCCTTGGGGTAGAGGTCAGAACCGTCGATTTTCGCAAACGACCAGCCCACCGCGCTTTCGAGGAAGACTGACCAATCCGCGTTGCGCCAGGCATAGTTCACCGGCACGCTGGCCGAGTAGTACTGCTGCGGGCTGTAGTAACCGCCCTGGCCAAGGGTGAGTTCGCTCAAGTCCTTGTCGTAGCCCATGTACAGCAGGGTCAGACCCGTACGCATACGCTCGTCGGCACGGTCCACCAGGCGATAGTAATAGCCGCCCATGGCGGTGCGCCGCTGGTTGGTCTCAACGTTCTGCCCCACCAACCAATGACTGCTCAGGCTTGCCCACACACCATCCTTGCCGCCTTCGTCATGGCTCAGGCCCAGGGTGAAGCCGTTGGCTGTCACACCGCCCCACTTGGTTCCCGTGACCGGATCGACCGCACCGGCATACGACACCAGTGAGTTGGTCAGGGGTCGTCGCGATGCCGTGAGGCGGTAACCCAGGCTGCTCCAGTCCCCGCTGTAGGTCACACCGCCCACCCAGTTGGACACCGTGAACGCTTGTGGCGTATGGCCAAGGTCGAAGGCCCAGCGATCATCGTGCCAGCCCATACCCAGCAGGGTGCCGTTCACGCTCTGTGAAGCGGTGGCACAGCCACCCTGGACCACCGCGCACAAGCCGAACCGATCGGTGCTGGAAAAATTGCTGACATCCAGATTGATCTCTTCGGCCTGTACGAAACCCTGTCCTTGCGCCAGCGGCGCGTCGATGCGCAGGATGGTGGTCTGGGTGGTCAGGTCCGAGACCCCCGATGAGCTGTTGTCGGTGCGCCAGGCGAAGTCATGGTACAGGTTCACCGTCGGGTTCTGCTGTTGGTACAGCTCGTCGACATCGCGGCGGATGCTGCGCTTCATCCAGTCATCGCTATCCTTGGCCCGGCTGGCCAAGGTCATGGCACGGTTGTCGCGCGGTTCGGCCTGCTGCGGTTCGATCATCCTTGCCGCCCCCATGCTGCGCGCATAGTCATCCAGAGCCCGCCCCGGCTCTTCCCGGGACAGCAGACGCGCCGCATCCCGATAGACCAGCGGATCACTTTGCGGGGTCTTGAGCAACTGCGCGAACAGCGCGCTCGCACGCGTCTTGTCGCCCAGCGACGCCCAGGCATTGGCCAGGCGGCGCTGGAACGATGCATCGACCGGTACCGGCGCAGTCACCGCCATGAGACTGGCCTTGGCGGCGTCCGGCTGACCACGGGCGATCAGCACTTCGCTCAGCCCCAGTTGGGCCTCGGTATTTTTCGGCTCGCTGCTCAGCACCTTGCGGTAGCGGCTTTCGGCCTGGACCAGGTCGCCACGCTGCTGGGCCCAGTCGGCCAGGGTCAGGTAGTCGTCAGGGGTAGGCGCGCGCATCAGCTGCGCTTCGGCCTGGGCCTCATGGCCACTGTCGCGTAGTGTCCGGGCCTTCGCGAGCAACTGGCGACGCTGCAGACGCGCCCACAGCTCGTTCATGTTGTCGCTCCAGGCCGCACGGGGGATCTGTTGCAGACTGCCCATGGCATCGCCGTCACGCTCGGCATTGGCCAGAAACAGGCCGTGGGCATAGCGCGCCTCGGTGTTCTGGCCCTGACGTTGCAACAGCACGCGGAAGCTTTGATCGGCGTCAGCATTGCGGCCCAGTTCGCGCTGGGCATTGGCCAAGCGGTACACCAGCCAGGGACTGTCCGGGTCCAGCACTCGAGCCTTGCTCAAGACTGCCGCCACCTGCGCCCAATCGCTGCGCCGGGTGGCGTCATCGGCCTGCGCATTGAGGCGATCCAGCGCCAGCCCGCGACGCACGCTTTGGAACTCCTGCTGCTCCCTGGGCGTCAGGCTGTCGAGGTAGTGCTCGGCCTTTTCCGCTGATTGCGACTGGTACAGACGGACCAGCGCACGCACCACGCTTGCGTTACTCGGATCAAGCTTGCGCGCCTGCATCAACAGGGCTTCCGCGCTGATGTCATCAAGTTCGCCCCGGGCCGCATAGGAAAGGCCGATCAGCGGCGCAGGATCGTTCGGTTTGGCTTTGGCGGCCTGCCGGTACCATTTTTTCGCGACGGGATAATCCTTTCGCTCAAGGGCTTCATCACCCTTTTGCAGCAGCATCCACTGGTAGTTGGCCGCCTTGAGGTCCTGCCATTTGGTCATCCAGTCGGTGTCCTGCTCAATGGCCGAGGCCTGGACGAACGTGTTGTAGGCCGCTTCGTGCTTGTTCTGGCGCATCAGCGAAATACCCAGCGAACCGAGCAGGCTGGCGTCTTGCGGATACCCCTTGATCGCCCGACGCAAATTGGCCTCAGCGCCGACGTTGTCGCCGGCTTCGAGCAATGCCTTGCCTTTGACTCCGGCCTGCCAGGCCGGATCCGCCAGGTATTGCTGCTGCGCTTGCAACTGTTTGGTCGCGTCAGCGTACAAGCTGGTGTAGGGGTAAAGCTTCAGAAAAGCCTGCCAGCCCTGCGCGGTTTCGCGCCCTACCGGCTGCTTGAGCCAATAGTTGTATTCGCGTTCGGCAGCGTTGTTGCTGGCGTTCGGATCGCCAGCCAATTGATGCAGGACAGCCAACGCCTCGGGATCACGTTTTTCGGCAAACAG
The DNA here is from genome assembly GCF_000820515.1 of Pseudomonas batumici. Classification (GTDB taxonomy): domain Bacteria; phylum Pseudomonadota; class Gammaproteobacteria; order Pseudomonadales; family Pseudomonadaceae; genus Aquipseudomonas; species Aquipseudomonas batumici. Next base: position 49,113 of record NZ_JXDG01000010.1, on the reverse strand, counting down.
CAGGCTCGCCAAGCTCTGGCGCAGCGAGGCGTTACCGGGATACTGCCGGTCCAACTCGCGTAACTGCTCGATCACCTGCGGGCGCTGAGCCTTGATGCCGCTGCGCACGTTCAGGTATTCCAGGGTCGTGGAAAAATCCGGCATGTCATCGCCGAACAGTTGCTGATAGGCCTTGATCGCGTCTTCGGAACGGCCGGCGACGGCCAGCAGACGCGCCTCCTGCAGGCCCCTCTGCCCCTCGGCGCCGTGCATCTTCAGCAAGCTCTCGGCCTGGCGCAAGGCCGCGGTGCCTGGTGCCTGCTGGTGCAGTTGGGCGACTAGGCGTTCGGCCTCCGGCAGGTTCTTCTGCAGCAATGCCTGGCGGACTTCGAAGACTTTCACCTGCGGATTGTCCGGGGCGATCAGTTCGAGACGCGCCAGCGAATCATGCACCAGGTCTTCGCGGTACAGAGCTTCGCCAATGCGGACTTGCTCCAGCAGCCATTGCTGCTGCTCGGGAGGGCTGAGCGGCTGGCCCAGTGCGACCCCATAAACGCCGCTCAGCAGCAGCCCGAAACCGGTCAATTTGTGCATGCGGCAGTCCAGTCTGGCACGAGGCGTCCGTCTTTATCGAAGCGATAACGTTGCTGGTCCCAGCCCTGCCCGAACAGCATCAGCGACTGGTTGTAATAGGCATCCGCCAAGGGCGGCTGTTGTTGCAGGCGTTGGCGCTGGGCCTCGAGGGCACCCACACTGTCCCGGCTGGCGGCCAGCAAGGGCAGCAAGGCGGCACTGAAGCCGACCGGGCCGGCGCCATTGTCGAGGCCGGTGCTGCTATCGACTTTTTCCGGCACATGGCCCAGTCGCGCAATCAGGTCCAGTATGGGTTTGAAGTGCTCGATCAACTTGGCGCGCCCCGGCGTATCCTTGTCCAGCATGCCCAGCCAGAGGTAGACGCGAATGGCGTCATAGCTACCGACACTGCCCTTCTGACTGTCCACGGCCCAACCCTGCCCGGCTTTCCACAGTTGCCAGTCGGATGCCAGGCCCTTGGACGAACTTTCGATCAGCAGACGCTCGGTGTTACTGGCCAGCTCCGCCCAGATCGGCGCTTCCTGGGCGAAGCGTGCCAGCAAGGGTAGCGGCAGATAGCTGGCATTCAGACGCCAACCCTCGGCACTGTCGAACCCTGCGTCGCCGGGCAACAGCATCAGGCCCAGGCCCGGAAGCTTGCGCAGGCTTTGCGCAGCACTGCGCCAGAGCAGGTTACGGCCCAATGTCAGGTAACTCGGCTGATCCCAAAGACGCCCGGCTTCCAGCAGGCTATAGGCGATCCACAAGTCGGCGTCGGTGGCGTTGTTGCCATCCAGCACCTGCCAGCGGCCGGCTGTGTCGCGCCCCCACAGCCAGGCCGGAAGCTGCCGGTTCAGGTCTCCGCCGGCCAGGTTGTCCTGGGTCCAGCGCAGCACCTTGGCAAAGCTTTCGCGGTCATTACCCAGCAGGGCGAAAAACAGCCCGTAGCCCTGCCCTTCAGACGTGGAGATCAACTGCTCCGAGGCGTGGTCAATGACCCGACCGTCCGAACTGAGCATGGCCTGGCGATAATGCTGCCAGGCTGGCCAAGGGCACTGCGCGGCAGCGGCAAAGCCAGGCGCCAGCATGATCGCGGCCAAAACCCGCGCTAGGAAGGCTGTCACCCGACTACTCCTGAGCCGCCAGGCGACGGCGAGCCGCCCAACGCAGTGCACGCCACAGCAGGAACGCCGTCAGCAGCACACTGATGGTGGCGATGGCCGCCAGCAGGACCGGGTGCTCGGACAATTGGAACCAAAGCAACAGCCACCACGGAAGGTGGCCGACGAAGTACTGCTGGCCCACCCAACTGCTGCCGACGCCACTGCTGCGGATCAGCGCCACGGAACCGCTGACGGCGTCTATTTTTCCAGAGTCGCCCAGGGTGTCGCGCAGCAGTTGGTAATCGGTCTCGTCGCTCGCCAGCAAGGCCACGATGCTGCGCTGTTGGTGATAAGGCGACTGCAAGCCGACAATGGCGGCGATCGGTGCCTGGGCGCTGACGTCGACGCCGTTGGCTCCCAGGTCGCGTTCATCACTGAACTGGCCGGCGCGGGCCGACTGGCCGTTCTGCTCATTGGACGATTTGAGTAGCCAGGCACGCGTCTTGTCCAGCACCAGATTGGCATCGGCACCATCGCCCACACCCGGTGCCATGGCGCCGAATACCAGCAGATCGACATCTGCCCTGGCGTCGTCCCAGTTGTCCGACAGCCGCAGGCCGAACGCTGGCAGACCTGAGCGTGCGGAGATGGCGGCAAGGGTCTCGAACATCGTACTCAGTTGCACAGGGCGACTGTGGGCCGGGACCATCACCAGGGTTTCCGACAGGTCGGCCATGCGGCTGTATGGAAAACCGCTGCGGGCAAAGGCACGCAGGTCGGGCATGGCGATGTAGTGATAGTAGCCGGACAGGTCAATGGTCGACTCTTCATCGATCACGGCCTGGTTGTTCACCGGCAGCGAAGTCTGGCAACGGTCGCGCTGGGCACTGCCAAAGGTACTGGCGAAGTTGAAGTCAAAACGCAGGGTGTTGCGGTCGCCAATCTTCAGCGCGGGTACCAGCAGCTTGTCGCTGAGGTTGGCCGACTCGTTGGACAACACCGCCAGACGCAGCTCCTCCAGACGGCTGTCGGTCTTGCTTTGCAACGGCAGGCTGGTGATGAACTGGTCGTTCAGGCTGATGGTCAGGCGCGACTCATCGTTGACCGTCGGTGGGGTATAACGGAACTTGGTTTGCAGCGGAATCCCTTGGTTGCGCCAGACGAACAGATCAGGCGGCAGATTCACGTCCACCGTGACGGGCCGTGGCTGCAGACCGTTGGTCCGAAGCTGCTCGGGGTACTTGATCAACTCGGCGAAGCGTACCGAGCGGTCCGTGCGCATCCAGTTCGGCGCGTCATAAGGCACCCGCGGCTTGAGCTGCTCGACCTTGTTGACGATCACGTTCGCGCCACGAAACGCGCCCGCGCCCAAGGCCAGGGCGCGGGCAGCCACCGCCAGGTCATCGTCGTTGCGCCCCAACACCAGCAACACCTTGCTGTAGGGATCCTGCGGATTGTCGATCATCTGTACAACGGGCGCATCCACGGCCGGGAACTTGTGGGTGTCGGCCAGGAAGGACGGGCGATGATCGTTGGTGGCGAAGACAATGGCCGACTTGGCGCGATGGTGCTCATCAGCGGGCGGCAGTTGGTCGAACAGAACGGGGAACTGTGCACCCCGCCAAGCGGCCTGGCTGCCGAAATAGGACGCCAGGATACCGGCTGCACGCTGCTCGCCCAGGGTCGGAGCATCGGCGAAGACCAGATTGAGGACCGGCTTGTCCTGGCCCCGAATGTCGAAGAACGGCATCGGGAAATAGGCCAGGTCGTTCTTGAGCGTGAGTGCCTGCTCCTGCAATTGGATCTGGCTGCCGCGCCCCACGTTCAACCAAAGCGTGTTGTTGGCCGGGTCTTCGCAGATGTCGGTGTAGTGGCCGACGAACTCCAGGCGCACACGGTTGAAGTCCGAAATCAGACTCGGGTCCAGGGCTACCGATTGGTTGACTCGCTTACCCAATTGCTCCTTGGCGATCGGCACAACGCTCATCAGCACATCGTTGAGATACACACGTAGATGCGAGATCTGTGGCAGCAGCGAAGGCGACGGCGTGTATTCCAGCTGCAGTTTCGCGTCACTGGCGATGCGATCGCGGCGCAAACTGAATTCGATCTGGTCGCTGTTGTGGATACCCAGCAACAGGCTGTCGGCGGGACGGCCCAGCTGTTCGAAGCTGTACGCGCTGCTCCAGGTCGGTACGTTGCTGACCGCGACAGGTGCAACAGGCACAACAGTCGCAGCAGATGCAACAGGTGCAGGTGCAGTGACGGCCTGGGCGCAACCGACGGCCAGGAGCGCCAGACTGGCAACAAGGGATTTGCTGAAGTAGCGGCTCATGGTGCGCTCACTGATCGGGAATTGGGAGTGGGGTCAGCCGCCGGCATGCGCGGCAGGAAACTGGCCAGCCAGCGCGACATCCGCAAAGGCGGCCTGGCGATGTCGCGGATCCAGGCAGGCAGGTATTCATAGAGGCGGTAGTAACCGGTGCCACCCAGCTTGACGATGTCGAAAAAGCTCTGCAGCGGGCGATCGGGGGTGACATTCTCGCTCCAGTTGAGCCAGGCATCGGCGCGGGCAAACGTGCACTGCACGAAGTCGACTTTCTGTTGCGCAGTGAAGCCACTGAAGCTGATGCCGATGAAGTGCTTGTGGCTGCGACTGACGTAGCCCGGGAACAGGAACTCACGGGTGCCGCGCTGCATCATCAGCGAGATTCTCCCGCCCACCGGCAACGACAGCGAGGTGTCGAGATGGATGCCTGCACCACCGTCGGAATAGTCCTGCAACAAGCCTGAGTAAGCGTGGCCACTTTCAAGACGCACAGCGGCAGGCAGCTTGGCGTGTACACGATGGGTCTGGCGAACCTGGCGCGCTTCAGCGGCGACCGCCACCGCGCCGCCGATGATCAGCAGGTTGTAGACCACCCAGAGAATGCTCACCACAACGGTCACGATTTCGTCGCGGGGCCCACAGATCAGGCGCCAGATGGCAAAACCCAGGCCGGCCATGTTCAGCGACGCCAGGAGCAGGTACGGCTGGGCGATTTTCCAGTCAAACTGGTTGTGCGCCATCAGGCCGCCCTTGGCGGTGACGTTGAACTTGCCCTTCCTGGGGTTGAACAGCGCCACGGTGGTGGGACGCGCGATGTACCACGCCAGCACGGTCTCGTACACCTCCCCCCAGAACGTCCGCCGATAGTCGCCCTGCATCCGCGAGTTGGTGAGGCTGGCGTGGATCATGTGCGGCAGCACGTACAGCAGGATCATCAGCGCCGGGGCGTAGATGATGTAGGCATGCAGAAACAGAAAGGCCAACGGCGCCAGCAGAAACACCAGGCGCGGCAGGCCGGCCAGGAAATGGATCATCGCGTTGGCGTAGCAGATGCGCTGGAAGAAGGTCAGGCCTTTTCCGAGCAAGGGATTGTCGGTGCGAAAGATCTGCGCCATGCCACGGGCCCAGCGAATGCGCTGGCCGATGTGCGCCGACAGGCTTTCGGTGGCCAGGCCGGCCGCTTGCGGCACCTTGACATAGGCCGAACGCCAACCGTTGCGGTGCAGGCGTAGCGCCGTATGGGCGTCCTCGGTGACGGTCTCGACGGCAAAGCCGCCGATCTCGTTCAGCGCAGTGCGCCGCAGCACCGCGCATGAACCGCAGAAAAACGCCGAGTTCCACATGTCGTTGCCGTCCTGGATCACCCCATAGAACAGCTCGCCTTCGTTGGGGCGCTCGCGGAACACATTCAGGTTGCGCTCAAAGGGGTCCGGTGACAGGAAATGGTGCGGCGTCTGCACCAGCGCCAGCTTCGGATCTTCCAAAAAGCCGCCGGTGGTCATTTGCAGAAAGGAACGCACAGGGATGTGGTCACAGTCGAAAATGGCGACCAGTTCGCTGTTCATCTGCTTCAGCGCATGGTTGAGGTTACCGGCCTTGGCGTGACGATTGTCGCTGCGAGCGATGTAGCCCACGCCGACCTCAGCCGCGAACTGGCGGAAACTCTCGCGTCTGCCGTCGTCGAGAATGTAGATGTTCAGCTTGTCGCTCGGCCAGTCGATGCCCATGGCGGCATACACGGTACCCCGCACGATTGACAGGTCTTCGTTGTAGGTCGGGATCAACAGGTCGACGCTGGGCCAAAGACCTGTGTCGCTCGGCAGCAGCGCCGGCTTGCGGCCCAGGGGCCAGCAAGTCTGGATGTACCCGAGGATCAACACCACCCAGGAATAGGTTTCGGCCACCAGCAGGATCATCCCGCAAGCCAGGTCCAGCGGTTGGTTCCAGTTCAAGGTCGAGGTGTAGCGCCACCACAGGTAGCGGCACGAGACGATGGTCGACAACACCACCATCAACAACGTCGGAAAGCGTCCCGGAATCCGCCGCACCAGCATGGCCAGCGCCCATAGCAGCAAGACGAACACCGACTGGGCGAAGTAACCGAAGGGCTCGGTGATGCACAACATCGTGAAGATGAAGGCGACGACGCCGATGGCCGCGTTGACCAGGCGTTGGTTGCGACGGTCCAGGCCTTTCCACCAATGACTGCTCTGGCGAATCTGCTGGCTGGCCTCGGCGCGCACGGGCAATTCTTCCAGGGTCTTGCCGACCCGGGCCCACAGCCGCAGGTACAGCGCCCCGACGGCCTTGAGCCAGGCCGGGGTGGTCAATGTCCAACCCGGCGACCTGGCCGGGCGGACCAGCACCAGCCAGAGGCTTTGCACCGCATAGCGCAACGGGTCGCCCAGGCTCGGGGCCTTGTCGCTCAGTTGCGGATACCAGCGCCTGGGCTGATCGAGCACCGCGCGCCAGTTCGGCGACTCCAGGCGCAACAGCAGCCACGCCAGGGCATTCATTGTCGCCAGCAACAGTGCGACTGGCGGCGCACAGTCATAGCGCCGACGCAGGTGGGCATAAGGGAAAACGCGGGCGATCATACCGGCTCCAGGCGTCGGGTCAGGCACCAGGTGGCCAGGCTCAACACATCCTGGGCAGCCAGGCTGGCTTGGGCATAAGCACCCACCGGTTTCTTGAACGCCAAGGCTTCGCGCATGGCTTCATCCTGATGCACGCTCAGTGGCAGCAGGCGGGCCCCATATTGTTTGCGCCAGATCAGCAGCAGGTCGCGCTGCAATTGGCTGACCGGGTCGAAGCGGTTGATCAGCAGATGCCCGCCGAGGGCTTCTTCCTGCTGCAACAGCACATGGCAGGCGGCATCCGCCTCGACAATCCGCAGGCGCAACGCACAGGGTCCGACATGCGCATGACCGGGCAAGCGCAAGGGTACGTCGAACAGGATCCAGTCAAAGTGTTCGGCAAGGCTGGCCTGGCGGCGGCGCCACAACTCCGGATCCTTGAGCAGGTGTTGCTCGATCTGATCCTGCTCTTCCCGTTTCAGGCGGCCATAAGGCAACACGCCCAGCCCCGGCTCCACGGTCCAGGCCTGGGTATTCCAGCCGACACCGTCGATCATGGCGCGCGCCCAGCCGTCAGGTTCGCTGACGCTGACGCCGAAGTGCAGGCGAAGCAGGTTCTCCGGGCACATGTCGACCAGCAGCACGCGCTCGCCAAGGCTATGCAATGCATGCCCCGTGGCCGCCAACAGCGAGCTGGTGCCGACGCCGCCGCGCAGGCCGCGCAGGCTGAGGCTGGTCAAGACAGCGCTCCAGGTCGCTCATGCACCGCCGGCAGGGCCGCCGGTTGCTGGCTCTGCATCTCCACCAGCAGCGGCCAGCGATGCAGCGCCTTTTGCAATTCGATCTGCGCGGAAATGTCCACGTAGTCCAGTTCGGGCAGCTCAAGCTCCTGCTTCAGGCGTGCGATGTCATCGGCACGATCGGCACGCGACTGCACCTTGGCCTTCACTTGAAGCGCTGTGGGTAGGGCAGCCATCCTGCTTTCTCCTTGAGTCGGATGTAGGGTTTTCCGCCGTAGTCAACGACCACGGTGCCAGAGTTTTCGGAGACTGCCGCCGTCTGCGGCAGGTTGCTCAGCAGGGCCGACCAGTCGGGACCTTGGCCATCCCCCTTGGATTGAGCGCCGTACAGGCGGCTGATGATTTCCGACAGGGCCAGGAAGCTGCTCGGCTCGGTGATGTGCAGTGGCGCGGCACCGGGGTTGCGCCCCATGCCCACCAGCTTGATGCCGACCGGCACGTGGGTGATGGACTGGCTCGGTATCTCGCGCATGCCGGATATCTGCATGCGGTCGCCATGCAGTGCCGCACCATGTTCCGGCACAATCACCACCACCACCCGACGGCCGCTGAGCTCCAGCTGTTTGATGAAGCCGTTGAGGTCGTCGATCAGCCCCTGGGCACGCGGTTTGTAATCACTGCTCTTGGTGCCGCCATCGGCGGTCAGCGTACGGTTGCCGTCATGCAACGTGGTGGTGTTGTAGAACAGCGCCACGCGATCGCTCTTTTCGTCTTCGCGGTGCTTCCACCAGGTGTCCAGTACCTGAGCATCACGCAAGATCGGCGAACCGTCGAAACCCACCAGTTCACGCGGCAATTTGCGGGTACTGACGGCGGGGGCCGGCAACGAACCTTGAGCACGGACTTCGTCAAGGAAGCCTTCGAACTGCCCCGTGTGGTTGAGCATCACTTCGTTGGCAAAGCCCAGCTTGCTCAGGTCACCCATCAACAGGCACTGCTCCGGGGGCGTGCCGTAGAGCTGGCTGTGCGGAACCTGTCCGCAACTGGCGCGCAACAGGCGGATAGCCGCCGGGCCGCTATAGGAGGTGGCCGAGTTGAAGTTGTCGAAAATCACGTCCATCTGCTGGAACAGCGTGTTATCGCGCAGGCCCACGGCGTCCAGATCATCCCAGGCCATGGAACAGATATTGATCAGCAACAGATCGAAAGGCTGCACGGCCGAAGTCGCCGGCTTGAACTCCACCTTGCGCCCGGCCTCGGTGCTATAGAACTTCTGCAGATAGGCTTCCAGTGTCGCGCTGTCCGGGGCGGCCGTGCTCGCCGTAGCCACGGGGGCGCCACTGGCCGACGCCGCGACCGGCTCGCTGCCGGCGTGCAGGGACAGCACGTTGGCACTGGCCAGCCAGGCCAGACCCAGCACGCTCAGGGTGGTCAGGCGCAGCCAGTGACGGACGAAGGCATAGGCCACCGCCAGCACAGCCAACAGCGCACACAGGTTCCAGTCGATGAAACGCCCCACCAGCTCGACCAGGTAGGCGCCGCTGAAATTCAACACACCCGGCTGGTCCAACAGACGGCTGAAGGGCGGCAGCCAGGTGTCCTGATAAAACAGCGCAACGCCCACCGGGATCGCTATGACGGTGCGCAGGATGCGCAGATAACGATTGGGCAACGGCAGCAACAACGCCGCAGCGAACACCAGATTAGGCACTATCTGCAGGTTCAGGTAACCCGCCCACAGCAGGACGAATTTGAGGAGGAAATACAGATTCCAGTGACCCAGGCCCGGCCAGACACGCACCGACACCGGGTTAATGACTTCATACCGGCTCATGGGGCTCGCTTTGGGCAGGGGCGCGACGACGCACGCCACGGGATTTGAGGTAACGCGGAGGCAGGAGCCCCTGCACGACGGCCAGAAAACGGCGACCCAGCCGGGTCAGTACCATGATCAGTGCCAGGGTCAGCAGGCAGCTGAGGCCAATCACCTGGATCAGTTCGGAATAACTCATGAACAGAGATCCGTAATGGGCAGTGTGGTGCGTTGCGGCGAATAGGCGCCATGCCCGGCGGCTCCGGCGGAACTACCGGCGGTGCGCTCTTCTGCCAGAATGAAGGTTGGAGGCAGCGAGGTTTCCGCGAGGAAGTCCTCGCGCGGCAACGCTTCAAGGCCGGGGAACGCCTGGAAATCGCTGAAGAGATCGCGCCAGGACAGCCGGCAGATATTCCCCAACGCGGGTTCCAGCCCGTCCGCGCGACAGGCGAACAGGAACAGATAGAAGGCACCGTTGACCACGCAGGCGACGTCACCGAAACGACGCAAGCCGATTTGATTCAAGTACTGCTCAATGGCCAGGCCACCGCGCGGCATCAGTTTGAGCAGTTGGTGGCTGACTTCGCCAGAGGCGCCGCTGTAGACGCGTTCCAACGTGCGGATGAACTCCCGGGGCGCCAACAGGCCGCGCTCGGCGGGCGGGCGCAGGCGTTCGAAGATCAATTGGAAGTCGGTGATGCGACTCCGGCGCCAGGTCTGGCCCTGGACGCTGTCGATGATGCTGAAGAAGTGTGCCAGCGTCGTCCCATAAGGCACGGTGATGTTGGCCCCGCAGGACACCAGCAAGCGCTCGTCCCGATAACGCAGGCAGGGCTCCATCTCGCGAACAATGATCTTCAGCGCGATGCCGCAGCGCTCGCGCAGGGCGTGAATCTGACGGGCCAGCGCTTCGACATCCCGGTTGCTATCGATGGCCACGATGATGCTGGCAGCCCGCGCGCGGCTGGCTTGCTGGAGCAAATCCTCGCGGCTCTCGAACAGCCTCCACTGATCCGATAAGGGCGGCGAGCCCTCAAGCACCGGACGCTGGGTCAGGTAGATACGCTGGTCGTCGGTGTGGCTCAACTGCTCATTGGCCTGCTCATTGACCGACAGCGCAAAACCGCCCTCGCCCAACTCGAGTTCGAACTCCTGCCCGCTGCACACGCCCAGTTCGCTGCGCCAGTAGTGCAATTGATAGCAAATACCACCGTCACGGCGATAGAGCTGAGCGAGCCCGGAGAGCGTATCGTTGAGCCGCAACAAGCGGTCATGCAGTTGAGACGCCTGGCCATGACTGATCACCAACAGGCTGCATTGGCGTGCGCGCAGCCATTGCCTCAGGGACAGGCAGCATTGCTGCAGCTGCGGCGCGACGTCGCTCTGCCAGGCGCTGTCGGGCAGCATCAGGACAAGGGTGCTGTCGGCTGCCGGAGCAGTACGGGTCAGCTCGCCGACCAGCGATTTGAGGGTCAGGCCGATGTCGGCTTTATTGATGTCGAACAGCTTCAGCAGACCGGGACCGGTATCTGCCGCCAGTTTGCTGGCCAGCTCCTGACTTGAATGCTCGCAGCACACCAAGGTCGCTCGCGCATTGGCCGGCATCGCGGCCAGGCATTGGACGGCCAGCGCGGCAGAGTCACTTGCCTGATCCACAGCTACCCAATAAAGGCCGCCGTTGTCCAACAAGATCTGCTCATCATGCAGATGACGAATGGCTAGGGTGACCTGACTCAAGTTCTCTTCCCTTAGGACCAGATACAGCGCGATCGGCATGTCCTACCTTAGACGTCGATCACCCTTTCCGGATTCTCTTACACCTTAGTAATGGCGGGCATTATGATGATACCAAAGTGATAGCGTCAACAATCCGTTAAGAATTTAGATCAAATATTACAAAAAAACGGTAAGGCTAAATATTTAGCCATTTTATTGACGCCATGCCGATCAAGCTGGTTTATGCCAGCTGGGGGAATGTTCCAAGCCCTATCAAGGAGTTACCGGTAAAGTAGACGCTCCGCCAATTCGTCGGCCACCCGCGCCGGCGAACGCTTTTCCGCCTGGGCATGACCGAAGACCTCGGTCAGGCGGGCTCCGATACGGGACAGATGGGCGGTGATGGTCGGCAGTGACTCGCCCTGATGCTTGAGGGCGACATAGATCAACCCGCCAGAGCTGATCACGTAGTCGGGCGCATAAAGAATGCCGCGCTTTTCCAACTGGTCGGCGACGCTGATATGCGTCAGCTGGGTGCTGGCCGAACCGGCCACCGCGGCACAACGCAGTTGCGCCACACTCTGGCTGGTAAGCACATTGCCTATGCTGCAAGGGGCAAGAATGTCACACGGGGTACTGAGCAGGGCTTCACAGGCGACCGGGTGCGCGCCCAGTTGTTCCATGGCCAGTTGCACCTTGCCCGGGTCGGTATCGCTGACCAGCAACTCCGCCCCCGCCGCGTGCAACTGCTCGGCCAGGGCATAACCGACATTGCCCAGGCCCTGCACCGCCACCCGCAAACCCTCCAGGTTGTCGCTGCCCAGCCGCGCCATGGCGGTGGTGCGAATCCCGGCGAACACGCCCATGGCCGCGTGAGGCGACGGATCGCCGGCGCTCGTGGTGCTGGTGACATGCTGGGTGTATTGGGCAATGCAGTCCATATCGGCGGTGGAGGTACCGCTATCGATGGCCGTGATGTAGCGTCCATTGAGTTGCTCGATGCAACGGCCGAAGGCTTCGAACAAGGCGGCGCGGCTTTCCACATGGGGCGGACGAATGATCACCGCCTTGCCGCCGCCTACCGCCAACCCCGCGAGCGCGGCCTTGTAGCTCATGCCCTGGGCCAGGCGAATGGCATCGACCATCGCGCTTTCATCGTCGGGATAGGCCAGGTAGCGACAGCCTCCCAGTGCCGGCCCGAGACGACGGTTATGAATGGCAATCACCGCCTTCAACCCGGAAACCGGATCGACGCTGAGGTGCAGCGACTCAAGACGAGTGCTTTGCATGAGAGCGAACATCGAGAGGCCCCCTGACTACTACCTGATAGCGATTATAGGCCTCGTGGGAAAGCTTGCAGAAGCAAGCAGGAATAAGCCCATGGCGTTTTCAGGCTTTTCGATATAACCATAGACCTGTGCAAGAGACTGGACGAAAGCCCGTCGCGGGGCTAAAACAGAGACTCTGCCGGAGATTTTGATGAACCCCCGCCAAGCCTTTTTCGCCTGCCTGGAACGCACCCCGCCCGCAGTGTTCGAAGCGGCCTTGTGGATGGCGGCCGAGCATGACCCGCAGGTTCGACCCGAGTCCGTGCTGCGTGACTTCCGCGACCTGCAACAACGGGTCAGCGCCGGCCTGCCGATGCTGCCGGTCAGCGAGTTGGCTCAGCCGCTGTTGCGGCGAATGAACGATCTGGGTTTCCAGCAGGACGAGTTCACCCCGTTGCGCCCTCACGCGGCACTGCTCGACAAAGTCCTGCAGCGCCGACGCGGGCAGCCGCTGGTACTGGCTTTGATCGCCCTGGAGCTGGCCCGGCAACTGGAGATTCCGCTGGTGGGGGTGAACTTTCCCGGGCATTTCCTGCTGCGGGTGCCGGGGGCCGATCATCTGCTCGATCCGTGCGGCGGCCGACGTCTTTATCCCAACGACTGCCGCGAGTTGCTGACCCGCCAGTACGGCCCGACTGCGCTGCTGAAAGCCGAGCACATGCACACCGCTACACCCGTACAGATGCTCCAGCGCTTATCGCGCAACCTGCGGCAATTGCACCAGACCAACGACGATTTCCTCGCTGCCCTGGTGGATGCCGAGCGGGTCCTGGAGCTGGGCCAGGCCAATGCCAGCGACTACCTGGCCCGCGCCAGTCTCTACCAGCAGCTCGATTGTCCACGGGCCGAGCGCTATGACCTGGAACGGGCGCTACTGCTCTGCGATGACCCGATCCAGCGGCTGCGGCTGACCGAGCGGCTGGGGCAATTGCCGCCGAATGCGGTGGTGCATTGACTCGCAACTACGGTCAACGCGGTCACTGTAGGAGCTGGCTTGTCGGGACGCCGCACCGCAGCGATAGCGATGGTGAATGTTACATCGTCATCGCTGGCAAGCCAGCTCCTACAGGTTCTGCGATATGCCTTACAGCGGAGTATCCGGCTGATTGGCCGGATGCGCCTTGATGAACGCAGGATGCTGTTCCGCCAGCGCCGCCACCCGGCGAATACGCGGGTAAACCTCCAGCGACACCTTGAACCGCTGTGCCGCATACAACTGCGGAATCAGGTACACATCCGCCAACCCCGGCGCCTTGCCAAAGCAATAGCCGGTATCGCCAATCAACTGTTCCACCGCCGCCAGCCCCTGGCTGACCCAGTGGCCGATCCACTCCAGTACCTGGGCATCGTCATGCCCCCACTGGCGCAGCAGGTTGGTGGTGCCGGAGTTGTGCAACGGATGAATATCGCAACCGATCACCGCCGCCACCGCCCGCTCGCGGGCACGGGTCAGCAGGTCCGAGGCCAGTAGCGGCACCTGTGGATAACGTTCCTCGAGAAACTCGATGATCGCCGGCGACTGCGTCAGCACGTCTCCCGCGTCGGTGCGCAAGGCCGGCACCCGTCCTTGCGGGTTGACCGCCAGGTACGCCGGCTGGCGCTGTTCACCGCCGCCCGGGGCGATGAGGTTGATCGGCAGCGCGCGGTAATCCAGGCCCTTGAGGGCCAGGGCGATCCGCACGCGGTAGGACGAGGTCGAACGGTAATACGTGTAAAGCTCCATGGCCCACTCCTCTCAACGTGCCGGAACAATCTTGCCCCGGCATTCGCCGAAGCCGATGGAAGCAAAGCCTTCACGGCGGCAACGCGCCCGCAGGATGATTTCGTCACCGTCCTCGAGGAACTTGCGCACCTCGCCCGTGGCCAGTTCCACCGGTTTCTTGCCGCCCTCGGTGATCTCCAGCAGGCTGCCGAACTGCCCCGCTTCGGGCCCGGACAAGGTGCCCGAACCGAACAGGTCGCCGGCCTGCAACTGGCAGCCGTTGACGCTGTGGTGTGCAACCAGTTGCGCCACGGTCCAGTACATGTGTCGGGTGTTGCTCAGGGTCAGGCGCTGGGCCGGCAGGTTCTGCTCGCGCATGGCCTCGGTCAGCAACAGCACTTCCAGTTCGATATCGAAGGCACCACCCTGCTGGTCGCGTGTATCGAACAGGTACGGCAGTGGTTGCGGATCGCCTTGCGGACGCGCCGGTTGTGCCTGGCGGAACGGTTCCAACGCTTCGGCTGTCACCACCCAGGGCGAGACGCTGGTAATGAAGCTCTTGGACAGGAACGGCCCCAGCGGCTGGTATTCCCAGGCCTGGATATCCCGCGCCGACCAGTCGTTGAGCAGGCAGAAACCGGCGATGTGCTCGGCGGCGTCACCGATGGCGATCGACTCGCCCATGGCATTGCCGCGGCCGATCCAGATGCCCAGTTCCAGTTCGTAGTCCAGTCGCGCGCAGGGACCGAAGCTCGGCTCGCTTTGCCCGGCGGGCAAGGTCTGGCCCTTGGGTCGACGCACTTCGCTGCCGGACGGGCGAACGGTCGAGGCCCGGCCGTGATAACCGATGGGCACGTACTTGTAGTTGGGCAGCAGCGGGTTGTCGGGGCGGAACAGCTTGCCGACGTTCTGCGCATGCTCGATGCCGACATAGAAATCGGTGTAGTCACCGATCCTGGCCGGCAGGTGCAATTGGCAATCGGCCGCCAGGGGCAGCAGCTTCGCGCCCTGGGCTTCGATCTTGCCGCGCAGGCTGCTGCTTTCGCCGAGCAGTTCCAGCAGACGCGCGCGCAAGGCCACGCGGGCCGCGGAACCGAGTTCGAAGAAGGCATTCAACTGACCGCCACGGGTCGCTTCGACAGCGGCCTTGGCCTGGCCCTCGAACAACCCGAGTTCCAGGGCCGCTTCCAGGTCGAAGATCTGCTCACCGATCGCCACGCCACTGCGCGGCGCCGAACCTGGGAGGCTGAACACCCCCAGCGGCAGGTTCTGCAACGGGAAATCGGCATGGCCGTTGGCGGACGCAACCCAACTGCGAAGGGTGGCTGGCTGACTCATGGGTTATCTCCGATTCGGGTTGAAGGTGACGGGCAAGGTGGCCCAGCAAGTATCGTAGTCGTTCTGCAACTGTGGGCAGTCGAGGGCGAAGCGGCTCGGGCGCAGCACCTGGCTGGTCTCGAACATGAAGGCCATGGTGTTGTCGATCTTGCTCGGCGCGAGTTCGGCGGCAATCGCCCGGGTGCAGGTTTCACCATCCGGGCCATGGGCGCTCATGCAGCTGTGCAGCGACGCGCCGCCGGGCAGGAAACCTTCGGCCTTGGCGTCGTAGGCACCCTGGATCAAGCCCATGAACTCGTTCATCAGATTGCGGTGGAACCACGGCGGACGGAAGGTGTTCTCGGCCACCATCCAGCGCGGCGGGAAGATCACGAAGTCGAGGTTGGCCATGCCGGGCACGCTGGTGGGCGAGGTGAGCACGGTGAAGATCGACGGGTCCGGGTGATCGAAGCTGACCGTGCCGATGGTGTTGAAACGACGCAGGTCGTATTTGTACGGCACATTGTTGCCGTGCCAGGCGACCACGTTGAGCGGCGAATGATCGAGCTCGCAACCCCAGAGCTCGCCGAGGAACTTCTGCACCAGGGTCGTCGGTTGCCGCAGGTCTTCGTAATGGGCGACCGGGGCGAGGAAATCCCGCGGATTGGCCAGGCCGTTGCTGCCGATGGGGCCCAGGTCCGGCAGGCGCAGCGGCGCACCATGGTTTTCCGCCAGGTAGCCACGGGCTTGCGGGTCGAGCAGTTCGACGCGGAATTTCAGGCCACGGGGCAATACGGCGATTTCCAGCGGCTCGATCTCCAGCACGCCCAGCTCGGTGACGAGCCGCAGCCGCCCCTGTTCCGGGACCAGCAACCACTCGCCGTCGGCATTGAAGAACACCCGCTCCATGGAGCGGTTGGCGCGGTAGCCGTAGATGCTGATGCCGGCCGGTTTTTCCGGCGCCGAGTTGGCCGCCATGTTCACCAGGCCGTCGATGAAGTCGGTCGGCTCGCTCGGAATCTCCAGCGGGTTCCAGCGCAGGCGGTTGGGTGTGATCGGGCCCAGCGACCCACCGGCCAGTTGCCGCTCCAGTTTGGCGAAAGCCGGATGCCGGGCCGACGGCTGGATGCGGTACATCCAGGTGCGCCGTGCTTCGCTGCGGGTCATGGTGAAGGCCGTGCCGGAGAACAGTTCGGCATAAAGACCGTAGGGCGCTTTCTGCGGGGAGTTCTGGCCGACCGGCAGCGCGCCGGGCAAGGCCTCGCTGCTGAATTCGTTGCCGAAGCCGGACTGATAGGCCAGCACCGTGGAATCGGGATTCATGGAGCCTCCTGGAGGGAGTGGACCTGGGGCTGCCGGCCTGATTCGAGGGGGCGTGCAACACGGTCCGGTTTGTTTTTATTGGGACGTAATTATGCATAACGTAACTTGATTATGCAGAACGTAATTTGATTGACCGTGCCCGTCAAGCTATAAAGACGCCCATTCGTCCCGGGATTACATTGCCTCCATGGAAAAGCCACGTCCTACCAGCGACAGCAACGGTAAACAGAAAGTCCGCTCGGCGGAGGTGGGTACCGACATCCTCAAGGCGTTGGCCGAGCTGTCGCCCAGCACCTCGCTGTCGCGCCTGGCCGAGCATGTGCAGATGCCGGCGAGCAAGGTCCACCGTTATCTCCAGGCCTTGATCGCCAGTGGCTTTGCCGAGCAGAACGCGGCGACCAACCACTATGGCCTGGGGCGCGAAGCGCTGCGGGTCGGCCTGGCGGCGCTGAACAGCATGGAGGTGCTGCATGTGGCGGCGATGCCGTTGGCGGAGCTGCGCGACGACCTGAATGAAAGCTGTTTCCTCGCGGTGTGGGGCAACCACGGGGCGACCGTGGTGCATATCGAACCGGCCGTACGCGCGGTGACGGTGGTGACGCAGTTGGGGTCGGTGCTGCCGTTGCTCAGTTCGTCCACGGGGCTGGTGTTCAACGCCTTCCTGCCGGATCGGGAAACGGTCGAGCTGCGTGAAGCGGAACTCAAGGCCGGCCACCCTCACCCGCTGGCCGATGCCGCGGCCTACACCGCGACCTGCGAACGGATCCGCCGACGCGGGCTGCATTTCGTCCATGGCTTGCTGATGCCCGGGGTCGATGCCTTGTCGGCGCCGGTGTTCAATGCCCTGGGACAGGTGGTGGCGGTGCTCACGGTGGTGGGGCCGACGTCGCTGTTCCACGCCGATGAAGACGGCCCGGCGGCCAAGCGGTTGCTGGCGGCGAGCCAGGCGGTGAGTTGGCGGATGGGTTATCAGCCGCAGGGCTGAAAATGCCGTCCTTGGCCAGAGGCACTACCCCATCAGCCCCAAGGCCTTGGCCTTGGCCACCGCCTGGGTCCGCCGCTCCACCCCCAGTTTGCTGTGGATCCGCCGCGCATGGGTTTTCACCGTGTGCAGCGAGATGAACAGCTGGTCGGCGATCTGCAGATTGGAACTGCCCAGGGCAATCAGCTTGAGCACTTCCAGTTCACGCTGGCTCAAGGGATTGTCTCCCGTGGCCATCAGCGCTTCTTCAAAGCCCAGGCTCGCCAGCATCTCCGGCTGGCGCAAACGCAACTCACGCAAGGCCTGTTGCAGGTTGCAGCGGCTGACCAGCGCCAGCCCCTCCTCCAGATGACTCTTGGCCAGCGCGCTACGCCCCAGCAGGAAGGCCACTTCCGCCAGCGCCAGACGCAACTCCGTTTCCATCCCCTGCATGCCCCGACGCTGAGCCTGCTCGAGCAAGGGCGCCAGCGCTTCCAGCGGGGCCTGGGCCTTGTGCAGATAGACCTGCGCCAGCACCAACAGGTATTCAAGTCGCGGAATCAGCTCCAGCGTCGCCGGCGGCGCCTGTACCCCGTTCGCGCCACGGTAGTGACGCAGCACCCGGGTCAGCGCCTCCTCCGCCAGCTCCGGCCGCCCCTGTTGCAACCAGAAATGGCAGCTGACCATCAGCAGCACCGCGCGATACACCACATCCGGAATATGCCGTTGCTGCATCAACCGTTCGGCATCGCGCAAGCGGACAAACGCCTGGGCGTAGTCGCCGTGGTTGGCATCCAGCAGGGCCAGTCCGAGAAACCCGTACAAGGCCCGTTTGTCCTGGCTGCGCAGGCACTCGTCCAGGCCCGTCTGGAAATGTTCGGCGGCCTGTTGATCGCGGCCCTGGCGCAGGGCGATCCGTCCCCGGCGCAAGGCGATACGCCCCAGCAACGGTCCCGCCAGGTAGCGCTTGGCGGATAACAAGGCATGCATGTTGTCCAGCAGGCTCTCGCTGCGGTGCAAGGCTCCCCGTTGCTCCAGCAACTGTGCATGGTCCAGCTCCAGCAGCGCCTCGAACAGCAGCGAACCTTGTGCCCGCGCCAGGCACAGCGCCTCGCGACTCAAGGCGTGGGCCTGCTCCAGCTCACCCTCGAGCAGCGCCTGCTGGGTCAGCCCGGACAGACAGAACAACCGCGCCGGCCAGGCGGCCGGCGGCAGATCCCGCAAGGCTTCGAGGAAATGCCCACGCGCAGGTTGCGCCTGCCCCTGCAGATGCAGCAACCAGCCTTGCTGGGCCTGCCAGCGCGCCACCAGTTGCCGTTGTGCCGCCGCTGACGGCTGCGGGGTGAAACGGGCCATCTGCTCGATGCTGTGGGCCGCCTCGTCGAAGCGCCCGGCGAACAGCAAGGCGGTGGTGATCAGGCCCACCAGATGCGGCGTGCCGAACATCAATTCGTCCGGCTGCTGCTCGTGCAGACGCAGCAGCAGCGCCACGTTCTGGTCCTGGAACAGGTAATCGAAGGTGAAGTTGTGCAACAGGCTGGCCGCCACTTCGAACTCCTCGGCGGCCAGGGCCTGCTCCACCGCGGCCTGCCAGTCGCCCCGGGCACTGAACCACTGACAGGCCCGGCGATGCCAGGAGCGCCCGGCCGGCCAGGGTTCATCGCGCAGCAACAGGGTCAGTGGCGCGAACACCCGCAGCCATTCCGAGGAGTCTTCCCAGGGCTCGATAAAGCACCCGAGTTCCTGCAGGGTTCGCATCCACTGGGCGCCCTCCCCCGCACCGAACAGGTGCTCGCAGAGGTCGGCATTGAAGCGGGGCAGATGCACCAGCACGCGCCAGGCTTCGGCCAGTTCGGGCGCCAGGGCATCGAACAGTTCGTGTTGCAGGTAGTCGAGCAGGGTCGCCGAACGTCGCGCACCGGCGTCGGGGGCGCTGGCGATCCAGGCCGAGGCCTCCAGCATGGCAACCCGCACACCGGCGCACCAGCCGGCGGTGTACTGGCTCATCCGGTCGATGCACTGCGGGGTAATCGACGGGTGATTCACCAACTGTTCGATTTCGCTCCGCTCGAACAACAGGCTCGGGCTGTCGACTTCGTAGAGTTCACCTTCGAGCAACAGCCGTGGCCAGTTGCAGTGGGGCCGCCGCCGCACGCCCAGCCACCAGCTCAGGACCGGACTGCTGGTCGCCAGCAGCCGATCGAGCAACTGATCCAGCGCCGGGTTGGGCAAACGGCAATAGTCGTCGAGGAAAACCCAGGTGGGCGTGGTCCAGCGCGCCAGCCGTGCCAACAGGCTCGACTCGTCGTGGGGCTCGTCCAGCCCCAGCGCCTGGGCCAGGGCACTGCAGAAGGCGTCGGTCGTGAGACTCGCCCCGGACAGCGGTAACCAGCACACGCCACAGCTGGGCGGCGCTTGCAGCAGGCATTCGGCGAGCAGCGCGCTCTTGCCGCTGCCGGCGGGCGCGCAGAGCAGGCGGACCCGCGCCTGGGACTCGATCAAGGGGGTGCTGAGGCGCGCACGCGGCAAATGGCGGGAGGACAAACGAGGCAGGAACCCGGGACGGTCCAGACGCGGGGTCATGGCGGTCATTGCGGCGGCCTTTCTTGGTTTTATCCGGTCACCCTAATCCTGTTCAAGCCTGGGAATGAACGAATATTCAGGAAACTTATCGAGCGTTATAACAAAGAGGCCCCAAGGGGGCAGGTTTTGGCCGGATACAGCGACGGTGTGTAGGAGCAGCCGGTCGACGCTCGATTGCTCGCGATGGTAACCCAGACACCGCGGGGTATCAGACGCCCCGCGTTATCGTTGACGACCATCGCGAGCAAGCTCGCTCCTACATCCTACATCCAACAGAGAGGGTTTAGCGCACCCCACTCGCCCGCAGCGCCGCCGGCGTGTAATCCGCCGCCTTGCCGATGAAGCCGAACTGGAAGCTGTGCTTCTCTTCGTTCTTCATGCCCAGGGCGATGTAGCGCCCGGCAATCAGGTCGTACAGCGCTTCAACGGTATAAGCCGGCACCTGGTGGTCGTAGTAGAACTGTGCATGACCTTCGGCAACCCGCCACAGTTGACCGCGGCCGTCGTAGTGATCCACCAGCGCGACCTGCCAGCTGTCCTCGTCGATGTACATGTGGCGCTTGGCATAGATATGCCGCTCGCTCGGCTTGACCGTCCCTTCGATTTCCCAGACCCGGTGCAACTCGTAGCGGGTCAGGTCCTGGTTGAGATGGCCGGCCTTGATCACGTCGGTGTACTTGAGGGTCGGCGAATCCAGCTTGTAGCTGTTGTAGGGGATGTACATCTCCTTCTTGCCGATCAGTTTCCAGTCGTAACGGTCCGGAGCACCGGAGAACATGTCGAAGTTGTCCGAGGTGCGCAGGCCATCGGCGGCGGTACCCGGGCCGTCATAGGCGACTTGCGGGGCGCGGCGCACACGGCGCTGGCCGGCGTTGTAGACCCAGGCCAGGCGCGGCTCCTTCACCTGGTCGAGGGTCTCGTGCACCAGCAGCACGTTGCCCGCCAGACGCGCCGGCGCGGTGACTTCCTGCTTGAAGAAGGTCAGCACGTTGGCGCCCTTGTCCGGCGCCAGGTCGGGAATTTCCGACGGCACGGCGGCTTCTTCCTCGAAGGTGATCGGCGTGAAGGAACCGTCGGTCTGTGGCGTAGCCTGGGTAATGGTGCGGCGCAGGTTGCCGCCGTGGTAGCGGGTGATGTGGTTCCACAGCACTTCCACGCCGTTCTTCGGAATCGGGAAGGCGTAGTAGCGGATGCCGGTGAAGTTCGCCAGCCCGTTGCCGTCGTTGATGGCCGTGACGTTGAGGGCGCTGCGCTTGGCCGACTCCAGGACCGCCGGCGGCAGGGCGACGCTGCGATGCGTCGGATAGACCGGAATCTTGTAGGTCTGCGGGTAGCGCTTGAACATCGCCAGTTGGCCCTCGGAAAGCTTGGCCTTGTACTGGTCGGCATTGGCCGCAGTGATGATGAACAGCGGTTTTTCATTGGCGAACGGGTCAGCCAGGAAGCCCTTGCTGTCCACCGCGCCGGCGTTCTTCGGGATACCGCCGGTGTAGGCCGGGATCGAGCCGTCGGCATTGCCGGCCTTTTCCGCGCCGATGGCCGTCAGGGTGGTGCCGAGCTTGGCCGCTTCCTCCGCGGAAACCGCCGCCATTACGTTGGCTGCCAACAGGCTCAGGGCCAGGGCGCCGCATTGCAGAATCATCTTGCGCATAAAATTGTCCTTCTCAAGCCTGGATCAGAAATTCGCGCCGACGCTGAGCGCCAGGAAGTCACGGTCAGTCAATGTGTTGTAGTGGCCACCGAAAAAGTCGGTGTAGCTGAGGCTCGCGGTATAGGTGTTGCGGTAGTCGGCATCCACACCGATGCTGATCGCCTTGGCGCCCTGGTTGAACAGGCCGTTGGGGCCGTAACCCTTGACGTCATGGGACCAGGACAGGTTGGGCTTGAGGTTGATCCCGGCGAACACGTTGCTGTAGTCGAGGATCGCCCGGGCCCGGTAGCCCCAGGAAGTCGCGGTGACGAAACCGCCGGTATCGCCCTGGAAGCCGTAGGCGCCGTATACCGAGTCACGCCCGTAACGCAGCTTGTCCTTGGTCTCCAGGCCACCGACGTAGGTCATCCCCGCCTCGCCCACCAGCGTCAGGCGCTCGGCCCCCAGAACCTGGTCGAAGAACTGCGTGAGGGTGCTTTGGATCTGGGTGATTTCCTTGCGGCGGTAACCGGTATTGTCGGAACCGAGGCTGGTCTGGATCGGTGAGGCGGCGCCGCCGGCAATCGGATTGACCAGCGCCAGGGTCAGGTCGGTGGTGTTGAGCTGCACCGGGGCGTTGGGACGATAGCTGATCTCGCCGCTCCAGGCGGTACCGGTGGGCAGGGTCGTGGAGAAGCTGGCGCCGTAGAGACGGATGTCTTCCGGGTACTCGAGGTAGTACTGGCCGCGCCCCAGCATGACGCTTTGCGCCAGGCCACTGCGGAAGGCTGCCGGCGCCAACGGCAGGATACGGCCCAGCGCGGCCAGGGTGCTGGCATCGGCGGTCTTGGTACCGACTGTCGGGGTACGACTGTGGTAGTTGATGAAATACAGGCCGTACTCGGTCTCGCTACCCAGCCAGCGCAAGGCCATGCCCCATTGGCCGCCGTCACGGGCATCGCGGTCATCGCCGCGCTGTACCACGATACCTTCCGGAGTGATCTGGAAGCCCTGCCCGAACGCCGCAGCCAACGGTTGCAAAGGCGCAATCGCCGGACTGCCCACGGTGTAGTTGTTGTTGCAACCATGGGCGACCACGTCGTTGCCGAAGAAGGTCCCGCAGTTGTCCACCACCGTGTTTTCCCAGTTCAACTGGTAGAACCCTTCGACCGTCAGCTGGTCGGTCAGGCTCTGGGAGGCGAAGAACATGTTGACCGGAATCAGGCCTTCCTTGATCTCGGCACCTGGCCGGCGGAAGGCCGATACGTCGATGGGGTTGATGCTGTTGATCGAGTTGCCGATGAAGGTACTTTCCCCCCAACTGACCACCTGCTTGCCCAGGCGCACGGTGCCCGGCAGGTCGGCGATGGAGTAATGGTGGTAGATGAAGGCGTCGAGCAGTTCGGCGCCGGAAGAGCGCGCCCCTTCATCACGATGGTGATCGCTGATGTCCTTGAAGTCCTGGCCGCCGTCGGCCGTCGCAAAGTCGTACCAGTACTTGCCCCGGACGAAGACGCCGGTATCGCCGTACTTCAACTCCAGGTCGTGAATGCCCTTGAAGATCTTCGAGTAGGCATCGCCCTTCTTGAAGTTCAGGCGTCCGTCATCACCGGTGGAAGCCTGGCCGGTGCCGCCGTTGGTCACGCCCACCAGGCGCTTGTCGGCATCGCGCATGCCCCAGCTCGCGCCAAGGGACAGGGAGGAGTCGAATTTGCCTTCGATGTCCCCGATGTTGAACGAAACCGCCTGCGCCTGCGCACTGGCGCCGATGGCAACCGCGATGGCCAGGGCCTGCGGTGTGAAGATGGCGCGCATTGTTGTTTTTGTCATGCGTCTTCCCCGGTGTGTGACAGAAGGCTTCACCCTACTCATCGCCAACGGGAGCGATAAGCGCACCAAGGAGGTATTCGTGCTGTACCTCGAAAGGATGAATGGGCGCCTCCGGCGCGGCTTGCAGCGGACCATCGAACCCATGGATAGCGCGTCATAGCGCACGTGGATGGAGGGAGGACGAGACGATCCGAACATAGCGACCGAAAAAAACAACTGTTACCACGACGGTAACGGTGAATGTCGCAAACCGGGCTTTTTCAACGGGTCCGAAGTACTTATGCTGATCATCATCTTCTGTTTACTGACGTTGATTTACTCCTTGATCGAACGTCTTCCCTTGGCCACTGCATTTGCAGTGGCCTTTTTTATTCCCCCCGAAAGTTTAAAAACAAAACATAGAGACAACTCCTACAGGAACAGGAGACCCGACCACCTTTTCATCACTTGGCAGCACGATTCACCCTGTTTCACTCAACAACGTCGTGCCATAGGGAAAGGAATCGCTTATGAAAGCCATCAACTACAACGCCTACCGCAGCACGCGGAGTTTCAACGACAGGGTTCGGTTTCTAGTGATGCATTACACCGCCGCCGATTTCGCCAGTTCAATGGCGACCCTGACCGGCCCCAACGTCAGCAGCCATTACCTGGTGCCCGATGTCACCGACCCGAGCTATATCCAGGCCGGCTTCAACCAGCAGGAAATCTTCAATCTGGTGGACGAACAAAAACGCGCCTGGCACGCGGGCGCCAGTGCCTGGGGCGGCAGAACGCAGCTCAATGACACCTCGATCGGCATCGAGATCGTCAACCTGGCGTCCGATAGCGCGGGGCAGTTTCATTTTCCGCCTTATGAACCCCGGCAGATCGAAGCGCTCAAGCAACTGGCGCTGAACATCCTCGCCCGCCATCCCGGTATCGACCCGACCCAGGTGGTCGGGCATTCGGATATCGCCTGGAACCGCAAGAGCGATCCGGGGGCCGCCTTTCCCTGGCACGATCTGTATCGGGCGGGCATCGGCGCCTGGTTCGACGAGGCGACCCGCGACCAGTACCGGCAGCAATACCTGCGCGAGGGTCTGCCCCCTCAAGCAACGACATTGGCGCTTTTCAAGAAGTACGGTTACGAGGTGACGAGAGCTGACACGCCAGCGGGATTCAGGCAACTGGTCAGGGCGTTCCAGTTGCATTTCCGACCGGCGAATTATGACGGGGTGCTCGATGCCGAAACGGCGGCCAATCTGGCAGCGCTGGTGGCGAAGTACTTCCCCTGACGGTGGGGACCGGCGATGGCAATAAATCTTGCAGCGCCATCGCCGGCAAGCCGGTTCGAAGAATCCCGATCCGCTATCGGGAGACGACTCAGGCCATATATTTCTGCAGATTCGCCATCATTTCCTTCAAGGATTCGGGCGTGTCCTTCGGGTGCACGGCGCCCTCGAAATCACAGATCTGCTTCCAACTGGCCGCCACGTCCTCCACGGAAAAACCGTTGTGCGGATCGAACCCGGCGCCCAGGCTGCGCTCCCAGCGGGTCTTGCCGATCCAGCCGCCACCGACTTCGAACAGGCCGGCGGTTTCATCGCACTGCTCACTGCCGAGGAACACCACCAGCGGGCTGATCAGTTCCGGTTTGAGCAACTCGAACACCTGCGGCGGGATCAGGCCTTCGGTCATACGCGTGCCGCCGGTCGGGGCGATGGCGTTGACCAGGATATTGTTCTTGCGGCCCTCGATGGCCAGGGTCCGGGTCAGGCCATACAAGCCGAGCTTGGCCATGCCGTAGTTGGACTGGCCGAAATTGCCGTAGATACCGGACGTCGACGCGGTGAAGATGACCCGGCCGTAGTTCTGATCACGCAGGTGTGGCCAGGCCGCATGGGTGACTTTGTAGGCACCTTCGACATGCACCCGGTAAACCAGGTCCCAGTCGGCATCCTCCATCTTCAGGAAGGTCTTGTCCCGCAGGATGCCGGCGTTGTTCACCACCACATCGATACGACCGAAGGCATCCAGGGCGTTCTGCACGATCTTGTCGCCATCGGTGACCGAGTCATGGTTGGCCACGGCCGTACCGCCGGCTTCGCGAATCTCGGCCACCACCTTGTCCGCCGCCGAGGCATTGGCGCCTTCACCGTGGGCCGAGCCGCCGAGGTCGTTGACCAGCACTTTCGCGCCATGACGGGCGAACAGCAGTGCATGGGCACGCCCCAGGCCGCCGCCGGCTCCGGTGACGATCACCACTTTATCTTCGAAGCGCACAGACTCACTCATACAGGACTCCAGCCAGGACCGATGGAAATAGAAGCCGAGTGTCGGACACCCGGCCTTGGGTCACAATAAAGTCAGCCAGGGCTGAATGGTGCGCGATAAGGCAGCGGGATAGTCCGGCACGGGCGCCGCAACGGCCCAGGTTGACACCCGCCCCCCTGGGCCATCCCGGACACTGGCCTCAGAGCCGGAACCCGGCGTCTTGCTGGTCCAGCTTGCGCAACAGCGCCGGCCAGGCCAGCGCACCGCCCATGCCCTGGGCACTGCGGGTCACCCCGGCGATCATGGCCTTGGCCCCGGCAAGAATCTGCGGCTCGATGGTGATCAGTGGCGCCGCGCCATTTTGTGCCAGCACCTGGATCTCGCAGGCGCGTTGGAAGGTGAACATCATCAGGAAGGTGTCGGCAATGCTCGAGCCACAGGTGAGCAGACCGTGGTTATGCAGCATGAGAAAGTTGTTTTCACCGAGGTCGGCCTGCAACCGCGCTTTCTCTTCATGGTTGAGGGCCACCCCTTCGTAGGCGTGATAAGCCAGGCTCGACAGCACGAACAGCGACTGCTGGCTGATGGGCAGCACCCCCTGCTGCTGCGCCGAGACCGCGACACCCGCAGCGGTGTGGGTGTGCAGCACGCAGGTCACGTCGTGACGCACCTCATGAATGGCGCTGTGGATGGTGTAGCCGGCCGGGTTGATCTCGTAGGGGCTGTCCATCAACTTGTTGCCGGCCTGGTCGACCTTGACCAGGCTCGACGCGGTGATCTCGTGGAACATCAGCCCGTAGGGGTTGATCAGGAAGTCCTCGGTGCCTGGCACCTTGGCCGAGATGTGGGTGAAGATCAGGTCGTCCCAACCATGCATCGCCACCAGGCGATAACAGGCCGCCAGGTCGACGCGGGTCTGCCATTCGGCGGCGCTGACTTGGCTCTTCACATCGGGTGCGACGGTAACAGGGGCTGCGTTCACGGCACTGACCTCGGCGGTTTCCGGTTTTTATTCGAGTGCCGACCAGTCTAGATCAGCCCATCGCCGCAACGGAGTCGCCTTGCCAGCCAGCTTGATGACCCAGCGGGTCAGCGCGCTGCCGAGGATGAAAGCCTGCCGGCGCGGATCAGATCAGCGACGCCAGCAAAGGCGCGGCAAACAGGTTCAGCAGGCCGGTCAGCACCATCACCAGGCCCGCCACCGAGCCCTCCTCGCCACCCACTTCACGGGCGCGGCTGACACCGGCACCGTGGGCCCCCACGCCGAACAGGGCACCGCGCGCCAGGCTGCTGCGCAGCGGCAACCACTTGAGCAGCAGCCCGCCGAGCAAGGCGCCGAAAACGCCGGTGACCATCACGAACACCGCGGTCAGCTCGGGCACGCCCCCCAGGTCCTGGGCCAGAGGCATGGCAAAGGGCGTGGTGATCGAGCGCGGCACCAGCGACAGGGTCAGGCTGGTGTCCAACGACAGCGCCCTGGCCAGCCCGTAGGAAGTGCCGATGGACGCCGCGCTGCCCGCGACCATCCCCAGCAGCAGCGCCGGACCATGGCGCATCAGCATCCGCCGCTGCTGCCAGATCGGCACTGCGAAGGCCACGGTGACCGGCCCCAGGATCAGCATCAGCCAGTGGGTATCGCGCGAGTATTCGGCGTACGCCGTGTGCAAGGGGATCGCCACCGCCAGCAACACGAACGGCACCAGGATCAGCGGTGACAGCAGATAGCGATCCGTGCGGCCATATACCCAGCGGCTGAACACATAGGCTGCCAGGGTCAGCCCCAGCCAGAACAGGGACATCCACTCAAGCTTCACGGCGGGCACTCCAGCGACAGACGAACTCGACGGTAAAGGCGGTCGCCAGCATCACCGCCAGGGTACTGACCCCGATCACCAGCAGTATCCGCCAGCCGTCCTGGCGCACCATGGCGCCGTAGTCCAGCAGGCTCATCAACGCCGGGATGAAGAACAACAACATTTCGGCCATCAGCAGCCCGGCCCCCAGTTGCAGGGTGGCGGGCTTGATCCAGCCGGTGGCGAAGGCCAGCAGCAGCAACGCCAGGCCGATCACACCGCCGGGAATCGGCCAGTGGCTCCAGGCGGCGAACAGTGCGCCCACTTGATAGAGCCCCAGCAATACCGCCAGTTCGGCCAGCAAGCGGCAGGATTTTTTCAGCAACAGACGGTTCATCGGGTTCAGTCCTCTCTGGGACCCGATTTTAAAGTGCCCCCTACCATCCCAAAAGCGAATTGTTAGACTGGCAGCCATTCCAATCTGGAATCAGGTCATGGAATTCAAGCAACTGCGCAGCTTCATCGAAGTGGTCCGCCAGGGCGGCTTCACCCAGGCGGCGAAAACCCTGCACATCAGCCAGTCGGCGGTGAGCAAGCAGGTCGCCCAGCTCGAGCACGACCTCGCCACGCCCTTGCTCGACCGCCAGGGCTCCCGGGTCCTGCTGACCGCGGCAGGCGCCGTGGTGCTGCAACGGGCCGAAGAAATGCTGCGCCTGCGCGACGGGCTGCTCAGTGAACTGGACGACCTGAGCCACCTGGCCCGGGGCGAACTGCGCCTGGGCTTGCCGCAACTGGGCGGCGAGACGCTGTTCGCCAGCCTCTTCGCCGAATACCGGCGGCGCTACCCCAATATCAGCATTCACCTGCTCGAAGGCGGCAGCCTGAATATCGAGCCGGCGGTGCTGAGCGGCGAACTGGAACTGGGCGGCAGCCTCAAGCCGAGCGATCCGGCGTTCGACTACCAGCCCTTTTGCGACGAACCGCTGGATGTGTTGCTGGCGACCGACCATCCCCTGGCCGAGGAAGGCTCCATCCGCCTGGAGCAATTGGCCGATACGCCGTTTCTGCTGTACCAGCGCAGTTTCGTGCTCAATCACCGGCTGATGGAGGCCTGCCGGCAGGCCGGGTTCACCCCCAGGGAAAGCGGGCGCAGCGGCCAGGCGGATTTTCTCGCCGCGCTGGTGGCCGCCGGGCAAGGCGTGGCGCTACTGCCCAGCGTGGTGGCACGTTCGCTGGTACGTCCCGGCGTGGTCCGCCTGACCTTGAGTTCGCCCACCGACCTGCGCTGGGACATCGCCTTCATCTGGCGCCGCGGCGCCTACCTGTCCAAGGCCGCCCAGGCCTGGCTGGCGCTGTTGCGCGAGCGCGCCAACGTCAGCGCAACGCGCTGATGAACTCGGCCAGCCATGGCTCGGCATCGGTTTCCGGGGTGACGCTTTCGCTGGCGTCCAGGCGCAGCATGTCCTTGACTTCCCGCACCCCCAACTCGGCAAACAGCTCGCGCATCTGTTCGCCGCCGCCGCAGAAGGTGTCGCCGTAGCTGGAGTCGCCCAGGCCGATCACCCCACCCGGCAAACCGCGCCACGCCGCCGGCAACTGGTCGCGGATGGCGTGATACAGCGCCTGGATATTGTCCGGCAGCTCACCCATGCCGGTGGTGGCGGTCACCGCCAGGAAAGCGTCCGGGGCGAAGGCCTGGACATCGGCCAGGGTCGCCCGCGGGTTGTGCCAGGCCTCGAAACCGGCCTCGCGGAGGATTTTTTCAGCATGGCGGGCAACTTCTTCGGCGGTGCCGTAGACCGAGCCGGAAAGGATGGCGACTTTCATCAATCTGATCCTGGTGCTTTATAAAAAGAACAGGATACCAGCAGATGAGAGACTTTCTCACAAAACCCGCCACTCGCCAGAATCAAATGGAATGGATTGCTCAAGACGATGTCTTAAACTCCGACGCACAGGTCGATGGACTGCGGATGTCTTGAGAAATGATAAACCCCAAACTGTTGCAACTGGTGATCGACGCGTCGAACGACGGTATCGTGGTGGCCGAACAGGAAGGTGAAGACCATATCCTGATCTATGCCAACCCGGCGTTCGAACGCCTGACCGGTTATACCAACGAAGAGATTCTCTACCAGGACTGTCGTTTCCTGCAGTCGGGCGACCGCGACCAGCCGGCACTGGAACTGATCCGCGAAGCCCTGCGCAGCCGCAAGCCGTGCCGCCAGATCCTGCGCAACTACCGCAAGGACGGCAGCCATTTCTGGAACGAACTGTCGCTGTCGCCGGTGTTCAACGAAGGTGACCAACTGACCTACTTCGTCGGCGTGCAAAAAGACGTGACCCTTCAGGTCAAGGCACAACAGCGGGTGGCGCAACTGGAAGCCCAGTTGGCCAAGGTCCAGGCCGAGCTGGAGGCGCTCAAGGCCACCGGCGGTAACCCGGCATAACCCAGGGCGTGGAGGCAGAGGAAGACGCCTGAGCACCGATCAGGTGTCGAGCCGGCCCACCAGCAACTGCCGCAAGCGCCGACGCATCAACTGGCCATCACTGCCCAGGCAACCGATGCTCGAACCTTCCAGGCGCTCTTGCAGCAGCTCCGAGACATCCCCGGCCAACATCACCGCGCAGTCCACGGACAGGGCCAGACGCTTGAGGCGGCGCGGCAGATCCGTCATCGGCGAGCGGTTGGAATACAGCACCAGCGCCTCGGGCCGGAGCTTTTCACACACCAGGGTCAATTCATCGAAGGGCTGGCCGACCGCCAGGACGCTGATGCAGCGGTCGCCGTCACCCAGCAACAGGCCCGCCACCAGCAATTCGAGTTCACGACATTGATCCGGCACAGCGGCGACCACGATACGCTTGCAGGGGAATCCACACACCGAGCGCAGACGCTGCAATACCCGCGCACGCAGGAACGCATCGAGAAACAGCCATTCGCTGACCTGGCCGAACTCACCCGGTTGAACCTGCAGGCGCTGCCACAGCGGCAGGAGGATATTCTGGAACACCACGTTCAGCGGGTAGCTGGAAAACACCTGTCCATAGAGGCCTTCGAGGGCCGATTCGTCGAAAGCGCTGACCGCCGCGTGCAATTGCGTCTGCCAGTCGTCCCATTCCGTCTGCGCAATCGATTGCGTCGCAATGCCGGTAGGTGTGTGGATGGGCAGGGCCTGGGCGGCGGTTTTCGCCAGGATCTTGCCGACCTTGCTCACCGCCACGCCGCGCTCGATCCAGCCCATGATGGTGCGGACTGTCTCGATATCGCTCATGGTATAGAGCCGATGCCCACTTTCGGTGCGCGTCGGTTGAATCAGACCGTAGCGTCGCTCCCACGCCCGCAGGGTGATCGGATTGACTCCGGTCAGGCGCGAGACTTCACGAATGGGAAACAACTCTTCCTGTTTCAACGCCCGCAACAGCGGCGCGGCAGGTTCAAGTTCGGTCATGACGGGCATCTGTCACAGATTTCGGAATAGGATTTGGCAGATATTCTAGACCACTGGATCCAAACATCTGCAAACCCTACGCAATACCAGTCACATTCCTGGTGCATTTTCCGGAATAGGGAATAATTCTTGCCTGTCCACCACCGCAGCCCATCACCCCGGCGCTGCGTTGCGCATTCGCCCTACCCGGGCGGCATGCTTGTCTTACGGAGATACATGATGTCTACCTCACCCGTCACCATGATGGTTGCCCGGCGCGTTGCCGATGGCCGCTACCAGGACCTGCTCGCCTGGTTGCACGAAGGCGAATTGCTCGCCACCGACTTTCCCGGTTACCTGGGTTCCGGCGTGCTCGCCCCGCCGCCCGGTGACAACGAATTCCAGATGATCTTCCGCTTCAGCGATGCCGCGACCCTCAACGCCTGGGAGCACTCCGCCTCGCGCAAGGCCTGGCTGGCGCGTGGCAGCGACCTGTTCGCCGGGCCGCAGGAACAGCGGGTCAGTGGCATCGATGGCTGGTTCGGCACCGTGGGCCAGCGTCCGCCGCGCTGGAAACAGGCAGTGGCGATCTGGCTGGCGTTCTTTCCGGTGTCGCTGCTGTTCAACTTCGCCCTGGGGCCGTTGCTGGCCGAGTTGAGCCTGGTGCCCCGGGTGCTGCTCAGCACGCTGATCCTGACACCGCTGATGGTCTACTGCTTCATTCCGCTGTCGACCCACCTGCTGGCGGGCTGGTTGCACAGCACGAAGGCCAAGGCGCTGCCCAGGGACACCGCCACCGCCCGGCATTGACGGCACCTCTTCCTGCAGCGGCAGTATCCGGCTTGGCAGTTGTACAAGCGGTGTGGCTGGTATAGTTTTGACTTCAACGTCAACCGACGCCTCTCCACCGCTTACCACGAGCCTTCGATGCCACCGTCTTGTGCCCCGATCCTGATTACCGGCGCCGGCCAGCGTGTCGGCCTGCACTGCGCAGAGCGACTGCTGGCCGACGGTTACCCGGTGATCGTCAGCTATCGCAGCGAGCGCCCCGGCGTCCAGGCCCTGCGCGACCTCGGCGCGACCGCGCTGTTCGCCGACTTCTCCAGCGAAGCCGGGATCCTGGCCTTTATCGAGACGCTCAAGCAGCACACCGATTGCCTGCGGGCGATCGTCCATAATGCCTCGGCCTGGCTGACCGAAACACCCGGCAACGAAACCGCAGCCTTTACCCAGATGTTCAGCCTGCACATGCTGGCGCCCTATCTGATCAACCTGCACTGCGCCGAGTTGCTGGAACGCTCGCCCGTGGCCGACATCGTGCATATCAGCGACGATGTCACCCGCAAGGGCAGCGCCCAGCACGTCGCCTACTGCGCCAGCAAGGCCGGCCTGGACAGCCTGACCCTGTCCTTCGCGGCCCGCTACGCGCCGCGGATCAAGGTCAACGGAATCGCCCCCGCCCTGCTGATGTTCCACCCCGACGACGACGCGGCGTACCGCGCCAGGACCCTGGCCAAATCGGCCCTGGGTATCGAGCCCGGTGCCGGGGTGATCTATCAGAGCCTGCGCTATCTGCTGGACAACCCCTATGTCACTGGCACAACCTTGACCGTCAACGGCGGCCGGCACCTTAAATAAGCCGCCCCGCGAGGAATCCTTTCCATGAGTGCCACACTGCCCGAGCATTACCGCGAGATCCTCCTGGGGCTGGGCGAAAACCCTGACCGCGAGGGCCTGCAGGACACCCCGAAGCGGGCCGCCAAGGCCATGCAATACCTGTGTCGCGGCTATGCCCAGACGCTTGAGGACGTGGTCAACGGTGCCCTGTTCGCCTCCGACAACGACGAGATGATCATCGTCAAGGACATCGAGCTGTACTCGTTGTGCGAGCATCACCTGCTACCCTTCATCGGCAAGGTCCATGTCGCCTACGTGCCGACCGGCAAGGTGCTGGGGCTGTCGAAGATCGCCCGGATCGTCGACATGTTCGCCCGCCGCCTGCAGATCCAGGAAAATCTCACCCGGGAAATCGCCGACGCGATCGAGCAAGTGACCCAGGCCGCCGGCGTGGCGGTGGTGATCGAAGCCCAGCACATGTGCATGATGATGCGCGGCGTGGAAAAACAGAATTCGACCATGAACACCTCGGTGATGCTCGGAGCCCTGCGCGACTCGAGCCGCACCCGCATGGAGTTCCTGCAACTGATTGGACGGAGCAAGTAGCAATGCCACAACTTCAACCAGGCATGGCGCGCATCCGGGTCAAGGACCTGTGCCTGCGTACCTATATCGGCATCAACGAGGACGAGATCCTCAACAAGCAGGACGTGCTGATCAACCTGACCATCCTGTATGCGGCCCAGGAAGCGGTGCGCGACAACGACATCGATCACGCCCTGAACTACCGCACCATCACCAAGGCGATCATCCAGCATGTGGAGGGCAACCGCTTTGCCCTGCTCGAACGCCTGACCCAGGAACTGCTGGACCTGGTGATGAGCAACGAAGCGGTGCTGTATGCCGAGGTCGAAGTCGACAAGCCCCACGCGCTGCGGTTTGCCGAATCGGTGTCGATTACCCTGGCGGCCAGCCGCTAAAGGGCCGTTACCGGCTGCTGCTTGCAGCCGGCCGCTCGAAGCTCGAAACTAGGGTCTGTACGAGAACTCGCCGAGCGGCGATCAGGCAAGGCAAAAACAGGCGAGGAAGCGCAGTTTAGTCCACTAAATGAGCATTCCGAGCCTGTTTTTAACGCAGCATGATCGTCACGCAGGCAGTTATCGTACAGAGCCTAGCGCCCTCTTTCGTCCCAGAGCCCCCTATATGACCGAGCAAGAACGCCTGGAACTCGAAGCCGCCGCCTTTCGCCGGCTGGTCGCCCACCTGGACAGCCGCAAGGACGTGCAGAACATCGACCTGATGAACCTCGCCGGGTTCTGCCGCAACTGCCTGTCCAAGTGGTACAAGGCCGAAGCCGACGAACGCCGGATCGAGGTCAGCCTCGACGAGGCCCGTGAAGTGGTCTACGGCATGCCTTATGCCGAGTGGAAAGCCCAATACCAGCAAGAAGCCAGCGCCGAACAACAGGCGGCGTTCGCCAAAGGAAAACCCCATGAGTGATCTGAACACCCTGCGCACCCGCCTCAACAGCGGCGAACATGTTTTCGCCGACACCCTGGCGTTCATTGCCGCCGGTTACGACTATCAGCCACAGGCGTTCAACAACGGTGGTGTGGAAAACGCCGCCGGGCAGAACGAAGGCTCGTGCAAGACCCTCGGCCTGGCACTGCTGGAAGGCCTGAGCGACCAGGAAGCGTTGCTGGCCTTCGGCGAGCATTACCGTTCGGTACTGGCCACCCCCGAGGGCAGCGATCACGGCAATATCCGCGCGCTGATGGCCCATGGACTGGCCGGGGTGAAGTTCGTCGAGGCGCCGCTCAAGCGCCGCTGACAGCCCGATAGCGGGACAATAAAAAACCGGCCTCGCAGCCGGTTTTTTATTTAAGAGCACTCAGCGTCAGGCGTTCTGCAGGTCGTCGAGGTAGCGCTCGGCATCCAGGGCCGCCATGCAGCCAGCGCCGGCCGAGGTGATCGCCTGGCGATAGACGTGATCCGCCACGTCGCCCGCGGCAAACACACCTTCGACGTTGGTCGCCGTGGCATTGCCTTCACGACCGCCCTGCACCACCAGGTAGCCGTCCTTCAACGTCAGCTGGCCTTCGAACAGCGAAGTGTTCGGGGTGTGGCCGATGGCGATGAACACGCCGTCGACTTTCAGCTCGTCGAAGCTGCCGTCGTTGTTCTTCAGGCGGGCACCGGTCACGCCCATGTTGTCGCCCAGCACTTCGTCCAGGGTGGCGTTCAGCTTGAGGACAATCTTGCCCTCGGCCACACGGGCATGCAGCTTGTCGATCAGAATCTTCTCGGCGCGGAAGGTCTCGCGACGGTGCACCAGGGTCACCTTGCTGGCGATGTTGGCCAGGTACAGCGCCTCTTCCACGGCGGTGTTACCGCCACCGACCACGGCCACTTCCTTGTTGCGATAGAAGAAACCGTCGCAGGTGGCGCAAGCGGAAACGCCCTTGCCCATGAAGGTCTCTTCCGACGGCAGGCCCAGGTAACGGGCGCTGGCGCCGGTGGCGATGATCAGTGCGTCACAGGTGTAGGTGCCGCTGTCGCCCACCAGGGTGTAGGGCTTCTTCGCCAGGTCCACCGCGTTGATGTGGTCGAAAACGATTTCGGTTTCGAAACGCTCGGCGTGTTCACGCATGCGCTCCATCAGCGCCGGGCCGGTCAGGCCGTGCACATCGCCCGGCCAGTTGTCGACTTCGGTGGTGGTGGTCAACTGGCCGCCGGCCTGCATGCCGGTGATCAGCAGCGGCTTGAGGTTGGCGCGAGCCGCGTAGACCGCGGCGCTGTAACCGGCAGGGCCGGAACCGAGAATAATCACCCGCGAATGGCGTACTTCAGACATGACTCACTCCTATCGACCGCCCGTCAGCTACCGGAGCGGAGCGCCGGCGTACCGGCTGGAATAAAAAAGGACTGCGAAAGCACTTGGGGAAGGCTCGTAGCACACAGTCCTGAAAATAATGGGGTGCAGCGTATCGAGGAGGCGAAGATTAAGGAAATACGCAATAACAATCCAGCTCATAGCAGGTCTCTATCCTGAACGGTGTTCTTCCGGACGCCTTTGTTACAGCAAATGTCGCCCCTTTCACCGCCCGTACAAAGTCGGTAAGGTCGGCGCGTTTTCCCTCTCTTCGGAGCCCCTTATGCCCGCACCCGTCCTGTCCGGCCCGCAATACCTGCGCGAGGGCCTGAAGCTGGTCCTGAGCCCGGGCCTGCGCCTGTTCGTCCTGCTGCCGCTGGCGATCAACCTGGTGCTGTTCGTCGGCTTGATCTACCTGGCCGGCCACCAGTTCAGCGTCTGGGTCGACACCCTGATGCCGACCCTGCCCAGCTGGCTGGGTTTCCTCAACTACATCCTCTGGCCGCTGTTCGTGGCGCTGGTGGTGTTGATGGTGTTCTTCACCTTCACGATGATCGCCAACGTGATCGCGGCGCCCTTCAACGGTTTTCTCGCGGAGAAGGTCGAAGTGGTGGTGCGCGGCACCGATAACTTCCCGGCCTTCAGTTGGGCGGAACTGCTGGCGATGATTCCCCGCACCCTGGCCCGGGAAATGCGCAAGCTGGGCTACTTCCTGCCGCGGGCCATCGCGCTGTTGGTGCTGTCGTTCATCCCGGTGGTGAATATCGTCGCCGCACCGCTGTGGCTGCTGTTCGGGGTGTGGATGATGGCGATCCAGTACATCGACTACCCGGCGGACAACCACAAGCTGAGCTGGCAAGGCATGCTCGCCTGGCTGCGGCAGAAACGCTGGCAGTGCATGAGCTTTGGCGGGGTGGTCTACCTGGTGCTGCTGGTGCCGCTGGTCAACATCGTGATGATGCCTGCCGCCGTGGCCGGAGCGACCTTGTTCTGGGTCCGTGAGCGGGGTGACGAGGCCCTGGCCGGCGACCGGCGCTGAGGCCTGCGCACAGGGCGGGAGGCGGCTGGCCGCCTCGTCATAAATCCATCATCAAACCGCCACAGTGTCGCAACCGCCCGGGTCGACACTGCAAGCATGACGACAGCTCTGCATATCACCCTGATCACCGAAACCTTCCCACCGGAAATCAACGGCGTGGCCAATACCCTTGGCCGCCTGTGCGACGGTCTGCGCGCCCGCGGGCACCAGATCGAGCTGGTACGCCCGCGCCAGAGCTGCGACCAGGCCCGCCCCAGCGATACCGAACTGCTGCTCTGCCGTGGCTGGCCGCTGCCCGGTTATCCCGGACTGCAATGGGGGCAGTCGTCGATGCACAAGTTGCTGCGGCGCTGGAAACGCCAGCGTCCGGACGTGCTGTACATCGCCACCGAAGGCCCGCTGGGCCTGTCGGCCCTACGGGCGGCCAGGCGCCTGGGGATTTCGGTGGTCAGCGGTTTCCACACCAACTTCCAGCAGTACTCCCATCAATACGGCATGGGCTTGCTGACGCGGCTACTGACCCACTACCTGCGCTGGTTCCACAACCGCTCCAAGCTGACCCTGGTCCCCAGCGTCAGCCAGCGCATGGAGCTGGAACGGCGGCATTTCGAGCGCCTGGAACTGCTCTCCCGCGGCGTCGACAGCCAGTTGTTCCATCCCGCCAAGCGCCTGAGCGCCCTGCGCACCACCTGGGGCCTGGCGGACAACGATATTGCGCTGCTGTATGTCGGGCGACTGGCGACCGAGAAGAACCTCGGCCTGCTCAAGCGCACCTTCGAGCACCTGCAGGCGACTTATCCACAGCGGGTGATGAAGCTGATCGTGGTCGGCGACGGCCCGCAACGCGACATGCTGGAAAAGGAACTGCCGGGGGCGATTTTCTGCGGCACCCAGCGCGGCGAGGCCCTGGCCTGCCACTATGCGTCGGCGGATCTGTTCCTGTTCCCGAGCCTCACCGAAACGTTCGGCAATGTGGTGCTTGAGGCACTGGCGTCGGGGTTGGGGGTCGTGGCTTACGATGAGGCCGCTGCCGCCCAGCACATCCGCCATGGCTACAACGGCGTGCTGGCCATGCCCGGCGACGAGGAGGCGTTCTGCGACGCCGCCGGCTGGTTGCTGGAAGGCCGGGAGACCTTGCGCAATGTTCGTCTCAACGCCCGCCAGCATGCCAGTCGGCAAGGCTGGGGGGCGATAGTCGAGCAGTTCGAGAAGCAGTTGCGCGGGGCCTGTGACGCGGCGCCTGTGGAGGCGAGCTTGCCAGCAACCGCGCTGCAAGACTCAATGCCGCCATCGCCAGCAAGCCGGCTCCCACAGTACGGGGTTTCACCACACAATACCGTCAAGCCCGGCCCCTTGTAGAGGCCGGCTTGTCGGCGATGGCGATCCAACGCGTGGCGGGTCAGACCAGGCTCGTCAGCGCCTCACGGCTGAACGGCAGGATGTCCTGCTCGCGGCCGTCACGCACCTTCACCGCCCAATCCGGGTCCACCAGCAGGGCGCGGCCCACCGCGACCAGGTCGAACTCGTCGTTGTTCAGGCGCTCCAGCAGTTTTTCCAGGCTCGCTGGCTGGGCCACCTTGTCGGTGTTGACCATGAACTGCAGGAACTCGCCGTCCAGGCCGACGCTGCCGACGGTGATGGTCGGTTTGCCGGTCAGCTTGCGGGTCCAGCCCGCCAGGTTCAGCTCGGAACCTTCGAACTCCGGCTCCCAGAAACGCCGCGTGGAGCAGTGGAAAATATCCACGCCCGCATCGGCCAACGGCTTGAGGAACTCACCCAGGGCCTCCGGCGTCTGCACCAGACGGGCACTGTAGTCCTGCTGCTTCCATTGGGAAAAACGGAAGATGATCGGGAAGTCCGGCCCCACCGCCGCCCGCACGGTCTGGATCAGTTCGATGGCAAAACGCGAACGGTTGGCCAGGCTGCCACCGTACTCATCGGTACGCGGGTTGGTGCCTTCCCAGAAGAACTGGTCGATCAGGTAACCGTGGGCACCATGGATCTCGACACCGTCCATGCCGATGCTCTGGGCATCACGAGCCGCCTGGGCGAAGGCCCCGATCACCTCGTCGATGTCCTGCCGGCTCATGCCGTGAACCACCACCTGGCCGTCCTTGAGCTTCTCGCCCGGGCCATAACCCGGCACGCTCGCGTCCGGTTCGGTGCCCAGGCGACGCACGTTACCCACGTGCCAGAGCTGCGGAACGATCTTGCCACCTTCGGCGTGCACCGCATCGACGACTTTTTTCCAGCCGGCCAGGGCCGCCTCGCCATAGAAGTGCGGCACGTTCGGATAACCGTTGGCTGCCGGGTGACCGACGGTGGTGCCTTCGGTGACGATCAGGCCGACACCGGCCGCCGCACGCTTGCGGTAGTACTCGATGACTTTCGAATTGGGTACGCCGCCCGGGGAAAACGAACGGGTCATCGGTGCCATGACCACGCGGGTCGGCAACTCCAGCGCGCCAAGATGGAAAGGTCGGAACAGGGCTTTAACGGGCATGGGGTACTCCACGGCGCAGGGGGAATTTATGATCAGGATAATATTTCGCCAGGGACACGCCGCCCAGCACTATTGATCTGAGTGATTAAGCTTTAGAAGTGTCAAGGGAGAGGTGCGGACCTTGTGGGAGCGGAGCCTGTCGGATCGCCGCACCGCCGCGAAGAGGACTGTGAAGCTGCCAAAAGCTTCGTCGGAACGCCGCCCGGGGCAAGCTCCGCTCCCACAGGAAAGAGTAGGGCCTGCCCATCTGCGCCGTTACATCAAGCCAGGGCTTTTTCGATCGCCTGGATCACCGCCGGATCATCCGGCGCGGTACGCGGCGAGAAACGTGCCAGTACGCGGCCGTCCTTGCCCATCAGGAATTTCTCGAAATTCCAGGTGATATCGCCAGGAAACTCCGCGCCCTCGCCCGCCAGCAGACGGTACAGCTGGTGCCGGTCATGACCGTTGACCTCCAGCTTGCTGCTCAACGGAAAGCTCACGCCATAGTTCAGGCTGCAGAACGCCTGGATCTCCTCCTCGGTGCCCGGCTCCTGCCCGGCAAACTGGTTGCACGGCAGGCCCAGCACGCTGAAGCCCTGGTCCTTGTAATGCTGGTAGAGGTTCTCAAGAGCGGCATATTGCGGCGTCAGGCCACATTTCGAGGCCACGTTGACCACCAGCACCACGTGCCCCTTGAACGGCGCCAGCGGCAGTTCCTGACCATCCAGCGCTTTTAGTGTCAGATCGTGGAAAGCACTCATGACGAACTCCCGTTTTTCCCGGACTCATACGCGAATATTGTTGCCCGACACCCCGACCGGTTTCCAGTTAAAAACCGCGGCGGACTAAAAAAGGCGCCCGTGGGCGCCTTCCAACTACCTGAGCTTAGCAGCAGAAATCAGTGGTGATGGCCACCTTCGCCATGGACGTGGCCATGGGCGATTTCTTCCTGGCTGGCATCACGGATGTCGATGACCTTGACCTTGAAGTTCAGGCGCTGGCCGGCCAACGGGTGGTTGCCGTCGACGGTGACATCGTCGCCGTCCAGATCGCGGATAGTGACGATCTGCATCTGGCCGTCCGGAGCGGAAGCGTGGAACTGCATGCCCACTTCCAGCTCGTCGACACCTTCGAACATGCTGCGGCTCAGGGTGCTGACCAGTTCGGCGGAGTATTCGCCGTAGGCGTCTTCAGGCTCGACGCTCACGTTCAGCTCGTCGCCG
Source organism: Pseudomonas batumici (assembly GCF_000820515.1). Lineage (GTDB taxonomy): Bacteria > Pseudomonadota > Gammaproteobacteria > Pseudomonadales > Pseudomonadaceae > Aquipseudomonas > Aquipseudomonas batumici. The sequence continues at coordinate 8,894 of NZ_JXDG01000010.1, read as the reverse complement.
ACGTTCTTGCCTTCCAGGGCCTTTTCCAGACCTGGGATAATGTTGCCGGCACCGTGCAGGTAAACCAGCGGAGCGCCGCCGGAAGAGCTGTCGATGACCTCACCAGCGTCGTTGGTGAGGGTATAGTCGATGGAGACAGCCTTGTTGGCAGCGATCGTCATAAGAGCGAGACCTTTTGCATAGGAATAAAGAACGGACAAGTCTAAACAAGGATTCGTCCGAAAGCGAACTGAACCCGGACAGACGGCCCCAGGCCACGCCTGCGACCATCGTCGGCTTTCATCAGGACGAGGACGGGCACTGGGTGGTCGAGCTGTCCTGCGGCCATACCCAGCACCTGCGCCATCAACCGCCCTGGCAGTCGCGCGCCTGGGTGCTCGATCCATCGCTGCGCGCAGAAAAAATCGCTCAGCGCTTTGAATGTGGTTGGTGCGCTCAAGGCTCGGTTAACGATAACCTTGGCGACTGAACTTCGCAGATCGCCAGGCATAGGCGATTGCACTTGCGCTTCCTCAAGAGAATACGCATGCAAACTTTTTTTATCGCGCCCACCGATTTTGGTGTGGGTCTGACCTCGATCAGCCTCGGGCTGGTCCGCACACTGGAACGCGCCGGTCTGAAGGTCGGCTTTTTCAAACCCATTGCCCAGCCCCATCCCGGCGACCTGGGTCCGGAGCGCTCCACTGAACTGGTGGCCCGCACCCATGGCCTGAAACCGCCACAACCCCTGGGCCTGGCCCATGTCGAACGGATGCTCGGCGACGGCCAGCTCGATGAGCTGCTGGAAGAAATCGTCACCCTGTACCAACAGGCCGCCGTCGGCAAGGACGTGCTGGTGGTCGAAGGCATGGTGCCGACCCGCAGCGCCAGCTATGCGGCCCGGGTCAACCAGCACCTGGCCAAGAGCCTGGACGCCGAGGTGATCCTGGTCTCGGCGGCGGAAAACGAGGCGCTGAGCGAACTCTCCGGCCGGGTGGAATTGCAGGCGCAGCTGTTCGGCGGTCCCAAGGACCCGAAAGTGCTCGGGGTGATCCTCAACAAGGTCCGTACCGACGAGAGCATGGCCGACTTCTCCGCCCGCCTGAAGGAACATTCGCCGCTGCTGCGCAGTGGCGACTTCCGCCTGCTGGGCTGCATTCCGTTCCAGCCGGACCTCAATGCCCCGCGCACCCGCGACGTCGCCGAACTGCTCGGCGCAGAGGTGCTCAACGCCGGTGACTACGAGCAACGGCGCATGAACAAGATCATCCTCTGCGCCCGTACGGTGCGTAACACCATCGACCTGCTCAAGCCCGGCGTACTGGTGGTGACTCCAGGGGACCGCGACGACATCATTCTCGCCGTGAGCATTGCCGCGATGAACGGCGTGCCCCTGGCCGGCCTGTTGCTGACCAGCGGCACCCTGCCCGATCCGCGCATCATGGAGCTGTGTCGCGGTGCCATGACGGCGGGCCTGCCGCTGCTGTCGGTGAGCACCGGCTCCTACGACACCGCCAACCAGCTCAACGGCCTGAACAAGGAAATCCCCATCGATGACCGCGAGCGCGCGGAGATCATCACCGATTTCGTCGCCGGGCACCTGGACGCCCACTGGCTGCACCAGCGCTGTGGCACCCCACGGGAAATGCGCCTGACGCCGGCGGTGTTCCGCTACCAGCTGATCCAGCGCGCCCAGGAAGCCAACAAGCGCATCGTCCTGCCCGAAGGCAGCGAGCCGCTCACCGTGCAGGCCGCCGCCATCTGCCAGGCCCGGGGCATCGCCCGCTGCGTGCTGCTGGCCAAGCCGGCGGAAGTCGAAGCGGTGGCCAGGGCCCAAGGTATCGAACTGCCGCCGGGGCTGGAAATTCTTGATCCGGACCTGATTCGCGGGCGCTACGCCGAGCCCATGGTGGCCCTGCGCAAGAGCAAGAGCCTGAACACCCCCATGGCCGAGCAGCAACTGGAAGACACTGTGGTGATCGGCACCATGATGCTGGCGCTGGACGAAGTGGACGGACTGGTCTCCGGGGTTATCCACTCCACCGCCAACACCATCCGCCCGGCCCTGCAACTGATCAAGACCGCGCCGGGTTGCACCCTGGTGTCGTCGGTGTTCTTCATGCTGTTCCCGGACCAGGTGTTGGTCTATGGCGACTGCGTGATGAACCCCCACCCTTCCGCGGCGGAACTGGCGGAAATCGCCCTGCAAAGCGCCGACTCGGCTCAGGCGTTTGGGATCGCGCCACGGGTCGCGATGATCAGCTACTCCAGCGGCGAATCGGCCAGCGGCGAGGAAGTGGAGAAAGTCCGCGAAGCCACCCTGCTGGCCCACGAGTCGCAGCGTAATCTGCTGATCGACGGTCCGTTGCAGTACGACGCCGCGGCCAACGAAAACGTGGCCCGGCAACTGGCGCCCAACAGCCAGGTGGCGGGACGTGCCACGGTGTTCGTGTTCCCCGACCTGAACACCGGCAACACCACCCACAAGGCGGTGCAACGCAGCGCCGACTGCGTCAGCCTGGGGCCGATGCTGCAAGGCCTGCGCAAGCCGGTCAACGACCTGCCGCGCGGCGCCCAGGTGGACGACATCGTCTACACCATCGCCCTCACCGCGATCCAAGCCGCCAACCGACCTGTGGATATCTAAGTGTCCCTTCTCGAAAATAACTGCTCAATTTTGGCGGCGTCCGTTACCCTCATGCGGCGTTGCCGCTCCTCGCCATAGCGGGCTATGACTCGTCGCGGCGCCTTGCCTGAGGGCAACGGCCACTCGCCAAAATATGACCGTATTTCCGAGAAAGGACACTATGCTCGACTTCCTCCCGGCCCCGTTGCGAGGCGTGATCGCCTCGCTGCTGTTGGCGTTGAATACCCTGTTGCTGTGCTCGTTCCTGTTCGGCGTGGCCCTGCTCAAGGCCCTGCCCTTTGCCCTGACCCGGCGTTTCACCCACTGGTTGATGAACCATACCCATGAGGCCTGGGTCAGCAACAACAAGGCCTGGATGCAACTGGTCCGCCGCACCCGCTGGCACCTCAGCGGCCTGGAGGGCCTGGACTACCAGCATTCCTATCTGGTCACCAGCAACCATCAGAGCTGGGTCGACATCATGGTCTTGCAGTACGTGCTCAACCGGAAGATCCAGCCGCTGAAGTTCTTTCTCAAGCAGGAGCTGATCTGGGTGCCGGTGATCGGCCTGGCCTGGTGGACCCTGGGCTTTCCCTTCATGAAGCGTTACTCCAAGGCCTACCTGGAGAAGCACCCGGAAAAGAAAGGCAAGGACCTGGAAACCACGCGCAAGACCTGCGCGAAGTTTCGCGACAACCCTGTGGGTATCTTCAATTTCGCCGAAGGCACGCGCTTCACCCAGGGCAAGCACGCGCAGCAGCAGTCCCCCTTCCGTTATCTGCTCAAACCCAAGGCCGGCGGTATCGCCTTTGTGCTGGATGCCATGGGCGAGCAGTTGGAGTCCATCGTCAACGTGACCATTCACTATCCGGGTGGGAAGCCGGGGTATTGGGGCCTGCTGTGCGGCAACGTACGGGATGTGGTGGTGCATTTCGAAGAGCTGAAGATCCCTCCGCAGTTCATCGGCAGGAACTACGACCAGGACGGCGAGTACCGCCTGGAGTTCCAGGGCTGGATCAACCAGTTGTGGCACGACAAGGACGCGCTGCTGACGCAGATGCATCGCGAGTACCCCGCCTGCCCTTGAGGCGTCTTCAGGGCATGAAAAAGCCCGCGGCCGATCACTCGGTCGCGGGCTTTTTCAATGCGGCTGATCCTTAGATCGCGCCGCGCTGGCGCAACAGCTCCAGGACTTTCTTCACGCTGTCTTCCAGCGACAACGACTGCGTGTCCACCACCAGGTCGGCATTGAGCGGCACGTCGTACGGGAAGGACTCACCCGGAATGTTATCGCCTCCGGCCGCGTACAGGCCCTGGGGATCACGGGCCTGGCAGGCCTGCGGCGAAGCCTGGACATAGACGGTGAGCAAACGCTCGTCACCGATCAGCGCCTTGGCCTGTTCACGGCCTTCGGCATCCGGTGCCACGAACGCGGCCAGGGTCAGCAGGCCGGCCTCGTTGAACTGACGCGCCACATGGGCGGCACGGCGCCAGTTCTCGGTACGTCCGGCACGATCCTGCGGCAAGCCCTTGTTCAGGTCATGACGCAGGTTCTGGCCGTCCAGCACGAACACCGCACGGCCCTGGTCGAACAACTTGCGCTCCACGGCATAGGCCAGGGTGCTCTTGCCCGCGCCCGACAGGCCGGTGAACAGCACCGTCGCCGGTTGCTGGCCGAAACGCTGGGCCCGCTCCTCGGTGGCAACATGAGCCAGCTTGCCATGGTGCGTGGTGCTGCCATGGGCCAACGGCTGGGCGACGATCATGCCGGCGCCCACGGTGCCGTTGGTCAGGCGGTCGATGACAATGAACGCGCCGGTGGTGCGGTTGTTCTCGTAACCGTCCAGGGCAATCGGTGCATCCAGGGCGATCCTGACCTTGCCGATTTCGTTCAGCTGCAAGGCGCTGGCCTGGCCTTCTTCGAGGGTGTTCACATCGACCTTGTGGACGATGCTGGCAATCGAACCCGGCACGTAGCTGGTGGCCCGCTTGATGTCATATTTCTTGCCCGGCAGCATCGGCTCCTCGCCCATCCAGACCAGCATGGCCTCGAAGCTGTCGGTCACCGGCGGCACATTGTCGGCATGCACCAACAGGTCGCCACGGGAGATGTCGATCTCGTCTTCCATGGTCAGGGTCACGGCCTGGCCGGGACCGGCGTGCTCCAGCTCGCCTTCGAAGGTGACGATGGACTTCACCCGGCTGCTCTTGCCCGACGGCAGCACGACCACGTCATCGCCCTTCTTCACGATGCCGCTGGCCAGGGTGCCGGCAAAGCCACGGAAGTTCAGGTTCGGCCGGTTGACGTATTGCACCGGGAAACGCAGGTCGGTGAAGTTGCGATCGCCCGCCACTTCCACGGTTTCAAGGATTTCCATCAGCGACTGGCCGGTGTACCAGGGCGAACGCTCGCTCTTGTTCACCACGTTGTCGCCCTTCAAGGCCGACATCGGCACGAAGTGCATGCTGGTCGGCTTCATCTTCAAGCCTTCGGCGAACGTCAGGTAGTCGGCCTTGATCGACTCGAACACACCCTGGTCGAAGTCCTTGAGGTCCATCTTGTTGATGGCGACGACTATGTGCTTGATCCCCAGCAGGGAGGCGATGAAGCTGTGGCGACGGGTCTGGGTCTGCACGCCGTAGCGGGCGTCCACCAGGATGATCGCCAGGTCACAGGTGGAGGCACCGGTGGCCATGTTGCGGGTGTACTGCTCATGGCCGGGGGTGTCGGCGATGATGAACTTGCGCTTGGCAGTGGAGAAATAGCGGTAGGCGACATCGATGGTGATGCCCTGCTCACGCTCGGCCTGCAGGCCATCGACCAGCAACGCCAGGTCGATGTCGTCACCGGTGGTGCCGACTTTCTTAGAATCGCGGGTGATGGCTTCCAGATGGTCTTCGTAGATCATCTTGGAGTCGTGCAGCAGGCGCCCGATCAGGGTGCTCTTGCCGTCGTCGACGTTACCGCAGGTCAGGAAACGCAGCAGTTCCTTGCGCTCGTGCTGGCCCAGGTAGGCGAGGATGTCCTCGCTGATCAAATCAGATTGATGCGACATGCTTAGACCCTGTTTAGAAATAGCCCTGACGTTTCTTGTCTTCCATGGAACCCGCAGCATCGTGGTCGATGACCCGACCCTGGCGCTCGGAAGTCCGCGTCAGGAGCATTTCCTGAATGATGTCCGTGAGGGTTTCGGCCTCGGACTCCACCGCGCCCGTCAACGGGTAGCAGCCAAGGGTACGGAAACGCACCTTCTTCTTGACGATGCGCGCCTTGTCCTCGTCGGACAGGTGCTCGAGGATCCGCTCGTCGTCGATCATGATCAGGGTGCCGTTCTTCTCGATGACGTCGCGTTCGGCGGCGAAATACAGCGGCACGATCGGGATGCCTTCGAGGTAGATGTACTGCCAGATGTCCAGCTCGGTCCAGTTCGACAGCGGGAAGACGCGGATCGACTCGCCCTTGTTGACCTTGCCGTTGTAGACGTTCCACAACTCCGGACGCTGGTTCTTCGGGTCCCAGCGGTGCTTGCTGTCGCGGAAGGAGTAGACCCGCTCCTTGGCCCGCGACTTCTCCTCGTCACGCCGGGCGCCGCCGAACGCCGCATCGAAGCCGTACTTGTCCAGGGCCTGCTTGAGCCCCTCGGTCTTCATGATGTCGGTGTGCTTGGCGCTGCCGTGGGTGAAGGGGTTGATGTCCTGCGCCACGCCGTCCGGGTTCACGTGGGTGATCAGGTCCAGGCCCAGCTCGGCAACCATCTTGTCGCGAAAGCTGTACATTTCCTTGAATTTCCAGCGTGTGTCGACATGCATCACCGGAAACGGCAGCTTGCCCGGGAAAAACGCCTTGCGCGCCAGATGCAGCATCACGGCGGAGTCTTTACCGATGGAGTACAGCATCACCGGGTTATCGAACTCGGCGGCCACCTCGCGGATGATGTGGATGCTTTCCGCCTCCAGCTGTTTCAGATGCGTCAGTTTGTCGACCATGGCTACTCACGAAAAGCGTTCTTATGGACGGCCAGCGGGCCGTGTTCGAGCGAGGCATGCTAGCACAGCACCCTATTCTATTGAGGGGGGCCGACTAGATCGAAACGGTATAAGAATATACCGGGGCGTTTGACCGCTCCCACGGGTTCATATCGGGTTCGGGCAATCGATGAACAGGTGCTCCAGCGCGAAACGCCGCGCCAGGTAGTCGCCCAACGCCTGCACGCCATAACGCTCAGTGGCGTGATGGCCGGCGGCGATGAAACTGATGCCGTTCTCCCGCGCACTGTGGAACGTCTGTTCGGATGCCTCGCCACTCAGGTACAGGTCCACACCGGCCAACACCGCCTGATCAATATAGCCCTGGCCGCCACCGGTACACCAGCCGACCCGGCGGACCATGGTGTCGCCCTCGATCAGCAACGGCTCGCGCCCCAAGACTTCCTGGACCTTGCGGGCAAAGTCGCGGGCGGTCAGCGGCTCGTTCAGCGAACCCACCAGCCCGACAACCTTCGGGTTTTCCGGGTCCAGCGGGCCTTCCACGGTGATATCCAACTGTCGCGCCAACTGCACGTTGTTGCCGACCTCGGGGTGCAGGTCCAGCGGCAGGTGGTAGGCCAGCAGGCTGATGTCGTGCTTGAGCAAGGTCTTCAGCCGGCGCTGCTTCATGCCGGTGACGCAAGGGTCCTCGCCCTTCCAGAAGTAGCCGTGGTGCACCAGGATCAGGTCGGCCTGGGCCTCGACGGCAGCGTCCAGCAGCGCCTGGCTGGCGGTCACGCCGCTGACGATACGCATCACCTGCGGCCGGCCTTCGACCTGCAGGCCGTTGGGGCAATAATCGGCAATCCGCGCGCTGCTCAGGAAGCGATCCGCTTCCTCGACCAGCGTATTCAATGAAACCGCCATAAAAACTCCTGAATATCCCATTCAGAGGCGCCCGTGGCCTCGTATAATGCGCCACATTATGGGCCGTCCGACATGGCCTGCAACCTTCCAGGACTTTGCTCAATGCTCAAGGCTCTGCGTTTCTTTGGCTGGCCGCTGTTGGCCGGCGTGCTGGTGGCTTTGCTGATCATCCAGCGCTACCCGCAATGGGTCGGCCTGCCCACCCTCGATGTGAACCTGCAACAGGCACCGCAGACCACCCTCAACCAGCAGGGCCCGGCTTCCTATGCCGATGCCGTGGACCTGGCCGCCCCCGCGGTGGCCAACCTGTACACCACCAAGGTGGTCAACAAGAGCACCCACCCGCTGTTCGAGGACCCGCAGTTCCGGCGTTTCTTCGGTGACAACCTGCCCAAGCAGAAGCGCATGGAGTCCAGCCTGGGCTCGGCGGTGATCATGAGCCCCACCGGCTACCTGCTGACCAACAACCACGTGACCGCCGGTGCCGACCAGATCGTGGTGGCCCTCAAGGACGGCCGCGAAACCCTGGCCAAGGTGGTCGGCAGCGATCCGGAAACCGACCTGGCGGTGCTCAAGATCGATCTGCCGAACCTGCCGTCGATCACCATCGGCCGCTCGGACCAGATCCGCATCGGCGACATCGCCCTGGCCATCGGCAACCCGTTCGGGGTCGGCCAGACCACCACCATGGGCATCATCAGCGCCACCGGCCGCAACCAGCTGGGCCTGAACAACTATGAAGACTTCATCCAGACCGACGCGGCGATCAACCCCGGCAACTCCGGCGGCGCCCTGGTGGATGCCAACGGCAACCTGACCGGCATCAATACCGCGATCTTCTCCAAGTCCGGCGGCTCCCAGGGCATCGGCTTTGCGATTCCGATCAACCTGGCGGTGGAGGTGATGAAGGCGATCATCGAGCACGGCCAGGTGATTCGCGGCTGGCTGGGGATCGAAGTGCAGCCCCTGACCCAGGAGCTGGCGGAGTCGTTCGGTCTGAGCGGGCATCCCGGCATCGTGGTCGCCGGCGTGTTCCGTGATGGCCCGGCACAGAAGGCCGGCTTGCAGCTGGGGGATGTGATTCTCAGCATCGACGGCGTGCCGGCCACGGACGGTCGTCGCTCGATGAACCAGGTGGCGCGGATCAAGCCGACCGACAACGTGGCCATCCAGGTGCTGCGCAACGGCAAGGAACTCAAGCTGATGGCGGAAATCGGCCTGCGTCCACCGCCGCAGACACCGCCGCAGGCAGAGGAATAAACCGAGCCGGCGCATAGGATCCGCGACGACAGCTCTTGGACCAGGCACCCTCTGTGCGGGCACGCACCAGGGTCTGTACGAGAACTCGCCGAGCGGCGATCAGGCAAGGCAAAAACAGGCGAGGAAGCGCAGTTTA
>NZ_JXDG01000001.1 GCF_000820515.1 Pseudomonas batumici | reverse complement strand
TCGACGCCGGAATTGTCCGCCTTGACGCGAACCTTGACGTTGTAATCGACAACGCGTTTGACAGCTACAAGAACCTTCATGGATTCCTCGTTACTCTCCGGTGAAAAGGAAATCGCCAGGACCCGCCTGGCGGTTGATGCTCATCGGCGCACGACTCCATAAGAAGCACAAGGGCACCTCCAAAAACGTCGGCACATGAAGCGAAACCACCGCCGCCGACCACCCGCTACCGTCCGTCGGACGTGACTGGGCAGTCATGAACCGTCAAGGCGTGTAGACTCGTGCCAGAACGGTATGCAGCTGCACTTCCCCCTGCCTTCGCCCTGTCTTTAGAGGGGCTCCTGAATCCTCGATTCAGCCTACGGCGAGCGCGAAACCGACCGTATCTTGACCGGAACGCCCATTCTGGTCAATACGGCAAAATGGCCAGTCATAAGCCGCGCTTCTTTGATTTATCTAGCCTGCAGCGATTTCAAACAAACGTTTGTATTGGACGCTGGTAGTGGTGTAGATATAATGCGCCGCCAAGAGAGAAAGATGTCTCATCCGTGATCCTCCTCCCGACGTGGTGCAGGAATACTGGAGCGGAACAGCAAACCTCCAATTAGAAAAAAACTGTAGAGCCTTGAGTAGGAGAGAGTCCGTGGAACGCGAATACATGGAATTCGACGTGGTCATCGTCGGTGCCGGCCCCGCAGGCCTGTCCGCCGCTTGCCGGCTGAAACAGAAAGCGGCCGAAGCGGGTCAGGAGATCAGCGTCTGCGTCGTGGAGAAAGGCTCCGAAGTCGGTGCCCACATCCTTTCCGGCGCGGTGTTCGAGCCACGGGCCCTGAACGAACTGTTCCCGGACTGGAAGGCACTCGGCGCGCCGCTGAACACCCCCGTCAAGCGCGACGACATCTATGTCCTGCGCAGCCCCGAGGCCTCGACCCGGGTCCCGGACTTCTTCGTGCCCAAGACCATGCACAACGAAGGCAACTACATTATCTCCCTGGGCAACCTGTGCCGCTGGCTGGCCCAGCAGGCCGAGAACCTGGGCGTGGAAATCTACCCCGGCTTCGCCGCCCAGGAAGCCCTGTTCGACGAGAACGGCGTGGTCCGCGGGATCATCACCGGCGACCTCGGTGTCGACCGTGAAGGCCACCCGAAAGAAGGTCTCTACACCCCCGGCATGGAACTGCGCGGCAAGTACACGCTGTTCGCCGAAGGCTGCCGTGGTCATATCGGCAAGCAACTGATCAAGCGCTTCAACCTCGACAGCGACGCCGACGCCCAGCACTACGGCATCGGCCTGAAGGAAATCTGGGAAGTCGATCCGGCCAAGCACCAGCCCGGCCTGGTGGTGCACACCGCCGGTTGGCCGCTGGACATCATGGGCACCGAGAACACCGGTGGTTCCTTCCTCTATCACCTGGAAAACAACCAGGTGGTGGTCGGCCTGATCGTCGACCTGTCCTACAGCAATACCTACCTGTCGCCGTTCGACGAGTTCCAGCGCCTCAAGCACCACCCGGTGCTCAAGCAATACCTGGAAGGCGGCAAGCGCATCAGCTACGGCGCCCGCGCCATCTGCAAGGGCGGCCTGAACTCGCTGCCGAAGATGGTCTTCAAGGGCGGCGCGCTGATCGGCTGCGACCTCGGCACCCTGAACTTCGCCAAGATCAAGGGCAGCCACACCGCGATGAAGTCCGGCATGCTGGCCGCCGAAGCCGTGGCCGCGAAGCTCCTGGCCGGTGCCGAAGGCGGTGACGAACTGAACACCTACGTCGAGTCGTTCAAGGCCAGCTGGTTGTACGAGGAGCTGTTCGCCAGCCGCAACTTCGGCGCGGCGATCCACAAGTACGGCGCCATCGTCGGCGGCGGTTTCAACTGGGTCGACCAGAACCTGTTCGGCGGCAAGCTGCCGTTCACCCTGCACGACACCAAGCCGGACTACGCCTGCCTGAAGCTGGCGGCCGACAGCCAGAAGATCGACTACCCGAAACCGGACGGCAAGCTCAGCTTCGACAAGCTCAGCTCGGTGTTCATCTCCGGCACCAACCATGAAGAAGAGCAGCCCTGCCACCTGAAGCTGGCCGACGCGAGCATCCCGATCGGCAAGAATCTGCCGCTCTACGACGAGCCGGCGCAGCGTTACTGCCCGGCGGGTGTGTATGAAGTGATCACCCAGGAAGACGGCGTGAAGCGTTTCCAGATCAACGCCCAGAACTGCGTGCACTGCAAGACCTGTGACATCAAGGACCCTGCGCAGAACATCACCTGGGTGACCCCGGAAGGCGCCGGCGGACCGACTTACCCGAATATGTAAGTCTCAAGCCGAACAAAAAAGGCCCCTTCGGGGGCCTTTTTGTTTGTTTAAGGAGATGCGCCGTAACCTGTGGGAGCGGTACTTGCCCGCGAAGCTTTTGGCGGACTCAGGGGCCCTATCGCCAGCAAGCCGGCTCCTACAGGACCGTGGCTGTCAGCTATGTTGCGGTGGAACACCGATTTGTAGGAGCCGGCTTGCTGGCGATAGCGACCGCTCAGGCAACACAGATCTCACGGGCCCCCATCGCCAGCCCTGAGGTGCTCAGCCTTAACTGGTTGCCCAGGGCAACCCCCTCCCCCGGAGCCAGACCTCAACCCAGTCCCACCTCCACCCGATCGCCGTTCAGGCGCACCGGCCAGACCCGCAGGCGCTGTTCCGGGTACTCGATACAGACCCCATCCGCCAGGCGGAAGTGCTGCTTGTACAAGGGCGAGGCGATCACCAGCTCGCCCTTCAGCGTACCGACGATGCCGCGACCGATGACATTGGCCCCCGATTTCGGGTCGCGGTTATCGATGGCAAAGACCTGTTCGCCGCCGCTGAGCGGCAGGTGGAACAGCGCCACCTGGGCGCCGTCGAGCCAGGCCACCACGCCGGAGTCGGCCACCAGGTCAGTGCGCTGGCACAGGGTTTTCCATTCGACGGCATTGCGGGTACGTTCCAGGGTCAGGGTGTTCATCAGTTCAACTCCTCGGCGACAGGGATCAGGTGAAGTTCGCCGGCACGGGCCGGACGACGCTGGCCACGCTCCTCGACGAAACGGATGGCGGGATCGCCGCCGGCATCATTGACGAAGGTCCGGAAGCGCTTGAGCTTCTCCGGGTCCTGCAAGGCGTTGGCCCATTCGCACTGGTAGCGGTCGATCAGCAGTTGCATCTGTGCCTCCAGCTCAGCGGCCAGGCCGAGGCTGTCGTCGATGATCACCGCCTTGAGATAGTCCAGGCCCCCTTCCAGGCTTTCACGCCACACCGAGGTACGCTGCAGACGGTCGGCGGTGCGGATGTAGAACATCAGGAAGCGATCGATGTAGCGGATCAGGGTGGCATCATCGAGGTCGGTGGCGAACAGCTCGGCATGCCGCGGACGCATGCCGCCGTTGCCGGCGACGTACAGGTTCCAGCCCTTGTCGGTGGCGATCACGCCGATGTCCTTGCTCTGCGCCTCGGCGCATTCGCGGGTGCAGCCGGAGACCGCGAGCTTGAACTTGTGCGGCGCCCGCACGCCCTTGTAGCGGTTCTCCAGGACCAGGGCCATGCCGACGCTGTCCTGCACGCCATAACGGCACCAGGTACTGCCGACGCAGGATTTCACCGTGCGCAGCGACTTGCCGTAGCCGTGGCCGGTTTCGAAGCCGGCGTCCACCAGCTCGCTCCAGATCTGCGGCAACTGGTGCAACTGGGCGCCGAACAGGTCGATACGCTGACCGCCGGTGATCTTGGTGTAGAGCTCGTATTTCTTCGCCACCGCGCCCAGGGCAATCAGTTTGTCCGGGGTGATCTCGCCGCCGGCGATGCGCGGAATGATCGAATAGGTGCCGTTCTTCTGCATGTTGGCCATGAAGGTGTCGTTGGTGTCCTGCAGCGGCACCAGGGCCGGGTCCATGATCGGCTGGTTCCAGCACGAGGCGAGGATCGAACCCACGGCCGGCTTGCAGATATCGCAGCCGACATGTCCCTTGCCGTGGCGGGCCAGCAGCGCGTCGAAGGACTCGATGCGCTCGACCCGGACAATGGCGTAAAGCTCCTGGCGGGTATGGGCGAAATGCTCGCACAGGCTCTTGTCCACGGTGACGCCACGGGCGCTCAACTCGTGTTCGAACACCTGCTTGAGCAGCGCGGCACAGCCCCCGCAGCCCGTGGCCGCGCGGGTGCAGGCCTTGAGTTCGGAGAGTTCGCTGCAACCGCCATCGATGGCCGAGCAGATCGCGCCCTTGCTGACGTTATGGCAGGAACACACGGTGGCGGTCGCGGGCAGCGCATCCACGCCCAGGGCCGGTGCCGCCTCGCCCAGCGGCAGGATCAAGCCGGCCGGGTCGGCGGGCAGGTCGATGCCGTTGCTGACGTACTGCAGCAGGGTGTCGTAATAGCTGTTGTCGCCCACCAGCACCGCGCCCAGGGCGCGCTTGCCGTCGGCGGACACCACCAGGCGCCGGTAGCTGGCGCTGGACTCGTCGATAAAGCGGTAGCTGCGCGCCCCCGGCGTGGCCCCGTGGGCATCGCCGATGGAGCCGACATCGACCCCCAGCAACTTGAGCTTGGTCGACATGTCCGCGCCCATGAAGGGTTCGCTGTCTTCGCCACAGAGTTGCGTGGCCACCGCGCGAGCCATCTGGTAGCCCGGGGCGACCAGGCCGAAGATCCCGCCGTTCCACGCCGCGCACTCGCCGATGGCGTAGATGTGCGGGTCGCTGCTGACGCACTGGCTGTCGATCGCCACCCCGCCACGTGGACCGAGCTCCAGGCCAGACTGCCTGGCCAGGGCATCCTGCGGACGGATACCGGCGGAAAACACAATCAGGTCGGTCTCGAGGAAATCCTCGCCGGCGAAGTTCATCCGGTAGCGGTACTCACTGCCGGCGCTGATCGACTGGGTGCCACGGGACAGGTGCACACTGACGCCCAGCGCCTCGATTCGGTCCTTGAGCGCCTGGCCGCCCTGCTCATCCAGTTGCACCGGCATCAGCCGTGGCGCGAACTCCACCACATGCGCTTCCAGCCCCAGGGACTTCAGGGCGTTGGCCGCTTCCAGGCCCAGCAGGCCGCCGCCGACCACCACGCCACGCCGGGCATTTTTCGCCGCGTCGCGGATGCGGTCGAGATCGCCCAGGGTCCGATAGACCAGCCGCGAGTCGCCCTCGGCGCCTTCGATCGGCGGGACGAAGGGGAAGGAGCCGGTCGCCAGCACCAGCTTGTCGTAAGCCAGGCGACCGGCGTCACTGACCACCTCGCGGCGGGCGCGGTCGATCTCCAGTACCGCGCGGCCCAGGTGCAGGGTGACACCGGGGGTCTGGTACAGCGCGATATCGCCGAGGGCCAGGGCCTGCGCATCGCGGCCACTGAAGTATTCGGACAGATGCACGCGATCGTAGGCGCGCTGCGGCTCTTCGCTGAACACATGAATCTGGTAGTGCGCCAGGGCGCCGCGCTCGACCAATTGCTCGACGCAGTGATGGCCCACCATGCCGTTGCCGATCACCACCAGCGTTTGCAAGGTATCGGAGGTCGCTGAATAGCTGTTCATAGGAAGCATCCGTCAAAGCCAATCCGGTTTTTCGAAGGCAAAAAAAAGCGCCCGGAACCAAAAGGTTCCAGGCGCCTTTGCCTGTTCGTGCTGCCGGCCCGTGGGCCCGACGCAGTCATGTTCACCCGGGCCGGTTGAGGCCAAACGATCGCCGTTGATCGACGGGGCGTCCCACTCGCGCCATCGCGGTGAGGTGCAAGGGTCTATGCATCGCTTGTGCCATATCGGTATTGAGGGCTTTCCAGGGGCTTGCTCGAATACCGCTCAAACACCGTCCCTGTGGGAGCCGGCTTGCCGGCGATGGCGTCCAGATGGGCGGCGCAAGACTTGAGGGCCCCATCGCTGGCAAGCCAGCTCCTACAAGTTATGTGGTGTTTTCGAGATCCCGTTTCCTCGACTGACTGCCCACACAAAAGCGCCAAAACAGTGCAACGACGTTCGATTTGCCCCATCGCGACGCCGGTTTTCATCTCCAGAAGCAACGCCAACGTTCCGGCTTCAACCCACGCCAAGGCGCCGCCGGCCTTGTCCGCCCCGCTCCACCGGCCACCCACGCGACAGTTGGCGCGCGCATTGCTACATGCCTGCACAGGCCATCAACGTCGATGGCCGTGTATTTCACTCTCCAGGCAACAGTCACGACAAAGGCGCCGTGCCGCTCCCGTTGAAAAACGTGGAGCAGCAGGCGCTTTTTTCGTTTCCGCCGGAGCCGGTTTTCACCCCCCGAGGACGCCCCATGACCGAGACCCAGATGCCCAGCAAAACCGTGCGCAGCGTCTGCCCTTATTGCGGTGTGGGCTGCGGCATCGTCATGCAGGTGGAGAACAACCTGATCGTCAAGGTCTCGGGCGACAAGCAGCACCCGAGCAACTTCGGCCGCCTGTGCACCAAGGGCAGCACCTGCGGCCAGGCGGTGGCCGATTCCGGGCGCATGGAACACGCTTTCCTGCGCTCGCAACGCGACCGCGACCCCGCACGGGTCGGCATCGACCAGGCCATCAGCGCCACCGCCAGCCGCCTGCGGGCCATCATCGACACCCATGGCGCGGACGCCGTGGCGCTCTACGTGTCCGGACAGATGTCCCTGGAAGCGCAGTACCTGGCCAACAAACTGACCAAGGGCTTTATCCGCAGCCGCCACATCGAATCCAACTCACGCCTGTGCATGGCCAGTGCCGGCAGCGGCTACAAACTGTCGCTGGGAGCCGACGGCCCACCGGGTTCCTATGAGGACTTCGAGCACAGCGAGCTGTTCCTGGTCATCGGCGCGAACATGGCCGACTGTCACCCGATCCTGTTCCTGCGCCTGCTGGACCGGGTCAAGGCCGGGGCCAAGCTGATCGTCGTCGATCCCCGGCGCACCGGCACCGCCGACAAGGCCGACCTGTTCCTGCAGATCAAGCCGGGCACCGACCTCGCCCTGCTCAACGGCCTGCTGCACCTGCTGGTGAAAAACGGCCACAGCGACCGCGACTTCATCGCCGCCTTCACCGAAGGCTGGGAAGTAATGCCCGACTTCCTCGAAGACTACACCCCGGCGCGAGTGGCCGAGCTGACCGGCCTGGCCGAGGCCGACCTGCTCCAGGCCGCGCAGTGGATCGGCCAGGCCGCCAACTGGATGAGCTGCTGGACCATGGGCCTCAACCAGAGCGTCCAGGGCACCTGGCACACCAACGCCCTGTGCAACCTGCACCTGGCCACCGGCACCCTCTGCCGTCCCGGCAGCGGGCCGTTCTCCCTGACCGGCCAGCCCAACGCCATGGGCGGCCGCGAGATGGGCTACATGGGCCCCGGCCTGCCAGGCCAGCGCTCGGCGCTGGTGTCCGGCGATCGCGCCTTCATCGAAGACCTGTGGCAGATCGCCCCCGGCAGCCTGCGGGCCGAAGCCGGCGAGGGTACGGTGGCCATGTTCGAAGCCATGCGCGCCGGCAGCATCAAGGCCTGCTGGATTATCTGCACCAACCCGGTGGCCAGCGTGCCCAACCGGCAGAACGTCATCGAGGCACTGCAAGCCGCCGAACTGGTGATCAGCCAGGACGCCTACCTGGATACCGAAACCAACCGCTACGCCGATATCCTCCTGCCCGGCGCCCTGTGGGCCGAGGCGCAAGGGGTGATGATCAACTCCGAACGCAACCTCACGCTGATGCAGCAGGCCGTCCAGCCGCCGGGCGAGACCCTCCCCGACTGGCAGATCATCGCCCGCGTGGCCTGCGAAATGGGCTATGCCGAGGCCTTTACCTATGACAGCGCCGAGGCGGTGTTCGAGGAGATCAAGCAGGCCTGGAACCCCAAGACCGGCTACGACCTGCGCGGCGCCAGCTATGCCCGGCTGCGCGAGCAACCGCTGCAATGGCCGTGCGCCGAGGCGCAGGGGGCCACGCGCAATCCGATCCGCTACCTCAACGACGGCCTCAGCCAGGCGCTGAAACACGACCAGGACGGCCGGCAACCGGCGATCGCCTTCCCAACCGAAAGCGGCAAGGCGCAGTTCTTTGCCCGGCCGCACCTGATGCCGGCGGAAATGCCCGACGAGGAGTTCCCCCTGGTGCTCAACACCGGGCGGGTGCAGCACCAATGGCACACCCTGACGAAGACCGGCAAGGTACCGACCCTGAACAAACTCAACCCCGGCCCCTTCGTCGAGATCCACCCCAGCGACGCCACGCGCCTGGACATCAAGGAGCGCGACCCGGTGCAAATCCGCTCGCGGCGGGGCCGTGCGGTGCTGCCCGCGGTGATCACCGACCGGGTCCGGCCGGGCAACTGCTTCGCCCCCTTTCACTGGAACGATGTGTTCGGCGAGGACCTGGCCATCAACGCCGTCACCAGCGACGCCATCGACCCGCTGTCGCTGCAGCCGGCGTTCAAATTCTGCGCGGTGAACCTGCTGGCCCTGGCGCCAGAGCCCACCCGCCTGGTCCCCGAACTCGCGCTGGCCGGCGCCTCGACTGTCGCCTCGGAGGGCTTTTCCCCCATGCAGCTCAAAGCCTTCGCCCGCCTGCTCAACCTCGATACCCCGGCCGAACTGAGCCTGGCCGCCGACGAACGCCTGTACATGCAGGGCTACCTGCTGGGCCTGCGCAGCGCCGAGGCCAAGGCCCCCGGTGTACCCACCCTCCCCGCCAGCGCACCCTTTGATGCCGACAAGCGCCTGCTGCTGGATGGCCTGCTCGCCGGGTTGTTTTCCCGTACGGCGGGCCCGGCGCCGGAGCCGCAGACCGCCGCCACGGTCCAAGCGACCCGCCCCGAATGGCTGGTGCTCTGGGCCTCGCAGACCGGCAACAGCGAAGAACTGGCCCAGGCCTGCGCCAAGCTCCTGGACGCCGCCGGCCAACGGACCCGCCTGCGCGCCATGGACGAGGCCGGCCTTGACGACCTGCGCGGCGCCAGCAGCGTATTGCTGGTCACCAGCACCTTTGGCGACGGCGACCCGCCGGACAATGCCGCGAGTTTCTGGCAGGCCCTGCAAGGCGCCCAGGACCAGGCCCTGGCGCAAAGCCGCTACAGCGTGCTGGCCCTGGGCGATGCCAACTACGATCAGTTCTGCGGCTTCGGTCGCAAGCTCGACGAGCGCCTGAGCGAACTCGGCGCCGAGCGCCTGCTGCCCCGCCTGGAGTGCGAGCAGGACACCCAGCAGGCCGTCGAACCCTGGCTCACCACACTCTGTGCGGCACTCAGCGGCTCGTCCGCGCCCCCCGCTGCGCTCCCGCCAGTCGCCGAGGTGGCGCCCGCGACGCCAGCCGCCCCGGCCGACATCGGCAGCCCCTACAGCCGCCATCACCCGTTGCGTGCCCACCTCCTGCACAATCAGGTGCTCAATGCCCCCGGCGCGGAAAAGGAAACCCGCCATCTGGTGTTCGACCTCGGCGACCAGGATTTCCCCTACCAGGCCGGCGATGCCCTCGGCGTCTGGCCGAGCAACTGCCCGGAGTCGGTCGAACAACTGCTGGGCCTGCTGGAGCTGGACGGCGCCAGCGTGGTCACGCTCAAGGACAAGGCGCCGATGGCGCTGCGCGAGGCCTTGCTCGACCACCTGGACATCACCCGCATCACCCCGGAAATCCTCCGTCGGGTCTGCGGACTCTGCGCCAGCCCCTGGCTGGATGAGTTGCAGGAGGAAGCCAACCAGGCCCGGCTCAAGGAGTGGCTCTGGGGCCGGCAACTGCTGGATCTGCTGCGGGAGTTCCCCATCAGCCTCGGCGCCAACCAGTTGATCAGCCTGCTCAAGCCCTTGCAGCCACGGCTGTACTCGATTTCCTCCAGTGCGAAAGTCACCCCGGGACAGGTGCACCTGACGGTTTCCACGGTGCGCTACCGGCATGGCGAGCAGATCCGTGGCGGGGTCTGCTCGACCTTTCTCGCCGACCGTGCCGCCGGCAGTGGTGCCCGCCTGTTCATCCAGCGCACCACGCACTTCCGCGTCCCGCAGGACCCGCGCACGCCGCTGATCATGATCGGCCCCGGCACCGGTATCGCACCGTTTCGCGCCTTCCTGCAGGAACGCCAGGCCCAGGGCGCCGACGGCAAGAACTGGTTGTTCTTCGGCGAGCAACGCGCCACCAGTGATTTCTACTACCGCGAGGAGCTCGATGCCTGGCTGCGCAGCGGTCATCTGAGTCGCCTGGACACCGCCTTCTCCCGTGACCAGACTGAAAAGATCTACGTACAACAGCGCATGCTCGAAGCAGGTGCACAGCTCTGGAAGTGGTTGGAGCAAGGTGCCTGCGTGTATGTCTGCGGCGATGCCAGCCGCATGGCCAAGGACGTCGACGCCGCGCTGAAGAAAATAGTCCAGGTCCACGGGCGGATGAGCGGCGGCGCCGCGGCGCTGTATGTCAGCGCCATGAGCAAGGACCGGCGCTATCTGCGCGATGTCTATTGAGCCGGATATTCAACACACCGCGTAACTGTAGGAGCCGGCTTGCTGGCGATAGCGGTCGATGAGGCGATGCAAGGCTCACGGGGCCTCATCGCCAGCAAGCCGGCTCCTACAGGGGACCGTATTCGGCCTGACGAAGGGTATCGGCATAACTCTTGCTCCGCCTTGTGACAGGCGTCAGCCCTACAGTTTCAGGAATCACCGCATGAACAACGATTTGGCAAGATCCCCCCTGGCCTGGGTAGCGGGCAGCGATGCCCCGGAAAAGCACATCCTCAACCTCGGCTACATGCCCTTGAGCGACAGCGCCTCGCTGGTGGTGGCGGCCACCCAGGGCTTCGCCCAGCCCTATGGCCTGACACTGAACCTGCAGCGGCAGAACTCCTGGGCCGGCCTGAGCGACAAGCTGGTCAACGGTGAGCTGGACGCCGCCCATGGCCTGTACGGGATGATCTACGCCATCCAACTGGGCATCAGCGGCACCCCGGCCACCGACATGGCGGTGCTGATGGGCCTGAACCAGAACGGCCAGAGCATCAACCTCTCGCAGCCGCTCAAGGACAGCGGCGTGACCAGCGGTGCGGCCCTGCGGCAACGCGCCCGGCCAGGCCAGGCCAAACTGACCTTCGCCCAGACCTACCCCACCGGCACCCATGCCATGTGGTTGTATTACTGGCTGGCCAGCCAGGGGATCCACCCACTGGAGGACGTCAACAGCGTGGTGGTGCCGCCACCGCAGATGCTCGAACACCTGCAAGCCGGGCGCATCGACGGCTTCTGTGTCGGCGAACCCTGGGCCGCCCATGCCGTCGAGCAGGGCCAGGGCTTTACCCTGGCCACCAGCCAGGCGATCTGGCCGGACCATCCGGAAAAGGTCCTGGCCTGCACCCGCGCGTTCGTCGAGGAATACCCCAACACCGCGCAAGCCCTGGTGATGGCGATCCTGGAGGCCAGCCGCTTTATCGAAGAAAGCCAGGAAAACCGCCGCAGCACCGCACAATTGATGAGCGGGCGCGACTACCTCGATGCACCGCTGGCGAGTATCGAGCCACGCCTGCTGGGCCGCTACGACGACGGTCTCGGCCGGCGCTGGCAAGACCCCCATGCCCTGAGTTTCCACGGCCGGGGCAAGGCCAACTACCCGTACCTCTCCGACGGCATGTGGTTCATGACCCAGTTCCGCCGCTGGGGCCTGCTGCGCGAAGCGCCGGACTACCTGGGGGTGGCGCGCCGGGTCCAGCAACTGGAGCTGTACAGCCGCGCCGCGAGCGCCCTGGACATCCCCGTGCCCAACACCCCGATGCGCAGCAGCCAGCTGCTCGATGGCCAGCCCTGGGACGGTTCCGACCCGGAGGCCTACGCCCGCGGCTTTGCCCTGCATGCCCTCAATGACAACTGACGGGAGCTGGCCGCCATGCTGAAAATCCTGCTGATCAACGATACCTCGAAGAAGCTCGGGCGCCTGCGCACGGCCTTGAGCGAAGCGGGTTTCGAGGTGATTGACGAATCCGGCCTGACCATCGACCTGCCCGCGCGGGTCGAAGCCGTGCGCCCGGATGTGCTGCTGATCGACACCGACTCCCCCAGCCGTGACGTGCTGGAGCAGGTGGTGCTGCTGAGCCGCAATCAACCCCGGCCCATCGTCATGTTCACCGACGAGCACGACCCCGCCGTGATGCGCCAGGCGATCAAGGCCGGGGTCAGTGCCTACATCGTCGAAGGCATCCAGTCCCAGCGCTTGCAGCCGATCATGGAAGTGGCCATGGCCCGCTTCGAAAGCGATCAGCAACTGCGCGCGCAGTTGCAGGCCCGCGAGCAGCAGATCGCCGAACGCAAGCGCATCGAGATGGCCAAGGGACTGCTGATGAAGATGAAGGGCTGCGACGAGGAGGCCGCCCACACCCTGATGCGCCGCCAGGCCATGAGCAAGCAGCAGAAGCTGATCCAGGTCGCCGAACAGGTGATCGCCATGAGCGAACTGCTCGAGTGATTGCGCACCGCAACGCAGCACGGCATCGGCCAGGGGCTGCGTTGTGGGGCACGAACCTCCCCCAGCCTGCCCTCAACCGGCGGGCAATGCCCTCGAAAGGCCGAACTTGAGCGCCGCACGGCCCCGGAGCAAGAACTGGCACACATAGTGCTCAGGTAATACCCGGTAGCCAACGGCGGCTGCCCCACCCCGACAAAGACGTCGCATTTCCCTTCGTGAAAACGAGCAGGGATGCGGCGTTTTTTTGTTTCTGGCGTCGGCAACAGGGCACAGGCGGCCGGTGAAATCCCCCCGTCCACAAGCCCCAGGCCTTCGTCGAACCCCTTGGCAGATGAGGTGTTAGATGCACAACAGTTTCTGGAAAGCCGGCCATACACCGACCCTGTTCGCCGCGTTCTTGTATTTCGACCTGAGCTTCATGGTCTGGTACCTGCTCGGGCCGCTGGCGGTGCAGATCGCCACCGACCTGCAGCTGACCACCCAACAGCGCGGCTTCATGGTCGCCACGCCGATCCTGGCCGGCGCCTTCCTGCGCTTCATCATGGGCATGCTCGCCGACCGCCTGTCACCGAAAACCGCCGGCATCATCGGCCAGGTGATTGTCATCGGCGCCCTGCTGATGGCCTGGAAGCTGGGCATCCACAGCTATGAACAAACGCTGCTGCTGGGGGTGTTCCTCGGCATGGCCGGGGCCTCTTTCGCCGTGGCCCTGCCGCTGGCCTCACAATGGTATCCACCGCAGCACCAGGGCAAGGCCATGGGCATCGCCGGGGCCGGCAACTCCGGCACCGTGATCGCTGCATTGGCGGCGCCGCTGCTGGCCGCCGCGTTCGGCTGGAGCAACGTGTTCGGCCTGGCCCTGATCCCCTTGGTGTTGACCCTGGTGCTGTTCAGCCTGCTGGCCCGCAACGCCCCCAACCGCGCCAAGGCCAAATCCATGGCCGACTACCTGAACGCCCTGGGCGACCGTGACAGCTGGTGGTTCATGTTCTTCTACAGCGTCACCTTCGGCGGCTTTATCGGCCTGGCCAGCGCCCTGCCCGGTTACTTCCACGACCAGTACGGCCTCAACCCGCAAACCGCCGGCTACTACACCGCGGCCTGCGTGTTCGCCGGCAGCCTGATGCGCCCTTTGGGCGGCGCCCTGGCGGATCGTTTCGGCGGTATTCGCGCCCTGCTCGGCACCTACACCATTGCCACCCTGTGCATCGGCGCGGTGGGCTTCCACCTGTCCAGCTCGGTGGCGGCCCTGGCACTGTTCGTCAGCGCCATGCTTGGCCTCGGCGCGGGCAACGGCGCGGTGTTCCAACTGGTGCCGCAGCGCTTTGCCAAGGAAATCGGCGTGATGACCGGTCTGGTCGGTATGGCCGGTGGTATCGGCGGCTTCCTCCTCACCGCGGGCCTGGGGGCGATCAAGCAGAGTACCGGTGACTACCAGCTCGCCCTGTGGTTGTTCGCCAGCCTCGGGCTGATCGCCTGGTTCGGCCTCTACGGGGTCAAGCGGCGCTGGAGAACCACCTGGGGTTCGGCGGCCTTCTCCGCCGCCCGGGTCTGAGCCAAGCTCATGGGCCTGCAACTCAGCTATGCCGAGGCCAGCGCCAGCGGCCCCCGGGAGCAGAACCAGGATGCGACGCGCCTGGTCATCCCGGTGCCCGCCCTGGCCGCCAGCAAGGGTTACCTGTTCGCCCTGGCCGACGGTGTCAGCCACTGCGCCGACGGCGGCCTGGCCGCGCGCTCGACCTTGCAGGCCCTGGCGCTGGATTACTACGCCACCCCGCCGACCTGGGGCGTGTCGCAAGCGCTGGACCGGTTGCTGCTGGCACAGAATCGCTGGCTGCATGCCAATGGCGGCCAGTCACCACTGTTGACCACCCTCAGTGCGCTGGTGCTGCGCGGGCGTTCATTCACCCTCGCGCATATCGGCGACTGCCGGGTGTATCGCTGGTTTGCCGGGCAGTTGCAGCGCATCAGCGAGGACCACGTCTGGGGCCAGGCCGGCATGCAACATGTGCTGAAACGGGCCCTGGGCCTGGAACAGCACCTGGTGGTCGACTACCTGGAAGGCGAGTTGCGCCAGGACGAACAGTTCCTGATCCTCAGCGACGGTGTCTGGGCGACCCTCAGCGACGCCTCGATCAGCGGCATCCTGCAGCGTGACCTGCCGCTGGAAGACGCCACCCAGGCCCTGGTCGAGGCGGCGCATCAGTCCGGCAGCCAGGACAATGCCAGTGCCGTGCTGGTGCGCGTCGACGAACTGGCCGACACCGACCTCGACGACCTGCTCGGGCAAGCCGACCAATGGCCGCTGCCGCCATCATTGAAGCCGGGACAACTGTTCGAAGGCTGGCAGGTCGAGGGTCTGTTGAAACAGAGTCGCCAGTCACTGCTGTACCGGGTCCACGACGCCCAGCAACAAGCCTGGCTGTTGAAAACCCTGCCAACCCAACGACAGGACGACACGGCGGCGGCCCAGAGCCTGTTGCTGGAGGAATGGTTCCTGCGACGCATGGCCGGCCGCCACTTCCCCGAAGTGCACCCCGCCGACCAGCGCCAGCACCTGTATTACCTGATGCGCGAATACCCGGGGACCACCCTGGCCGAACACTTCAACGCCCACGGCAACCTCGGACTCAACCAATGGCTGGAGCTGGCGTCGCGACTGCTGCGGGCCGTGGGCCTGATGCACCGGCGCAACATCCTGCACCGTGACATCAAGCCGGAGAACCTGCTGCTGGGGGTCGACGGCGAACTGCGGGTGCTGGACTTCGGCCTGGCCTACTGCCCCGGGCTGACCCGCCAGCGCGATGGCGAACTTCCAGGCACGCCCAGCTACATCGCCCCGGAAGCCTACAACGGTGTGCCACCGAGTCCGGTGCAAGACCTGTATGGCGTCGGCGTCAGCCTGTATTACCTGCTGACCGGGCACTACCCCTATGGCGAAATCGAAGCCTTCCAGCGTCCACGGTTCGGCTCGCCGGTGCCGGCCAGCCGCTATCGTCCGGACCTGCCCGACTGGCTCGAACGCAGCCTCGACAAGGCCCTGGCCAGCGACCCGACGCAGCGCTACGAAACCGCCGAGGAATGGCTGCTGGCCCTGCAACAGGCCGAGCACCTGCCGCCACCGCGCCCCCGGCCCTTGCTGGAGCGCGAGCCGGTCAAAGTCTGGCGCGCCCTGGCGCTGGGCTCCCTTTTACTGAACCTGGTCCTGCTGGCCTGGCGGCTGCACGGCTGAAGCGAACGCCCCTCTGGAGAAATGAACATGCATGGCAAAGTCTGGTTGGTTGGCGCGGGCCCCGGTGACCCGGAACTCTTGACCCTGAAGGCCGCGCGCGTCCTGCGCGGCGCCCAGGTGGTGATGGTCGATGACCTGGTCAATCGCGCCGTACTCGAACACTGCCCCGAAGCCCGGGTGATCGCCGTGGGCAAGCGCGGCGGCTGCCGTTCCACGCCCCAGGCGTTCATTCATCGGCTGATGCTGCGCTATGCCCGCCAGGGCAAATGCGTGGTCCGCCTCAAGGGCGGCGATCCGTGCATCTTTGGCCGCGCCAGCGAAGAAGCCGACTGGCTGCAGGCCCGCGGGATCGAGGTCGAAGTGGTCAACGGCATCACCGCCGGCCTGGCCGGCGCCACCCATTTCGGCATCCCGTTGACCTTGCGCGGCGTGGCCCGTGGCGTGAGCTTCGTCACCGCCCACACCCAGGACGACAGCCCGCTGGACTGGACCGCCCTGGCGCAAAGCGGCACGACCCTGGTGGTCTACATGGGGGTGGCCAAGCTGGCGGAAATCCGCGGCAACCTGATCGCCGCCGGGCTCGCCGCCAGCACCCCCGTGGCACTGATCGAGAACGCCTCGCTGCCGCAGCAACGCGAATGCCGCAGCGACCTGGCGAACATGCACGAGGATGCCCTGGCCTTCGAACTGAAAAGCCCGGCGATCCTGGTGATCGGCGAGGTGGCGGCCAGCGCGTCAGGCAGCGTTCAAGCCGCCCGCTCGTCCCCGGGGCTGCGTTCGAAGTAGCGCTTGTACTCGCGGCTGAACTGCGAGGAACTCTGGTACCCCACCCGATGCGCGACCTGGGCCACGCCCAGGCCGTCGGCCAGCAACAACTGCTGCGCCTTGAGCAGGCGCAGGCGCTTGAGGTATTGCACCGGCGACAGCAGGGTGACGCGCTTGAAATGCTCGTGGAAGGTCGACAGGCTCATGTTCGCGCAACTGGCCAGGGTCTCGACGTTCAACGGCTCGGTGTAATGGGCATGCAGGTGGCCCAGGGACGCCGCGATCCGGGAAAAATGCCCCTGCTGCTCCACCAGCGCGCGCAGCACTTCCGACTGTGGCCCGCGCAAGGCGGCGAACAACAACTCGCGCACCCGCGCCTCCCCCATGACCCGGCACTCCAGCGGATCCTGCAGACAACGCAGCAAACGCTCGACACAGCCGCGCATCGTGTCGTCCAGCACCACCGAGGCCATGGACTCCGGCGTCTGGGCCGCCGCCGGGCTGTCATGGTTGATGCCCATGGCCAACACCAGTTCACCGAGCATCCCCCGGTCGATCGCGACTGAAATCCCCAGCAGGGGCGCGCCGTCGCCGCCGGCAAAGGTCTCGCACTCGAACGGCACCGCCAGCGCCTGGATCAGATAGTGTCCGGCGCCATATTCCAGGGTCCGCACGCCCAGGTAGGCCAGCTTGCTGCCCTGGACGATGATCATCAGGCTGGGCTCATAGATCTGCGGACCACGGGCCACGTCACAACCGACCCGCAACACCTGCACGCCCGGCAACAAGGTCGGCACGAAGCCGTCGCGAGTGGCCAGGGGTTCGATCAGCGCAACCAGGGGGGCATTGGCGTCCAGATGACGGGTCAACAGCATGGCAAAAACTTCACGGAAAAAGGGATGGGAGCATCTTCGCAGGTCCGGGGACACAGGCGAATGGCGAAAACGCGATACCGGAGGAATAGGCAAGATACGCGGAGGAATCGCCATGGCCGTCCCCGCGCTCGACGCCGAGAATGACTCGCCTCAACCGTCACAGCTTTGCGAGGTTCCTCATGTACACCGCCATCGGTTACGCCGCCCAATCGTCTACCACCCCCCTCGCCCCCATGACCTTCAAGCGTCGCTCGCCGCGACCCGACGATGTCGCCATCGAGATTCTCTACTGCGGCGTCTGTCACTCCGACATCCACCAGGCCCGCAACGAGTGGGGCATTGCCGTCTACCCGCTGATGCCCGGCCATGAAATCGTCGGCAAGGTCACCGCCGTGGGTGCCAACGTCACCCGGCACAAGGTCGGCGACCTGGTGGGCGTCGGCTGCATGGTCGACTCCTGCCGCCACTGCGAAGCCTGCCACGCCGACCTCGAGCAATACTGCCTCGAAGGGGCGACCATGACCTACGCCACCCCCGACCGGGTCGACGGCAGCAACACCATGGGCGGTTATTCCGACAGCATCGTGGTCAGCGAACACTTCGTCGTGCGCATTCCGGAAAAACTCGACCTGGCCAGCGCCGCGCC
The DNA here is from genome assembly GCF_000820515.1 of Pseudomonas batumici. Taxonomy (GTDB): domain Bacteria; phylum Pseudomonadota; class Gammaproteobacteria; order Pseudomonadales; family Pseudomonadaceae; genus Aquipseudomonas; species Aquipseudomonas batumici. The sequence goes on along the minus strand of NZ_JXDG01000001.1, from coordinate 106,294 downwards.
GATTCTCTGCGCCGGTATCACCACCTACTCGCCCCTCAAGCACTATGGCGTCAAGCCCGGCGACAAGGTCGGGATTCTCGGCATGGGTGGCCTGGGCCACATGGGCATCAAGTTCGCCAAGGCCATGGGCGCCGAGGTCACCCTGTTCACCCGTTCGGCGAGCAAGGCCGAGGAAGCGCGTCGCCAGGGCGCCGATCATGTGATCGTGTCCACCGATGCCGGGCAGATGGCCGCGGCGGCGGGTCGCTTCAATTTCCTGCTGGACACCATCCCGGTGCAGCACGATCTCAACCCCTACCTCGACACCCTGGCCTTCGACGGCGTGCACATCCTGGTGGGCCTGATCGAACCGGTGGACCCGGCGCTGCATGCCGCCAAGCTGGTGCTCAAGCGCCGGGTACTGGCCGGCTCGCTGATCGGCGGCATTGCCGAAACCCAGGAAGTGCTGGATTTCTGCGCCGAGCACGGCATCACCTGCGACATCGAGATGCTCGACATCCGCCAGATCAACGAGGCCTACAGCCGCATGATCGCCGGTGATGTGAAGTACCGCTTCGTGATCGACATGGCGACCCTCAAGGTCTGATAAAAACCCGTGCTCCGGCGGTGCTCATTGCACCGCGATCGCCAGCAAGCTGGCTCCTACAGTATCCGCGTCGCACGCAGAAATTGCGTCAGACGCAACATTGTGGGAGCCGGCTTGCCGGCGATGAGGCCCGCAAGACTGGCATCAACCTTAACCCACGTCACCGTCGGCACTACGGCCGCATGTTATATTCCCGTCCCTTTCCGACCCTCAGAAGGAATGCCGACGGTGAACAAGAAGACCGGCATCAGAGCCCAGCAAGCCGACCAGACCCGCGCGCGCATCCTCAAGGCGGCGGTGAAGGTGTTCACCCGCGATGGTTATTCCGGTGGCCGGGTCGAAAGCATTTCCCGTGAGGCCGACTCCAACGACCGCATGCTCTATTACTATTTCGGCAGCAAGGAACGCCTGTTCATCTGCGTGCTGGAACACATCTACGAGCAGTTCAACAAAGCCGAAAGCAAGCTCAAGCTGAATCTGGAAGAGCCGCTGCAGGCCTTGCAGGCGCTGGTGGCCTTCGTCTGGAACTACTACGTCAAGCACCCCGAATTCGTCGCCATCCTGAGCATCGAGAACCTGCACAAGGGCCGGCATGCCCAGCAGTCGGGCGAGCTGCGGCGCCTTTCCGGCGAAGCGGTGGGCGTGCTGCGCCCGATCATCGAGGCGGGCCAGGCCAAGGGCCTCTTTCGCCAGGACCTGGACATCAAGCATGTGTACCTGATGATTGCCTCGCTCTGCTATTTCTATAACTCCAACCAGCACACCCTGAGTTCGTTCCTCGGTGAGCCGCTGGCGGAGAAGCGCCAGCAGCAGGACTGGCTGGCGTTTATCAGTGACCTGGTGGTGCGCGGCGTACTGCGCCTGCCGTAACTCTTCTGCCTGACACAAAACCTTGTAGGAGCGCCGGTCGACGCTCGATTGCCAGCGATGAGGCCCTCAAGCCTTGCAGCGCCCTTTCGGCCGCCATCGCCAGCAAGCCGGCTCCCACAAATCCGCGCTTCGCCGAAAATTATCGTCGTACCCAAAACCCTGTGGGAGCTGGCTTGCCAGCGATGAGGCACTTGAGCCTTGCGCCGCCTGTGCGGATGCCATCGCCAGCAAGCCGGCTCCTACAGGTTTTGCGGCGCGGCAATGAACAGCGCCAGTCAGTGAGTGCCGGGGTTGGCTCGTAGGTGGGCCACCGTTTTCTCCAACCCTTGCCATGGCGCCGCTTCACCGGCAAACCGACTGCGCAGATACGCCGCCAACTCCGCCACCTGGGTATCCGACAGGCTGTCCTTGAACCCCGGCATATAACCCAGGTCCCGGGTCGCCGGATTCTGAATCCCCTGCAGGATCACCTTGAGCAGGTTGTCCGGCACATCGCTGTGTACATTGCTGTTGGTCGCCAGTGACGGGCTGACCCCGAACAGCTTCGGCCCCAGCCCGTCGGCATGACAGCCCTGGCAGGAACCCTCGAACAACCGCTGGCCATTACTCAGCGACACCTTCACCTCCGGCACCGCCCGCACGACCGTCGCCACCGGCCGGGTCGCCCTCTCCACCACCTGCGCCTCAGCCTGCGCACCGTTGAGCGATGCCAGGTACACCGCCATCGCCCGCACATCCTCTTTCGGCAATTTCGCCAGCTCCGTGACCACCGGCCCCATCGGCCCCGTCGCCACGCCGTGGGCCTCGGAGTAGCCCGTGCTCAGGTAGGTGAACAACTGATCCTCGGTCCAGGGCGTCGGCGCCTTCGACAAGCCGTTCAGCGCCGGAGCCTCCCAGCCATCGACCATCGCCCCCGCGAGAAACGCCGCCCCGCCCTTCTCCGCGCCCAGGAGATTGCGCGGCGAATGACAGGCCGCGCAGTGCCCCAGACCATTGACCAGGTAGGCCCCACGATTCCATTGCTCGCTACGCTGCGGCTGCGCCTGGATCTCCCCCTTGCGCAGGAACAAGGCATTCCAGCCGGCCATCAACGGCCGCTGGTTGAACGGAAAACGCATGGCATTGGCCTTGGCCGGTTGGCTGACCGGTGCCTGAGACATCAGGTAGGCATACAGCGCCTGCATATCGGCATCGTTGATATTGCGAAACGCCGTATAAGGAAACGCCGGGTACAGATTCCGCCCGTCACGGCCAATGCCTTCGCGCATCGCCCGCTCGAAGGCCGGATAGGACCAACTGCCGATGCCGGTCTGCACATCCGGAGTGATATTGCTGCTGTAAAGCGTGCCGAACGGCGTCTCCATCGCCAACCCGCCGGCATTGGTCGTGCCGCCCGGTGCCGTGTGGCACACCGCACAGTCACCGACCGCCGCCAGCAAGCGCCCGCGCTCAAGGGTCGCCGCCGACCAGGTCCCGGCGCTCGGCGGCGCGATGGGGGCGATTTCGCCATGCCAGGGCCAAGCCGTGGCGGCCATCCCGAGCAGCGCGCCGAAGGCCGCGAACAGCGAACCGAACAACCACTTCGAGCGCTTGCCTGGCGACTTCGGCGGGTCCCCGGCGGTCCCGGCATTGAGCGCCTGCAACACCCGCTCCGGGGTGATCGGCAGCTCGCGAAAGCGAATCCCGGTGGCATCGAAGATCGCATTGGCAATCGCCGCCGCGCTCGGCACCGAGGCCGATTCGCCGGCGCCCATGGGCGGCTCGCTCTGGCGCGGCATCATCAGCACATCGATCGGCGGCACCTCGGGAAAGGTCAGGATCGGATAGCCGCCCCACTCCTTGCTCGTCACCGTCGACTCCTCGAAGGTCACCCGCTCCTTGAGCACCCGGCTGGTGGACTGGATCACGTTGCCGTGGATCTGGTGCCGCACCCCGTCGGGGTTGATCATCATCCCCGAGTCGTGGCCGATCACCACCCGGGTCACCGAGACATCGCCGGTCTGCCGGTCCACCGCCACATCCGCGACCCAGGCCGCCCACGCCGCGCCGAAGCCGGGGAACTTGCTGTGGATATAACGCGCATAGGCGAAACCGCGACCGCGCAGCAGATGGTCTTCGCTTGGCGTTTGCATGGGCGCGGTGCGCGGGGTCCAGGCGGCCCGTTCGGCGGTGGACTTCACCAGGTCCACGGCCCGCTGGTCCGGCAGGTAACGCAGGCGATACTCCACCGGATCGACCCCGGCGGCGAAGGCCAGTTCATCGATATAGGACTCATGGGCAAAGGTGTTGGGCAAGGCCGACACCCCGCGCATCCACGAGGCCCGGACAATCGGCGACATGTCGTTGATGCTCACCCGCATGTGCTCGTAGGCGTAGGGTGGGATCGAGGTGCGGTCGCCCATTTCGAACATCGCCGCCACCGGCTCGACCCGGCCGGTCAGCAGCAAGGCCAGGGTCGGCGCACCGTTGGACGGGTAGCTGGTCTGGAAATCGTAGGCGGCCACACTACCGTCGGCATTCAGACCGCCATCGATGTCCATCAGCTGCGCCGTGCCCTTGGGCTCCCAGGCGTGTTCCTGCTCGCGGGTCAGTTGCACCCGCACCGGCTTGCCCACCGCCCGGGACAGCAGCAAGGCGTCGGCGCAGACATCATCGGCGCAGTTGCGGCCATAACAGCCGGAGGCCTCCATGCGGATGATCTCGATGCGCTCTTCCGGGTACTCCAGCAGCCAGGCCAGGTCAGCCCGCAACAGATGCGGATTCTGGCTGCCGGACCAGACCCGGATACCCTCCTCGCGATAGTCCGCCAGGCCGCAGGACGGGCCGATGGAGGCATGCATCTGATAGGGCCATAGGTAAGTGCGCGGCATGCGCTGGCTGGCGCCGGCGAGTGCCGCGTCCACGTTGCCCTGGTCCAGCACCGTGCGCTTGATTCGCGGGTTGTCGCGAATCGCCTGCTCGACATTGCTCAGGTCCGGCAGCTTCTGCGTCCAGTCCTTCCAGCGCACCCGCAGTTCCCGGGCGGCCTTCGCCGCCTGTTCCTCGCGCAGCGCAACCACCCCGACAAAGTCGCGGATCACCACCACCGCGACGATCCCGGGGATATGCGCGATGGACGACTCGTCGACCTCCAGCAGGCTGTTGCCGACAAAATCGCCGCTGTCGAAACCGGCATAGGGTGGGCGCACGACCCGGCCATGGAGCATGTCCGGCACACGCATGTCATGGACATAGGTCAACTCGCCGGTGGCCTTGCCCGGAATATCCACCCGCGCCGTGCCCTTGCCCACCAGCCGATAGTCTTGCGCCGGCTTGAGCGGTGCGTTGCCGCTGATGCGCAACCGGTCATGCGCGCCCGCCACCAGTTCGCCGTAGCTCAGGCTCCGGCCATCTGCCGCCTTGACCACACCCTGTTCGACCCGCAGCGCCTGCGCGCTCAACGACCAGCGCGCGGCGGCCCGCTCCAACAGGAAGCGCCGGGCTTCGGCCGCGGCATTGCGCAGGGGAATCGCGGAAATCTGCAAGGTGGCGCTGGCAATGGTCGCGCCCTGGTTCGGCGCGCGCTCGGTGTCGCCGAGCACCATGCACACCTGCTCCAGCTCCAGGTCCAGCTCTTCGGCGACGATCTGCGCCAGCGAGGTGCGAATGCCGGTGCCCAGGTCCACGTGACCGTTGAAGGCATAGACCCGGCCATCGTCGTTGACCGCGATGAACAGCCCCAGCTCCTTGGGTTTTACCAACGGCGTACCGCCCTTGGCCACCGGCCCCGAGGGCGGCAGGATGTCGTCGACGATCAGCAGCACGCCGGTCTTGGCCAGCCATTGATCGCGGGTGGGGATGGCGTCGCTCATGGTCGTCGATCCTGGTTCAAGGCAATGGACGGGCGGCACGCAGCACCGCGCGAAGGATTTCGATATGGGTGCCGCAGCGGCAGAGATTGGCCGAGAGTTCCTGGCGGATCTGCGCTTCGCTGGGGTGAGGATTGCGGTCGAGCAAGGCCTTGGCGGTCATGATCATGCCGTTCAGGCAATAGCCGCACTGGGCCGCCTGTTCGTCGATAAAGGCCTGCTGCACCGGGTGCGGCGCCTCGCGACTGCCGAGGCCTTCGAGGGTGACGATCTGCCGATCCGCCGCGCCGGCCAGGGGAAAGACGCAGGAGCGCGCGGCCACGCCGTCGACGATCACCGTGCAGGCGCCGCACTCCCCCAGGCCGCAGCCGTACTTGGGGCCGTTGAGCCGCAGGTCGTTGCGCAGCACCAGCAACAGCGGCGTATCGGCCATGGCCGTGACCGAATGGCGCTGGCCGTTGACCTCGAGGGTCAGGGTGATTTCCTGCGTCGTCATGGGGTGCGCCCGCTTCATTTGATGAAGTGATTACTTCATGAAAAAGGCGTGGGTCGAGGACTATGTCTCCTGACGACACACTTTTTCCATGAAGTAGTTACTACATGAATGGAGAGCAAGAAGAGTGCCAGCCAGCCTTGCAGGCCAAAACACAGAACCTGTGGGAGCCGGCTTGCTGGCGATGAGGCCTTCATGTCCTGCGCCAACAGGACGGGCGCTATCGCTGGCAAGCCAGCTCCTTGTATCTCGACTAACGCCTCGTCAGAGGCGATAGTTCTCGACTGATCATCGAGGGAAGACCGAGAAGCCGTCCAGCTCCTAGGGCCTCGAGCCCGCATTATAGATACGTGCTCCGGCCTTCCACACTCACTCAGCAAGTTCGAACGGTATCTAGTGGCCCGCTTCGGCGTGAGCACGTATTGGCAAGGCAGAACCGAGTGCAGTGGTGATCTTTTCGGATTTCAGGGAGAAGACCATGTCCGCTTTCGTGGGTATCGACACAGCCAAAAACACCTTCGACATCGCTACGCCGTTGGACAACGGCAAGTTCCGTACGAAGGCCAAGCTGCCCAATAACGCTTCAGGCTTCAGCGAGGTCGAGGCCTGGCTGGAGAAACATGCCGATCCGCAAGCCTGGGTCGTCATGGAGGCTACCGGCACCTATCACGAGGCTCTCGCAGACTTCCTGCATGCAAAAGGTTATCGAGTTTGCATCGTTAACCCTGCCGTCATTCATGCGTTCGGCAAGGAGGATTTGCGTCGGGTCAAAACCGACAAAGCCGATGCCAAACTGATCGCCGCCTATGCCCAGCAGAAGCAGCACAAACTCAGAGCCTGGGTACCAGAACTGCCTGCTCGCCGTCGTTTAAGGGCTTTAGTCCGGCGACTGGAGGATCTCCAGGAAATCCTGCAAATGGAGACCAACCGCCTGGACGTCGCCCAAGCCAACGTCCAAGCCTCGATCCTGTCCGTGATCAATCACGTGAAAAGTGAGATTGCCGCGACTCAGAAGGCCATCAAAGACAACATTGATGACGATCCTGACCTACGTCAGAAGCGTGATTTGATCGTGTCCATCGACGGGTTGGGTGAAACGAGCGCCGCCTTGATCCTCGCCGAACTGGGCGACCCTCTGGACTACAGTGGCCCTCGCGCTGTTGTGGCATTTGCAGGCCTGAATCCATTGATAGACCAATCAGGTAACTACGTTGGTCCGACGCCGATATCCAAGACCGGCTCGGCCAGCCTACGGACCGGAATGTACATGCCTGCGATGGTGGCGATGAGATGGAACCCGGCGGTCAGGGCACTGAGCGAGCGCCTGAAAGCCAAAGGAAAGGCCCCTAAACAGATCATCTGTGCAGCAATGCGCAAGCTGTTACATCTGGTCTACGGAGTGCTCAAATCAGGCATACCGTTTGACCCAAACATCGCGCTTGCGCGATGAGGGTCAAGACGGTATCTACAAGGGAACGCGTCAGGTCGGCAGATAGCGTCAATAATGCAAGAGCGGATTCCGGTGACGGTCAGCCGGAGTCCACAGTGGAACAACAACAATAATCACTGTGGCCCCCAGGGCCGAGGACAGGGCAAATGTCGGACTACATTGAGCAGCCGGTGAGTGCAACCGTGAGCACCGGCAAGGAAGAACGGAAGATCATCTTTGCGTCATCCCTCGGGACGGTTTTCGAGTGGTATGACTTTTTTCTCTATGGCGCCCTGGCGGCGGTGATCAGCAAGCAGTTCTTTGCAGGGGTCAACGACACCACGGCGTTTATCTTCGCCCTCATGGCCTTCGCCGCGGGCTTCCTGGTCCGGCCTTTCGGCGCCCTGGTGTTCGGGCGCCTGGGGGACATGATCGGGCGCAAATACACCTTCCTCATGACCATCGTCCTGATGGGCCTGTCCACCTTTGCCGTCGGCCTGTTGCCGACCTACACCAGCATTGGCATCGCCGCGCCGATCATCCTGGTCCTGCTGCGCATGCTCCAGGGCCTGGCGCTGGGCGGTGAATACGGCGGTGCCGCGACCTATGTGGCGGAACACGCCCCGACGGGCAAGCGCGGCTCGCATACCGGCTGGATTCAATCCACCGCCACCCTGGGCCTGCTCCTGTCCCTGCTGGTGGTGCTCGCCAGCCGCGCGATCAGCGGCGACCAGTTCGAAGTCTGGGGCTGGCGCCTGCCGTTCCTGCTGTCGATCTTCCTGCTGGCGATTTCCACCTGGATCCGCCTGAGCATGCACGAGTCGCCGGCCTTCGTGAAAATGAAGGCCCAGGGCAAGGCCAGCCGCTCGCCGATCCGCGAATCCTTCGGCTCCTGGCAGAACCTGAAGATCGTCCTGACCGCCCTCTTCAGCATCAACGCCGGGCAGGCGGTGACCTTCTACACCGCACAGTTCTATGTGCTGTTCTTCATGACCCAGATGCTCAAGATGGACCCGACCCAGGCCAATACCCTGCTGATCATCAGCGTGGTGATCGGCGCGCCGTTCTTCGTGCTGTTCGGCTGGCTGTCGGACAGGGTCGGCCGCAAGCCGATCCTGATGCTCGGCCTGTTGTTGGCGACACTGTGCTATTTCCCGCTGTTCAAAGCCTTGAGCCATTACGCCAACCCGCAGATCGACGCGGCCAGCCGGCAGGCGCCGATCGTGGTGATGGCCGATCCGGCGACTTGCACCTTCCAGTTCGACCCGGTGGGCAAGGCGCGTTTCGACAGCCCGTGCGACAAGGTCAAGACCTTCCTGGTCAAGCAGGGCCTGCCCTATAGCTCACAGGCCGCGGCGCCCGGGGCGAACGTGATGGTGTCGGTGGGTGAACAGAAGATCGGCGGCTTCGACGAAGCGGCGATGCGTTCGGCGATCACGGCGGCAGGCTACCCGGCCAAGGCCGATAGTGCCTCGGTGAACGAACCGATGGTGGTACTGCTGATCGTGTTGATGATCCTGATTGCCACCATGACCTATGGCCCGCTGGCGGCGGTGATGGTCGAGCTGTTCCCGACGCGCATCCGCTACACCTCCATGTCGCTGCCCTACCATATCGGCAACGGCTGGTTCGGTGGGTTCCTGCCCACGGTGTCCTTTGCGCTGGTGGTCTACACCGGGGATATCTTCTATGGCCTGTGGTACCCGGTGCTGATTACCGGGGGCAGCCTGTTGGTGGGGTTGTTCTGCCTGAAGGAAACCAAGGGCGTGGATCTCGACAAGGTCTGAGGTATTCCACGATCCTGCGGATACCGCAGAACCTTGTAGGAGCCTGGCTTGCCAGCGATGAGGCCGTCATGAGCGATGCAAGTCTCAAGGGCCCCCAACGCCAGCAAGCTGGCTCCTACAAGTACCCTGAAAGACCGGCATCAAAGCCGGTTTTTTTATCGCCAGAAAAAACTTATGCACGATTTACAGCAGAAAGTCATACAGAAAAATAAGCAATAAAATCATCTACTTACGTTATTTTTCTGAAGACAATCCAAATCTTGTGCACAAGTTATCCACAATCGCGTCAAACCGCGACAGGCGTCTCTGCCGCAGGCGCCGGTGGCAAGGACCCCATGTCCCGCTGGGTCTGCTCGTTCCAGGCCTGGACCCGGTCATTGAGCTCGGCAATCGCCCGTGGCCCGCTGCCTTCGGCCGTCATCGGCGCACCGATCACCACCGTGATGGTGCCGGCTTTCTTCGCCCAGCCGGTCTTCGGCCAGAACTTGCCGGCGTTGTGGGCAATCGGCAGTACCGGCAGTTCGGCGTTCACCGCCAGTGCCGTACCGCCCCGGGAAAACTTGCCGACCGTGCCGTACGGCACGCGGGTGCCTTCCGGGAAGATCAGCACCCAGACATGGTCCTTGAGCAGCTCATCGCCCTTCTTCGCCACGTGCTTGAGCGCCGCCTTCGGGTTGTCCCGGTCAATGGCGATCGGCCGCAGCATGGCCATGGCCCAGCCGAAGAACGGCACATACAGCAGCTCGCGCTTGAGCACCTGGCTCAAGGGCGAGAAGTAGGCCGACAGGAAGAAGGTTTCCCAGGTGCTCTGGTGATTCGACAGAATCACGCAAGGGCGCTCGGGTACGTTCTCCGCGCCCTTGATCTCGACCGTGATCCCCAGGAAGACCTTGGTCAGCCATAGGGCACAGCGGCACCAGAACACGTTGATAAAGCGATAACGTGCCTTGAACGGCAGGAACGGCGCGATAAAAAAGCTCAGGGAGCACCACAGCAGCGAACTGGTGCCCAGCAGCAGGTAAAAGAAAAAGGTTCTGATGGCCTGCAGGATCGACATAGCGGCATTTACCGTTGCGGGCATTGCCCGCCTATAAAAAGCGCTTCCTGAACAGTCCTTGGTCAGGAGGTCAGAAGAGCTTCAGTTGTGGATAAGTTCTGCGGCAACCGCCGCCAGATCGTCAAAAACCAGAGTGCCCACCGGCAGGGTTTTACCCAGTGTCTTTTCGCCTTTACCGGTTTTTACCAAAACGGGCTGACAGTCGACGGCGTATGCGGCCTCCAAGTCACCGAGGCTGTCGCCGACAAACCATAGCCTAGCCAACGGCACGCCGTAATGCTCGGCGATGGTGTGCAGCATGCCCGGCTTGGGTTTGCGGCAAGCGCAGCCTTCGTCCGGCCCATGGGGGCAATACACCACCAGGCCGAGCTCGCCGCCCTGCTGCGCCACCAACGAACGCAGGCGCTCGTGCATGGCTTCCAGGGTGGCGATGTCGTAGTAGCCGCGAGCGATACCGGACTGGTTGGTGGCCACCGCCACCGTCCAGCCGGCCTTGCTCAACTGCGCGATGGCTTCGATCGAGCCGGGGAGTGGAATCCATTCCTCCACCGACTTGATGTAGGCGTCGGAGTCCTGGTTGATCACCCCGTCCCGGTCGAGAATCAGCAGCTTCAAGACGCGTCCTCAGCCCAGCAGCGAAATATCGGCGACACCCAGGAACAGGCCTCGCAGACGCGCCAGCAGCGCATAACGGTTGGCGCGCACCTTGGCGTCTTCGGCATTGACCATCACCGCTTCGAAGAAGGCGTCGACCGGCTCGCGCAGGGCGGCCAGGCGCGCCAGCGACTCGTTGTACTGGCGTGCCGCGGCCATCGGCTGGACCGCCTGGTCCGCCTGCTGGATCGCCGAGTACAGCGAGAACTCGTTGGCGTTGTCGAAGTACTTGGCTTCCACGGTGGTCGGAACGCTGCCTTCGATCTTGCTCAGCAGGTTCGACACGCGCTTGTTCACCGCCGCCAGGGCAGCCGCTTCCGGCAACTGGCGGAACTTCTGCACGGCCTGTACGCGCTGGTCGAAGTCCAGGGCCGAGCCCGGCTTGAGGGCGCGCACCGACAGGTAGGTCGCCACATCCACGCCTTCGTCTTCGTAACGCGCACGCAGACGGTCGAAAATGAACTCCAGCACCTGGTCGGCCAGGCCTGCGGCCTTGACCCGGGCACCGAAGGCCTTGACCGCGAACTCCACGGTCTCGATCAGGTCGAGGTCCAGCTGCTTGTCGATCAGGATGCGCAGCACGCCCAGGGCGGCGCGACGCAGGGCGTAGGGGTCCTTGCTGCCGGTGGGCAGCATGCCGATGCCGAAGATGCCGACCAGGGTGTCGAGCTTGTCGGCAATCGCCACCGCCGCACCGGTCAGGGTGCTTGGCAGTTCGGCGCCGGCGCCGCGCGGCATGTACTGTTCGTTCAGGGCCAGGGCGACGTCTTCCGGCTCGCCGTCATTGAGGGCGTAGTAGTAACCGGCGATACCTTGCATCTCCGGGAACTCGCCGACCATCTCGGTGGCCAGGTCGCACTTGGACAGCAGGCCGGCGCGAGCCGCGCGCTGGGCGTCGCCGCCGATGCGCGGGGCGATGAAGGCGGCCAGTTTCGACACGCGCTCGGCCTTGTCGTAGACGCTGCCCAGTTTTTCCTGAAACACCACGTTCTGCAGGCGCAGGTTGAACTGTTCAAGCTTCTGCTTCTTGTCCTGCTTGAAGAAGAACTCGGCGTCGGTCAGGCGCGGGCGAACGACTTTCTCGTTACCGGCGATGATCTGTTGCGGGTCCTTGCTCTCGACGTTGGCGACGGTGATGAAGCGCGGCAGCAGCTTGCCGTCGACGTCCAGCAGGCAGAAGTACTTCTGGTTGTCCTGCATGGTGGTGATCAGGGCTTCCTGCGGCACGTCGAGGAAACGTTCCTCGAAGGAACACACCAGCGGCACCGGCCATTCGACCAGGGCGCTGACTTCGTCGAGCAGGTCCGCCGGCATGATGGCCGTGCCTTCCTGCAAGGTCGCCAGCTCCGTGGTGCGCTTGCTGATGATCTCGCGACGTTCGGTGGCGTCGGCCAGCACGTAGGCGGCGCGCAGGTCGTCCAGGTAGTTGGCCGGCGAAGTGATGCGCACGCTGTCCGGGTGGTGGAAGCGGTGGCCACGGGAATCGCGACCGGCTTTCTGGGCGAGGATGGTGCAGTCGATGACCTGGTCACCGAGCAGCATCACCAGCCATTGGGTCGGACGCACGAACTCTTCCTTGCGCGCGGCCCAGCGCATGCGCTTGGGAATCGGCAGGTCGTTCAGCGAATCCTCGACGATGGTCGGCAACAGGCTGGCGGTCGGCTTGCCCTGGATGCTCTGGGTGTAGCGCAGTTTCGGCCCGCTCTGGTCGATCTCGCTCAGTTCCACGCCGCATTTCTTGGCGAAGCCCAGGGCCGCCTGGGTCGGGTTGCCTTCGGCGTCGAAGGCGGCCTGGCGTGGCGGCCCGTCGAGGTTGATGCTGCGGTCCGGCTGCTGGGTCTCCAGCTTGGTCAGCAGAACGGCCAGACGGCGTGGCGCGGCGTAGACCTGTTTGCTCTCGAAGCTCAGGCCGGCGCTTTGCAGGCCCTTTTCGATACCGGCGAGAAAAGCCTCGGCCAGGGTATTGAGGGCCTTGGGTGGCAGCTCTTCCGTGCCCAGTTCAACCAGAAAATCTTGAGCACTCATTGTGCAGCCTCCAACTTAGCCAACACTTCGTCACGCAAATCCGGGGTCGCCATCGGGAAGCCCAGCTTGGCCCGGGCCATCAGGTAGGCCTGTGCCACGGAACGGGCCAGGGTGCGGACCCGCAGGATGTACTGCTGGCGCGCGGTCACCGAGATCGCCCGGCGTGCATCCAGCAGGTTGAAGGTGTGCGAGGCCTTCAGGACCATTTCGTAGCTCGGCAACGGCAGCGGCTGGTCCAGTTCGATCAGGCGCTTGGCTTCGCTTTCATAGAAATCGAACAGTTCGAACAGCTTCTCGACGTTGGCGTGCTCGAAGTTGTAGGTCGACTGCTCCACTTCGTTCTGGTGGAACACGTCGCCGTAGGTCACCTTGCCGAACGGGCCGTCGGCCCAGACCAGGTCGTAGACCGAATCGACGCCCTGCAGGTACATCGCCAGGCGTTCCAGGCCGTAGGTGATCTCGCCGGTCACCGGGTAGCACTCGATGCCGCCTGCCTGCTGGAAGTAGGTGAACTGGGTGACTTCCATGCCGTTGAGCCAGACTTCCCAGCCCAGGCCCCAGGCGCCGAGGGTCGGCGATTCCCAGTTGTCCTCGACGAAACGGATGTCGTGCACCAGCGGGTCGAGGCCGACGCGCTTGAGCGAGCCCAGGTACAGCTCCTGGAAGTTGTCCGGGTTGGGCTTGAGGACGACCTGGAACTGGTAGTAGTGCTGCAAGCGGTTCGGGTTTTCGCCGTAGCGGCCGTCAGTCGGGCGACGGCTGGGCTGTACGTAGGCGGCGTTCCAGGTTTCCGGGCCGATGGCGCGCAGGAACGTGGCGGTATGAAAGGTGCCGGCGCCTACTTCCATATCGTAGGGCTGAAGTACCACACAACCTTGCTCGGCCCAGTATTGTTGCAGGGCGAGGATCAAGTCTTGGAAGGTACGCACGGCTGGCGTAGGCTGGCTCACGAAATTCACCTGTTACTTGGGCTGCGATTCAAAAGGCGGGAGTATACCCGATTCGGCCACGCGCACGCCTCCTGGAGCCTTATGCCACGCTGCTTTTGGTGCAACGACGATCCTTTGTACATGGCCTATCACGATCAGGAGTGGGGCGTGCCGCTGCGCGATGGGCAGCGTCTGTTCGAGTTGCTTTTGCTCGAAGGGTTCCAGGCCGGGTTGTCCTGGATCACTATCCTGAAGAAACGTGAGCACTACCGGAAGGTCTTGTTCGGTTTCGACGTGCGAAAAGTAGCGGCCATGAGCGACGCCCACCTCGAGCAACTGATGCTCGACCCCGGGATCATCCGCAATCGCCTGAAACTCCAGGCCGCGCGGCGCAATGCCCAGGTCTGGCTGACCCTGGAAGATCCGGTGGCGCTGCTCTGGTCCTTTGTCGACGATGTGCCCAGGGTCAATCATTTCAACGGGCGCGGCGAGGTCCCGGCCGTCACGCCCCAGGCCGAGGCCATGAGCAAGGCCCTGAAGAAACTCGGCTTCAAATTCGTCGGTCCGACCATCTGCTACGCCTTCATGCAGGCCTCGGGCATGGTCATGGACCACACCACCGATTGTGATCGCTACGCCACATTGGCTACACCACGGTTACAATAGCCGGCTGATGACAAGCTCGATCACGACAGGAGTGGCCTGTGGAAAAGTTTAAAGGCGCCATGCTGGTGGGGGCGTTGCGGTTGTTTGCGCTGCTGCCCTGGTGTGCCGTGCAGCGGGTGGGCGCAGCCATCGGCTGGGTGATGTGGAAGCTGCCCAACCGTTCCCGCGACGTGGTGCGGATCAACCTGGCGAAATGTTTTCCGGAACTGGACCCGGTGGCCCGCGAGCAGCTGGTGGGCCGCAGCCTGATGGGGATCGGCAAGTCCTTTACCGAAAGCGCCTGCGCCTGGATCTGGCCGGCCCATCGGTCGATGGAGCGGGTGCGCGAAGTCGAAGGCCTCGACATCCTCAAGGAGGCCCTGGCCTCGGGCAAGGGGGTGGTGGGCATCACCAGCCACCTGGGCAACTGGGAAGTGCTCAATCACTTCTATTGCAGCCAGTGCAAACCGATCATTTTCTACCGTCCGCCCAAGCTCAAGGCGGTGGACGAACTGTTGCGCAAACAGCGGGTGCAGTTGGGCAACCGGGTTGCCGCCTCCACCAAGGAAGGCATCCTCAGCGTTATCAAGGAAGTGCGCAAAGGTGGTGCGGTGGGCATTCCCGCCGACCCGGAACCGGCCGAATCCGCCGGGGTTTTCGTGCCGTTCCTCGGCACCACGGCGTTGACCAGCAAGTTCGTGCCCAACATGCTGGCCGGCGGCAAGGCGGTGGGCGTGTTCCTGCACGCGCTGCGCCTGCCGGACGGCTCGGGCTTCAAGGTGATCCTGGAAGCCGCGCCCGAAGCCATGTACAGCACCGATACCGAGACCTCCGTGGCCGCCATGAGCCAGGTGGTGGCGCGTTATGTGCGGGCTTATCCGGACCAGTACATGTGGAGCATGAAGCGCTTCAGGAAACGTCCGGCGGGTGAGAAACGCTGGTACTGAGATCCGGTTGGCATGATCTGTGGATAAGTCGGTGCGACTGATTTATCCACAGCTGCACCTTTCAAGGACGCAACAGATGTCCGATCACAAAAATTCGCTGCGTATCAAGATCCAGCACCCCAGCATCGGCGAGTGCCTGGGACAGACACGCAACCTGTCCAGCAAGGGCGTGTATGTGACGCACCCGAGCTTGTCGCGCCTGACCACCGGTGCGGTGGTCTATGGCCAGGTGCAGGATCTGCCGGCGGCGGCGCCGCGGATTCGGATGGAAGTGGTACGGGTCGACGCCGAGGGCATCGGCCTGCGCTTCATCGATCTTTGAGCGCGGCTTTTTCCAGCTTTTTCAGAAACACCGTCATTTCCTTTTCCGCCTGCTTGTCGCCATGGGCGCGGGCGGCTTCCAGTCCCTGTTCCCAGGCCTCTTTGGCAGCGGCGTTGTCGCCCGCGGCCTGATGCGCCTTGCCCAGCAGTTTCCAGGCGGCGGAGTATTTCGGGTCGAAGCCGACACAGCGTTGCAGGTGGTCGACGGCCTTGGTGTTTTCCCCCAGATCCAGATAACCCTTGCCGAGGCCGAAGCGCAGCAGTGAGTTATCCACACCCTTGGCGAGCATTTTTTCCAGTGATTCGAGCATGGCGAGCCTCCGGTAGGGTCACAGGTCAGAAAAAGCTCAGACCGACATGAAACAACTTTTCCACATCGCGGATCTGCTTTTTATCCACAAGGAACAGAATGACATGGTCGCCGACCTGGATCACCGTCGCATCGTGGGCGATCAGCACCTCTTCATCGCGAATGATCGCGCCGATGGTCGCCCCCGGCGGCAAGGCGATGTCGGCGATGGCCCGGCCAATCACCCTGCTCGACTTCGCGTCGCCATGGGCAATCGCCTCGATAGCCTCCGCCGCCCCGCGCCTGAGGGAGTGCACGCTGACGATATCGCCCCGGCGCACATGGGCCAGCAAGGTGCCGATGGTCGCCAGTTGCGGGCTGATGGCGATGTCGATCTCGCCACCCTGGACCAGGTCGACATAGGCCGGGTTGTTGATCAGGGTCATGACTTTCTTCGCCCCGAGGCGCTTGGCCAGCAGCGACGACATGATGTTGGCTTCATCGTCGTTGGTCAGGGCCAGGAACACATCGGTGTCGCCGATGTTCTCTTCCAGCAGCAGGTCGCGGTCCGACGCGCTGCCTTGCAGCACCACGGTGCTGTCCAGGGTGTCCGAGAGGTGGCGGCAGCGCGCCGGGCTCTTCTCGATGATCTTGACCTGGTAGCGGCTTTCGATGGCTTCGGCCAGCCGCTCGCCGATCTGCCCGCCGCCGGCGATGACGATGCGCTTGTAGGTCTCGTCAAGGCGGCGCATTTCACCCATCACCGCGCGGATATGCGCCTTGGCGGCGATGAAAAAGACTTCGTCGTCGGCTTCGATCACCGTGTCGCCGCGGGGCAGGATCGGCCGGTCGCGACGGAAGATCGCCGCCACGCGGGTGTCGACGTTGGGCATGCGTTCGCGCAACTGGCGCAGTTGCTGCCCCACCAGCGGCCCGCCGTAGTAGGCCTTGACCGCCACCAGCAAGGCCTTGCCCCCGGCGAAATCGATCACCTGCAAGGCGCCCGGATGTTCGATCAGGCGCTTGATGTAGTGGGTGACCACCTGTTCCGGGCTGATCAGCACGTCCACCGGAATCGCGTCGTTGTCGAACAGCCCGGCGCGGGTCAGGTAGGCCGCTTCGCGGACCCGGGCGATCTTGGTCGGGGTGTGGAACAGGGTGTGGGCGACCTGGCAGGCGACCATGTTGGTTTCGTCGCTGTTGGTCACCGCCACCAGCAGGTCGGCATCATCCGCGCCGGCCTGGCGCAGGATCGTCGGGAACGAGGCGCGGCCCTGGACGGTGCGGATGTCCAGGCGGTCGCCGAGATCGCGCAGGCGTTCGCCATCGGTGTCGACCACGGTGATGTCGTTGGCTTCGCTGGCCAGGTGCTCGGCCAGCGTGCCGCCGACCTGCCCGGCACCGAGAATGATGATTTTCATCGGGTCGCTCCGTTACCCCGGCTCAGCCGCGTGCGGCGGCGATCTTGATCAGTTTGGCGTAGTAGAAGCCGTCGTGGCCGCCTTGCTGGGCCAGCAACTGGCGCCCGTGGGGCTGCTTGACGCCGAACGTCCCGGCGATGTCCAGCTCGCGAGCCCCGGAGGTGCGGGCGAGGAACGCTTCGATCACCTCGGTGTTCTCGGTCGGCAGGGTCGAACAGGTGGCGTAGAGCAGGATGCCGCCGACTTCCAGGGTCGTCCACATCGCGTCCAACAGCTCGCCTTGCAAGGCGGCCAGGGCGGCGATGTCGTCGGGCTGGCGAGTCAGCTTGATGTCGGGATGGCGACGGATCACGCCGGTGGCCGAGCACGGGGCATCCAGCAGGATCCGCTGGAACGGCTTGCCGTCCCACCAGGTGGCCGTATCGCGGCCGTCGGCGGCGATCAGTTCGGCGTCCAGGCCGAGGCGCTCCAGGTTCTCGCGCACCCGTACCAGGCGCTTGGCCTCCAGGTCCACGGCGACCATGCCGGCCAGTTGCGGCTGGGCTTCGAGGATATGGCAGGTCTTGCCGCCGGGGGCGCAGCAGGCGTCGAGCACCCGTTGGCCCGGCGCCAGGTCCAGCAGGTCGGCGGCCAGTTGCGCGGCTTCGTCCTGGACGCTGATCCAACCTTCATTGAAACCGGGCAGGTTGCGCACATCGCAGGCCTCTTCCAGGACGATGCCGTCCTGGCTGTAGGCACAGGCCTGGGCGCCGACACCGGCCTCGCCCAGCAGCTTGAGGTAGGCATCGCGCGGGTGATGGCGGCGATTGACCCGCAGGATCATCGGCGGATGGGCGTTGTTCGCCGCGCAGATGGCTTCCCACTGTTCGGGCCAGAAGGCCTTGAGAGATTTCTGCAGCCAGCGCGGGTGGGCGGTGCGCACCACCGGGTCGTGCTCCAGCTCGGCCAGCAGCGCCTCGCTTTCCCGTTGCGCGCGGCGCAGCACGGCGTTGAGCAAGGCCTTGGCCCAGGGCTTTTTCAGCTTGTCGGCGCAACCGACGGTCTCGCCGATGGCGGCGTGGGCCGGTACACGGGTGTAGAGCAGCTGATACAGGCCGACCAGCAGCAAGGCTTCGACATCGGCATCGGCGGCCTTGAAGGGTTTCTGCAGCAGCTTGGTCGCCAGTGCCGACAGGCGCGGTTGCCAGCGCGCGGTGCCGAACGCCAGGTCCTGGGTCAGGCCGCGATCGCGCGCCTCGACCTTGTCCAGTTGCAGCGGCAGCGAGCTGTTGAGCGAGGCCTTGCCGCTGAGGACGGCGGCCAGTGCCTTGGCGGCGGCCAGACGTGGGTTCATTGGCCGAGCACCGTACCGAGGGCGAATTTCTCGCGACGGCTGTTGAACAGGTCGCTGAAGTTCAGCGCCTTGCCGCCGGGCAGTTGCAGGCGGGTCAGGCACAGGGCGCCCACGGCGGTGGCGACGATCAGGCCGTCCTTGCTGGCGGCGAGGATTTCCCCCGGTTGGCCCTGGCCTTCGGCGACGCCGGCGGCGAGGACTTTCAGGGCTTCGCCATTGAGGGTGCTGTGGCAGACCGGCCAGGGGTTGAAGGCGCGAATCAGTCGCTCCAGCTCGACCGCCGGGCGATTCCAGTCGATGCGCGCCTCGTCCTTGTTCAGCTTGTGGGCGTAGGTGGCGAGGCTGTCGTCCTGGACTTCACCGTCCAGGGGCGCGGCAGCGAGACCGGCGATGGCCTGGAGCACGGCGGGCGGGCCGAGTTCGGCCAGGCGGTCATGCAGGGTGCCACCGGTATCTTCGGCGCTGATCGGGGTGACGGTCTTGAGCAGCATCGGCCCGGTGTCGAGCCCGGCCTCCATGCGCATCACGGTCACGCCGCTTTCGCGATCGCCGGCTTCCACGGCGCGCTGGATCGGCGCCGCGCCGCGCCAGCGCGGCAGCAGCGAGGCGTGGCTGTTGATGCAGCCCAGGCGCGGGATATCCAGCACGACCTGCGGCAGGATCAGGCCGTAGGCGACCACCACCATCAGGTCCGGCTTGAGCGCCGCCAGTTCGGCCTGCGCCTCGGCGTTGCGCAGGGTCGGCGGCTGCAGGACGGCGATGTCATGCTCCAGGGCGAGTTGCTTGACCGGGCTCGGCATCAGCTTCTGCCCACGGCCCGCCGGACGATCCGGCTGGGTGTAGACCGCGACGATCTCGTAGGGGCTGTCGAGCAGGGCCTTGAGGTGTTCGGCGGCGAATTCGGGGGTGCCGGCAAAGACGATGCGCAGTGGCTCAGTCATAAAAAGCTCGCTTGAAAAAGAAAAGGCTTGCCGTAGCAAGCCTTTGGTATTGAGAGGGATCAGGCGTTCTGGCGATGCAGCTTTTCCAGCTTCTTCTTGATCCGGTCGCGCTTGAGCGTAGACAGGTAATCGACGAACAGCTTGCCGTTCAGGTGATCGCACTCGTGCTGGATGCACACCGCCAGCAGGCCATCGGCCTCCAGCTCGAAGGGCTGGCCGTCGCGATCCAGGGCCTTGATCCGCACCCGGGTCGGGCGGTCGACGTTCTCGTAGAAGCCCGGCACCGACAGGCAGCCTTCCTGGTACTGCTCCACGTCCGTGGTCAGGGTTTCGAACTCGGGGTTGATGAACACCCGGGGTTCACTACGGTCTTCGCTCAGGTCCATGACCACGATCCGCTGGTGCACATTGACCTGGGTCGCCGCCAGGCCGATGCCCGGGGCTTCATACATTGTTTCAAACATGTCATCGATCAGCTGACGCACCTTGTCGTCCACCACGGCCACGGGTTTGGCGATGGTGCGCAGACGCGGGTCTGGAAATTCGAGGATGTTTAAAATGGCCATAGGCGTATTTGCTGCACATGTGAGGTAAAGTCAGAGACGGTCGCCGAAATGTCCCGGTGGGATCGGCTACCGTTGTAAAACGTTCTCCCTGGGAGCGAGCCGCGGGGGCTCTGGCGTTTCACGCGAAGGCACATAATAAAGGGATTCACTGCATGAGGAAAACACTACTCGCCCTGTTGCTGGCCGTTAGCGGCGTCGTGCAGGCGCAAGTGCAGCTCAAGGAGGGTTATCCACAGCGCTATACCGTCGTGCGTGGTGACACACTTTGGGACATTTCCGGGAAATTCCTCCGCGAACCGTGGAAGTGGCCGGAGATCTGGCACGCGAACCCCCAGGTGGCCAACCCGGACCTGATCTACCCCGGCGATACCCTGACGCTGCAGTTCGTCGACGGCCAGCCACGGCTGGTGGTCGATCGCGGCGTCTCCCGGGGGACCGTCAAGTTGTCGCCGCAGGTGCGTCGCTCACCGGTGGCCGAGGCGATTCCGAGCATCCCGCTGGAAAAGATCAATGCCTTCCTGTTGAGCAACCGCATTGTCGATGATGCGGCGGACTTCCAGAAGGCCCCGTATATCCTGGCCGGCAACAACGAGCGGGTGCTCAGCGGCATGGGCGACCGGATCTATGCCCGTGGCGTGTTCGATCCGGCGCACTCGGTGTATGGCCTGTTCCGCCAGGGCAAGGTCTATACCGACCCACAGACCAAGGAATTCCTGGGGATCAACGCCGACGACATCGGCACCGGCGAACTGGTGGCGACCGAAGGCGATGTCGGTACGCTGAACCTGCGGCGCACCATCGAGGAGGTTCGCCTGGGTGATCGCTTGTTCGTCAGCGAGGAGCACCCGGTCAATTCGATGTTCATGCCCAGCGCGCCGCAAGCGCAGATCCACGGCACCATCATCGATGTGCCACGAGGTGTTACGCAGATCGGGGTCATGGACGTGGTCACGATCAACAAGGGACGGCGCGATGGCCTGGCCGAAGGCAACGTCCTGGCGGTGATGAAGACCGGCGAGACGGTGCGCGACCGGGTGACCGGCGAGGCCGTGAAGGTCCCCGATGAGCGTTCGGGCCTGCTGATGGTGTTCCGCACCTACGAAAAGCTCAGCTATGGTTTAGTACTTACTGCCACGCGGTCCCTGGCGGTCCTGGACAAGGTGCGCAATCCGTAGCGCCGGACGATAACGTGGGCCGATTCCGTTAGCGGGTTAAACAGGTTACACACAGAGTTATCCACAGCTTGTTCCGCCGTTTGAGGATCGCCACCGATCAAGGATGATCCGATGTCGCTGTCCACCTGTACCTCCCTGTCCCCGGCGGAGCTGGAAGCCCGTCTGCGCCTGCATCGTCTACCGGAACTCGGTCCACGGCGCTTTCGAACCCTGATCGATGCCTTCGGCTCGGCCTCGGCGGCCCTCGGCGCACCGGCCGCTGCCTGGCGGGCGCTGGGGTTGCCGGCGGCCTGTGCCGAGGCTCGCCGCAGCCCTGACGTCCGTGACGGCGCCAGCGCTGCGTTGCGCTGGCTAGAGCGTCCGGCCCGGCATCTGCTGATGTGGGACGGGGCCGACTACCCCGCTCTGCTGGCCGAGCTATGCGACGCCCCGCCCTTGCTGTTCGTCGCCGGCGACCCTGCCCTTCTGGAAAAACCGCAGTTGGCGATAGTCGGCAGCCGACGGGCCTCCAAGCCGGGCATGGACACGGCGGCGGCCTTTTCCCGGAGCCTGGCCGGTGCCGGTTTCGTCATCACCAGCGGATTGGCACTGGGCATCGACGGGGCGGCCCATCAGGCCGCCCTGGACATCGGCGGGCGGACCATCGGCGTCCTCGGCACCGGTCTGGAAAATTTTTATCCACAGCGCCATCGCCGACTGGCGGAGGCCATGATTGCCCAGGGCAGCGCCGTGGTTTCCGAGTTGCCCCTGGAGGCACCGCCGCATCCGGGCAACTTTCCCCGGCGCAATCGGATCATCAGCGGCTTGTCCCTGGGCGTGCTGGTGGTGGAGGCGAGTGTCGCCAGTGGCTCGCTGATCACCGCCCGGCTGGCGGCGGAACAGGGGCGCGAGGTGTATGCGATTCCCGGTTCCATCCATCACCCCGGTGCCAAGGGCTGTCATCAGTTGATCCGCGACGGTGCGGTGCTGGTGGAAAGCGTCGAACATATCCTCGAGCCCCTGCGCGGTTGGCAGCGGGTGACGGCCAGCCCGATCCCCGCCGCGTCCGAGCATCCGCTGTTGGGTTTGCTACACGCCGCACCGCAGAGCAGCGAGGCCCTGGCCCGGGCGTGTGGCTGGACATTGCCGCGGGTGCTGGCGGCGTTGACCGAACTGGAGCTCGAAGGCCGGGTTGCCAACGAAAGCGGGCGCTGGTTAGCTCGCGCGAGGTAGGGTTACCTGAGTAAACTGCAAATAGCGTTAAATCCGGAGAGCAAGCAATGGTCAAGAGTTGGCGTGTGCAAGAAGCCGCACGAGAAATTCGCGCAGGGGCGGTGATTGCCTATCCAACCGAGGCGGTCTGGGGGCTGGGCTGCGATCCGTGGAATGAAGAGGCGGTGGATCGCCTGCTGGCGATCAAGAATCGCTCGGTGGACAAGGGACTGATCCTGATCGCCGACAATATCCGCCAGTTCGACTTTCTTTTCGAGGATTTCCCGGAAGACTGGATTGCCCGCATGGCCAGTACCTGGCCGGGACCCAATACCTGGCTGGTGCCGCATCAGGACCTGTTGCCGGAGTGGATCACCGGCCGGCATGACACCGTGGCCTTGCGGGTCAGCGATCATCCGCTGGTGCGGGACCTGTGCTCGTTGGTGGGGCCGCTGATTTCCACCTCGGCCAATCCCCAGGGACGGCCGGCGGCGCGCACGCGGATTCGCGTGGAGCAGTATTTCCGCGGGCAGATCGACCTGGTGCTGGGCGGTAACCTGGGCGGGCGCAAGAACCCGAGCCTGATTCGCGACCTGGTGACGGGGAATATCGTTCGTCCGGCGTGATCGTCCTGGAGACCGCGTTATCGTTCATCGCGAGCAAGCTCGCTCCTACAGGGGCCGTGTCGATCACAAAAAAGTGCTACGACACGGATATTGTAGGAGCCGGCTTGCTGGCGAACCGCTGTGCAGCAGCGGCCAGACTCTGCAAAGTTAAGGCAACAGCACCGTCGACCCGGTGGTGTGCCGCGCCGCCAGTTCGGTCTGGGCCTTGGCCGCGTCCGCCAGGCTGTAACGGGCGCCGATCTCGATCTTCAGCTTGCCGCTGGTGATCATCCCGAACAGATCGTTGGCCATGGCCTGCAGGTTTTCCGCGTTGTTGGCGTAGCTCGCCAGCGTCGGCCGGGTCACATACAGCGAGCCCTTGGCCGACAGAATCCCCAGGTTGACCCCGTCCACCGCGCCCGAGGCGTTGCCGAAGCTGACCATCAGCCCACGGGGAGCCAGGCTGTCCAGCGAGGTCAGCCAGGTGTCCTTGCCGACGCCGTCATACACCACCGGCACCTTCTTGCCGTCCGTCAGCTCCAGCACCCGCTTGGCCACATCCTCGTGGCTGTAGTCGATGGTTTCCCAGGCCCCGAGGGACTTGGCCAGGGCGGCTTTTGCCGGGGAACTGACCGTACCGATCAGTTTCACGCCCAGGGCCTTGGCCCACTGGCAGGCGAGCAGGCCGACGCCTCCGGCCGCCGCATGGAACAGCACGGTTTCGCCCCCTTTCAGCTCATAGGTCTGGCGAAACAGGTACTGCACCGTCAGGCCCTTGAGCATCACCGCAGCGGCCTGTTCGAAGCTGATGCCTTCCGGCAGCTTTACCAGATTCGCCTCCGGCAGCACATGCACTTCGCTGTAGGCGCCGAGCGGACCGCTGCCGTAGGCCACGCGGTCGCCGACCTTGAAACGGCTGACCTCGCTGCCGACCGCCTCGACAATGCCCGCGCCCTCGGAGCCCAGGCCCGACGGCAAGGCCGGTGGCGCATACAGCCCGCTGCGGAAATAGGTGTCGATGAAGTTCAGGCCGATGGCGTGGTTGCGTACCCGCACCTGCTGCGGGCCCGGCTCGGCGGGGGTGTAGTCGACGTATTCAAGGACTTCGGGGCCGCCATGGGCGCGAAACAGGATACGTTTAGCCATCTTTCTCTCCTTGGACATTGCTCAAAGGGGCGCCGTGCAGCGCGATGCAAGGACCCTATCGGACTCCTTCGCTTGACCTTCGTCAACAGCGACAGTCACAAACGCGGTGCTATGCTACGCGCCTCTTTGCTACCGGCCGTCCGATGTGCCGTGTAGCTTTGCCCGATTCAAGGTGATGCCATGACTACCCGCACCGAGGCCGTGAAAGCCTACCTGCTCGACCTGCAAGACCGCATCTGTGCCGCCCTGGAAGCCGAAGACGGGGGCGCGCGCTTCGTCGAAGACGCCTGGACCCGCCCCGCCGGCGGCGGCGGTCGGACCCGGGTGATCGCCAACGGTCAGGTGGTCGAGAAAGGTGGCGTCAACTTCTCCCATGTCTTCGGCAGCGGCCTGCCGCCTTCGGCCAGTGCCCATCGTCCGGAACTGGCCGGACGCGGCTTCGAGGCCCTGGGCGTGTCCCTGGTGATTCACCCGCACAACCCCCACGTGCCGACGTCCCACGCCAATGTGCGCTTTTTCATCGCCGAGAAGGCCGGTGAGGAGCCGGTCTGGTGGTTCGGCGGCGGTTTCGACCTGACGCCCTACTACGCCAACGAGGAAGACTGCGTGCACTGGCACCGGGTGGCCGAACGGGCCTGTGCGCCGTTCGGCGCGGATGTCTACCCGCGCTACAAGGCCTGGTGCGACAGCTACTTCCATATCAAGCACCGCAACGAGCCACGGGGTATCGGCGGGCTGTTCTTCGATGACCTGAACGAATGGGACTTCGACACCAGCTTTGCCTTCATGCGGGCGATCGGCGATGCCTATATCGAGGCGTACCTGCCGATCGTGCAGCGTCGCAAGGCCCAGGCCTGGACCGAACAGCAGCGCGAGTTCCAGGAATTCCGTCGCGGTCGTTATGTGGAATTCAACCTGGTGTACGACCGTGGCACCCTGTTCGGCCTGCAATCGGGCGGTCGTACCGAATCGATCCTGATGTCGTTGCCGCCGCAAGTGCGCTGGGGCTACGACTGGAAGGCCGAGCCGGGCAGCGAGGAGGCACGCTTGACCGAGTACTTCCTGCAGGACCGCGACTGGTTGGCGGAGGGCAATGCCTGATGGACCGTTATGTCGTCTTCGGCAACCCCATCGGCCACAGCAAGTCGCCGTTGATTCACCGCCTGTTCGCCGAGCAGACTGCCCAGAAGCTGGACTACAGCACTTTGTTGGCACCTCTCGATGATTTTTCCGGTTGTGCCAGGGCTTTTTTCCAGGACGGACTCGGGGCCAATGTGACGGTGCCGTTCAAGGAGGAGGCCTATCGCCTGGCTGACAGCCTGACGGCCCGGGCGCAGCGGGCCGGGGCGGTGAATACCCTGAGCAAGCTGGCCGACGGCAGCCTGCTGGGCGACAACACCGACGGTGCCGGGCTGGTACGTGACCTGACGGTCAACGCCGGGTTCGGCCTGCAGGGCAAGCGCATCCTGCTGCTGGGCGCCGGCGGTGCGGTACGTGGGGCGCTGGAGCCATTGCTGGCGGAACAGCCGGCTTCGCTGATCATTGCCAACCGGACGGTGGAGAAAGCCGAGTTGCTGGCTGAGCTGTTCGCCGATCTGGGGCCGGTGTGCGCCAGCGGGTTCGACTGGCTGCAGGAGCCGGTGGACCTGATCATCAATGCCACCTCGGCCAGCCTGTCGGGCGATGTGCCGCCGATTGCGCCGAGCCTGATCGAACCCGGCAAGACTGTCTGCTACGACATGATGTACAGCAAGGAGCCGACCGCCTTCTGTCGCTGGGCCAGCGCGCACGGCGCGGCGGTCTCGATGGATGGCCTGGGCATGCTGGCCGAACAGGCGGCGGAGGCGTTCTTCCTGTGGCGCGGTGTACGCCCGGATACCGCGCCGGTGCTGGCGGAGTTGCGGCGCTTGCTGGCCTTGTAGGGGCAATCAATCCTCAAAGCGGATCGGGCACTTATCCACACCCTCGAGCTTGATCAACTCCTCCACCACCGGCGCCCGCGCCCGCCTCAGGGTCAGGCTGCGGCCTTCCCGCGCCAGGCGCCGGGCTTCCTGGTGCAGCATTTCCACCCCCGAGTAATCGATGAAGTTGATCTGCTGCGCCTCGATCACCACCTTCTGCCCGTTCAACCGTTGCAGCCGGACTTGCAGGTAATGGCTGGCGCCGAAAAAGATCGATCCGCCGACCCGCAACACATCCTCCTCGCCATCGCGCCAATGGTGTACCCGCGGCTGCGAGGTGCGCTTGAGGTAGAAAAACAGCGAGGCCAGCACCCCGGCATAAATCGCCGTCTGCAACTCCAGCAGCAAGGTCGCCACGCAGGTCAGCGCCATCACCGCGAACTCGGCGTGACTGACCCGCAATAACGCACGGATACCGCGCCGGTCCACCAGCCCCCAACTGATCAGCAGGATGCTGCCGGCCATCGCCGGGATCGGGATGTGCGCGATCAGCGCCGAACCGGTCACGGCGAACAGCGCCACCCAGAGGGCGGAAAACACCCCGGCCAGGGGCGAGTAGGCGCCGGCCTCATAACTCAGCGCGGCACGGGTGAACGAACCAGCCGACAGGTAGCCGGAAAACAGGCTGCCAACCATGTTCGACAGGCCCTGGGCGCGGACTTCCTGGTTGGCGTCGAGCAACTGTTGGGAACGCGCGGAGATCGAACGGGCAATCGACAGGCTGGTCACCAGCCCGAGCATGCCCACCGCGACGGCACTGGGCAGCAGGCGCAGGATGGTTTCCAGGTCCAGCGGCAAGGGGCTGAACGGCGGCAGCCGGCCGATGAAGCCCTTGACCAGCTGCACATGCCCGAACAGGCCAGGACACAGCCAGACCAGCGCACTGGCCAGTACCAGGGTGATCAGCAGGGTCGGCCAGCGCGGCAGCAGGGATTTGAGCGTGAAACCGAGGATCAGGGTGCCCAGCCCCAGCAGCAGCGAGGGTTTGTCCAGTTCGCCAAGATGCTGGCTCAGTTGCAGCAGGCTGTTCAGGGCGGTCGCCTGGTTGGGGATGTCGAGCCCCAGCAGGTTGGGCAGTTGCCCGAGGGCGATGACCACGGCGGCGCCCAGGGTGAAACCCAGCACCACCGAATGCGAGACGAAATTCACCAGGGCGCCGAAGCGCAGCATGCCCAGCAGCCACTGGAAGATCCCGGCGATGCAGGTCAGCAGCAGGATCAGGGTGATGTAGTCCTGGCTGCCGGGTACCGCGAGCGGGCTGACACTGGCGAACAGGACAATCGAGATGGCCGCCGTGGGCCCGCAGATCAGGTGCCAGGACGAGCCCCAGAGACAGGCGATCAGCACCGGGACGATGGCGGCGTACAGGCCGTATTCGGGCGGCAGGCCGGCGATCAGCGCGTAGGCGACCGATTGCGGCAAGGCCAGGATCGCCCCGCTCAGGCCGACGATCAGGTCACGGCTGACGCTGGCGCGGGTTTGCCGGGGCAGCCAGCTGAGAAATGGCAGGAGTTTGTGGCGGTTGGTCCAGCCCATGGGGCCCTCGGTTGGATGAGTCGGCTTCAGCGTGAGGAGTGTCTCTGGAGTTTACGCGGTGAAACACTGACCTGTAGGAGCCGGCTTGCCGGCGATGGCGGCCTGAAGGGCGCTGCAAGGCTCAAGGGCCTCATCGCCGGCAAGCCGGCTCCTACAATGATCGCGTTCATCACCGTTAGACGGTATCCACAGGTTTTGTGTTGACCTTTAGAGCTTGGCCTTCACCACCGGCAACGCATCCTGGCCATCCACGGTCTTCACCCCATCCAGCCATTTATCCAGCACCGCCGGATTGGCCTTGATCCAGGCCCGGGCCGCATCGGCATTGCTCAGCTTCTTGTTTGCCACCTCGGCCATGATGCTGTTTTCCATGTCCTGGGTGAAGCTCAGGTTGCTCAGCAACTTGCCGACGTTCGGGCAGGCCTGTGCATAACCCTTGCGGGTCACGGTATAGACGCTGCCGGTATCACCGAAGTACTGCTCGCCGCCCTTGAGATAATGCATCTTCATCTGCACGTTCATCGGGTGCGGGGTCCAGCCGAGGAAGACCACGAACTTCTGCTTCTTCACCGACCGGGCCACCTCGGCCAGCATCGCCTGCTCGCTGGACTCCACCAGTTTCCACTGGCCCAGGTCGAACTGGTTCTTCTTGATGATCTCCGCCAGCGAGGCATTGGCCGGTGCGCCGGAACCGATGCCGTAGAGTTTCTTGTCGAACTTGTCCGCGTACTTGTTCAGGTCGGCAAAGTTATGCACACCCGCGTCCCAGACATAATCCGGGACCGCCAGGGTGAATTCGGTGCCGTCGAGGTTCTTCGCCAGCTGCGTGACATCGCCGTTGGCCACGAACTTGTCGTAGAAACCCTGCTGCGCCGGCATCCAGTTGCCGAGGAACACATCCACCTGGCCGTCCTTGAGACCGCCATAGGTGATCGGCACCGCCAGGGTATCGACCTTGGCCGTGTAGCCCAGGCCACCCAGCAACAGGCTGGTGATGGCGTTGGTCGCGGCGATATCGCTCCAGCCCGGATCGGCCATTTTCACGGTGTCGCAGCTCTGTTCGGCATAAGCACTCAGGCAGCTCGCGGCCAGCAGGCCGGCCGTCAGTGCTGTGGATAACTTTTTCATCGCCTTCCCCTCTCGTTCGTTATTGATGTTGGCAGGGTTGTGGATAACGCGCCTTGCGTTCCAGATCGTCGAGGTCGATATGGTTGCGCATGTATTGCTGACTGGCGTCCACCAGTGGCTGGTGATCCCAGCTCTTCAGCTTCCCTTGGGTCAGTGCGGCGGCGACGAAACGCCGTCGGCGCTGACTGGCGAGCACCTGTTGGTGGATCGCCGGGATGTTCCATTTCGCCCGGGCTTCGGCCAGGAAGTCGTTGAAGAGTGTCTGATGCGGCGCGGACTGGCTGAGTTCTTCTGCTTCGCGGGGGTCGTTGTGGACATCGAAGAGCAGGCAGGGGTCGTCTTCGCTGTAGATGAATTTGTAGGCCCCGCGACGAATCATCATCAGCGGGCCGATGGTCCCTTCGGCCATGTATTCGCCGAACACTTCGTCGTGGCCGCCCTCCCCGCTGAGGTGTGGGACCAGCGAGCGGCCGTCCAGCGGCAGCTCGGCGTGCAGCGTGCCGCCGGCCAGTTCCACCAGGGTCGGCAGCAGGTCGGCGGTGGAGACGGCCGCGCTGACGCGCCCGGCGGCGAACTGCCCCGGGGCGCTGATCAGCAGCGGTACCCGGGCGGACATTTCGAACCAATGCATCTTGTACCAGAGGCCGCGCTCGCCGAGCATGTCGCCGTGGTCGCCGGAGAACACGATCAGCGTGTCCTCCGATAGGCCGGTTTCCTCCAGGGTTTGCAGGAGTTTGCCGACGTTGCTGTCGATATAGCTGCACGCGCCGAAGTAGGCACGGCGGGCGTCGCGGATCTTATCCACAGGCAGCGGCTTGTCCCACAGGTCATAGACCTTGAGCAAGCGCCGGGAATGCGGGTCGAGGCTGTCCTGGGCCGGTGTCTCCGGCAGCGGGATGTCCTCGTCGCGATACAGGTCCCAGAATGCCTTGGGAATGGTGTAGGGATCGTGGGGATGGGTCATGGACACGGTCAGGCAGAACGGCCGGTCGCCGTCTTCACGCACGTGATCGAACAGGTATTGCTGCGCCTTGAACACCACCTCTTCATCGAAGTCCAGCTGGTTGGTGCGCACACAGGGACCGGCCTGCAGCACCGAGGACATGTTGTGGTACCAGCTGGGCCGCACGTCGGGCTCGTCCCAGTTCACCGCCCAGCCGTAGTCCGCCGGGTAGATATCGCTGGTCAGGCGTTCTTCATAACCATGCAACTGGTCCGGCCCGCAGAAGTGCATCTTGCCCGACAGCGCGGTGCGATAGCCCAGGCGCCGCAGATAATGGGCGTAGGTCGGCACATCGGCGGGGAAATCGGCGGCGTTGTCGTAGGCGCCGATCTTGCTTGGGAGCTGGCCGCTCACCAGGGTGAAGCGCGACGGCGCGCAGAGCGGGCTGTTGCAGTAGGCGGCATCGAAGACCACGCCCTGGGCGGCCAGGCGGCTCAGGTTCGGAAGCTTGATGGGCGATGCCCCGTAGAGCGGCAACAGGGGCGCGGCCATCTGATCGGCCATGATGAAGAGAATGTTCTTGCGCTTCATGGTATCGCGGCATTCCATAGTAAATTGTTATGCGATAGTGCTGATATCCAGCATGTGTCCCATGGAATTTGTGGTAAAGCCCCTGCCAAACAATGACTAGGATAAGTACAGCTTATGTATGAATCGCTGGGTGACCTGTCCCTCGATCTGCTCCGGGCCTTCGAAGCGGCGGCGCGTCATCACAGCTTTACCGCCGCGGCGGTGGAGCTGGGCACCACCCAACCGGCCATCAGCCAGCAGATCAAGCGCCTGGAAGAGCAACTGACCACCCGCCTGTTCGACCGTATCTACCGGGGGATCGAGTTGACCGAAGCCGGCTCGATCCTGTTCGAGCAGGTCCAGGCCGGTCTGCAGAGCATCGACAGTGGCTTGAGCGCGGTGACCGCCCAGCGTCAGCACGAGGTGCTGCAGGTCGCCACCGACTTTGCCTTTGCCGCCTATTGGTTGATGCCGCGCCTTCATCGCTTTCATGCGGCCAATCCCCAGGTCGATGTCAGCCTGGTGACCAGTGAGCGCAGCCACAACATGCTGCGCACCGACATCGATGTGGCGGTGTTGTTCGGCAAGGGCCGCTTCAAACAGGGCGAGAGCCATTGGCTGTTCAGCGAGGAAGTGTTTCCGGTGTGCAGCCCGCAATTGCTCAAGGGGCGCGAGCTGCCGTTGCCCACCGAGGCCCTGCTGGAGTTTCCCCTGCTGCATCTCAAGGGCGAAAACAGCAGTCACTGGTTCGATTGGACCGGTGTTTTTCGCGAACTGGGGCTCACCGCGGCACCGGCGCCGGGGCAATTGCGCTTCGACAACTACACCTTGCTGATCCAGGCGGCGATTGGTGGCCAGGGCGTAGCCATCGGCTGGCGGCACCTGGTGGATAACCTGCTGGAGCAGGGGTTGTTATGCCGACCGATCAGCCAGACGGTGATGTCCACCTTTGGTTACTACGTGGTCTTGCCCCAGCGTAAACGGCGCGGGGCGCTGATCCAGCGCTTCTTCGACTGGCTGATGGCCGAGCAGGCCGACAGTGCGCAATCGCTGGTGGGGCTGGGCTTACCCTCGATTGCGGTGTAGCCTTTTCCAAGGTTGAACGAACGAGAGCGGCATGCAACGTATCAAGGGCTACCACGCCCATATCTATTTCGATGCCTCGACCCTTGAGCAGGCCCGTGAGCTGTGTGAAACGGCAGCGGCGACCTTTCCGCTGAAGATGGGGCGCATGCACCAGCGCCCGGTGGGGCCGCATCCGGATTGGAGTTGCCAGTTGGCGTTCGATGCGCAGTACATCGGCGTGGTCTTGCCGTGGCTGGCGTTGAACCGCAAGGGATTGGTGGTGTTCATGCACCCCTTGACCGGCGATGACCTGGCCGACCACCGCGATCACGGGATCTGGATGGGGGCGGTCAGGCCATTGGATCTGTCGATTTTCTAGGCGGTCAGTTCAGCACACCCTCGAGAATCTCGTAGACGACCCCGGTGCCGATGGCGATCAGGACCACGTCGTCGCCCATGCGCCGCCACTCGTAACCTTCATACCTCGGCAGGCGCTCCAGCTCCCAGCCACCCAGGCGTTCGCCTTCATAGCCACGTGGCAGCGGTCGGCCGCGCTCTACGCGAAAGCCCGGTGGCAGTGGCGCGCCGCGGCGGAAATGCTCGTGGTCTTCATGAATCATCTGCCGGACCGGGCCGAAGTCCCGGGGTGGGCGGTGTTCATAGCGTTCGTCATGCTCGCGGTCCCGTCCCCTGTCGTCGCCCCTGTCCCGATGCTCATAGCCACCGCGATCATGATCTTCGCCGCGCCATTGGTCCTCGGCATGCAGCAGGGGGCTGGTGCTGAGCATCAACAGGCCAAGGCCGGCAATCAGGCGTTTGGGCGTTTTCATCGGGGGCATTCCTCACCACACAGGCAATACATCGAAAGGGGGGAAGATGTGGCTTCAAACCCCCGGGTCTCGCAATATTAGTCAGTGGGGCGAGGCATAGATTCCTTTGTATCAGGAACTTTACCTTGGGTGGAGGCCGGTGTCCGAGGCCAGGTTCGTGGTGCTGGGCGTC
Organism: Pseudomonas batumici; assembly: GCF_000820515.1. Classification (GTDB taxonomy): domain Bacteria; phylum Pseudomonadota; class Gammaproteobacteria; order Pseudomonadales; family Pseudomonadaceae; genus Aquipseudomonas; species Aquipseudomonas batumici. Next base: position 73,831 of record NZ_JXDG01000001.1, on the reverse strand, counting down.
AGGGGTTCGAACGCGAACAGGCTGGACAGGTTCTGTCGCGGCGGCGGTGTTTTTCGTGGGTTGGAAGCAACCGACCTGAGCCGCTTCGGGCCAGGGGTTTCTGGGGTGGGTAGTTGATCGAGGAAGGTGCGGGCGATAGCGAGCGTCATAGGGGCATCCATTTTCATAGGTAACGATCCGGCGCTCCTGCGCGGTCGTCTCTCGCCGGTATTGCCCGCTATTGCCGACAATCCCGGAAAGAGAATGAAATGATTGCCCCTTTGACAGTGGAGTTCTGTCAATAAACGCTCAGGGTGACTCAGCGTGCTGTACGCACCCCTTCGGCGAGGGCCGCGCACAGGCTCAGCACGCCATCGACGGCCTGCTCGTCGCTGGTGGCGTTGGCGATGTGATCGATCAGCGCCGAGCCGACCACCACGCCATCCGCCAGCCGGGCGATTGCCGCGGCCTGTTCCGGGGTCCGGATACCGAAACCGATGCTGATCGGCAGGTCGGTGTGGCGACGCAGGCGGGCCACCGCTTCTTCGACGTGTTCCAGGGTCGCCGAACCGGCACCGGTCACGCCGGCCACCGAGACGTAGTAGACGAAGCCGGAACTGCCGTTGAGCACGGTGGGCAGGCGGGTGTCGCCGGTGGTCGGGGTGGTCAGGCGGATAAAGTCCAGGCCGGCGGCCTGGGCCGGGTCGCACAGCTCGCCGTTATGTTCCGGCGGCAGGTCGACCACGATCAGGCCGTCGACACCGGCGGCCTTGGCGTCGGCGATAAAGCGCGGCACGCCGTAGTGGTGGATCGGGTTGAAGTAACCCATCAGCACCAGCGGGGTGTCGTTGTTCCCGGCGCGGAATTCGCGAACCATCTGCAGGGTTTTCGCCAGGTTCTGCTTGGCGGCCAGGGCACGGATGTTCGCCAGCTGGATCGCCGGGCCATCGGCCATCGGATCGGTGAAGGGCATGCCCAGCTCGATCACGTCGGCACCGGCCTTGGGCAGGCCCTTGAGGATCGCCAGGGAGGTGTCATAGCCCGGGTCGCCGGCGGTGACGAAGGTCACCAGGGCGGCGCGGTTCTGTTGTTTCAGCTCGGCAAAGCGGGTTTGCAGGCGGCTCATCAGTGTTTCTCCTGCTGGGACTGTTGCATATGGTGCATGACGGTTTGCATGTCCTTGTCGCCGCGACCGGACAGGTTGACCACCATCAGGTGATCCTTGGGCAGGGTCGGCGCGCGCTTGAAGACTTCGGCCAGGGCGTGGGCGCTTTCCAGGGCCGGGATGATGCCTTCGAGGCGGCAGCACTGGTGGAATGCAGCCAGGGCTTCATGATCGGTGATCGAGGTGTACTGGACCCGACCGATATCGTGCAACCAGGCGTGTTCCGGGCCGATGCCGGGGTAGTCGAGGCCGGCGGAAATCGAGTGGGCGTCGATGATCTGGCCATCGTCGTCCTGCAGCAGGAAGGTCCGGTTGCCGTGCAGCACGCCCGGAACGCCGCCGTTCAGGCTGGCCGCGTGCTTGCCGGTCTCGATACCGTGGCCGGCCGCTTCGACACCGATGATTTCGACGCTGGTGTCATCGAGGAACGGGTGGAACAGGCCCATGGCGTTGGAGCCGCCACCGATGCACGCCACCAGGCTGTCGGGCAGGCGCCCTTCCTGGGCCTGCAACTGCTCGCGGGTTTCCTTGCCGATCACCGCCTGGAAGTCGCGGACCATGGCTGGGTACGGGTGTGGGCCGGCAACGGTGCCGATCAGGTAGAAGGTGGTGTCGACGTTGGTCACCCAGTCGCGCAACGCTTCGTTCATCGCGTCTTTCAGGGTGCCGGTACCGGCGACCACGGGGATCACTTCGGCGCCCAGCAGCTTCATGCGGAACACGTTGGCCTGCTGGCGCTCGATGTCGGTGGTGCCCATGTAGATCACGCACTCCAGGCCGAAGCGCGCGGCCACGGTGGCGGTGGCCACGCCGTGCATGCCGGCGCCGGTCTCGGCGATGATGCGTTTCTTGCCCATGCGCCGCGCCAGCAGGATCTGGCCGATGCAGTTGTTGATCTTGTGGGCGCCGGTGTGGTTCAGCTCTTCGCGCTTGAGGTAGATCTTCGCGCCGCCACAGTGTTCGGTCAGGCGTTCGGCGAAGTACAGCGGGCTCGGACGACCGACGTAGTCGCGTTGGAAGTAGGCCAGTTCCTTGATGAACGCGGGATCGGTCTTGGCGGCTTCGTATTCGCGGTTCAGGTCGAGGATCAGCGGCATCAGGGTTTCGGCCACGTAGCGGCCGCCGAATGCGCCGAACAGGCCGTTGGCATCGGGACCGTTGCGCAGGTTGGACTGGGTCATGGGAGGCTCCAGGTGGGCGATTGAATGAGCGATGGGTTCACTCTAACCATGACAGGCACGGATGAAAACCGATAAGATCGCTGCGACCTGTCAGGAAAACTCACAGATATCATGAGCCGCGACCTTCCCCCGCTCAATGCCCTGCGTGCCTTCGAGGCGACCGCCCGCTTGAACAGCGTCAGTCAGGCGGCCGAGCAGCTGCATGTGACCCACGGAGCCGTCAGCCGGCAATTGAAAGTGCTCGAGGAACACCTGGGCCTGAGCCTGTTCGTCAAGGAAGGGCGCGGCCTGAAACTCACAGATGCGGGGATACGCCTGCGCGATGCCAGTTTCGAGGCGTTCGAGCGGCTGCGGGGTGTCTGCGCCGAGCTGGCCCAGAGCACGGTGGATGCGCCCTTTGTGCTGGGCTGTTCCGGGAGCCTGCTGGCACGCTGGTTTATTCCCCGGCTGGGGCGACTGAACGCCGACCTGCCCGACTTGCGCCTGCACCTGTCGGCGGGTGAAGGCGATCTCGATCCGCGCAAGCCGGGGCTCGATGCCCTGCTGCTGTTCGCCGAGCCACCGTGGCCGGCGGATATGCAGGTCATTGAGCTGGCGAGCGAGCGCATCGGGCCGGTCATGAGCCCGCATTTTGCCCGTTACGAGTCATTGCTGCGGGCGCCGGCCCGTGGACTGGTGGGGGAAGCGTTGTTGCACACCACCTCGCGACCGCAGGCCTGGCCCAGCTGGGCGCGGCAGAACGGCATCGAAGCGACGCAGCTGAAGTACGGGCAGGGTTTCGAGCATCTGTACTACCTGCTCGAAGCGGCCGTGGCCGGGTTGGGGGTGGCGATCGCGCCGCAGCCGCTGGTGGCGGACGATCTGCGCGCCGGTCGCCTGGTGGCGCCCTGGGGTTTCAACGAAACCCCGGGGCGGCTGGCGTTATGGTTGCCGCGCCGCGCCGCGGACGGACGCGCCCGGCAGTTGGCCGACTGGCTCAAGACCGAGTTGGAGCACGGCGTTGCCTGACAGACCGGATGGGATCTTGAAAGCGCCGCGAACCCTGTAGGAGCCGGCTTGCCGGCGATTGCGGCCGATTAGACGATGCAAGCCTTCAGGGCCTCATCGCTGGCAAGCCAGCTCCTACAAGTCGGTACTCCATCCCCCCCGTTTGCACGGCAGATAGGTTGCCCGGGCTATGGGAAAAATCACTGCTAGGCTCTTTGAACAGCCCTTGGGACTTAGGAGAGCAGCATGAGCGACCATCACACCTACAAGAAAATCGAACTGGTGGGTTCTTCCCCCACCAGCATCGAGGAAGCCATCAACAACGCCCTGGCCGAAGCCGGCAAAAGCATCAAGCACCTGGAATGGTTCGAGGTGATCGACACCCGCGGGCATATCAGGGACAACCAGGCCGCGCACTTCCAGGTCACCCTGAAGGTCGGGTTCAAGATCGCCAATAGCTGAACAAATGCTGGCCTTTTGAACTTATAGGCTGGCCGACTGCCATATTGATTGCTATACAGAGGGCGCTGAATAGCCCCAGGTGCGTCGCCCAAAAGCCGACGCACTTTTTTTGATCTGACCAGGGAATATGATCGATGAAGAAGCTTTTGCTGGCTGTAGGTTTGTTGAGTCTGGCGGGAACCGCCTTGGCGGCGGGCAAGCCATGCGATGTGGTGGAGAAGGACATCAAGGACAAGCTTGAAGCCAAGGGTGTTCACGGTTATTCGCTGCAGATCGTCGATAAGGCCGGCAACACCGGTGCCGATGGCAAGACCGTTGGCAGCTGCGCTTCGGGCAAGAAGGAAATCGTCTACAAACGCAAATAAGCGTGGGTGGACATCGACGAGGCCGGCGCTATGCGCCGGCTTTTTTTGTCGCTGCCGTCAGCCCTTCATGACCTGCGCCAGTAGTTCGTAGGAATGCAGTCGATCGGCATGCTCATACAGGTCACAGGTGAAGATCAGTTCATCGGCCTGGGTCTGCTCGATCAACACCTCCAGTCGAGCGCGGATCTTCTCCGGACTGCCGACCATCGCCAAGCCGAGGAAGCTCGCCACCGCTTCTTTCTCGTGGGGCAGCCACAGGCCATCCATGCTCTGCACCGGAGGCCGTTGTACCAGGCTCTGGCCGCGCATCAGGGCGAGGATGCGCTGGTAGACCGAGGTCGCCAGGTAGTCGGCCCGCTCATCGGTATCCGCGGCCACCAGCGGCACACCGAGCATCACATAGGGTTTGTCGAGCACCGCCGAAGGCTTGAAGTGATTGCGATAGACGCGAATCGCCTCGTGCAGGTAGCGCGGTGCGAAATGTGAGGCGAAGGCGTAGGGCAAGCCCCGCTCGCCGGCCAGCTGTGCACTGAACAGGCTCGAACCGAGCAACCAGATCGGCACCTGGGTGCCGGTGCCCGGCATGGCGATCACCCGTTGTTCGGGGGTACGCGGGCCCAGGTAGCCCATCAGCTCGGCGACGTCCTCGGGGAAGTCGTCGGCGCTGCCCGAACGCTCGCGGCGCAAGGCCCGGGCGGTCATCTGGTCGGAACCCGGGGCGCGCCCCAGGCCCAGGTCGATACGGCCGGGGTAGAGACTTTCCAGGGTGCCGAACTGTTCGGCGATCACCAGGGGCGCATGGTTGGGCAGCATCACGCCGCCGGAACCGACGCGGATGGTCGAGGTACCGCTTGCCAGGTAACCCAACAGGACTGAAGTGGCCGAACTGGCGATGCCGTCCATGTTGTGGTGCTCGGCGACCCAGAAGCGATGGTAGCCGAACTTCTCCACATGACGGGCCAGATCCAGCGAATTGCGCAGCGATTGCGCCGGACTGCCGTCCTGGCGCACGGGCACCAGGTCGAGGGTGGAAAACTTGATGTCGGACAGTCGCTTCATGAGCCTGCTACTCCTGTGAGGGTACGCAGGCTTCGTCTGCTGTCGAAAAACCTGCCGGTCTCCAGGGAATGTGGGCATATACCCGAGTTTCAAGGGTTGATCTGTTTTTAACCTGCATTTTTTTCAGATGAGTCTTACAGGATGAACCTTGAGGCAGCGACTATCCTCAGAACCTTGACCCCGGCGTGAACCCGTCGCGCCGGCTTTTGAGGAGGCAGCTATGAGTATCAAGAGGAAAGCATCGGCTCATTGGGCGGGCGACCTGAAAACCGGCATCGGTTCCATTTCCACGGAAACCGGGGTGTTGCGCGAAGCGCCTTACGGCTTCAAGGCGCGTTTCGAGGGCGGCAAGGGCACCAACCCGGAAGAACTGATCGGCGCCGCCCATGCGGGGTGTTTCTCCATGGCCTTTTCGATGATTCTCGGCGAGGCCGGGCTCAAGGCCGACAGCATCGACACCCAGGCCGAAGTGACGCTGGATCAGGTGGACGGTGGTTTTGCGATCACCGCGGTGCACCTGGTGCTCAAGGCGAAAATCCCCGGCGCCAGCCAGCAGCAGTTCGATGAACTGAGCAAAAAGGCCAAGGAAGGTTGCCCGGTGTCCAAGGTGTTGAACACGAAGATCAGCCTGGACGGGACCCTGGTCAACTGACCCGGCTGCCGCAAGCGCCAGGGATGTGAGGTGCATCAGAACTTGGCCCGCGCAATTGTGGTCGAATGAGCAGTGGCAGTTTGCGCGTACGCCCTTGTGACGTGCTGCCGTAGTCAAGGAGTTCGACCATGAAACGTATTGCCCTGGGGATTTTCTGTTGCATGCTGGCCACCACGGCGCTGGCTGCGACCAAGCCTTGTGAAGAACTCAAGAAGGAGATCGAAATCAAGATCCAGGCGGCTCGCGTCAGCTCCTACACCCTGGAAATCGTCACCAACGATGAAGTCCACGACCAGAACATGGTCGTGGGCAGTTGCGACGGCGGCAGCAAGAAAATCATCTACCAGAAGAATGACCGCTGAAGCCGGCCATACGCGCTACTCGCTACGGGATGCAGAACACGTTGTTTTGTTCGGCCACCTCTTCACCCTTGTCGTTGTATAACCGCGCGCTGGCGTTGAAGCCCAGGGCAATGCCCTCCAGGCGGTAACGCTGGCCGGCTTCGAAGTGGTCATAGTGCACGCTCAGGTAGCACAGGCGATTCGGCAGCTCGGTGTTCATCGCCATGCCGCCGATATAGACCTCGTAATCGAAACGCGCCACGAGGTCATGGCTGCCCGGCGTTACCTGGAAAAAGCGCCCGTCGCGCAGACGGTGCTTGTCCAGGCTTTCGGCCATGATCAGCTTGCCGGTCTGGGTCTCCAGGTCGACCCAGGCCATTTGCGGATTGACCGGTGGTAAAGGACTGATACAACCGCTCAGGCTGGTGAGGGCGAGCAGTACGGGGAGAGTCTTGCGCATGATGGTTTCCACTCTGTCAGAGGCTCAGCATACCCGCGTTCAGGGGTATCGGGATGCCTTGGGCGTCAACCTTGTGGTGGGACCGCCTCATTACAGTGAACACCTCAACCTCGATAATCATTCATGGAAAAGTGTTCAGTACGCACGATAGTCTTGCGTCAGCTCCTTGCAGGATGACTTCGATGATGTTCAGGCCCGTGCTACGCGGTTCGATAGGCGCCGTGCTGCTGGTGTTGCTCGGTGGTTGCAGCAGCACCCATTATTATAGCCAGTTGGCCGGTGGCCAGTTGAGCCTGCTGCGTGCCCGGGAACCGGTGGCCGAGGTGATTGCCGATCCGGCCCGGGACCCCAAGCTGCGCGAGCACCTGGCCCAGTCCCAGCGGGCGCGGACTTTCGCCAGCGAGCATCTGCACCTGCCCGACAACCGCAGTTACCGATTGTATGCGGACATCAAACGCCCTTATGTGGTCTGGAATGTCTTCGCCACGCCGGAGTTTTCCCTGACCCCGCAACAGCATTGTTTTCCCATTGCCGGGTGTGTGGCCTATCGCGGTTATTACAACCAGGGAGAGGCGCGGGGTGAAGCGGCGCTGCAAAAACAGCAGGGTATGGACGTGTACATCAGTGGGGTCGAGGCCTACTCGACGCTGGGTTGGTTCGACGATCCGATTATCAGTTCGATGATGACCTGGGGCGACGAACGCCTGGCGACGCTGATCTTTCACGAGCTGGCGCACCAGCGCTTCTATGTGAAGGATGACACCGAGTTCAACGAGTCCTATGCCAACTTCGTCGAACAGGAAGGCACGCGCCAATGGCGGACGGCGCGGGGCTTGGCGCCGGCCAAGGTCGACGAGGTGAAGCAGAAGGATCAGTTTATCGAGTTGGTGCTGAACACGCGGGCGCGGTTGCAGCAGTTGTATGCGCAGCCCTTGCCGGTGGAGCAGATGCGTGAACGCAAGGCGCAGGAGTTCCAGCACTTGCGCGACGAGTACCATCGGCTGCAGGCGAGCCAGTGGGCGGGCGACAAGCGTTATGACGCCTGGATCAACGCTCCGCTGAACAACGCCAAACTGCTGCCCTTCGGGCTGTATGACCAGTGGGTGCCGGCGTTTTCGGCGCTGTTCAGGCAAGTGAACGGAGATTGGCCGACGTTTTTCAAGTCTGTGGAAAAGCTCGGTGGCTTGCCGGTCGACGAGCGCACGGCGGCGTTGCGTCAATTGATGCCTGGCTGAAGGACGCCATCGTGAGCAATCGAGCGTCGACCGGCTGCTCCTACAGGTCCGTGTCGTGCCAATAAATGGCGGACGACCGATGTTTTGTAGGAGCAAGCTTGCTCGCGATGCAGGCGACACGGTTCCACGCCTTACACAAACGCCCGATGCAACTCAGCCAATGTCTGGAAATGATAAGCCGGTTTCTGAGCACTCAACTCCTCGAAACTGCCGAACCCATAACCCACCGCCGCCGCGTCCAGGCCATTGCGTTGCGCGCCGATCAGGTCGTGCTTGCGGTCGCCGATCATCAGCGTATCGCTCGGCTCCAGCCCTTCTTCGGCGATCAGGTGGGCAATCAACTCGACCTTGTCGGTACGCGTCCCGTCCAGCTCACTGCCGTAGATCACCTTGAAGTGCCGGGCAAAATCGAAATGCCGGGCGATCTCACGGGCGAATACCCAGGGCTTGGACGTGGCGATATACAACGTGCGCCCCTGCCCTCCGAGGGTTTCCAGCAGCGGCGTGACCCCTTCGAACACGCGGTTCTCATACAGACCGGTGACCTTGAAGCGCTCCCGGTAGAAGTTCACCGCCTCCCAGGCCTTGGCCTCGTCAAACCCGTAGAACTGCATGAAGGCCTGCAACAACGGCGGGCCGATGAAGTGTTCGAGCTTGCCGAGGTCCGGCTCGTCGATACCCAGTTTGCCCAGCGCAAACTGGATCGAACGGGTGATGCCCTCGCGTGGGTCGGTCAAGGTGCCGTCGAGGTCGAAGAGAATCGTCTGGTAATGCATGGGGCTGTCCTGGGCAGTACAAAAAATGATCAAACGGCCTGGTGGTAACCTTCGGCCAGGTGCTGATCCTTGAGCTTCACGTAGTTCGCGGCACTGTAGGTGAAAAAGGCCCGTTCCTTGTCCGTCAGGGCCCTAGCCTGCTTGACCGGGCTGCCGACGTAGAGAAAACCGCTTTCCAGCGTCTTGCCCGGCGGCACCAGGCTGCCGGCTCCGACTATCACTTCGTCCTCGATCACCGCGCCATCCATGACGATGCTGCCCATGCCGATCAGGACCCGGCTGCCCACCGTGCAGCCATGCAGCATGACCTTGTGGGCGATGGTCACATCGTCGCCGATCAGCAGCGGGAAACCCTCGGGGTTGAAGGGGCCGGCGTGGGTGATATGCAGCACGCAGCCGTCCTGCACGCTGGTGCGTTGGCCGATGCGGATGCGGTGCATGTCGCCGCGGATCACGGTCAGCGGCCAGATGGAGCTGTCGGCGCCGATTTCGACGTCGCCGATCACCACCGACGAACGGTCGACAAAGGCCCGTTCACCCAGTGCCGGCGTGAGGTTCTGGTAGGTACGAAGGGTCACGATAGGCGCTCTCTCTCTGGTTGATAGCTGCGGTCGGCGTCGATTGTAATTAAGATGGGGGCATGTTTCTTCCAGCCAAGGTGTCAACCGTGAGCGTGAACAACCCTCTTCTGCAGCCCTACGACCTGCCGCCGTTCTCGGCGATCCGTGCCGAACACGTGCTGCCGGCCATCGAACAGATCCTGGCGGACAACCGCGCGGCCATTGCCGACATCCTGGCGACCCAGGGCAAACAGCCGACCTGGGCCGGGCTGGTACTGGCGATGGATGAGCTCAATGATCGCCTGGGCGCGGCCTGGAGCCCGGTCAGTCACCTCAATGCGGTGTGCAACAGCGCCGAACTGCGCGAAGCCTACGAGGCCTGCCTGCCGGCCTTGAGCGCCTACTCCACCGAACTGGGCCAGAACCGCGAACTGTTCCAGGCCTTCGAAGCCCTGGCGAACAGCCCGGAGGCAGCCAGCTTCGACGTGGGCCAGAAAACCATCCTCGAACACTCCCTGCGCGACTTCCGCCTGTCGGGTATCGACCTGCCGCCCGAGCAGCAGAAACGCTACGCCGAGGTGCAGAGCAAGCTCTCCGAGCTGGGCAGCCGCTTCTCCAACCAGTTGCTCGACGCGACCCAGGCCTGGACCCGGCACGTTACCGACGAGGCCGGTCTCGCCGGGCTGAGCGACTCGGCCAAGGAGCAAATGGCTGCCGCGGCCAAGGCCAAGGGGTTGGACGGCTGGTTGATCACCCTGGAGTTCCCAAGCTACTACGCGGTCATGACCTACGCCCAGGACCGCGCCCTGCGCGAAGAGGTGTACGCCGCCTACTGCACCCGCGCCTCGGAACAGGGCCCGAATGCCGGCCAGTTCGACAACGGTCCGGTGATGGAAGAGATTCTCGACCTGCGCCAGGAGCTTGCTCAATTGTTGGGCTTCGCCAGCTTTTCCGAATTGAGCCTGGCGACCAAGATGGCCGATTCCAGCGACCAGGTGTTGACCTTCCTGCGGGACCTGGCCAAGCGCAGCAAGCCGTTTGCCGCCCAGGACCTGCAGCAGCTCAAGGCCTACGCCGCCGAGCAAGGCTGCGCCGAATTGCAAAGCTGGGACAGCGGGTACTACGGCGAGAAGCTGCGTGAACAGCGCTACAGCGTTTCCCAGGAAGCCCTGCGTGCCTACTTCCCGATCGACAGGGTACTGGGCGGGCTGTTCGCCATCGTCCAGCGCCTGTACGGCATCGAAATTGCCGAACAGAGCGGTTTCGACAGCTGGCACCCGGATGTCCGCCTGTTCGAAATCAAGGAGAACGGCCAGCACGTCGGGCGCTTCTTCTTTGACCTCTACGCCCGCGCCAACAAGCGCGGCGGTGCCTGGATGGACGGTGCCCGCGACCGTCGGCGCAAGGACGACGGCGTGCTGCAAAACCCGGTGGCCAACCTGGTGTGCAACTTCACCCCGGCCGCCAGCGGCAAGCCCGCGCTGCTGACCCATGACGAAGTCACTACCCTGTTCCACGAGTTCGGTCACGGCCTGCATCACCTGCTGACCCGTATCGAGCATGCCGGTGTGTCCGGTATCAACGGCGTGGCCTGGGATGCCGTGGAACTGCCGAGCCAGTTCATGGAAAACTGGTGCTGGGAGCCCGAAGGCCTGGCGCTGATCTCCGGTCACTACGAAACCGGCGAGCCGCTGCCCCAGGACCTGCTGGAAAAAATGCTGGCGGCGAAGAACTTCCAGTCCGGGCTGATGATGGTTCGCCAGCTGGAATTCTCGCTGTTCGACTTCGAACTGCATGCCACCCATGGCGACGGCCGCAGCGTGGCGCAGGTGCTCGAAGGCGTGCGCGACGAGGTCTCGGTGATGCGTCCGCCGGCCTACAACCGCTTCCCCAACAGCTTTGCGCACATTTTCGCCGGCGGTTACGCGGCGGGCTACTACAGCTACAAATGGGCCGAAGTGCTGTCGGCCGATGCCTTCTCCCGGTTCGAGGAAGAGGGTGTGCTGAACGCGCAGACCGGGCGGGCCTTCCGTGAAGCCATCCTGGCGCGCGGCGGTTCCCAGGAACCGATGCTGCTGTTCGTCGACTTCCGTGGCCGCGAACCGTCGATTGACGCACTCTTGCGTCACAGCGGCCTCAGCGAGGAAGCCGCGGCATGAGCGAGGTAGCCGTGATCAAGACCAAGAAACGCTTTATCGCCGGGGCGGTCTGCCCGGCGTGCAGCGAACAGGACAAGCTGATGATGTGGAGCGAAGACGACGTTCCGCACCGTGAGTGCGTGGCCTGCGGCTATGCCGATACCCTGAATGAGCAGGGCCTGTCGGTGCCCAAGGAGCTGGGTACGCGGGTCAATACCGTGGCGGCCAAGCCGGCGCAGGACAACAAGGTCCAGACCGTGCAGTTCTTTCCCAATCCCAAGCTGAAGAAGCCGGAAGGCCAGTAGGCGCCGCAGTGCTCTGCGCCGAGCCGGGCCCTGCCCGGCTCATCCGGGGTAATCACTCGAAGCTGGCGGACTTGAGCCAGCTCCTCACCGCGCAGGTGGCGTAGGGGTTGGTGCTGCAGGCGCCGCTGGCCAGGGCTTCGCGCAGCTTGTCGACATGCGCCTGCATCATGTAGCGGATGCTGTCCTTGAAGTGCGGGCTGTCGCCGAACCCCCCCATGATCATCTCGCTCAAGGCTTCCTCCTTGGTCCAGCCCTGAACCACCACGCGGTACATCGCCGCCATCAGGCCGGTACGTTCCGTGCCCTGCCTGTCGTGTATCAACACCGAACCCTTGTCCTCGGCCTCCCTGATCGCCCGCAAGACCGCCAGCACGTCGGCGTCGTCGACATGGCCGATCCGGTAAGGCAGTTGCACCTGCTTGATCTCGGGGGCCGCCAGCCAGCTGGAGTCGGCCTCCGGCTGGAAGTTGATCACGGTGGTGATGTTCAGCTTGAGCAGCATCGGCACGGCGTTGCTGTCCGGCAAGGTGCTGCGGTAGAGCGTCGGGGTCATCTGGTAGAGGTTGTACTGGTTGCCCACCGGGGTGGCCCATTGCGGTGGGCGTTGAGCGTTGCCGTCGTCTGCCTGGACCGCGGGCAACACCAGGCCTGCGAGGCAGATCAGGCCCAGGGCGCAAAGGAAACGAACGATCGACATGTGGACGGCGCCCGAAAAGAGAGAACTCGATATTGCCCTATAGCATTGATTTTTCCGAATCAAAAGCCTGTGAGTCGAGTGTCAAAGATTTGTAAGAATTGGAGGCAGTCCACTGTCCTGCCGGACGGCGCTAGGCAGATTCTTTGAACTCCATTACTGTATATAAATACAGTAATGGAGCCTTCTCCAATGTTCACCCCTCTCCCACCCCGTGGCCGTGGCACCGCGACCAACCCGCACAACCGCTTCGCGCCCAATCGCTCGGTGGCCGAGGACGACGGTTGGTACCAGGAGGTTCCGCTGACCCAGGGCACCGAGGTGCGCATCGAGACGGCGAAATCCATCATCACCCGCAACAGCTCGCCCGACCTGCCCTTCGATCGCTCCATCAATCCCTATCGCGGCTGCGAGCACGGCTGCATCTACTGCTACGCCCGCCCCAGCCATGCGTACTGGGATCTGTCACCGGGACTGGATTTCGAAACCAAACTGATCGCCAAGACCAACGCGGTGGCGGTGCTGGAACAACAATTGTCCAAGCCGGGTTATCGCGTTGCCCCGATCAACCTGGGCTCCAACACCGATCCCTATCAACCGATCGAGCGCGAGCACCGGCTCACCCGGCGGATTCTCGAGGTATTGCTGCGCTACCGGCATCCGGTGACGATCGTCACCAAGGGCTCGCTGATCCTGCGGGACCTGGACCTGCTGACGGAACTGGCGCAGCAGCGACTGGTGGCGGTGATGATCAGCCTGACCAGCCTCGACGACGAACTCAAGCGCATCCTCGAGCCCCGGGCGGCGGCGCCCAAGGCCCGCTTGCGGGCCATCCGGGTCATGCATGAAGCGGGTATTCCGGTGGGCGTGCTGTGTTCGCCGATGATTCCGATGATCAACGACAGCGAGCTGGAAAGCCTGCTCACCGAGGCCCGTGACGCCGGCGCCCAGAGCGCCGCCTACATGATGCTGCGCCTGCCGCTGGAGGTCGCGCCGCTGTTCGAGGAGTGGCTGGCCGCCCATTACCCGCAACGAGCGGCCCATGTGCTGAGCCTGATTCGCCAGACCCGTGGCGGTGAGCTCTATGACAGCCGGTTCGGTGCCCGCATGCGCGGCGAAGGGCCGTTTGCCGACCTGCTGGCGCAGCGGTTTGCCAAGGCCATCAAGCGCCTGGGGCTCAACCGGCGCGAAGGCTTCAACCTCGATTGCAGTGCGTTCTGTCCCCCCGGAGGGCAGATGTCGTTACTCTGAGCCATGACCCGGCCCCAGGTCGTTTGGTGGCGTTTAGCCTGCACCTATACTCTGGGGTAAGCAGCGTAGGAACCTTCTGGAACGTACGTCCTAGAGCCTTTGATTCAGCTTGAGTTAAGTTATCACGGCTAGGGTGAAGCGGCCTGTTTCGTACAGGTGGCGTTCAAGGAATCGGACGCATTGATCTGATGAGTGCTGGCCGTGAGCGAGCCAAATCAGGAAAATCCCCTTAAATCCGTCAGAAAAGAGGATGAATCATGAGTGACAAGGATAAACAGCCGTCAGCTGCGTCGGCTTCAGGGCTTCCCGGCTCGGAAAGTGCCGATGCGGCGCTGCAGCATATCGTCGATGGCTTCCTGCATTTTCACCGTGAAATCTTTCCGCAGCAGGAAGAGCTGTTCAAGAAACTTGCCACGGCCCAGAGTCCCCGGGCGATGTTCATCACCTGCGCCGACTCGCGGATCGTGCCCGAACTCATTACCCAAAGCGCCCCCGGCGACCTGTTTGTGACCCGCAATGTCGGCAACGTGGTGCCGCCCTATGGGCAAATGAACGGCGGCGTCTCGACCGCCATCGAGTACGCGGTGCTGGCCCTGGGCGTGCAGCACATCATCGTCTGCGGGCATTCGGATTGCGGTGCCATGCGCGCGGTGCTCAACCCCGACAGCCTGGAAAAGATGCCCACGGTCAAGGCCTGGCTGCGCCATGCGGAAGTGGCGAAGACCATGGTCCATGAGAACTGCAACTGCGCCAACGAAAACGAAAGCATGCACGTGCTGACCGAAGAAAACGTCATTGCCCAGTTGCAGCACTTGCGCACGCATCCCTCGGTGGCCTCGCGCATGGCCAACGGTCACCTGTTTATCCATGGCTGGGTCTACAACATCGAAACCAGCGAAATCAAAGCCTACGACGCTGATCGGAGCTGCTTCCTGCCACTCGATGGCACTCATCCGATCCCCAGTGCGACACCCAAGGCCCGCTTCTAACACCTGAAGCCTCCCCAATCCATCAGGTTCAGCCACGACCGGCGTCAGAGCGGTCGGGCTTTGCCATGCCTGAAGAAATCCTCAGGAGATTCATCATGCGTGCTGCGCAATTGAAAGCGCTTTTGCCACGGGAGCTGTTGGCTTCGGTGGTGGTATTCCTGGTGGCCCTGCCGCTGTGCATGGGGATCGCCATTGCCTCCGGCATGCCGCCGGCCAAGGGGCTGATCACCGGCATCATCGGCGGGCTGGTGGTGGGCTGGCTGGCGGGGTCGCCGTTGCAGGTCAGCGGTCCGGCCGCGGGCCTGGCGGTGCTGGTGTTCGAACTGGTGCGCCAGCACGGCATGGCCATGCTCGGGCCGATCCTGTTGCTGGCCGGCCTGCTGCAACTGCTGGCCGGTCGCCTGCGCCTGGGCTGCTGGTTCCGGGTGACCGCGCCGGCGGTGGTCTACGGGATGCTCGCCGGTATCGGTGTGTTGATCGTGCTGTCCCAGGTCCATGTGATGCTCGACGGTTCGCCCCGGCCCTCGGGACTGGGCAACCTGCTGGGCTTTCCCGCGGCCCTGGGTCGGGCCCTGTCGCTGTCCGGCGAAGGGGGCGGCTGGCAGGCCGGTGCGCTGGGCCTGGCGACGATGCTGGTGATGTGGCTATGGGACAAGCGCAAACCCCACGTCTTGCGCTTTGTACCGGGCGCACTGCTCGGCGTGGGGCTGGCGACCCTGGCGAGCCTGGCGCTGGCCCTGTCGGTCAAGCGCGTGGAGGTTCCGGCCAACCTGGCCGAGGCCATCGACTGGCTGCGCCCCGCCGACCTGCTCAACCTGGCCGATCCCGGTGTGCTGGTCGCGGCCTTTGCCGTGGCCTTTATCGCCAGCGCCGAAACCCTGCTGTCGGCCGCCGCCGTGGACCGCATGCACGACGGCCAGCGCTCGGACTTCGACCGCGAGCTGTCGGCGCAGGGCGTGGGCAATATGCTGTGCGGCTTGCTCGGGGCGCTGCCCATGACCGGCGTGATCGTGCGCAGCTCGGCCAACGTCCAGGCCGGTGCCCGCACTCGTCTGTCAGCCATGTTCCATGGCCTGTGGCTGCTGGCCTTCGTGCTGCTGCTGTCCGGCGTGCTGCAAAGCATTCCGGTGGCGAGCCTGGCGGGCGTGCTGGTGTATACGGGCATCAAGCTGGTGGATCTCAAGGCCTTTCGCGGCCTCGGTCGCTACGGGCGCATGCCGATGCTGACCTATGTGGCCACGGCCTCGGCCATTGTCTTGACCAACCTGCTGACGGGGGTGTTGATCGGTTTCGGCCTGACCCTGGCGAAGCTGGCCTGGAAAGCCTCGCGCTTGAAAATCAGCCTGGTGGACCTGCCCGGTGAGGGCGAGATGGAGCTGCGGTTGGTGGGGGCGGCAACCTTCCTCAAGGTGCCGGCGCTGACCCGGGTGCTGTCGACGATTCCGGCGGGCACGGTGGTGCATGTGCCGCTGGGCAACCTGAGCTACATCGACCACTCGTGCCTGGAACTGCTGGAGGAATGGGGCCGCGCCAACGGGGCCAAGGGCTCGCGGTTGGTGATCGAGTCCCACGGGTTGAAACGGCGCCTGGAGGGGCGGCTGCGGACCACTTCGGGTGTCGGTTCCGCCACGGCCTGATTGCGACCGTGAAAGCGCCGCAAAACTTGTAGGAGCCGGCTTGCCGGCGATGGCGTCCGGATGGACAGCACAGGACTCAAGGGCCTCATCGCTGCGATGCGGCGTCCCGACAAGCCAGCTCCTACAGGGGATCGCGTTCGACCGCGATCAATTGCACAGCCGGCTCAAGCGCCGGGCTGTTCGAGCTCCAGGCCCACGCCCAGTTGGCGCGACAGGCACGGCCAGCGTTTCCACGCCGCCTCGGTGTCCGGGCTGTACAGGCGGTCGCGATAGGCTTCCACCGACTCCAGGGCAAAGCTCTCTTCGTCGAGCATCTCATCGACCGCGTGATGCACCGCTTCATCCAGCTGGTTGGCGAACGTCTCGCCGATCAACTGGTGGGCGATCAGGTTGGCCACGGTGATGTCCGAGGGAATCAGCGGCTGGCCGAAATGCTTGATGTACAGGTCGTTGACCTCCTCCACCAGGCGGTGGGCCAGATAGGCTTCGTCCAGCAGGCCGTCGAGCCCGACATGCCCTTCCAGGATCGCCGGGGGTTGCAGGAAAAACTGCTCGGCGATGGTCAGCACCGGCTTGATCTGCGATTCGATACCGGCTTCGCGCGCCACCTCATTGGCCGCATCCAGCAAGTCGGGAACCAGGTCGATATAGGCTTTGACAAACCGCGTCAGTACACCTTTTGCGTCGACATCCGGCAGTTGTATGGCGGGGTGAAGGTGCGGCAATTGAATCTCGAGTTGACGGGTCAGTTGGCCGCTGGCGGCCTCGTGTTGGTGGGCACGTTGAATCTGCTCGCGCAATGCGGCGGTGTTCATGAAAACTCCAGGGGGGTACGACAAAGGGAAAAAGGGAGAATACAAAGTAGCTGGGTTATAAAAGATGTTCAGATGCATTTGTAATAATTATTTCATGCTTATATGCATGGGTTATATCGATTTGCCATTGCCTCTGGCCTACCCCAGGTAATCCGAGGCCTGCAGCCCTTTTCAAGGCCGCTTCCAGTTCATTTCCCAGATCGCATGGCGCGCTCCCGGTCGCTGTCTATACTCGGTTTTGTATGGAGTCAGCTGATTTCGCCCGGCTGCCGTTGCAGGCCAGGCCGAATGGTCCGCTTACGCAGTACGACCATTCCCTTGGCCGCAGGTGAACGCCGGCGGGATAACAAGAACGATAAGGGGAACCCGCAATGATGCGACATCCACGAGTCTGGATGGGCCTCCTGTTGTGGTCGATATTCAGCCGGGCGCAGGCGGCCTGGGACGTGAATATGACGCCTGGAGCGACGGAAGTCAGTCACGAGATCTTCGATCTGCACATGACCATTTTCTGGATCTGTGTGGTGATCGGGGTCATCGTGTTCGGCGCGATGTTCTGGTCGATGATCCTGCACCGACGCTCCACGGGCCAGGTGGCGGCCAAGTTCCATGAGAGCACCACCGTCGAAATCCTCTGGACCATCGTCCCTTTCCTGATCCTGGTGGTCATGGCGGTTCCCGCGACCGCGACGCTGATCAAGATGTACGACACCAGCGAGTCGGATGTCGATATCCAGGTCACCGGCTATCAATGGAAATGGCACTACAAGTACCTGGGCCAGGATGTCGAGTTCTTCAGCAACCTGTCCACCCCCGCCGATCAGATGCATAACCTGGCGCCCAAGGGCGAAAACTACCTGCTGGAAGTCGACCAGCCGCTGGTGTTGCCGGTGGGCGCCAAGGTGCGTTTCCTGGTGACCTCCGCCGACGTGATCCATTCCTGGTGGGTGCCGGCCTTCGCCGTCAAGCGCGATGCCATCCCGGGCTTCTTCAACGAAGCCTGGACCCGGGTCGACAAGCCCGGCATCTACCGTGGGCAATGCTCCGAACTGTGCGGCAAGGACCACGGCTTCATGCCGGTGGTGGTCGACGTCCGCGCCAAGGCCGACTACGACAGCTGGCTGGCCGATCGCAAGGCCGACGCCGCCAAGCTCAAGGAGCTGACCAGCAAGGAGTGGACCCTCGACGAACTCAAGGAGCGCGGCGACAAGATCTACCACACCACCTGCGTGGCCTGTCACCAGGCCGAGGGCCAGGGCCTGCCGCCGATGTTCCCGGCGCTCAAGGGCTCGAAGCTCGTCACCGGTCCCAAGGAGGACCACCTGCACCGGGTGTTCTTCGGCAAGCCGGGTACCGCCATGGCGGCCTTCGGCAAACAGTTGTCGGAAGTCGATATCGCCTCTGTCGTGACCTATGAACGCAATGCCTGGGGCAACGACAAGGGCGACATGGTCACACCCAAGGAAGTCCTGGCTCTGAAGCAGACGGAGGGCAAATGAACAGCTCCGAAATAGACAGCTCCATTGCAGGTTCGCCGAACCGGTCGGGGCCTGTGGCCCTGGACCCAGCTGTTCCCCCTGTCAGCAGGAGAGAGGACATGAGTGGAGTGATCGACGACCACGGCCATGTCGGCCACGATGAGCACGCCACCCATGGTCCCGCCAGGGGCCTGATGCGCTGGGTGCTGACCACCAACCACAAGGACATCGGCACGCTGTACCTGTGGTTCAGCTTCGCCATGTTCCTGCTTGGCGGCTCCTTCGCCATGGTGATCCGCGCCGAGCTGTTCCAGCCGGGGCTGCACATCGTCGAACCGGCGTTCTTCAACCAGATGACCACCATGCACGGCCTGGTGATGGTCTTCGGCGCGGTGATGCCGGCCTTCGTCGGCCTGGCCAACTGGATGATCCCGCTGATGATCGGCGCGCCGGACATGGCCTTGCCGCGGATGAACAACTTCAGTTTCTGGCTGTTGCCGGCGGCGTTCGCGCTGATGGTCTCGACCCTGTTCATGCCCGGCGGCGGGCCGAACTTCGGCTGGACCTTCTATGCGCCGCTGTCGACGACCTACGGTCCCGAGAGCGTGACCTTCTTCATCTTCGCCATCCACATGATGGGCATCAGTTCGATCATGGGCGCGATCAACGTGATCTCGACCATTCTCAACCTGCGTGCGCCGGGCATGACCCTGATGAAGATGCCGCTGTTCGTCTGGACCTGGCTGATCACCGCGTTCCTGCTGATTGCCGTGATGCCGGTGCTGGCGGGCTGCGTGACCATGATGCTGATGGACATCCATTTCGGCACCAGCTTCTTCAACGCCGCCGGTGGCGGTGATCCGGTGCTGTTCCAGCACGTGTTCTGGTTCTTCGGCCATCCCGAGGTGTACATCATGATCCTGCCGGCGTTCGGCGCGGTCAGTGCGATCATCCCGGCGTTTTCCCGCAAGCCGCTGTTCGGCTACACCTCGATGGTCTACGCCACGGCCAGTATCGCCTTCCTCTCGTTCATCGTCTGGGGGCACCACATGTTCGTGGTCGGCATTCCCCTGGTCGGTGAGCTGTTCTACATGTACGCGACCATGCTGATCGCGGTGCCGACCGGGGTGAAGGTGTTCAACTGGGTCAGCACCATGTGGCAGGGCTCGCTGACCTTCGAGACACCCATGCTGTTTGCGGTGGCCTTCGTCATCCTGTTCAGCATCGGCGGTTTCTCCGGGCTGATGCTGGCGATGGCGCCGGCGGACTTCCAGTACCACGGCACCTATTTCGTGGTGGCGCATTTCCACTACGTGCTGGTGCCGGGGGCGATCTTCGGGATCTTCGCGTCCACCTACTACTGGCTGCCGAAGTGGACCGGACACATGTACGACGAAACCCTCGGCAAGCTGCACTTCTGGCTGTCGTTCATCGGCATGAACCTGACCTTCTTCCCGATGCACTTCGTCGGCCTGGCCGGGATGCCGCGGCGGGTGCCGGACTACAACCTGCAGTTCGCCAACTTCAACATGGTCTCGTCGATCGGCGGCTTCATGTTCGGGGTGACGCAGTTGCTGTTCCTGTTCATCGTCATCAAGTGCATCCGCAGCGGCCCGCCGGCCCCGGCCAAGCCGTGGGATGGCGCGGAGGGCCTGGAGTGGAGCATTCCGTCACCGGCGCCGTATCACACCTTCACCACGCCGCCGGAAGTGAAATAGACCATGGCCGACTCGATCTCGCTCAAACGCCTGGTCACGCGCCTGTTGCTGGTGGTGGTAGCGATGTTCGCCTTCGGTTTTGCCCTGGTGCCGCTCTATGACGTGATGTGCAAGGCCTTCGGGATCAACGGCAAGACCGCCGGGCAGTATGAAGGCGAGCAGGTGGTCGACCTGTCGCGGCAGGTCGGCGTGCAGTTCCTGTCGAGCAATGCCGCCGACATGGTCTGGGAGTTCCATCCCAAGGCCGACCGGCTCGATGTTCACCCCGGTGCCGTCAACGAGATGCTCTTCGTGGCCTACAACCCCACCGACCAGGTGATGAAGGCCCAGGCGATCCCGAGCATTTCACCGGCGAACGTGGCGGTGTATTTCCACAAGACCGAATGCTTCTGCTTCACCCAGCAGACCCTGCAGCCCGGGCAGCGGATCGAGATGCCGGTACGTTTCATCGTTGACCGCGACATGCCCAGGGATGTGAAGCACCTGACGCTGGCTTACACGCTGTTCGACATCACCGCCCGCAACCCGCCCGTGGCGCGTACGGGCGGGTAGGACCTTTTGCGGGCCCGATAAGGAGAACAATAAATGGCGACTCATGAGCACTATTACGTACCGGCCCAGAGCAAGTGGCCGATCATTGCCACGACGGGCATGCTGATCACGATGTTCGGCCTGGGCACCTGGTTCAACGACCTGAAGGCGGCGCGCCCGGATTCCCATGGCCCGCTGATTTTCTTCGTCGGTGGGCTGCTGCTGGCCTATATGCTCTTCGGCTGGTTCGGCACGGTGATCAAGGAGAGTCGCTCCGGGCTCTACAGTGCGCAGATGGACCGTTCGTTCCGCTGGGGCATGAGCTGGTTCATCTTTTCCGAGGTGATGTTCTTCATCGCCTTCTTCGGCGCGCTGTTCTACGTGCGCAACCTGTCCGTGCCCTGGCTGGCCGGCGACGGTGGGGCGAAGGGGGTCATCACCCATCTGCTCTGGCCGGACTTCCAGAACGCCTGGCCATTGCTGCACAACCCCGATCCGAAAATCTTTCCGGGGCCGAAGGAAACCATCAGCCCCTGGGGGCTGCCGCTGCTCAATACCGTGCTGCTGGTCAGTTCCAGCGTCACCGTGACCATCGCCCACCATGCCCTGAAGAACGGCCATCGCGGCGCTCTCAAGCTCTGGCTGGCGTTCACCATACTGCTGGGGCTGGGGTTCCTCAGCTTCCAGGCCAAGGAATACATCCACGCCTATCACGAACTGGGGTTGACCCTGGGCTCGGGCATCTATGGGGCGACCTTCTTCATGCTCACCGGTTTCCACGGTGCCCACGTGACCATCGGCACCCTGATCCTGTTCGTGATGCTGATGCGGGTCATGCGCGGGCACTTCAATGCCGAGCATCAATTCGGCTTTGAAGCGGCCAGTTGGTATTGGCACTTCGTCGACGTGGTCTGGATCTGCCTGTTCGTTTTCGTCTACGTGCTCTGAGCCTTGCCGGGCCCTGGGTCCTACCAGGGCGCCGAGGACACCAGTTGGCCGCTGAAGAAGCCCCAACTGATCAAGGCCAGGGTGATCACGGCAAGCGTCACGCGGACGGTGAGGGCATTGACCAGGCGCTTGGAGTGGGCGTCGTCCTTCACCAGGAAGAACAGGCCGCTGAACAGGCTGGCCAGCGTGGCCAACAGCATCAGGACAATCGCCGCTTTCAGCATGGTGAGACTCCGGGGGAGATGCGCATGCAATTGAGTATAGCGAGTCGAATACCCGCCGCCGGGGCGCGGCCATGAGGCGCTTCCGCCCTGGCATCGCACCGACGTTGGTGGTGCTCGTGCTGTTGCCGTTGCTGGTCTGCCTGGGCTTCTGGCAACTGAGTCGCAGCGAGCAGAAACGCGTGCTGCTGGAGAACCATGCACAGCGGCGCACGGCCGAACCGGTGGCCGCCGACCAGCTGCAAGCCCTGCCCGATCCGGCGTTCCGGCGGGTGCTGCTGAGCGGCCGGTTCGACGCCGAACACAGCTACCTGCTGGATAACCGCATGCGTGGCGACCGGGTCGGCGTGGAGCTGTTGCAGCCGTTCCACGACGAGGCCAGCGACCTGTGGCTGCTGGTCAACCGGGGCTGGCTGCCCTGGCCGGATCGGCGCACGCCGCCGGTGTTCAGCACCCCCACGAAACAGCTGGAGATCGGTGCCTGGGTGTATGTCTCGCCCGGCGCGACCTTCCAGTTGGGCGCCGACCCGGCCAATGCGAGCTGGCCGCGGCTGGTGACCGCGATCGAGCCGGACAAGCTCTGGACGGAACTGGGGCACACGGGTTTCCACTACGAACTGCGCCAGGAGTCCGGTCCGGCGGCCTACGAGGCCGGCTGGCCGGTGGTGTCCGAAGGCATGGGGCCGGAAAAGCATGTGGCCTATGCCGTGCAGTGGTTCGCCATGGCACTGGCGCTGTTCGGCCTTTATCTCTACCTCGGATGGCATAACGCAAGGGAGCAACACCATGGGAGCGGCCATGAATCCACTCGACACAGCTGAAGTCCCGAGCCCGCCACGACGCGGGCGGGGCCGCTGGCAACTGATCCTGATCCTGCTGGTGGTGATCGGCCCGATGATCCTCGCCACCGGCATGTACAAGCTGCAGTTCTGGGTGCCGGAGAGCCGCAATTATCACGGTGAGTTGATCGGCAACGGGCAGAGCCGCGCCGACATCGGTGTGCAGGCCGACGAGCAGCGCTGGCAGATGCTGGTGACGGCGCCGCAGGACTGTGGGCCGGACTGCCAGCAACTGGTCTACCTGGCGCGGCAGATCCAGATCGCCCTGGGGCGCGATGCTTCCCGGGCCTGCCATGCCCTGGCGACCGCGCAACCCCTGGATACGGCCTACGACGCCAGGCTCAAGCGTGAGTACCCGCAGTTGCAACGCTACCCGCTGGATCTTGCGACCTATACTCGGGAGACCCAGGGCAATGGCGCGGCACAGCTATGGATCGTCGATCCCCACGGCAACCTGGTGCTGCGCTACGACGCCCGGGTCAAGGGCAAGGACCTGCTCAACGACCTGGTGCAACTGCTGAAACTGTCGAATATCGGATGAGGGCATCGTCATGGCCAAGCCTGGATTTCGCCTTGCGTTGTTCGCCACCTTGCTGGCGCTGATCGTCGTCCTGTTGGGGGCCTACACCCGCCTGACCCACGCCGGCCTGGGCTGTCCCGACTGGCCGGGCTGCTACGGCTTTATCAGCGTGCCCAAGAGCGAAGCCCAGCTGGCCCATGCCGAGCTGCATTTTCCCGATGCCCCGGTGCAAGCCCACAAGGGCTGGAACGAGATGGTCCATCGCTATTTTGCCGGGACCCTGGGACTGCTGGTCGTGCTGCTGGCCGCGCGTTCCTGGCATGAGCGTCGGCGTGACGGGCAACCGCTGAAGTTGCCGTTGTTCCTGCTGGGCGTGGTCTTCGCCCAGGCGGCCTTCGGCATGTGGACGGTGACGCTCAAGCTCTGGCCCCAGGTGGTGACGGCGCACCTGCTCGGCGGCTTGGCCACCTTGAGCCTGCTGTTCCTGTTGACGTTGCGCCTGTCCGGCGTGCTGCCGGCGTTGGCGGTGCCCAGGCGCTTGCAGCGCTGGGCCACGGCCGGGTTGTTGCTGGTGATCCTGCAGATCGCCCTCGGCGGTTGGGTCAGTTCCAATTATGCGGCGGTGGCCTGCATCGACCTGCCGACCTGCCACGGGCAATGGTGGCCGAACGCGGATTTCGCCAACGGTTTTCACCTGACCCAGCAGATCGGCCCCAATTACCTGGGCGGCCAGCTCGACAGCGAGGCACGCACGGCGATTCACCTGACCCACCGCGTCGGTGCCCTGCTGGTGACCCTGGTGCTGCTGGGCCTGGCCTGGCAACTGCGGGCGGTGGGCATGACCCGGCTCGCGGGTTTGCTGCTGCTGGTGCTGGCGGCACAGATCAGCCTGGGCCTGAGCAACGTGTACTTCCATCTGCCGCTGCCGGTGGCCGTGGCGCACACCGGCGGCGGCGCGGCCTTGCTGCTGACGCTGGTACTGATCAACTACCACGCGCGTACCGCGCTGGTCCGGGTGCGGGGGCAAGCGCCGGCCCGCTGGCGCCTGAGCCCGATCAAAGCGGTCCACGCGCCCATCACGATCAAGGGAGAACTGCCGTGGCGGCCATAATCGGTGAGCGTCAGGCCCAGGCCCTCTGGCGCGACTACCTGGAGCTGACCAAGCCCAAGGTGGTGGTGCTGATGCTCATCACCTCGCTGGTGGGCATGTTTCTCGCGACCCGGGCCGGCGTGCCCTGGAGGGTGCTGGTGTTCGGCAACCTGGGCATCGGCCTGTGTGCCGGCGGCGCGGCGGTGGTCAACCATGTGGTGGATCGGCGCATCGATGCGCTGATGGCCCGTACCCACAAGCGACCGCTGGCGCAGGGACGGGTGTCGCCCATGGCGGCGCTGAGCTTCGCGCTGATTCTCGCCGTGTCGGGGCAGGCCTTGCTGCTGGGCTTCACCAACCCGCTGACGGCCTGGTTGACCCTGGCTTCGCTGCTCGGTTACGCGGTGATCTACACCGGCTTTCTCAAGCGCGCCACGCCGCAGAACATCGTGATCGGCGGCCTGGCCGGGGCGGCGCCGCCGTTGCTGGGCTGGGTCGCGGCCACCGGCCATGTCAGCGCCGAACCGCTGTTGCTGGTGCTGATCATCTTCGCCTGGACCCCACCGCACTTCTGGGCGCTGGCCATCCACCGCAAGGAAGAGTACGCCAAGGCGGATATCCCGATGCTGCCGGTGACCCATGGCGAGCATTACACCAAGGTGCATATCCTGCTCTACGCTTTTGTCCTGCTGGCCGTCAGCCTGCTGCCGTTCGTGATCCACATGAGCGGCCTGCTCTACCTGGCCTGCGCCACGGCCCTGGGGGTGCGCTTCCTGCACTGGGCGTGGGTGCTGTACCGTGGCAGTCAGGCGCATGCGGCGATCGGCACCTTCAAGTACTCTATCTACTACTTGTTCCTGCTGTTTATCGCGCTGCTTGTCGATCACTATCTATTGTTGAGCCTATGACTCGAATTCAGAAAACCGTTTTTATGCTCGTCGCCGTGGTGGCCCTGATCGTGGGGTTGACGGTCAACAAGGTGATTCATAACCAGCGCCAGGGCGAGCCCACGGCGATGATCGATGCGGGGATTATCCTGCTGCCCCAGAGCCGTTCGCTGCCGGGGGTGAAGATGACCGACCAGAACGGCCAGGCTGTGCAGGTCGACGAGTTCAAGGGCAAGTGGAGCCTGCTGTTCTTCGGCTATACCTTCTGCCCGGACATCTGCCCGACCACCCTCGCCCAGTTGCGCCAGATCAAGAGCGAATTGCCCAAGGACGCGCTGGGCCAGTTGCAGGTGATCCTGGTGAGCGTGGACCCGAACCGCGATACGCCGCAGCAGCTCAAGCAGTACCTGGGGTATTTCGACCCCGACTTCAGGGGGCTGACGGCGGGTTCGATCGACGACCTGCAGAAGGTCGCCAATGCGCTGAGCATTCCGTTCATTCCGGCGGATACCAGCAAGCCCAACTACACGGTCGACCATAGCGGCAACCTGGCGATAGTCGGGCCGGACGGCACCCAGCGCGGCTTTATCCGCGCGCCGTTGAACAACCAGAAACTGGTGGCGCAGTTGCCGGAATTGCTCAAGCGCCAATAACCCAGGTTTCTCTGACACCGCCGAATCCTTGTAGGAGCTGGCTTGCCGGCGATGAGGCCCGTGAGTCTTGCAGCGTCCTTACGGTCGCCATCGCCAGCAAGCCGGCTCCCACAGGGGCGATATCGGGGTGTTCCGTTATTTGGCAAACATCTGCCCGATATCCTTGAAGGCCTTGAACTCCAGGGCATTGCCGCAGGGGTCGAACAGGAACATGGTCGCCTGTTCGCCCACCTGCCCCTTGAAGCGCACGTAGGGTTCGATCACGAACCCTGTGCCCCTCGCCTTCAGGCGCTCCGCCAGGGCTTCCCAGGCCGCCCACTCCAGCACCACGCCGAAATGCGGCACCGGCACGTCGTGGCCGTCCACCGGGTTGCTCAGTGCCTGCTCCTGGGCCGCCGTCCTGGCCTGATAGTGAATCACCAACTGGTGGCCGAAGAAGTCGAAGTCCACCCAGTGATCGCTGCTGCGTCCCTCCGGGCAGGCAAAAACCTCGCCATAGAAATGTCGGGCCGCGGCCAGGTCATGGACCGGGATTGCCAGGTGAAACGGTGAAAGCGCCATGTCGGGTACCAGGCTTGGGGAAGGAGCCTTCAGTGTAGAGACGATTATTTTGCTGAAAAGCGCATATTCTTGCTTCCGAGCCCGAATATTTTTGCTAGGTGAGTCCCATGCTCCGTGAACTCAAGACCTTTATCCGTGTTGCCCGCGAAGGCACCTTTGTCGCGGCCGGCCAGCAGGTGGGGCTGACCCAGTCGGCGGTCAGTGCGCAAATGCGGGTGCTGGAGCAGAACCTCGGCGTGCGCCTGTTCGACCGCAGTGGACGTGCCGCCGTGCTGAATGCGGCGGGTCGCCATGCGTTGCCCCTGGCCGAGCAGATCCTCGCCTTGTACGGGCAGATGGCCCTGTCGACGACGGCCGCCGAGTGGCAGGGCGAGTTGCGTATCGGCGCCATTGCCACCGTGCAGACCGGCTTGTTGCCGCAGGCCTTGCCGCGCTTTCGCCAGGCGGCGCCACGGGTGGAGTTGAAGCTGGTGCCGGGTGTCTCGCTCAATCTGTTGAGCCAGGTGGATGCCGGTGAGCTGGACCTGGCGCTGCTGATCAAGCCCCCGTTCGAGCTGCCCAAGGAGTTGCTGGAAATTCCCCTGGCCAGCGAGGCCTTTGTGCTGATCGCACCCCTGCACCTGCCGGGCGATGATCCGCTGCAATTACTCGCCGAGCAGCCGTTCGTGCGCTATGACCGGGGATCGTTCGGTGGGCGCCTGGTCAGTCAGTTTCTGCGCGAGCAGCGGATACAGGTGCACGATGCGCTGGAGCTGGATGAGCTCGAAGCCATTGCGCGGATGGTGGAATGCGGGCTTGGGGTGTCGTTGGTGCCCCGGGCGGGGTTGTGGTTGCAGCGGGCGGATCAGTTGCGGGTGATCGAGCTGGGTGAGTTGACCTTCGAGCGGCAGTTGATCGCGGTGTTGCGTCGCGCCCAGCGCCAGCCGGCGCTGGATTGCCTGCTGGAGTGTCTGCGCCAGCCGGTGTAGCGGATGGCCCGACTCCTCGCGAACGATACAAACCTTGTGGGAGCCGGCTTGCCGGCGATGAGGCCAGTGAGCCTTGCATCGGCCTGGCGGACGCCATCGCCGGCAAGCCGGCTCCTACAGGGTCGTCGTGGAGGCTTAGAACGCTGGAACGATCGCGCCCTTGTACTTCTCGACAATGAACGCTTTCACTTCAGGGCTGTGCAGCGCCGCTACCAGCTTCTTCACCGCGTCCGAATCCTTGTTGTCCTCGCGGGTCACCAGGATGTTCACGTACGGCGAGTCTTTACCCTCGATGATCAGCGCATCCTTGGACGGGTCCAGCTTGGCTTCCAGGGCATAGTTGGTGTTGATCAGGGCCAGGTCGACCTGGGTCAGCACGCGCGGCAGGGTGGCGGCTTCCAGTTCGCGGATCTTCAGGTCCTTGGTGTTCTCGACGATGTCCTTCGGTGTCGACAGGATGTTGTTGGCATCCTTGAGCTTGATCAGACCGGCTTTCTGCAGCAGCAACAGGGCGCGGCCGCCGTTGGTGGCGTCGTTCGGGATCACCACGTTGGCGCCGCCTGGCAGGTCTTCGAGTTTCTTGTACTTGCTGGAGTAGGCGCCCAGCGGCTCGACGTGCACACCGGCAACGTTGACCAGATGAGTGCCCTTGGCCTTGTTGAACTCATCCAGGTACGGCTGGTGCTGGAAGAAGTTGGCGTCCAGGTGCTTTTCGGACACTTGCACGTTCGGTTGCACGTAGTCGGTGAAGACCTTGACCTTCAGGTCCACGCCCTCTTTGGCCAGTACCGGTTTGACGAACTCGAGGATTTCCGCGTGGGGAACCGGCGTGGCCGCCACGGTCAGGGTTTCCGCGGCGTGGGCCGAGAAGGCCGCGACGGCGGCAAAGGCAGCGATCAGTTTTTTCATCGAATGACTCCATGTGAGGGCGCCGGTTCCGGCACCTGCCGGCCTGGGGCCGGCTGATTCAGTTGCAAAAGCGAGGTCTACTTGCGGGAGAAATGCACCACCAGCCGGTCGCCGATGGTCTGCAGCACCTGGACCAGGACGATCAGCATGACCACCGTGACCACCATGACGTCGGTCTGGAAGCGTTGGTAACCATAGCGGATGGCCAGGTCGCCGAGACCGCCGGCGCCGACCACGCCGGCCATGGCGGTATAGCTCACCAGGGTAATCGCGGTCACGGTAATCGCCGCGAGAATACCCGGACGGGCTTCCGGCAACAGCGCGTTCAGAATGATCTGGCGGGTGGTCGCGCCCATCGCCTGGGTCGCTTCGATAATGCCCCGGTCGACCTCGCGCAGCGCGGTTTCCACCAACCGCGCGAAGAACGGCGCGGCGCCCACCACCAGCGGCGGAATGGCTCCGGCCACCCCCAGGGAGGTGCCAGTGAGGAGCACGGTGAACGGAATCATCACGATCAGCAGGATGATGAACGGCAGCGAGCGCACCACGTTCACCACGAAGGCCAGGATCGAGTAGGTGGCCTTCTGCTCCAGCAACTGGCGCGGGCTGCACAGGAACAGCAGGATCCCCAGCGGCAGGCCCAGCAGTATGGTGAACACCAGCGAGGTACCGAGCATCAGCATGGTGTCGCCGGTGGCTTCCCAGATATCCGACCAGTCGATGTTGGCGAAGAAATTCAGAAACAGGTCCATCAGCGCAGTACCTCCATATGGACGTCGGCGGCGGTGAAGCGCGCGAAGGCGGCGTCCAGGTCGCCGCCGGTGATGGCGAGCGTCAGTTGCCCATAGGGGGTGTCCTTGATGCGGTCGATGCGCCCGGCCAGGATGCTGTAGTCCACCCCGGTTTCACGGGCGACGGTGCCCAGCAGCGGCGCGTAGGTGGCGTCGCCCTGGAAGGTCAGGCGCACGATGCGCCCCGGCACATGGGCGAAGTCGTCGCGCTGCTCGTTCTCGTCGATCTGCTCGTCCTCCTGGACGAAGCGGCGGGTGGTCGGGTGCTTGGGATGCAGGAACACTTCGGCCACCGGACCCTGCTCGACGATCACGCCGGCGTCCATCACCCCGACCACGTCGCAGACCCGGCGGATCACGTCCATTTCATGGGTGATCAGCACGATGGTCAGCTTCAGCTCGCGATTGATCTCGGCCAGCAGTTGCAGGACCGACGCGGTGGTTTGCGGGTCGAGGGCGCTGGTGGCTTCGTCGCACAGCAGGATCTTCGGCTTGGTCGCCAGGGCGCGGGCAATGCCGACACGCTGCTTCTGGCCGCCGGACAGCTGGGCCGGGTATTTCTTCGCGTGGTCGCTCAGTCCGACCCGTTGCAGGAGCTCGGCGACGCGCTGGTCGATCTCGCGCCGCGACAGCTCGCCGGCCAGGGTCAGCGGCAGCGCGACGTTGTCGGCCACGGTCTTGGAGGCCAGCAGGTTGAAGTGCTGGAAGATCATCCCGACCTGTTGGCGGAAACGGCGCAGGCCGTTGGCGTCCAGCGCCGTGACCTCTTCGTCGTCGACGATGATCTTGCCGCCGCTGGGGGCTTCCAGGCGATTGATCAGACGCAGCAGGGTACTTTTACCCGCGCCGGAATGACCGATCAGGCCGAACACCTGGCCGCTCTCAACCCGCAGGCTGGTGGGGTGCAGGGCGGGAATATCCTTACCGGCGACCCGGTAGGTTTTATGGACGTTATGAAACTCGATCACGTAGCGAACCTTGTGGGGCGCAATGGAAAAAGGTCAGCGGTTAGCCGGGCGCGCATTTTAGCTTGTCCGTATAGGACGTCTTAGCATTTATTTCGCATTCTACCTTCAATTTTGGCATATCTCGATCAGTGGCGGTCGTCGCGCCGAGCGCCGTCGAGTGGTGGTATCCCACTCTGGCGGTACTGGCTGGTAGTCTCCCCATCAACGGATAACGGGTTTACATCGATTGTGCTGTGTTGTGTAGGAGGTTTCTTTAATGTGAGGTTCAGGTTTTTTTGATGTGGGATGGATCCAATTCGGTCTCCGGAAATTAATATTTTGAATAGGCTTTTCCCGAGACTTGTTATTTTCGTTCAAGTAGGCTTTTAACTAATCCGGCTCCCGGGGGGATGTTGTTATTTCGGGTGTTGCAAATTTCCTGATTGAAATTTGTGAATTGAGCGTTTAGCCGGAAAGCAATGGATGGCCTTAGTTGTTTTATTTGTTTGACACGGAATTTCCGTGTTTCCGATAAGTTTGGAAACAATAAATAAGGTGATCGCATTGAAACCACTCAAGACCATGGTTATGGGGTTGCTCGCCCTGTCGATTCATAATATCGCAGCCGCCAGTCATAGTTCGATGGACTCGTCGGGCGCCCGGAATATTATCTCCTCGCAAAAACTGCTGATGTTCGGCCCGCCATCTGCACAAGCGCTTCCGGAGACTTTTGACGCTTGGTCACGCCTGATGGCAGATGCCCTGGAGCCCGAGGAGATAGAGCGGCAACGAACCAGTATTGCCCTGGCTTATCTGGATATTGCAGCCGTTGCGCAGGATGAGCATGCGCAGGCCAAGGTCGGCCAGCTGTTTGCCGAGCAGATACCCGTTTTGCTGAAAATGGACAGTGAGAATGCCGAGTTGAAGAGCCAGGTTGCAGCTTTGTTTGGTATCTCCGGTTCCTCGCGGTATACGCTGTTTTACCGAAAAAATAACGCACAGATAGAGGTCCA
Organism: Pseudomonas batumici; assembly: GCF_000820515.1. Classification (GTDB taxonomy): domain Bacteria; phylum Pseudomonadota; class Gammaproteobacteria; order Pseudomonadales; family Pseudomonadaceae; genus Aquipseudomonas; species Aquipseudomonas batumici. The sequence goes on along the minus strand of NZ_JXDG01000001.1, from coordinate 42,706 downwards.
TGGTTTCGAAGATTTGAGCACGCGGGAACAGGTTGCCGCACTCGAAGAACAGGTGCTGAAGTGGCAGCCCGGGCAAGATGGGCATGCAGCCACTGAGGCGGAAGAAGGCGCCGCAACATTACCGGGGGCGGCTGAACATCAACCTGCCGGCGCTCCGGCGCAAGCAAGTGCTTCGGACTTTACGGCGGTACCGAGCTTGACCTTCAACTTGTCTCGAACGGGGCCGAGAGGTGAAGTATCGACATTAGCCAATATCGAGATCATCCGAAGTGCCCAGCGTGCTCAAGACAAGAAGTTCATTATTGTCAAAGCCAAGCCGACGACGATTAAATCGGCGAGAAATGGCATTGTCACACCGATACCCGGCGTCAGGAATCTCTGGGCCTCCTACCTGCCCCAGACGTATCGGGTGAGTCATGTGGTCGAGGCCGCCGGTGCCGGTCCGGGCCTGGTGAAATTTGCTCCCCCGAGTGATGGCCGAACGGAGTTCAGTTACAGCGAGACACAGACCCGTGGATTCACTATCGGTGGCTCGGTAGGTGCCGAGTTCGGGCCCGGAGCGACGGATAAGGCCACCTACGTTGCCAAATCCCCTTTCAGTCTGAGTGCCAGTTATGAGCACACCAATAGCAAAACCCTGGCGACCAGCTTCAAGGACTACTCGTTGTTGGCATCGTCAAATAACCGGGGCGCGCATTGGGAGGCCCCCATCGCCCCTCGTCTCAGAAGTGCGTTGATTGACAGGGTCACCGCGAACGGGCCGATTCTGACCGAGAGCCGCATGACGCCGATGATGCGCCAGGCCAGTTTGGAAACCTACAGTGTCTGGGAGTTGCCGGGCAGTTACAGCGGCAATGCGAAAGTGATAGTCGGTGCCGGCTATGACCTTCAGCTGGATGAATGGTGGCGGGATCGGACCCAGATCAGGAAGCGCAGCGAGTTGATCAACTATGGGTATAACAGTGAGTTTGTCCTGGATTTATCGAGTCCTTACCTGACGCGAGAGATGTCGGTGCTCATCCGCTCTCAGGACGGTGCTGGAAGATGCCTGGTCGAGTCGGGGAGCACGGTGACGCTGGCCGCGTGCAATGCACAGCAAAAAAGCCATCTATGGGGACTCGATTCAGAAAGTCGTTATGTAAACCGGGAGTCTGGAAAATGCCTCTCGTTGCAGGAGCGCTCCGGTGCACTGTTGACTGAAACCTGTCGTATCGACAATCGCCAACAATGGGAGTGGCGTGCCGACAGGATTCATTCGCTCTATGATCTGGACTGGCGGCTGTTTGTCCAGGGGACGCGCCCCTCGGCAAAGCCGGATGGCTCGATGGCCTTCGACGATGTGCCGGTCAATGCCTTTAACCGGTTCAATATTCCTTGGGCCAGTTATCCCGGGGCGCCTTCGGCGGGCGATGTCATGCCCAACGAAAATGGTGTTTCACCGCAGATCAGCCCGGACTGGGTCACGACCTACAGAAACGCTGTCGATGCACGTCAACGGTGGCGTATCGAGATACTTCGTGATGGGCTGTAATCACGGGTTCGGATGATGTTTCACCCGCCGCTTGAGGTCATGGGGACAGCAAGCGGCGGGCGCAGGCAGTTTTCGTACAGAACCTAGGGCTTGCGCGGACTCAACACCACCTGCGCCTTCACCTGCCGGTCGATCTGCTTGTCGATCTTCAGCTCAAAGTCCGCATCGAGTTTTTTCACGCGCTTTTCCAGCAGGGTCGCCAGCCACGGGTAATCCTCGGTCCGTGGCACCTGGAAGGTCACCGTGCACTGGTAATTCACCACGTCCGCCGCCAGCGCATCCATCTGCTTGCGCAGTTGCGCCATGTCCCGGATGTTCAGGGCAATCGTGGTGCTCTCGGCACTCGGATCGATCAAGCGCGCCTTCGGCTTTTCGGCGGCCTTGAGCGCGGCCTCGGCCTTTTCCAGCTCGGCCTTGCGCGCCTGGGCAATCGCGCCGTTGACCCCACCGGTCAGGGCCGGTGCCTTGGGCATCAGCGCCCGGGCGCGGCTCAGGGCCGTGGCGGCGGCATTGACGTCGCCTTTTTGCAGCACGACCTGGCTGCGTTGCAGATAGGCTTCGGCCAGTTGCCGCTGGTAGGTCACCCACTGGGGATCGTCCGGCGACTGCGCCTGCAAGGCACCCAACTGGTCCTCGGCGGTGTCCAGTTCGTTATGGCTGATGCTCTGCTCCAGCGCGGCGATGGCCGCGACCCGGGTGTCGGGCTCCGCGGTGTCCACCGCCGGGGTGCTCTGGCAGGCGCCCAGCAGCAGGGAAAATGCAACAAGGAGCAGATAACGGGAGGCGAACGGCTTCATTCCTGCGACTCTCTAATTGCGCAAAAAACGAGCAAGTCTACACCCCTCTGCGTGGCAGAACAAAACTCAGCAGAAACAAGGCGGCGGCCGTGACCACGATGGACGGTCCCGCCGGGGTGTCCTTGAACCAGGATAGCGCCAGCCCGCCGCACACCGCGAGCATGCCGAGCAGGCTGGCGCCCAGGGCCATCTGCTCCGGCGAGCGGGCGTGGCGCTGGGCGGCGGCGGCCGGGATGATCAGCAAGGAGGTGATCAGCAGCACGCCGACGATCTTCATCGCCACGGCGATCACCACGGCAATCAGCAGCATCAGGGTCATGCGCAGCGCCGCCACCGGCAGGCCTTCGACGGTGGCCAGTTCTTCATGCACGGTGATGGCCAGCAGCGGGCGCCAGAGGCTGGCCAGCAGCACCAGCACCGCCGCACTGCCGCCAAGGATCCAGTAAAGATCGCGGGTGCCGATCGCCAGCAGGTCGCCGAACAGGTAACCCATCAGGTCGATACGCACTTCATGCATGAAACTCAGCGCCACCAGCCCGAGGGACAAGGTGCTCGGCGCGAGAATCCCCAGCAGGGTGTCGGAGGCCAGGGGCTGGCGCTGTTGCAAGGTGACCAGCAGCACCGCCAGCAGCAGGCAGCCGACGGTCACCGCCAGGGTCGGGCTGATGTCCAGCACAAAGCCCAGGGCCACGCCGAGCAGCGCCGCGTGGGACAGGGTGTCGCCGAAATAGGCCATGCGTCGCCAGACCACGAACGAACCCAGCGGGCCCGCCACCAGGGCCAGGGCCAGGCCTGCCAGCAAGGCGTAGAGCAGAAAATCAGCCATGCTTGCAGCTTTCTCCGTGAACGTGAGTGTGGGCCGCCGGGGCCGTCTCGCTGACCACCGCGCCGTGCAGATCATGGGCGTGGTCATGGTGGTGGTGATAGATCGCCAGGCTCTGGGCGTTCTGCCCGAACAGCTCGACGAAGGCCGGATCGCCGCTGACCTGCTCCGGGTGACCGGAGCAGCAGACATGGCGATTGAGGCAGACCACCTGGTCGGTGGTGCTCATCACCAGGTGCAGGTCGTGGGAGACCATCAGCACGCCGCAGCCGTGACGGTCGCGCAGGCGGGTGATCAGGCTGTAGAGCTCGGCCTGGCCGGCGACATCGACGCCTTGCACCGGCTCGTCGAGCACCAGCAGCTGCGGTTCGCGCAACAGGGCACGGGCCAGCAGCACGCGCTGCATTTCGCCGCCGGAGATGCTTTGCACCGGGCTGTCGATCACCTGTTCGGCGCCGACTTCCCCCAGGGCCGCCAGGGCCCGCTCGCGGTCGACGCCCGGCACCAGGCGCAGGAAGCGCAGTACCGACAGCGGCAGGGTCGGGTCGACGTGGAGTTTCTGCGGCATGTAGCCGACCCGCAGCTTCGGCTTGCGCCAGACGCTGCCGCGATCCGGCTTGAGCAGGCCGAGCACGGCGCGCACCAGGGTGGTCTTGCCTGCACCGTTGGGGCCGATCAGGGTGACGATCTGTCGGGGCTCGACGCTCAGGTGAATGTTGTCGAGCACGTTCTGCCCGGCAAAGGTCACACCCACCTGTTCGAGGCGAATCAGCGCAGTGCTCATCAGGCCCCCTGGCAACCCGAGCAGAGACCGACCACTTCGACGGTCTGGGCCTCGACGGCGAAGCCGACCTCCCGGGCGCTGCCGACGATCGCGTCGCTGATGGACTTCTGTTCCAGCTCGATGGCGGCATGGCACTCGCGGCAGATCAGGAACTGGCCCTGGTGGGCGTGTTCCGGATGGTTGCAACCGACAAAGGCGTTGAGCGAGGCGATGCGATGGACCAGGCCGTTGTCCAGCAGGAAGTCCAGGGCGCGGTAGACGGTCGGCGGCGCGGCGCGGCGGCCGTCCTGCTCGCTCAGTACGGCGAGGATGTCATAGGCGCCCAGCGGCTTGTGGCTCTGCCAGACCAGCTCCAGCACCCGCCGCCGCAGGGCGGTCAGGCGCAGGCCCTGGCGCGCGCACAGGGCGTCGGCGTCGGACAGCGCACTGTGCACGCAATGGGAGTGATCATGGGGGCGGCTGGCGAGAGGGGTTTTGGTCATGAGCGGCGACGGCGTTTGTGAGAGACGTTATTATGTTACCTGTTCCTGCCGCCTTGAGTGTTCATCGTGCCCCGTCTTTTTGCCTTTTTTGTCGCTGTCAGTGCCAGTTTGTTGATGATTTCCCCGGTTCAGGCGCAAGTCAGCGTGCTGACCAGCATCAAGCCCCTCCAGTTGATTGCCGCCGCCGTGCAGGATGGCGTGGACATGCCCGAGGTCCTGCTGCCGCCGGGGGCTTCGCCGCACAACTATGCGTTGCGGCCTTCGGATGTACGCAAGGTGCAGTCGGTGGACCTGCTCTACTGGATCGGTCCGGACATGGAAAGCTTCCTGCCCCGCGTGCTCAAGGGCCGCAGCCTGCCGACCGTGGCGGTGCAGGACCTGGCGGGGATGAAGCTGCGTCGGTTCGCCGAAGACAGCCACTCCCATGCCGAAGAGGCCGACGAACATGACCACGATCACCGTCCGGGAACCCTGGATGCGCACCTGTGGCTGTCGACGGTCAATGCCCGGGTGATTGCCGCGCGCATGGCGGCGGACCTGAGTGCGGCCGATCCGGCCAACGCGGCGCGCTACCAGAGCAACGTCAAGGCCTTCGGTGAGCGGCTCGATGCCCTGGATGTGCGGTTGAAGGCGCGGTTGGCGGGTGTGGCGGGCAAGCCGTACTTTGTCTTCCACGAGGCTTTCGATTACTTCGAGGATGCCTATGGGCTCAAGCACACCGGCGTGTTCAGCGTGGCCGCCGAAGTGCAGCCGGGCGCCCAGCACGTGGCGGCGATGCGTACGCGCCTGCAGGAAGTGGGCAAGACCTGTGTATTCAGCGAGCCGCCGTTGCGGCCGCGGCTGGCGGAAACCCTGGTGAGCGGGTTACCGGTGAAGCTTGCCGAGCTGGATGCGCTGGGTGGTTATACGCCGGCAGGGGCCCATGGGTATGAGCAGGTGCTGGAAAAGCTCGGCAATGACCTGGCGGGGTGCCTGGAGAACCTGTAAGGAGCACGCTCCTCTAATGTAGGAGCGAGCTTGCTCGCGATGGTGGCCCAAGCGCCGCGGGGTATCAGGTACCCCGCGTCATCGTTGACGTCCATCGCGAGCAATCGAGCGTCGACCGGCTGTTCCTACATTGGAGGGGAGATTTCGAGGTTAGAGCGCGAACGGCAACGGCATGCCGACCTGCTGGCGCTGCGCCAGGCGCCGCTGGAACTCCATCGGATCGTGAATCAGCACGTCCTGCCCGGCAAAGGACTCGGCGGCAATCAGCCGCGACAGCCAGAAGCGCACGCAAGCCACCCGCAGCATCGCCGGCCACAACTCCGCCTCGGCGGCGGTGAACGGCCGCAGGCCGGCATAAGCCCCCAACAGCGCCCGGGCCCGTTGCCCGTCGAGCCGCCCGTCCTCATCCGAACACCAGTCGTTCAAGGCAATCGCCACGTCGTACAGCATCGGCCCGGAACAGGCGTTGTAGAAGTCGATCAACCCGGTCAGGTGGGTGCCTTCGAACATCGCGTTGTCGCGGAACAGGTCGGCGTGCAGGTTGGCCCGTGGCAGCGCGAGGATCTGCGCCTTGTATCGGCCGATCTCTTCCAGTGCCGCCTGCAACAGCTCGCGCGCCTCGTCGCCCAGGTGCGACATCAGCTTTTCGCCCTCCTCGAGCATCCAGTCCAGGCCGCGATCGGTCTTGCGTTCGAGGATCTTGTCGCGGGTCGCCAGGTGCAGGTGACCGAGCAGCTCGCCCACTTGCGCGCAGTGCTGGGCATTGGCTTGCTTGATGTGCTTGCCGGCCAGCCGCGGTTGCAGCAGCGCCGGCTTGCCGGCCAGTTCGCGCAGGGCCTGGCCGTCGGTGGTGCGCAAGGCATAGGGCACCGGCAGGTCGGCGTCATGCAGGACGTCGAGCAGTTCGATGAAGAACGGCATTTCCTGCACCGGTCCGCGCTCGACCAGGGTCAGGACGTACTCGCCCCGTTCCAGGCTGATGAAGAAGTTGGTGTTTTCACTGCCGGCGGCAATTCCCTGGAAGTCGAGCAAACGACCGAGCCCATAAGGGGCGAGAAAGGTTTCCAGCTCAGGCCGAGCCAGGGGGGTGAACACAGACATGGTTAAAACTGCCAGTACGGGCGCCGCCACTAAGGCGGCACCGATTAAAGTTAAGGGCTTACTTCCACTCGAAGATCTTCCAAGCGGGGATCAGCATATCCGGCTGGTCCGAGCGGATATAGTTTGCATCAGTTCCGTCGGCACGGACCAGAAAGTAGGGCTTGCCACCTTTGGGGGTGACCTTGATGGCGTACAGAAAGCCATTTACCCGGTATTCCTGGATCGTTTTGTCACCTTCCGTGTGAATCGTCACTTCTGGCTCGGCTGACGGCGCATCCGACGCCGCCATGACGGCCAGCGGCGAGAGTGCAAGCAGGCCGCCCAACAACAGGCGATTGAGTGTGCGCATGATAACCTTGTCCCTTTGTCGTCAACGGTCCGGCTATTCTACCGCCGCACCCGCCGAAAAGGTTGATCGTACTCATGAGCCAAGCCCCTCTCGTCCTGGTGGACGGTTCTTCCTACCTGTATCGCGCCTTCCACGCGATGCCGCCGCTCACCACGTCCAAGGGCATGCCCACGGGGGCGGTCAAGGGCGTGTTGAACATGCTCAGAAGCCTGCGCAAACAGTATCCGGAAAGCCCGTTCGCGGTGGTCTTCGACGCCAAGGGCGGGACCTTTCGCGATGAAATGTACGCCGACTACAAGGCCAACCGCCCGAGCATGCCCGACGACATGCGCGTGCAGATCGAGCCGCTGCATGCCAGCGTGCGCGCCCTGGGTTTCCCCTTGCTGTGCGTGGAAGGCGTGGAAGCCGACGACGTGATCGGCACCCTGGCCCGCAGCAGCGCGGCCGCCGACCGCCCGGTGGTGATCTCCACCGGTGACAAGGACATGGCGCAGTTGGTCGACGGGCACATTACCCTGGTCAACACCATGTCCGAAACCTCGATGGACGTGGAGGGCGTGAAGGCGAAGTTTGGCGTCGCTCCCGAGCAGATCATCGATCTGCTGGCGTTGATGGGCGACTCTTCCGACAACATTCCCGGGGTCAAGGGCGTCGGCGAGAAAACCGCCGTGGCCTTGCTGGTGGGGGTCAACGGTGGCTTGAAAGAGTTGTACGAGCAGCTCGACCAGGTGCCGAACCTGCCGATTCGCGGGGCGAAGACCTTGCCGGCCAAGTTGCTGGAACACAAGGAAATGGCGTTCCTGTCCTATCGCCTGGCGACCATCAAGGTCGATGTGCCGCTGGAGATCGGCCTGGACGACCTGCACCTGGGCGAGCCGGATCGGGAAAAGCTGGCAGAGTTGTATGCCCACCTGGAGTTCAAGAGCTGGATCGACGAGTTGCAGCGCGAAGCCAAGCGCATCGTGCAGGCGCCGGTCACGACGCCCACGGCGGACAGCGCCATGCTCTTCGACACCGAGCCGGCGGCCGTGGAGGCTGCCCCGCCGGTGGCCGAGGTTGCCAGCCAGCCGCAGTACGAAACCATCCTCGATCAGGCCCGCTTCGATGTCTGGCTGAAGAAGCTCAAGGAGGCGAAACTCTTCGCCTTCGACACCGAAACCACCGGGATCGACGCACAACAGGCGCAACTGGTGGGGGTTTCCTTCGCCGTACAGGCCAATGAAGCCGCCTATGTGCCGTTGGCCCATTCCTATATCGGTGCGCCGGAGCAACTGGACCGCGACAGCGTGCTGCGGGCGTTGAAGCCCCTGCTGGAAGACCCGGAAAAACTCAAGGTCGGCCAGCACGCCAAGTTCGACATGAATATCCTCGCCAACTGCGCCATCGGCGGCGACCCGGCCTGCGGCATCAGCGTGCGCGGCATTGCCTTCGACACCATGCTCGAGTCCTACGTGCTCAATGCCACGGCGACCCGGCACGACATGGACAGCCTGGCGAAAAAGTACCTCGACTACGACACCGTCGGTTTCCAGGACATCGCCGGCAAGGGCGCCAAGCAGCTGACCTTCGACCAGATCGCCCTGGAGCAGGCCGGGCCTTATGCCGCCGAAGACGCCGACGTGACCTTGCGCCTGCACCAGGCCCTGCATGGGCAATTGGCGGCCGTACCGAGCCTGCTCAGTGTGCTGACCGATATCGAAATGCCGCTGGTGCCGGTCCTGGCGCGGATCGAGCGCCAGGGCGCGCTGGTGGATGCCGAGTTGCTCGGGGTGCAGAGCCTTGAACTGGGCGAGAAGATGGTGGCGCTGGAGCGCGAAGCGTTCGAGATCGCCGGCGAAGAGTTCAATCTCGGCTCGCCCAAGCAACTCGGGGCGATTCTCTACGAGAAGCTCGGCATGCCGGTGCTGAAGAAGACCGGCAAGGGCCAGGCGTCCACGGCGGAAGAGGTATTGGCCAAGCTGGCCGAGGACGATTACCCGTTGCCCAAGGTGCTGATGCAGTACCGCTCCATGAGCAAGTTGAAAAGTACCTACACCGATCGCCTGCCGGAGCAGATCAACCCGCGTACCGGGCGTATCCACACCTCCTACCATCAGGCGGTGGCGGCCACCGGGCGCCTGTCCTCCAGCGATCCGAACCTGCAGAACATCCCGGTGCGTACCGCCGAAGGGCGGCGGATTCGCCAGGCGTTCATCGCACCTGCCGGCTACAAGCTGCTGGCGGCGGACTATTCGCAGATCGAGCTGCGGATCATGGCCCACCTGTCCAAGGACGAAGGCTTGCTCAATGCCTTCCGCCACAACCTCGACGTGCACACGGCGACGGCGGCGGAAGTGTTCAAGGTGGAGCTGGGCGAGGTCACGTCCGACCAGCGCCGCAGCGCCAAGGCCATCAACTTCGGCCTGATCTATGGCATGGGCGCGCAGAAACTGGGCAAGGACATCGGCGTCGACACCAAGACGGCCAAGGCCTATATCGACCTGTATTTCGCCCGCTATCCGGGGGTTCGCGAATACATGGAGCGTACCCGTGGCCAGGCTTCGGAGCAGGGTTATGTCGAAACCCTGTTCGGGCGTCGGCTGTACCTGCCGGACATCCACTCCAACAAGCCCCAGGAGCGTGCCGCCGCCGAGCGCACGGCGATCAATGCGCCGATGCAGGGGACGGCGGCGGACATCATCAAGAAAGCCATGGTGGCGGTGGATGACTGGCTCTGCGAATCCGGCCTGGATGCCCGGGTCATCCTCCAGGTACACGACGAACTGGTGCTGGAGGTGCGCGAGGACCTGGTGGAGGAAGTCAGCGAGAAGATCCGCCTGTACATGAGCGGTGCGGTGCAGCTGGACGTGCCGTTGCTGGTGGAAGTGGGCGTGGGCAACAACTGGGATGAGGCGCATTAAACACCGATCCTGAACGCACCACGGACCCTTGTAGGAGCCGGCTTGCCGGCGTGAGGCCCTTGAGTCTTGCGCTGCCCACCCGGACGCTATCGTCGGAACGCCGCCCGCAGCAAGCCGGCTCCCACAAAACACCACCGAAAGGCCATTAGTTCGGGAATGCGCGTCACTTATGCCAAATAGTTTTTGAAAGTTTCCGGAACTAAATCGGCGACGCGGCACTCAGAGTTACTGAATGGCTGGTGAAGCCCTTCGATGCTCCTATGTTGTGTTAAGTGTTGGCAGATATTCCGGACCCCGCCCTAGCGGTTCGGAACTTGGACCCCGAACTTCTCCTCCCCATACGAAGTCCGGGGTTTTTTTTAATTAAAATTTGCCCCTATGGCGCGTCATGCCGCGTCAGAGGTGGCTCGCGGACCCTTGTAGGAGCTGGCTTGCCGGCGATGAGGCCCGTAAGCCTTGCAGCGACCATCCGGCCGCCATCGCCAGCAAGCCGGCTCCCACAGGTTTTGCGTTGTCTTCAAGGGCGCAGGCGTCTTACTCCGCTGCTTCCTCGGCACCCTTGTCCGCCAGTTCCATCCAGTCCGCCAGCACCGTGTAGGCCTCTTCCAGGCCCATGCGCTTGGGCGCCGAGAACAACTGGATGCTGATGGTTTCCCCCCAGCCCTTGCGGATTTCCGACTGCACCTTGAGCAGGGTGTTCTTCGCCGCGCCGTAGGTCAGCTTGTCGGCCTTGGTCAGCAGGATGTGCATCGGCATGCCGCTGGCTACCGCCCAATCGAGCATCAGCAGGTCGAAGTCGGTCATCGGATGGCGGATGTCCATCATCAGGATCAGGCCCTTCAGACTCTCGCGGCTGCCCAGGTAGGCTTCCAGGTGACGCTGCCAATGCTGCTTGAGCGGAATCGGAACTTTTGCATAACCGTAGCCCGGCAGGTCGACCAGACGCCGATCATCGTCTAGCTTGAAGAAATTCAATAGCTGCGTGCGCCCCGGGGTTTTCGAGGTGCGCGCCAGGCTCGCATGGGTCAGGGTGTTGAGGGCGCTGGATTTGCCGGCGTTGGAGCGGCCGGCAAAGGCCACTTCAAAGCCTTCGTCGTCCGGGCACTGGTCGACCTTGGCGGCGCTGAGCATGAAGGTAGCCTGTTGGCACAGGCCGAGAATGGGGTTCTTGAGTTGCATGGGATTTCCGATGTGGGCGGTGCCGGGGATAGACGCGGCAGCAGTGTCGTTTCCGTTTCAGTAGCGCCAGTATATAATGCCGCAGATTTTGTGTGTGCTTTGTCCCGACAGGGGATGAAGCCCACGGTAGCGATACGCGCAGTAGAACGCGGTACGCTTCCAACCCTGAGAAGGTCATTCATGACCCAATGGCTGCTGGCCGCCGGACTCTTGATGCCGCTTTACAGCGCGCAGGCTACACAGGAACCGGAAGCCGTGTACAACCGTGTTTGTGGTGCCTGCCATGCCGGACAGTTGCCGATGGCCCCTCGAAAGGGTGATCAGGCGGCCTGGAAGCCAAGATTGGCACAAGGTATGGAGACGCTGGTGCAACACGTGACCCAGGGTTTCAAGGCGATGCCGCCGCGTGGTTTGTGCATGGACTGCAGTACCGAGGATTACCGAAGCATCATCCAGTGGATGAGCGAGTGAGCCCGGTCCATAACTCTTAACCCTTAGCCGTAGTTGGATTAGCTGATGAACAAACTGATCGTGAGTCTGCTGTTGACCCTGGGGATCACAGGCCTGGCGCAGGCCGCTGGCGACGCCAAGGCCGGTCAGGCCAAGGCCGCCGTCTGTGGCGCCTGCCACGGACCTGATGGTAACAGCATGGCGCCCAACTTTCCGAAACTGGCGGGCCAGGGCGAACGCTACCTGACCAAGCAGTTGCAGGACATCAAGGCGGGCAAGCGCACCGTGCTGGAAATGACCGGCCTGCTGACCAACCTGAGCGACCAGGACCTGTCCGATATCGCCGCCTACTTCTCCAGCCAGGCAGGCAGTGTCGGCGCCGCCGATCCCAAGGTGGTGGCCCACGGTGAAGAGTTGTTCCGCGGTGGCAAGCTGGACCAGGGCATGCCGTCCTGTATCGGCTGCCACTCGCCCAATGGCGCGGGCAACGCCGCCGCCGGCTTCCCGCACCTGGGCGGCCAGCATGCGCAGTACGTGGCCAAGCAGTTGACCGACTTCCGTGAAGGCAACCGCACCAACGACGGCGATACCAAGATCATGCAGAGCATCGCTGCCAAGATGAGCAACAAGGATATCGAAGCCGTCGCCAGCTACGTACAGGGCCTGCACTGAGGTTCTGACGGTCAGGCGCGCGGGGGATTGTCATCTTTCGCAACGTTAATGATCGATTAATCCGCTGCTGCAACGATAAAAGGGTGGCCTTGGCCGCCCTTTTTTGTGGCCGCTGCCGCTACACTATTCATCGAACTAGAGCCCATCCCGGTCTGTCTGAAGTTACAGGTCGCGTCTGAGGCGACATAACATGTCCAGGAGCAAAGCATGCGTAATCTGATTCTCAGCGCCGCACTCGTCACCGCCAGCCTGTTTGGCATGACGGCCCAGGCCGCCGATGTGCCCCTTGAGCCCGGCAAGACCTATGTCGAACTGGAAAAGCCAGGGCAGGTGGCCGTCCCGGGCAAGGTCGAAGTGATCGAGTTCTTCTGGTACGGCTGCCCGCATTGCTATGCCTTTGAGCCGACCATCAATCCCTGGGTCGAGAAGCTGCCCAGCGATGTGAACTTCGTGCGTATCCCGGCCATTTTCGGTGGCCCCTGGAACGCTCACGGCCAGATGTTCCTGACCCTGGAAGCCATGGGTGTGGAAAGCCGTGTGCACAAGGCCGTGTTCGAAGAAGTGCAGAAAACCCACAAGCTGGTCCAGCCTGAGGAGATGGCCGATTTCCTCGCCACCCAAGGCGTCGACAAGCAGAAGTTCCTCGAAACCTTCAAATCGTTCGCGATCGTCGGCCAGATGAAGAAGGCCAAGGACCTGGCCGAGCAGTACGGCATCACTGGCGTACCGACCATGATCGTCAACGGCAAGTACCGCTTCGACCTCGGCACCGCCGGTGGTCCTGAAGCCGCGCTGAATGTCGCCGACCAATTGATCGCCAAGGAACGAGCGGCCAAGACGGCGGCGAAGTAAGGCGCTGCCATGATGCGGCGTTGGGGTGAGGAGCGTATCGTTGGCCTGCATGAGCCCAAGGTCAACGAGCATCACCTGGAGAGCAGCGGCCTGCCTGCGGACAATCGCCTGCGCCTGCTCAGCTTCAATATCCAGGTCGGTATCAGCACCCAGCGTTATCGGCATTACCTGACCCGTGGCTGGCAACACCTGTTGCCGCACACCGGGCGGGCGGACAACCTGCAGAAGATCGGCGGCCTGCTCGCCGACTTCGACCTGGTCGCCCTCCAGGAGGCCGATGGCGGCAGCCTGCGCTCGGGCTACGTCAATCAGGTCGAGCACCTGGCCCAGCTCGGGGCCTTTCCCTACTGGTACCAGCAACTCAATCGCAACCTCGGGCACCTGGCCCAGCACAGCAATGGTGTGCTGAGCCGTTTGCGGCCCTGGGCGATCGAGGATCATCCGTTGCCGGGGCCGGCCGGTCGCGGGGCCATCTTCCTGCGCTTTGGCGAGGGGCCGGAGGCGTTGGCGGTGGTGATGATGCACCTGGCCCTGGGGGCGCGTACCCGTACCCGGCAACTGGCCTATATCCGCGAACTGATCGGCGGTTTTCGGCACCAGGTGCTGATGGGCGACATGAACACCCATGCCAGCGACCTGTTGCTACACTCGCCGTTACGCGACCTCGGTTTGCTCGCACCGCAGGTGGAAGCCACCTTCCCCAGTTGGCGTCCGCAACGTTGCCTGGACCACATTCTGCTTAGCCCCAGCCTGACGCTGGAGCGGGTCGAGGTGCTGGCCCAACCTATTTCCGATCATTTGCCGGTAGCCGTCGAAATTCGCCTGCCAGGTTCCATCGGTTCTGATACGTTGCCGGCCTTGAGTAGCTAAATCTCGCGGACGCCGGGCATGAGCAGCGAAGAAGCCGAACGCTGGAAAGAGAAATACCTTAAAAGCATTGAACAACAGGAAAAGCTCGAGCGTCGTTGGGACGCCCGTCTCGACCTGCTTCGTCGTGGGCTGGTGCGCAGCACCCTGGCGGCGGAAGGCACCGACCGCGCGGTCGACCAGTGCATGAAGGAAATGCGCGATATCGTGCGCAGCGATGAGATGGACGGCGCCCTGGCGGCCCTGCTGCCCCGGCTGGAAAAGGCCGTGCTCGACTCCGAGCAGCGTCGCGAGACCCGCATCGAACAGACGAGCACCGCGTTGACCGCGCTGGTGACTCAGCTGCAATCCCTGCCGTTGCCCCGTGAGGTCAGGCGGCCGTTGAAGCACTTCGCCAAGCAGCTTGAGGGGCGCGTCGGTCAGGCTCGGGAAATCCCGTTGCTGCTCAGCGAGCTCAGTGGCCTGCAAAGCAAGGCGCTGATGCAGCTTGAGCCCTCGGTTGAGCCGGCTCGCCCCGGCCTGTTGCAGCGGCTGTTCGGTAGCAAGGAGACCGCGCAGGAAACCCCGCCGGGCAACCCGCCGGCGGCGCCCGCCGGGACCGTAGAGCTTACGGCTCAGGCGGGCGAGTCCGCGGCGCCTGAGCCCGAGGCGCCTGCTCATGCGCCTGAGCCTGCGCCGGTGGCGACATCTGTCGTTGCGCCTGCGGCTGCGCCCGCCCCCGCCCCCGTGGCCCCGGCTGACGCAACGGCATCACCCGAACCCGAATCGCCTCGACCGCCGCAACCCGCTATCGAACCCGAAGTCGTGCCCCCGGCCAAGCCTGTCGATGTGGTGGCCTATGCGCCGCCGGTGCTGCAGCCGCAGGCGCCGACGGCGGTGCCGTCTGCGGCCCCGGCGAGCGAGGAGCAACAATCACCGTTGCCAGTAGCGTCTGCCGAGCCCGGCGTATTGCCCGCGCCTGTCGCCGAGCTGCCAGACCCGCCTGAAGCGCTGGTCCCTGTGGCGCATCCCGCGCCCAAGGTGTTTATCGACAGCCTGCCGTTACCCCCTGTGATGGCTGAAGCGCTGGCGGCCGTCGATCCGGAATACCCGGAGCCGGACGTGCTGTTTGCCCTGCCCGAATCCCCGGAACCGTCCTACAGTTCGGTGGCCGAACACATCGAGTCGACCTTGTTGGGCCTGCTGGATGACCTCACGCTTCCCGAGCGGCACCAGGCCCATGCCGAGGCCATGCGCCACCGCCTCGAACATGGACTGAACTGGTACGAACTGCTGCCGATGCTCGATGATCTGGCGGTGTTGATGCTGGCGATCAACGACAGCGGCCAGCGTGACTTCGAGCTCTACCTCAAGCAACTCAACGAACGCCTGGAGTCGTTCCAGAGCAACCTGCAGGCGGCCAGTGCCGGTCATGCCGAGGGGCGCACGGCGGCCAACGAACTGCACAGCCAACTGCGCGAACACGTCGATGGCCTGCAAAGCAGCGTGCAGGATGCCGCGGACCTGGAAAGCCTCAAGCACGTCCTGGAAAACCGCCTCGAAGGATTGCTCGGCACCATGGACCAGCACCAGCAACAACGGGCCATCCGCGAGCAGGAAGTCGCCGCCCGCCTGCAAAGCCTGGCCGAGCGTGTCGCGCACATGGAGCAGGAAGCCCAGGGCTATCGTGATCACCTCGAGGAACAGCGCCAGAAAGCCCTGGTCGATCCGCTGACCGGGCTGCCCAATCGCGCGGCCTGGAGCGAGCGGCTGGAGCATGAGGTGGCGCAGTGGCAGCAGCACGGCAACACCCTGCTGATCGCCATGCTCGATCTCGACCACTTCAAGCGGATCAACGACAACTATGGGCACCTGGCCGGCGACAAGGTGCTGAAGATCATTGCCGTCGAGTTGCGCAAGCGCCTGCGTCCCGGTGACTTCATTGCCCGTTTCGGTGGCGAGGAGTTCGTCCTGTTGGTGCCCAATACCCCGATCGGCGCCGGGCTCAAGCTGGCCGAGACCTTGCGCGCGGCCATCGAGGCCTGTCCGTTCCACTTCAGGGGCGAGCGCGTGACAATCACCGTGTCGGTCGGTTTGTCGGCATTCAGGACCGGCGAGCGCGGCGATCATGCGCTCAAAAGAGCCGATGAGGCGCTTTACCGGGCCAAGAATGCCGGGCGCAATCGCGTGGAACAGGGCTGAGGCGGTTGCATCAGGTAACAGTGCCGTGGCCGCTGTTGTGCACGCCAGTACGTTATGCTGTCAGGATTCTGTCCTCGCTCGTTGCCGCTGCCATGAAACTGTTCCCTCTCCTGCTTTCGATCCTGCTGCTGGCGGGCTGCGCCAGCGGCCCGCGAATGGACACCCGCCACCCTTCGGTCAATTACGACAACCGCGTGCAGTTCGTGATCCTCCATTACACCTCGGCGAACATGGAAAACTCGCTGAGATTGCTGACCCATGGTCAGGTCAGCAGCCATTACCTGATCGGCGACGACAAGCAGGCCACCCTCTACAAGTTGGTGGACGAGAGCCAGCGCGCCTGGCATGCCGGGGAAAGCGAGTGGCTGGGGCGTACCTGGCTGAACTCCAGCTCCATCGGCATTGAAATCGTCAACCCGGGTTTCCGCGAGACGCCCACCGGGCGCGTCTGGTACCCCTACAGCGAAGCCCAGATCCAGGCGCTGATCGTCCTGCTCAAGGACATCGTCAAGCGCAATCGCATCGAGCCGCATAATGTGATCGGCCACAGCGATATCGCGCCCTTGCGCAAGCAGGACCCGGGACCGCTGATGCCCTGGAAGCGCCTGGCGGCGGAAGGGCTGGGGGTATGGCCTGACGAACAGGCGGTCGCCCGGCAGCAAGCCGCCTACGCCGAGCAACTGCCGAGCATCACCTGGTTCCAGCAGCAGCTCGCTCGCCTGGGCTATACCACGCCGCAGAATGGCGAACTGGATGTTGCCACGCGCCATGTGCTCGCGGCCTTCCAGATGCATTTCCGCCCTGCCCGCTTCGACGGACAGCCGGACGCGCAAAGTGCCGCGATCCTCCAGGTACTCAACCAGTCAAGATAACGTCACCGCCGGACGGTTACGGCCAACTCGTCAATCCGTTGCTATAACTCATTGGTAAGCCTTCGGATATTGCCTGATGCCGGCTCGTGAGACGTTGCGCTCCTGGTTCCATCGTCCCTGGTCGCTGGCATTGCTGGCGGCCCTGCTCAGTGCCGCTCTTTTGTTGAGCGGCAGCCTGGGGGTAGCGATGCACCAGGCCCGGCAAAACGAAAGCGAACAGATGAATGCCCAGGGAGAGCGTTTCCTGGAACGTTTGGAACAGCTCTTCGGGCAACTGCGTGAAGGGCTCGACCAATTGGAAGCCCAACCCTTGCGTGACTGCAGCCCGGCCATGACCGAGACCTTGCAGCAACTGAGCTTCAACTACCGCTTTATCTACCAGGCCTTCTATATCGACGCCGTCCAGTCCTGTTCCAACCGGCCCAGCCAGGATGCCCAGGTGACCTCCCGGGTGCCGGATATCCGTGGACCGACCTACAGCTATTGGCTCAATACCTCGACCGAGCCCAATGACAACCTGGCAGCCCTGATGCTGGGACGCGGTCAGTTCCGGGTCTCCACCTCCCGCGGGCATTTGAGCGATGTGGTGGAACTGCCGCCGGGGGGCAGCCTGCTGGTCGTGGTCGACCGTGGTCAGCGTGCGATTCCGGTGCTGGGGCCGGCGCAGAGCTGGCCTCCCCTCGGTTGGTCGGAAAAAAAGCACGACCCCTTGGTGATCACGCCGAGTGAACTGATTTATCGCATGCCCAGCCAGACACCGGAATACCAACTGGTGATGGTGGCCCCCCGCGAGTCGGTGCCACTGCCGCTGGATCCGCTGTGGTGGTGGTTGCTGGCGGTGAGCCTGCTGATTGCCTGTTGCATCGGCGGCCTGACCTTGCAACTGGCCCGACAGCGGCAGTCGCTCAACGGGGAGCTGCAAGGGGCGCTGCGGCGGGGTGAGTTCCAGGTGTTGTATCAACCGATCTTCGAGCTGGCCAGCCGTCATTGCGTGGGGGCCGAAGCCTTGATCCGTTGGCGCCGGCCAGACGGCACCTTGACCAGCCCCGACCTGTTCATTCCCCTGGCGGAAGACACCGGGCAGATCCGCCAGATCACCGATTTCGTCCTGCAACGGTTGCTGGACCAGCTTGGTCAACTGCTGCGGGCCAATCCGCAGTTGTACATCTCGGTGAACCTGGCGGCCTGCGATGTCATGGTGCCGCGTATCGGCGTGGTCATTGCCGACTTGTTACGGGCGCACCGGGTCAGTGCCCGGCAGATCGCCTTCGAAGTCACCGAGCGCGGGCTGATCGACGTGCTGGTGGCGCGGGACAATTTGCAGGCCCTGCGCGACGCCGGTCATCAAGTGTTGATCGACGACTTCGGTACCGGCTATTGCAGCCTGGCCTATCTGCAAACGCTGCCGGTGGACTGCCTGAAGATCGACAAGGCGTTTATCGATGCCCTGGGTCATGACGCGGCCAGCAGCGGCGTGGCACCGCATATCATCCGCATGGCCCATGCGCTGCACTTGCGGGTGATCGCCGAAGGCATCGAGTCCGAGCAGCAGGCCGTGCTGCTCAGCAGCGAAGGCGTCAATTACGGCCAGGGGTGGCTGTTCGCCCAGGCGCTGACGGCGGTGCAGTTCGTCGAATTGATCACCCGCGGTCGACGCCTGGCCACGCGGCGACTGGATGACGAAGCCTAGGAGTGTTTGCTGGTTCAATCCTATGTCGTTCTGACATTAAGTGGCATTTTCAGCGGATCCAATTTCCGGACGTGACCGTACGTCTAGAAATCACATTTTAATCTTCCTCTTGTTTCCGATTGAATTTGTAGGACTTTTCTATTTATTTGGCCTCGATTCCTGGCCAGGCCGCAGAAGAAAAAATGCTTTGAAATGGCCGGTTTACGGCACTTTTTTCGGCTGAAATGTCCTATTGAACAAGGGTGAAACGGTCGTATTGTTAAACAAAGGCCATGCCGATTCGGCATAGGGTAGGCGTTTACGGCATTAGACGTCCCCCCCCTGCATGGGAATAGTTGCGCCTTTTTTCGCCTACCAAAAAGCCATCAGGCTGGTGGGCGATGACCTCCCATGGGGGCAGTGGCCGCCACCTGGCCTGCGTCAACGCAGCGGTGAGGGGCTTCTACCCGACTCCACTTCAAGCAAGGGGAAATAACAATGAAGAAGGCAAAGCTCAGCCTCGCCTGGCAGATCCTCATCGGTCTGGTTCTAGGGATTGCAGTCGGCGCGCTGCTCAACCATTTCAGTGCCGAGAAGGCCTGGTGGATCAGCAACGTCCTGCAACCGGCAGGCGATATCTTTATCCGCCTGATCAAGATGATCGTGATCCCGATCGTCATTTCCTCGCTGGTGGTCGGCATTGCCGGGGTCGGCGACGCCAAGAAACTGGGGCGCATCGGCCTCAAGACCATCATCTACTTCGAGATCGTCACCACCATCGCCATCGTGGTCGGCCTGTTGCTGGCCAACGTGTTTCACCCGGGCTCGGGCATCGACATGAGCACCCTGGGCACCGTGGATATCTCCAAGTACAAGGCCACCGCCGCCGAAGTGCAGCATGAGCATGCGTTGATCGAGACCATCCTCAACCTGATTCCTTCCAACCTGTTTGCCGCCCTGGCCCGCGGTGAAATGCTGCCGATCATCTTCTTCTCGGTGCTCTTCGGCCTTGGCCTGTCGAGCCTGCAGGCCGAGTTGCGTGACCCGCTGGTGAAAGTGTTCCAGGGTGTGTCGGAAAGCATGTTCAAGGTCACCCACATGATCATGAACTACGCCCCGATCGGCGTTTTCGCACTGATCTCCGTGACCGTCGCCAGCTTCGGCTTCGCTTCCCTGCTGCCGCTGGCCAAGCTGGTGCTGCTGGTCTACGTCGCCATCCTGTTCTTCGCCTTTGCCATCCTTGGCCTGGTTGCCCGTCTGTTCGGCTTCTCGGTGATCAAGCTGATGCGCATCTTCAAGGAAGAGCTGGTGCTGGCCTACTCCACCGCCAGTTCCGAAACCGTGCTGCCGCGGGTGATCGAGAAGATGGAAGCCTACGGCGCGCCGAAAGCCATTTGCAGCTTTGTGGTACCGACCGGTTACTCCTTCAACCTCGACGGTTCGACGCTGTACCAGAGCATCGCGGCGATCTTCATTGCCCAGCTCTACGGCATCGACCTGTCCATCAGCCAGCAATTGCTGCTGGTGCTGACCCTGATGGTGACCTCCAAGGGGATTGCCGGGGTGCCGGGCGTGTCCTTCGTGGTCTTGCTGGCGACCCTCGGCAGCGTGGGTATCCCGCTGGAAGGCCTGGCCTTCATCGCCGGTGTCGACCGGGTGATGGACATGGCGCGCACCGCCCTGAACGTGGTCGGCAACGCCCTGGCGGTGCTGGTGATTTCCCGTTGGGAAGGCCTGTATGACGATGCCAAGGGCCAGCGCTACTGGAACTCCCTGCCGCACTGGCGCAGCAAAGAGGCGCTGCCGGCGGGTGAGTCCTCCAAGGGCTGACAGTTGCCAATAGACAAACCCCGGATCTTCCGGGGTTTGTTGTTTCTGGCCCGACCGCTATCATTCGCCGCATCCTCAAGGAGTTCTCCCGATGCTCAATGGCCTGTGGCTTGGCTTTTTCGTGGTGGCGACCGTCTCGGCGCTGGCGCAATGGCTGGTAGGTGGCAACCACGCGATCTTCGCCTCCATGGTGGAAAGCATCTTCGCCATGGCCAAGTTGTCGGTCGACGTCATGATCCTGCTGTTCGGCACCCTGACCCTCTGGCTCGGCTTTCTGCGGATTGCCGAAAAGGCCGGGATCGTCGACTGGCTGGCCAAGGCCCTGGGGCCGCTGTTCAGCCGCCTGATGCCGGAGGTGCCGCGGGATCACCCGGCCATCGGCCTGATCACCCTCAACCTGGCCGCCAACGCCCTGGGCCTGGACAACGCGGCCACGCCCATCGGCCTCAAGGCCATGCGTTCCCTGCAGGAGCTCAACCCCAGCCAGACCGTGGCGAGCAATGCGCAGATCCTGTTCCTGGTGCTCAACGCCTCGGCCGTGACCCTGCTGCCGGTGACCATCTTCATGTACCGCGCCCAGCAAGGCGCGGCGGACCCGACCCTGGTGTTCCTGCCGATCCTGCTGGCCACCTGCGCCTCGACCCTGGTCGGCCTGCTGTCGGTGTCGGTGATGCAGCGCCTGCGGCTGTGGGACCCGGTGGTGCTGGCCTACCTGGTGCCCGGCGCGTTGATCCTCGGTGGTTTCATGGCGGTGTTGGCCGGGCTGTCGGCCACGGCGCTGGCCAGCCTGTCGTCGATCCTCGGCAACCTGACGCTGTTCGGCCTGATCATGCTGTTCCTGGTCATCGGCGCGTTGCGCAAGGTGAAGGTCTACGAGGCGTTTGTCGAAGGGGCGAAAGAGGGCTTCGATGTCGCGAAGAACCTGTTGCCGTACCTGGTGGCGATGCTCTGTGCGATCGGTGTGTTGCGGGCGTCCGGGGCGCTGGATTTCGGCCTCGACGGCATCCGCCACCTGGTGCAGTGGCTCGGTTGGGACAGCCGTTTCGTCGATGCGCTGCCCACGGCGATGGTCAAGCCGTTTTCCGGCAGCGCTGCCCGGGCCGTGTTGATCGAAACCATGAAGACCCAGGGCGTGGACAGCTTCCCGGCGCTGGCGGCGGCGACGATCCAGGGCAGCACCGAAACCACGTTCTACGTGCTGGCGGTGTATTTCGGCGCGGTGAATATCCAGCGGGCGCGGCACGCGGTGGGCTGCGCCTTGCTGGCGGAACTGGCCGGGGTACTGGCGGCGATCGGGGTCTGCTACTGGTTCTTCGGCTGATCAGCGCTGGGGCGAATTCTCGCCCTGCTGCACCGCCCAGCCGATCAGCTGCGTCATCAACTGGTCGCCGGCCTGGCCGAAGCCCGCGACCACCCCGGGCACCTGCTTGTTACTCACTGGCTGGCGCACTTCAAAGCGCCGGCTGGCGAGAATCCGCTGGTCACTGCCACGTACCAGTCGCCCGTCGAAACGGATCACCACCTCGGCCGCCTGCCCCCGGTACTCGGTCTGGAACGCCTGCAACTCGCCACCCAGCTCGAAATCAGACTGCAGGTTGCTGTCGTCGGTGCTCAGCAGCCGGACCCGGCCATCGCGCTGGAAGGCGTCGAGGATCCGGTTGCGCAGCAGCACCGGCGCCGGATCGCTCCAGCGCGAGGCCTTGTAGTGGCTGATCAGGTCGCCCTGGGGCACCACGGCGATATTCGGGCTGTTCAAGGCATCGCTGGATATCGGCTTGGCAATGCGCAACGACCAGCGGACCGGCAGGCTGTTGGGGGCCGGGATACTGTTCTGCGCCGTGGGCAGCCGATAGACATCCGCCGGGTCCGCCTGGGGCAGGATCGAGCAGGCGCCGCTCAAGGCCAGGCCGACAACCAAGCTAAGCTGGCGCAATACACGAGGGGCACGCCTCATGGGGTGAATTCCTTGTTCGTGTCACGGCCCAGCAAGTAGCCGCTGGGGTTGGCTTCCAGGCGCTTGGAGATCGTGCGCATGGAATTGAGGGTGTCACGCAGTTCGCGGATCGCCGGGGCCAGTTCATTCAGGCCCTGCAAGCCGCTGTTGACCGACTCCTGGTTGTTGCTCAGCAGTGTGTTGATCGTCGCGCTGCTTTGCTCCAGTGATTGCATGGCCCGCTCGGCGCTACCGAGGGCCTGCTTGCCCTGGTTGTCGAGCAGGCCGTTGGCATTGCGCATCAGCGCAGTGCTCTGCTCCAGGGTCGCGCTCACCTGCTTGCTGACCTGGGTCAGCTGTTTCAGGGTCTGGCGGATATCGTCGCGCTGGCCGGCAATGGCCCCGGTGGCCTGCTGGAGGTTGTCCAGGGTCTGGCTGACCTGGTCGACGTTTTTCTGCGAGAGCATTTCGTTGGCGTTGTGCAGCAGCAGGTTGATCCCGCTCATCAGGTCGCTGCTGTCGTTGAGCAGGCGTGAGATGGGCGACGGGGTGGCGATGATCTGCGGCAGGTTGCCGTCCTTGCCCTTGAGCTCGGGACTCTGTGGCGTGCCTTCGCTGAGCTGGATCAGCGAGGTGCCGGTGATGCCGGTCAGGGCCAGCTTGGCCTGGGTGTCTTCCTTGACCGGCGTGTCGCCGGCCAGGCGGATGCGGGCCAGCACCCGACGCGGGTCTTTCGGGTCGAGGCTCAGTTGCAGCACATCGCCGACCTTGATCCCGCTGTATTGCACCGGGCTGCCCTTGGACAGGCCGCTGACGGCCTCGTTGAAGACCACCTCATAGTCCTTGAACGCCGTATCGACGCTGGACTTGGCCAGCCACAGGCCGAACAGCAGCGCCCCCAGTACCACCAGGACGCTGAACAGGCCGATCATCACATGATGGGCACGGGTTTCCATTTTATCCCTCCTTGTGCGGGGTTACCGCGTCTAATGCGGCGCGGCCACGCGGGCCATGGAAGTATTCGTGAATCCACGGATCCTCGGTTTCGGCGACCCGGTCGATGGCGTCGGCCACCAGCACGCGCTTGTGCGCCAGCACCGCCACCCGGTCGGTGATGGTGTAGAGCGTGTCCAGGTCGTGGGTGACCAGGAACACGCTCAGGCCCAGGGCGTCGCGCAGGGTCAGGATCAACTGGTCGAAGGCCGCCGCGCCGATGGGGTCGAGGCCGGCGGTGGGCTCGTCGAGAAACAGGATGTCCGGGTCCAGCGCCAGGGCGCGGGCCAGGGCCGCGCGCTTGATCATGCCGCCGGACAGCGAGGCCGGGTACTTGTTCGCCGCCGACAGCGGCAGGCCGGCCAGGGCCAGCTTGACCGCCGCCAGGTGCTCGGCATCGCGCCGACTGAGGCCGGCGTGTTCGATCAATGGCAGGGCGACGTTCTCGCTGACCGTGAGCGAGGAAAACAGCGCGCCCATCTGGAACAGCACGCCGAAGCGTCGTTCGACCTGGGAGCGCGCCTGTTCCGGGAGACTGCGCAGGTCCTGGCCGAACACCCGCACGCTGCCCTCGTTGGGTTTGCGCAGGCCGACGATGCTGCGCAGCAACACCGACTTGCCACTGCCGGAACCGCCGACCACGGCGAGGATTTCGCCCCGGTACAGGTCCAGGTCGAGGTTCTCGTGGATGCTCTGGCTGCCGAAACGATTGCCCAGACCGCGCACTTCGATCACCGCCTCGCTCGGCGCCCGTGGCGGCCGGCTCACCAGCCCATCTCCATGAAGAACAATGCGGCGACGGCATCCAGCATGATCACGATAAAGATCGACTGCACCACGCTGGAGGTGGTGTGGGCCCCGACCGACTCGGCGCTGCCGCTGACCTTGAAGCCTTCCAGGCAGCCGACGGCGGCGATCAGGAAGGCGAAGAGCGGCGCTTTGACCAGGCCCACGAAAAAATGCTGGATGCCGATATCGGCCTGCAACAAGGACAGGAACATTGCCGGCGAGATCCCCAGCGCCAAGGCGCAGACCACGCCGCCGCCGACAATGCCGCAGAGCATCGCCAGGAAAGTCAGCATCGGCAGGGCGATCAGCAGGGCCAGGACTCGTGGCAGCACCAGCAGCTCCATGGGGTCCAGGCCCAGGGTACGAATGGCGTCGATCTCCTCGTTGGCCTTCATCGAGCCGATCTGCGCGGTGAAAGCGCTGGCGGTACGACCGGCCATGAGGATGGCGGTGAGCAGCACACCGAACTCGCGCAGGAAGGAGAACGCCACCAGGTCCACGGTGAAGACACTGGCGCCGAAGCTTTTCAGCACAGTGGCCCCGAGAAACGCCACCACGGCGCCCACCAGGAAGGTCAACAGCGCGACGATGGGCGCGGCGTCCAGGCCGGTCTGTTCGATATGGGCGACGGTCGGGGTGATCCGCCAGCGCCGCGGGTGAAAGAGGCCGCGCACCAGGGTTTCCAGGATCAGGCCGATAAAGCCCAGCAGTTGCAGGGTGTCTTGCCAGACGAGATCGACGGCCCGGCCGATGCGCGTCAGCAATTGGATGCCTGCCGCCACTTCGGGCTCCCGGACCGGTTCGCAGAAATCCGCCAGCGAGCAATACACGGTTTGCAGCAGGGCCCGCTCGGCGGCACCGAGGCGACAGTTCGGGTGCTCGGCCGAGCGGCCGAGACGTTCGGCACCCAGCAGCTCCACCAGCAGCGAAGCGCCGGCAGTGTCGAGGGCACCGAGGTCATTGAGGTCGATGTCGGTGCTGGCGTCGTACTGCCCGAGCAGATGGGCGGCGCGCCGTTTCAGGTCGGCGTAATGGGCCAGCGTCCAGTCACCGCTGATCCGCAGGCGCGCAGGACTGCTCGAGGTATCCAGTTGGGCGGTGCCGGCTGTTGCGCTAATGATCGACGACTCCGTGCTTAACAGGCATAGGTACTGGAGTCTGTAATAGCACGATCCGACTCCTGATCTCTAGTGAGAGTGTGCTGTGTCCGTTACCTTGATGCGCAGCACGCCGAGCATCTGGCCGTCCTCGGTAAGCACCCGCACCTGCCAGTTGCCGGTGGGGGCGGCCGGGAAGTTCTGTTTGTGCGACCAGGCGCGATAGCCCTCCTTGCGTCCGCCATGGATATCCAGGGCGATTCGGTCGACCTCCTGGCCGTTGAACTGCCAGACATGGTAGATCCGCTCGTCCAGTCCGCGCGGCGCGTTGATCGCGGTGTAGGCGTAGAGCCCGTCCTTGCGCACCTGACTGGTGCTGACTTCGTCCAGGCCTTCGCCCGGGGTGCGGTCCTGCAACTCGGTGGTCACCGCGACCTGGGTCATCCACAGGGTCGCCGGCGGCACCCACGAGCGCAGGAACCAGCCCGCGCTGCCAATCGCCAGGGTCACGCCGACCAGCATCAAGCCGCCGCGCCAACTGCGCAGCGGCAGGCTCACCGCCAGGCTGGGGATCGACAGCAGCAGCGCGGTGCCCAGGGCCAGCTGGTAACTCTGGGCGGTGGTCAGGTGCAGGATGATCGGCAGCGCGGTGAGCAGCGCGGCGAACAGGGTCAGGGTGTGCAGTCCGAGCAGCAGCCAGCGTTTGGGCGAGAGCCAGTCGTAGTACAGCGGGTCGATGATCGAGACCAGCGCCGCCGCGCCGAGCAGGCCGGTGAACACCAGTTGGCCGCTGTTCCAGGTGGTGGTGATGAAGAAGAACGGCAGGACGAAGGACAGGCTTTCCTGGTGGATCATCTGCGTGGCATAGCGCAGCAGCGGCTCGGGGATGTCGCGCTTGAACACCCGGCTGAAAAACTGCGTGAAGACGTTCTCCAGCATCAGCCAGAGCCAGCTCACCAGCAGGATCACCGCGATCCAGCTGGCCATGCTCTGCTGGCGATCGACCAGGATGAAGCTGCCGATACCGGAGCAGAAACCGTAGGCGGCGATGACCCCGGGATAGCGCTTCATCAATGCAAGAAGGCGCTGGATAGGCAGGGTCCAGTTCGGCATTCGGTGGTTCACAGTCCGGGCGGTTGAAAGATCGCGACACAATACCGTTTCAGGCGCGATTAGTCGTGCCGCTGATGGCCTTTTCATGGCCTAGCGGCGTCGATACGCTCGCCAGCGCAGCAGCCCGATCAGCATCAAGCCCGCCAGGACGGCACCCAGGCCGACGAGTTGCTCATCGCTGAGCAACGGCTTTTCAATCCGCAGGTAGCCCGGCTGCTTGAACAACTGGCGCAGCGCCTGGTTGGCCTGCTCGAGCGTCACCGCCCGCAGGGCCTGGGCCGGGTCGGCAAAATGGCCGTCCTCATAGTCCCCCAGGGCGCCCCAGTAATAGTCGGCCAGGGCGCTGTTGCCCTGTACGGCCCAGGCCTGGCGGGCGATGGCGGCCTGTTGCAAGCGTTCGAAGGTCTCCGGGTCGAGGCCGTCCTTCAGCAGCTGCGCCTTGAGTTGCTCCAGCACCTGTCGGGCCTCGTCCAGGTTGTCGCGTTCGACATCGGCATTGACGCTGAAGAAGCCGACGCCGCCGAGCACTTCGCGTTCGCTCCAGGGGCCGTAGGACAGGCTGTGATCCAGGCGCAAGCGCCGGTACAGCGCCCAGTCCAGATAGTCCTTGAGCAGGTCCAGGGTTTCGTCGGGCTGGCCTTCCAGTACCGGCTCCGGGAACAGCCAATGCAGTTTCGCCCCATTGCCGACCCAGCCGCGCGGCAGATCGCGTTGCGCGGCGGCGGCCCGGCCATGGATTTCCGGCAGCGACGGGTGGTCGTTGGGTTCGATCGGCTCCAGCGCGCCGAAGGCCCGGTCCAGGTAAGCCGGGAGCAGGCGGTCCAGTTCGCCGACCATGATCAGGGTCATGTTGTTCGGGGCGTACCAGTTCTTGCGCACGGCCTCCAGCTGTTCGCGGGTCAGGTGCCGGACATCGGCGCGCTCGGCACATTTGAGGCCCAGCTCCACCGCCAGCTGGTTGCTGGCGGTATGACCGAGGTCCTGGTTGTCGAGCCAGCGCTGCAGATGCGAGTAATGGCCGCCCTCCTCGCGCTCCACCACCTGTTTGGCAGCCGCGATGGCGCTATCGCTGAGCTCGGTACGCGTCAGTATCTCCAGCAGCAGGTCGAGAATCTTGCGCTGGTTTTGCGCCGGGGCCTCGATCACGAAGGTGGTGTCGGCGTTGCTGGTGTAGGCGTTCCATTCACCGCCCAGGGCCTGCATGCGTTCTTCCAGCCCGCCTTCGCCGCTGGCGTCGACGCCACTGAACAGCAAGTGTTCGAGCAGGTGCGGCAGCTCCTTGTCGGCGCAGGAGAAATCGTCGAAACCGACGCCCACCACCAGGCGGATCGCCACATGACCGCGTTCACTGCCGGGTTTGAGCAGCAGTTGCAGGCCATTGGGCAATTGATAGCCCTCGATCTGGAAGCGATCGAGGGCGCCGGCATGAAGGGTATTGAGCAGCAGGCAAACGAACAGCAGGCAACGCATGAGCATTTTCCGAAGACAGGTTCCCAGGCACAGACAAGGATCGAACCCCGGACGTTCAAGACGATGGGTTGGTATCGTCGAGGTCTTCCAAGGCCAGTGCGCCGGTCTCGGCGGCTTCCAGCACCGCATAGGCGCTGCCGCAGAATAGCGAATTCAGGCGTTTCATGTCGGCAATCAGCTCCAGGTGCAGCGAGCTGGTTTCCAGACTCTGCACGATTCCGCGCTGCAGGCGACTGACGTGGGCGTGGGCCAGGCGCCGTTCCTGGGCGCGGAAGCGGCGTTTTTCCCGCAGCAGTTGCCTGGCGCTGTGGGGATCGGCGCCGAGGAACACCGTGAGGCCCAGGCGCAGGTTTTCGATCAGTTGCCGGTGCAGCCCGGCCAGCTCCTCCAGGCCATCCTCGGAAAACGAGCGACGTTGCGAGGTCTTCTGCCGTTGCACCTTGCGCAGCATCTGCTCGATCAGGTCCGCCGCCAGCTTCAGGTTGACCGCCAGTTCGATGATTTCCGCCCAGCGCCGGCTGTCCTGGTCGCCGAGGTCCTCGCGGGGCATCTGCGCCAGATAGAGTTTGACCGCGCTGCAGAGCACCTCGACGTCGTCGCTCAGGCGGCGCATCTCGATGGCGATGGCGGTCTGCTTGCCGTTGAGCACATTGAGCATGGCTTCGAGCATGCTGTCGATCAGATCGCCGATGCGCAGGGTTTCCCGCACCGCGTTGGACAGCGCCAGGCTGGGGGTGTCGAGGGCGGTGGGGTCGAGATGACGGGGCTTGGCCTTGCCGTTGACCTCGGGTCGTTCCGGCAACAACCAGGTACAGAGCCGGGCCATCGGACCGATACTGGGCAGCAGCACCAGGCAACGCACCGTGTTGTAGAGCAGGTGGAAACCGATGACGAGTTCCTGGCGGCTGAAGTCGAGGCTGTCGAGCCAGTGCGCCAGCGGCTTGAGCGCCGGGATGATCAACAGCAGGCCGATCAGCTTGTACAGCAGGCTGCCGAGGGCCACCTGGCGACCGGCGGCGTTCTGCATGCTGGTGCCGAGAAAGGCCAGCACCCCGCTGCCGATGTTCGCGCCGATCACCAGGCCGATGGCCACCGGCAGGCCGATCACCTTGGCGCCGGCCAGGGTGGCGGTCAGCAGCACGGCGGCCAGGCTGGAGTAGGAGATCATCGCGAACAGCGCGCCCACCAGCGCATCGAGGAGGATATCGCCGGTCAGGGAGGCGAACAGCACTTTCACCCCTTGGGCATGGGTGATGGGCGCGGCGGCTTCGACGATCAGTTGCAGGGCGAGGATGATCAGCCCCAGGCCGATGCCGACGCGACCGAGCTGGCCGGCACGGGTCTGCTTGCGCGAGAGGAAAAAGATCACCCCGAGGAAGATCAGCAGCGGCGACAGCCAGGACAGGTCAAAGGTCAGCACCCGGGCCATCAATGCGGTCCCAACGTCGGCGCCGAGCATGATTGCCAGGGCCGGCGTCAGCGTCATCAGACCCTGGCCGACGAAGGAGGTCACCAGCATGGCGGTGGCGTTGCTGCTCTGCACCATGGCGGTGACCAGGATCCCGGCGAGGAAGGCCAGCGGGCGCCTGGACATGTTGCGGCCGATGAGGTGGCGCAGGTTCGAACCGTACACCCGCAGGATGCCGGTGCGGACGATGTGCGTGCCCCAGACCAGCAGGGTCACGGCGGAAAGCAGATCGAGCAGGGTCAGCATGGTGGGCCCCCTGGGATGATCGGTGCCCCATGGGGGCAAGTTTGGATGGGTCGTACGCCTTTTCTACGTCTTGTCCTTAAGCTGTAGTTGGTGATTTGGCCGAGCGCCAGCATCGCATGGCGGGCGTCGGCCCGAAACAAAAATGTCACAATGTGGTCAGGGTTATTGACCCGCCACATCCTCGTGCCGTTGCTTCTTTTTCTGCATGGCCGTGCGCATCTTGATGTTGATCGCTTCCACCGCCAGGGAGAACGCCATGGCGAAGTAGACGTAGCCTTTGGGCACGTGCACGTCGAAGGCTTCGGCGATCAGCACGGTCCCGACCACGATCAGGAACGACAGCGCGAGCATCTTCAGCGACGGGTGCTTGTCGATGAAGTCGCCGATGGTCTTCGAGGCCAGCATCATCACCAGCACCGCCACCACGATCGCGGCGATCATCACCGGCACATGGGAAACCATACCCACGGCGGTAATCACCGAGTCGAGGGAGAACACGATGTCGATAATGGCGATCTGGATAATGGTGTAGAGGAAATTGCCGCCCTTGCCTTTCGGCCCCTCGCCCGCTTCTTCCTCGCCTTCCATGCCGTGGTAGATCTCCTGGGAGCTTTTCCACAGCAGGAACAGGCCACCGAAGAACAGGATCAGGTCACGTCCGGAAATGCCCTGGCCGAAGACCACGAACAGATCGTCGGTCAGGCGCATGACCCAGGTGATGGACAGCAGCAGCAGGATCCGGGTGAGCATCGCCAGGGCGAGGCCGAAGATCCGCGTGCGCTGCTGCATGTGCTTGGGCATGCGGCCGACCAGGATCGAGATCATGATGATGTTGTCGATACCCAGGACGATCTCCAGGGCGGTCAGGGTGAAAAAGGCAACCCAGAGTTCCGGGTTGGTCAGCCATTCCATGTGTATTCCTTTGTACGAGTGTTGGGGCCGTCTCGGCGCCAGGCTTCAGGCTCTGAAGTCCGACCGCCGCTACGGCGGTGCTGTCAAGGCAGCTCCAGCCCGCCCGCCGCCTTGTGCAGCGCCCGCAGGTGTTCGCCGACGAGCTTCAGGTTGGCTTCGCTGGCCTCGATCTGCGCTTCCCGGGCCGGCTCGAGCAGCTTGCGGATTTCCTTGTCCAGATCGCCGCTCAGGCGCTGCAATTGCTGCTGGCGCTGCTTGCTTTCGGCTTCCAGGCGCTGCCACTCGGACGGTTGCGGCAAGCCGTAGCCACTGCTGCCGAGCAATTCCGCCGGGCGACTGAGGTAGCCGCTGTTGGCGAGGATCTCCTGCAACGTGCGGTTGGCCTTGTCCATGGCGTTGTCCTTGAGGTCGCGGGCACCGAGGTACTTCTGCTTCACCTCGTCCTGGGCCAGCAGCAACTGCCGGCGAAAGCTCGCCTGCTCCAGCAGCAGCATGGCGGCGCTGGCGCGCAGGTTGGCCTGGGCAAACCACGGGCGACGGGCTTCGGCGGGTTGCGACAACCAGTCCTCGACGGTCTCCTGCTTGATCGGCAACTGTTTGCGCAGGACATCGAACATGGCCTGGTAGCGATCACGGTAGGAGTCGAAGCGGTAGCCCAGGCGCAAGGCCTCGCGGGGATCGTCGAGCACGCTGGTGTCGGCCAGGCCACGGCCCTTGAGCACCTGCAGCAAACCATTGGGGACAATGCTGTCCAGGCCCTGGAGCTGGGCGTTGTCGCTGCCGCTGCGCAACAGCTTCAAGGTCTCCACGGCGCAGTTGTTGCTGATGAAGTAGTAGTTGCCGTCATAGCTCCAGTGCATTTCGGCGGCGTGCTCGACCACTTCCTCGATTTCCTGGCGCGACAGCTTCAACGGTACCGAGGCCAGGCTGCGCAGTTCGGTCTTGGTGTATTCGTCGATGACCTGGGACAGTGGCAACACGAACAGCCGCGACGGGTAGGCGCCGGTCAGGCCGCCCCAGGTCGAGAGCTGGACGTCGTTGACGAAGGCGCGATAGGACAGCACCAGATGCTGGTCCAGGTCCAGCCGGCAATCCGGCCCGCGTGGTCGATCGGGGGCGCAGATCACCAGGCGCAGCATGCTGTGACCCCAGCGACTGACCCAGTTCTGGTTGGCTTCGGCCAGCAGGTAGTCGACTTCGTAGACACGTTCGGGGTCGATCCTGCCCAGGGGCGTCTTGCCGAAGTCATTGCCGGCGTTGAGGAACGGGAAGGCCTTGTCGCAGGCATCCTTGGCCGGCGGCGCCCAGCCGAAGCGTTCCTGGTAGTAGCGATACAGCGCCGGGCGGCGACAGGCGTAGGCCGGGTCGAGGAGGAAGTACTCCATGTTGACCGCGACGAACTCCTTGGGATTGGTGGTCTCGTAGATATCCGGGCTGCGGACGACCTGGCCGTTGTGCTGTTCCCGCTGGCCACGGCTGCCGACCGCTTGTTGCCAGCCGGCGAGGTCCAGCAGGCGCGGGTCGTCGCTGAGGGTGAAACGCCGGCCGGTCTGGCCCCGGCAACGATCAGGCAGGCCGACCAGTCCGGTATTGCTGTCCTGCTGGGTGCAGCGCCGGATCAGCGTCCGTTCGGCGTCGGGCCACAAGCGGGCGCGGTCATAGATGTGGGTCAGCTCGTGGAGGACGGTGGCGAGCATTTCCTCGCGTACCGTGCCGTGGGGGCGGTGGGTCTTTTTCGTCGCGGCCGAACCGTCCACCAGGCCGGGCAGCAGGGCGCGATTGAGGTCCACTTCCGAGACCAGCGAAGCCTCGCCGTAAGCGTTGTCCGCCATCTGGGTCGACCAGGCGACATCGATACGGCGGTCCAGTTGCTCGATAAAGCGTGGCGGCAGATGGGCCATGGCCTCATCGATCAGTGTCTGGCTGGCCTGTTGTTCGGCAGGGCTCAGACCTTCTGTCTTGAGGTGCAATTGCAGGCTGGCCTGGGCCGCGCTGCCGAACAGCAACAGGGCGCAGGTCAGCAACCCGCCGGCGAGTCGTCTCACAGGGCGAGAATGGCTTCGGCGAGGTCCTGGTCGCTGGCGTCGCGGGCTTCCGGCACCTGGGTGCGCAGGGCGGCAAAGGCGGCTTCCAGGTGGGCGCCACGGATATCGCCGCGGCTGGCGACGAAACTGGCGGCGTCGTCGTGGGCTTCGCGGACCACTTTCGCGTCGCGGATCGAGGTGGTGGTGTCCGAGGTGAAGTCGAGGGTGCGGCCCGTAGCCCGTACGAGCATATTGCTGGTAGCCACCAGGGTGTGCGCCGAAGCCACGTCGGTCAGCAACAGCAGGCCGAGGGCGGTGGCGATCAGGGGGGTACGCATGGAAGGTCTCCGGAAATGCAAAGTGACTATTGGACGGGAGCTGCCTGGTCCAGTTCAAGGTCGCGGGCATGAAATTTTGGCTGGGTTTGGCGTACGCCAGGGCTGATTCCAGGCTGGCGTACTGTACGGCCTGTGCGCCGGGGTGTCAGATCGCCAGGATCGCCTGGGCCAACTCGGCATCGCTGGCCTGCAACTGCGGTGCCTGGCGGCGGATGGTGTCGAAGGCGCTTTCCAGCTTCACGCTGCGGATCTGGCCATTGCTGGCGACGAAGCTGGCGGCATCATCCTGGGCCGCGCGCACGATCTTGTTGTCACGCAACGACGCGGTGGCATCGGACGTGGCATCGGAGGTGGCCTTGAGGGCGCCGACCACTGCATCGGTGGTGGCGATGAAGCTGCTGGCGTTGGCGGCGCTGGCCAGGGTCAACAGGGCGGCGGCGCTGAGCAGGCGAAGGCGGGACATGGTGAATCTCCTGAGGATGAAGAGGAACAGTGGCACCGAACAAAAACAGCCACTCAAACCCTAATGGATGATGAACCTCAGACGCTTATTCCGCGCTGCGGGCTACTTATGACCACGATATTAGGCCGAGTTCCCGTCAAGCTGAAAGCGGGTTTCGTCGGCTGATGCGCGGTTTAGAGGCTTTCGTTCGGGGTTTATAAAATTGTACTGGTTGATTTTAGTTAATTAAAAACTGTACCTGTCAGGTGTTTTCGCAGGCTCATCCCGAAATCAAACCGCCGAAAACGACAAAGCCCGTCGCGGTTTCCCGCGACGGGCTCTGTTTTTTCAATTCGGGTGCTGGCGGTGGACCCGGTGGGTCAGGGCCAGCGAGCGCTGCTTAGCGCCAGAACGGCTTGCTCAACTCTTCGTAGCGCTGTGCTTCGCTGATACCGGCATCGGCCAGCAGACGCGAATCCAGGCGAGCCAGTTGATGGCGGCTGGCAATACGGCGCTGCCACAGCATCAGGTTGGCGAGAACGCGCAGAGGCAGGGAAGCTTGAGCGTTGGTAGCGGTGTTGTCGTAGAACAGGTCGGAACTGAGTGTACGTTCCATGGTTAGCATCCTTCCGCTTGTGGCGGGATTAGGTAGTGGTTTAACTGGAGCCAATGATCCTCCTCTTTGCCTAGTCTCTCTAGATACAGTTCACCTGTATTGTGAGGGCTCAGTTAACTGTTTATAGGTGCTGTACTGCTCGAAAGTGAGGCAACTGTACCTGTCTGCCTCAAGTTGGTGCATTTTTGTGCGGCGGAGTGGGATTCGAGGTGATTCAAGGTGGGAAATGACCGGTACAGCAGTACAGTTTTTTTCAGATTGTCGAAAAGCTCAGGACCGCTGACGAAACTGTGTTTGCGTCAGCGGCCAACTGTATCAATCAGCTCGGCAGCATTTTCCCGGTTTCTTCCAGGTTGATGTGCCAGCTCAGTGCTTCACGGAGGATGTGCGGGGTGTGGCCGCCCAGGGCACAGGCCCGGTCGAAGTAACTGTTCAGGGCTTCGCGGTAGTCCGGGTGCACACAGTTGTCGATCACCGCCCTC
Organism: Pseudomonas batumici; assembly: GCF_000820515.1. Classification (GTDB taxonomy): domain Bacteria; phylum Pseudomonadota; class Gammaproteobacteria; order Pseudomonadales; family Pseudomonadaceae; genus Aquipseudomonas; species Aquipseudomonas batumici. Next base: position 8,457 of record NZ_JXDG01000001.1, on the reverse strand, counting down.
GCCCGTTCCCGTGGCGCCAGGCCCCGCAGGTCGGCCAGGCCGATTTCGGTGACGAGGATATCCACGTCATGCTCGGTGTGGTCGACGTGGCTGACCATGGGCACCACGCTGGAAATCGCCCCGCCCTTGGCGATGGACTTGGTGACGAAGATCGCCAGGTGCGCGTTGCGGGCGAAGTCGCCGGAACCGCCGATGCCGTTCATCATCCGCGTGCCGCAGACGTGGGTGGAGTTGACGTTGCCGTACAGGTCGAACTCCAGGGCGGTGTTGATGCCGATGATGCCCAGGCGCCGCACCACTTCCGGGTGGTTGGAGATTTCCTGCGGGCGCAGCACCAGCTTCTCTTTATAGCGCTCCAGATTGCCGAACACATCGCTGTTGCGCCGGCTCGACAAGGTGATCGAGCTGCCGGAGGCGAAGGACAGCTTGCCGGCGTCGATCAGGTCGAAGGTCGAGTCCTGCAGGACCTCGGAGTACATGGTCAGGTCTTCGAACGGCGAGTCGATCAGGCCGCACATCACCGCATTGGCAATGTTGCCGATACCGGCCTGCAGCGGGCCGAGCTTGTTGGTCATGCGGCCGTCGGCCACTTCTTCTTTAAGGAAGGCGATCAGGTGGTCGGCGATGGCCTGGGTGTCGCTGTCCGGCGGGGTCACGGTGGAAGGCGAGTCAGGCTGGTTGGTCACCACGATGGCGACGATCTTGGCCGGGTCGATCGGGATCGCGGTGCTGCCGATGCGATCGTCTGCCTTCACCAGCGGGATGGGCGTGCGGGTCGGGCGATAGCTGGGGATATAGATGTCGTGCAGGCCTTCCAGGTTCGGATTGTGCGCCAGGTTGATCTCGACGATCACCTGCTTGGCAAAGATCGCGAAACTGGCCGAGTTGCCCACCGAGGTGGTCGGCACGATATGCCCCGCTTCGGTGATCGCCACGGCTTCGATCACCGCCAGGTCCGGCAGCTTGAGCTGCTTGTTGCGCAGTTGCTCGACGGTTTCCGACAGGTGCTGGTCGATGAACATCACTTCGCCGGCGTTGATCGCCTTGCGCAGGGTGTTGTCCACCTGGAACGGCATGCGTCGCGACAGCACGCCGGCTTCGGTGAGCTGTTTATCGAGGTCGTTGCCCAGGCTGGCACCGGTCATCAGGGTGATTTTCAGGGGCGACGTCTTGGCGCGTTCGGCCAGTGCATGGGGCACGGCCTTGGCTTCACCGGCGCGGGTGAAGCCGCTCATGCCGACGGTCATGCCGTCCTGAATCAGGGCGGCAGCATCGGCTGCGCCCATGACCTTGTCCAACAACGAAGGCAAGCGAATACGATCACGGTACATGGCGTGTTATCTCAGGCAACGGAAGCAAGATGCGCAGTCTAGAGGTTTCAAAAAGTTTCGCCGCGCGACCAAGGTCGAATGCCGGCCGGCGATTCAGCGCCTTTGGTCGGTTTTTTGCGGGCAAAGAAAAACCCCAGCCTAATAAAGGCTGGGGTTTTCGGTATTGCGCTGAAGCAGGGTTTTATTCGACGGCCTTGACCATGTCCTCGATGACCTTCTTCGCATCGCCGAAGACCATCATGGTCTTGTCGAGGTAGAACAGCTCGTTGTCCAGGCCGGCGTAGCCGCTGGCCATGGAGCGCTTGTTGACGATGACGGTCTTGGCCTTGAACGCCTCGAGAATCGGCATGCCGGCAATCGGCGATTTCGGATCGTTCTTGGCCGCCGGGTTGACCACGTCGTTGGCGCCGAGCACCAGCACCACGTCGGCCTGGCCGAACTCGGAGTTGATGTCTTCCATCTCGAACACCTGGTCGTAAGGCACTTCGGCCTCGGCCAGCAGCACGTTCATGTGCCCGGGCATGCGCCCGGCCACCGGGTGGATCGCGTACTTCACGGTCACGCCAAGGTGGGTCAGCTTCTCGGTCAGCTCCTTGAGCGCGTGCTGAGCGCGGGCCACCGCCAGGCCGTAGCCGGGGACGATGATCACGCTGTCGGCGTTGGTCAGCAGGAAGGTGGCGTCATCCGCCGAGCCGGATTTCACCGGCCGGGCTTCCTTCGCACCGGCCGGGCCCGCCGCGTCGGCGCTGTTGCCGAAGCCACCGAGCAGCACGTTGAAGAACGAGCGGTTCATGGCCTTGCACATGATGTACGAGAGGATCGCACCGGACGAGCCCACCAGGGAGCCGGCAATGATCAGCATCGAGTTGTTCAGCGAGAAGCCGATCCCCGCCGCGGCCCAGCCGGAGTAGCTGTTGAGCATCGACACCACCACCGGCATGTCGGCGCCGCCGATGGGGATGATGATCAGCACACCCATGACGAAGGCCAGGGCCAGCATCAGGGCGAAGGCGCTGAGGTTGCCGGTCAGCATGAAGGTCACGCCCAGGCCCAGGGTGGCCAGGCCCAGCAACAGGTTCAGCTTGTGCTGGCCGCCGAACTGTACCGGTGCGCCCTGGAACAGGCGGAACTTGTACTTGCCCGAGAGCTTGCCGAACGCGATCACCGAGCCGGAGAAGGTAATGGCACCGATGGCGGCGCCAAGGAACAGCTCCAGGCGGTTGCCGGCCGGGATCGAATCGCCCAGCTGTTTGACGATACCCAGCGACTGTGGCTCGACCACGGCGGCAATGGCGATGAAGACCGCGGCCAAGCCGATCATGCTGTGCATGAAGGCGACCAGTTCCGGCATCTTGGTCATTTCGACGCGCTTGGCCATGATCGAACCGGCGGTGCCGCCGATCAGCAGGCCGACGATCACGTAACCGATGCCGGTGGTGGCCAGCTCCGAGCCGAGTTTGAAGACCAGGCCCACGGTGGTGACGATGGCCAGGGCCATGCCGAGCATGCCGAACAGATTGCCGCGACGGGACGAAGTCGGGTGCGACAGGCCTTTCAGGGCCTGGATGAAGCAGATCGACGCGATCAGGTAGAGCGTCGTGACGAGGTTCATGCTCATGACTTGGGCGCCTCTTCTTTTACGGCTTTCGGGGCTTTTTTCTTGAACATCTCAAGCATCCGGCGGGTCACCAGGAAGCCACCGAACACGTTCACGGCCGCCAGCGCCACGGCCAGGGTGCCCATGGTCTTGCCCAGCGGCGTCACGGTCAAAGTCGCCGCTAGCATGGCGCCGACGATCACGATCGCCGAGATGGCATTGGTCACCGCCATCAGCGGCGTGTGCAGTGCGGGTGTAACGTTCCAGACCACGTGATAACCGACATAAATCGCCAGCACGAAGATGATCAGGTTGTAGATGCCGTGGGAGATCAGCATGTCTTCCATTATTGTTATCCTCAGCCGTTCTTGCGCACGATCTGACCGTCGCGGCACATCAGGCACGCGGCGACGATGTCGTCTTCCAGGTTGATCTCGAACTGGCCTTCCTTGGTGAAGACAAGCTTCAGGAAGTCCAGCAGGTTACGGGCGTACAGCGCCGAGGCGTCGGCGCCGACCTGGGCGGCCAGGTTGGTCGGACCGACAATGGTCACGCCATGCTCGACCACGACCTGATCGGCGACGGTCAGCGGGCAGTTACCGCCCTGGGCGGCGGCCAGGTCGATGACCACCGAGCCCGGCTTCATCTGCGCGACGGTCTCGGCGCTCAGCAGCACCGGTGCCTTGCGCCCGGGAATCAGCGCGGTGGTAATGACGATATCGGCCTGCTTGGCGCGCTCGTGCACCGCCAGGGCCTGGCGCTGCATCCAGCTGGCGGGCATCGGCCGGGCGTAACCGCCCACCCCGACCGCGCACTCGCGCTCTTCATCGGTCTCGTAGGGGACGTCGACGAACTTGGCGCCCAGCGACTCGATCTGCTCCTTCACCGCCGGCCGCACGTCCGAGGCTTCGATCACCGCCCCCAGGCGCTTGGCGGTGGCGATGGCCTGCAAGCCGGCCACGCCGGCGCCGAGGATCAGCACGCGGGCGGCCTTCACGGTGCCCGCAGCGGTCATCAGCATCGGCATGAAGCGCGGATAATAATGGGCTGCCAGCAGCACGGACTTATAGCCGGCGATGTTCGCCTGGGAAGACAGTACATCCAGGCTCTGGGCCCTGGAGGTGCGCGGCGCGGCCTCCAGCGAAAAAGCGGTAATGCCGCACTCGGCCAGTTTGGCAATGGTTTCATTGCTGAACGGATTGAGCATGCCCACCAGGACGGTGCCGTGTTTGATCAGCGCCAGTTCGCTGTCGCTGGGCGCCACGACCTTGAGAATCAGCTCGGCGCCAAAGGCATCGTTGGCGCCGCCGATGGTCGCACCTGCTGCTTCATAGGCACTGTCGACAACGCTGGCGTTAAGGCCGGCGCCGCTCTGCACAGTGACTTTATGACCCTGGCCGATCAGCTTCTTGATGGTTTCCGGGGTTGCAGCAACCCGCGTTTCACCCGTCTGGGTTTCGAGAGGAACACCAATGTGCACGTCAAATCTCCTGCGTGATCTTTTTTATAAGAAGGCCAGCGCACTGCGGATGGTGCGTCTGGAGCGGCCGATCAGCACGATCCCGCCTGATTTGTTGGCGGGGCGCGGCATTTTGCAGGCGAAAACCACACCCTTCAAGAGATTCTGAAAGGTGACGCAATATTAACTACAAGTCACACAGTGACCAAATGTCGCAGTGGGACGCCGCGAGCCCATAATACAAGGGGCTCACAGGGATTTTGGCTGGAATTGAAGAAAATTCGAATCGGTGACGTGAATGAGCCGGTATGGGGCGCAAATAGGCGGTACAGGCCTTGCTATCAGGCACTTTCGTGCAAAATTTGCCAGCATCGGTACAGTCCGTTTAAAAGCGACATATTGTTATATCTGTAGGCTTTAAAAATAATTGACTACAAAGTCAATTAACGGCTTGAGACCTTGAAGCAAGCAGGCTGTAGCTTTGTGCCTGGTTCACCAGCCAGTCACGAAAAGCGCGCAAGGACGCCGATTCGACCTTTCGCTCGGGAATCATCAGGTAATACGCCTTGATGCTGGAGAGCGCATTGGGGTTGGCGATCACCAGACGCCGCTCTTCCAGTTCCCGCTGAATCAGGAAGGGTGGAATCAGCGCGACGCCCATCTCGTGCATGGCGGCCTGGGCCAACATGGAGAATAGCTCGTAGCGCGGGCCTGTCATGTCGCGGGGCACATTCAGCTCCTGGGCGTCGAACCATTGGCGCCAGGCATAGGGGCGCGTGGTCTGTTGCAGGAGTGGCAGCTCGGCGATCCGGGCCGCGCTCAGGCTCTGTTGGTCGCCCAGCAGGCTCGGGCTGCACACCGGCATGGGGTTCTCGCCCATCAGGCGATGGGACTCGGTACCCGGCCAGTCGGCATCGCCGAAATAGATCGCGGCGTCGAAGTCGGTGTCGGCGAAGAGAAACGGACGGGTCCGGTTGGTCAGGTTGACGGTGACTTCCGGATGCCGCTGCTGGAAGTCCTTGAGCCTGGGCAGCAGCCATTGGGTACCAAAGGTCGGGACCACGGCCAGCTCGATGACGTTGGCGCCCTGCTGCCCCATGACCGACAGGGTGTCGCGCTCCACCGCGTCCAGTTGCGTGGCGACCCGTCGGCTGTAGGAAAGTCCTGCTTCGGTCAGCTTTACGCCCCGTCGGGAGCGTCGGAACAGTTCGACGCCGAGAAACTCCTCCAGGCTGGCGATCTGTCGGCAAATGGCGCCTTGAGTGAGGGAAAGCTCCTGGGCGGCCTTGGTGAAGCTTTCGTGGCGGGCCGCGGCTTCGAAGCTGATCAGCGCGGTGGTGCTGGGGATTTTGCGGCGCATGTACGGCAACCTCACTAAAGGCAGTGCTAAATAGCGGCTAAAAGCTTTTCGGAGTGAGAAATTAGCACAAGAGTATGCGAAATCCTCGTTTGCCGGATAACCGGGCGAGGCCTAGGATCAGTCCAGGCCATTTCATTGACTTCACGAGGACTCACTCATGGGCGCCAAAGCAAGCTTCAACTGGATCGATCCCCTGCTGCTGGATCAACAGCTCACCGAAGAAGAGCGCATGATCCGCGACACGGCGCAGCTGTTCGCCCAGGACAAGCTGGCGCCACGGGTTCTCGAAGCCTTCCGTCATGAACAGACCGACCCGGCGATCTTTCGCGAAATGGGCGAAGTCGGCCTGTTGGGCGCGACCATTCCCGTGGAGTACGGTGGCAGCGGGCTGAACTATGTCAGCTACGGCCTGATTGCCCGGGAAGTCGAGCGCGTCGACTCGGGCTATCGCTCGATGATGAGCGTGCAATCTTCCCTGGTGATGGTGCCGATCAACGAGTTCGGTACCGAGGCGCAAAAGCAGAAGTACCTGCCGAAGCTGGCCTCCGGCGAATGGATCGGCTGCTTCGGCCTGACCGAGCCGAACCATGGTTCCGACCCGGGTGCGATGATCTCCCGTGCACGCAAGGTCGACGGCGGCTACAGCCTGACCGGTAGCAAGATGTGGATCACCAACAGTCCGATCGCCGATGTATTCGTGGTCTGGGCCAAGGACGATGCCGGCGACATCCGCGGCTTCGTCCTCGAGAAAGGCTGGAAGGGCCTCAGCGCTCCGGCGATTCACGGCAAGGTCGGCCTGCGGGCATCGATCACCGGTGAGATCGTCATGGACAACGTCTTTGTCCCTGAAGAGAACATTTTCCCTGAGGTGCGTGGCTTGAAAGGCCCGTTCACCTGCCTCAACTCCGCGCGCTACGGCATTTCCTGGGGCGCATTGGGCGCTGCCGAGTTCTGCTGGCACACCGCTCGCCAGTACACCCTGGATCGCCAGCAGTTTGGTCGGCCATTGGCCGCGACGCAGTTGATCCAGAAGAAGCTGGCCGACATGCAGACTGAAATCACCCTCGCCCTGCAAGGCTGCCTGCGTCTGGGCCGTATGAAGGATGAAGGGACGGCGGCGGTGGAAATCACCTCGATCATGAAGCGCAACTCCTGTGGCAAGTCCCTGGATATCGCGCGCATGGCCCGCGACATGCTGGGCGGTAACGGTATCTCCGACGAGTTCGGGGTCGCTCGTCACCTGGTGAACCTGGAGGTGGTGAATACCTATGAAGGGACCCACGACGTCCATGCGCTGATCCTCGGGCGTGCCCAGACCGGCCTCCAGGCGTTCTATTAAGAGAAGGAGCTTGGCCCATGGGCGCGCTATCGCATCTGCGAGTGCTGGATTTGTCGCGAGTGTTGGCCGGGCCCTGGTCCGGTCAGATCCTGGCGGACCTCGGTGCGGAGGTCATCAAGGTCGAGCGACCGGGTAATGGCGACGATACCCGCGCCTGGGGGCCGCCCTTCCTGAAGGACGCCTACGGCGAGAACACGACGGAAGCGGCTTATTACCTGTCGGCCAACCGCAACAAGCAGTCGGTGACCATCGATTTCACCCAGCCCGAGGGGCAGCGTCTGGTCCGTGAGCTGGCGGCCAAGTCCGACATCCTGATCGAGAACTTCAAGGTCGGCGGTTTGGCGGCCTATGGATTGGACTATGCGTCGCTCAAGGCGCTCAACCCGAATCTGATCTATTGCTCGATCACCGGCTTCGGTCAGACCGGGCCCTACGCCAAGCGTGCCGGCTATGACTTCATGATCCAGGGCTTGGGTGGGCTGATGAGCCTGACCGGTCGGCCCGAGAGCGATGAGGGTGCCGGGCCGGTGAAGGTCGGTGTGGCGTTGACCGATATCCTTACGGGGCTGTATTCGACGGTGGCCGTTCTGGCGGCCTTGGCCCATCGCGATCAGGGCGGTGGCGGCCAGCATATCGACATGGCGCTGCTGGATGTGCAGGTGGCGTGCCTGGCGAACCAGGCCATGAACTACCTGACCACCGGGGTGGCGCCCAAGCGTTTGGGTAATGCCCATCCGAACATCGTGCCATACCAGGACTTTCCTACGGCTGATGGTGATTTCATTCTGACGGTGGGCAATGACGGGCAATTCCGCAAGTTCGCCGAGGTGGCGGGTCAGCCGCAGTGGGCGGACGACCCGCGGTTTGCTAGCAACACGTTGCGGGTGGCCAACCGGGCGGTGCTGATTCCATTGATTCGCCAGGCGACGGTGTTCAAGACCACGGCCGAATGGGTGACGCAGTTGGAGCTGGCCGGTGTGCCGTGTGGGCCGATCAATGATCTGTCGCAGGTGTTCGCCGATCCCCAGGTGAAGGCGCGTGGCCTGGCGGTGGAGTTACCGCATCCACTGGCGGGGCTGGTGCCCCAGGTGGCGAGTCCGATCCGGTTGTCCGCGACACCGGTGGAGTATCGTCACGCCCCTCCTCTATTGGGCGAGCACACGCTGGAGGTATTGCAGCGGGTGCTGGGCTTGGCGCCGGAGACGGTCGAGGCATTGCGCGAAACGGGCGTCCTCTAGCCGCCCTGCTCTCTCTATATAGAAACGCCGGCCCCCTGTAGGAGCTGGCTTGCCAGCGATGAGGTCCTTGAGCCATGCGTCGTTTGTGCGGACGCCATCGCCAGCAAGCCGGCTCCCACAGTTTTAGATTTGC